>CAKSZJ010000003.1 GCA_934525595.1 uncultured Chiayiivirga sp. | reverse complement strand
GAGCTAACCTACTGTCCCATATACGGTTTCAAGTCCTGCGTGATTTGCACAAAGGACTTGACACCAGAACTTTTTTGTGGCCGCTTGGCACTCGGTCGCCACTATTTGGCAGCGTTATCGGTCGGTGGACATGACTGGGCGTACATACGCTAAGCGGCTTGAATCAGTCGGTCAGATTGGAGCAACCCACATGCACGGCGGTAAGGGGAAAAATTGGGAATCTATACGGTGCGAGCGAAGCACTTACCCACTACCTAGACCTACTGCTGCCCCGGCACCGCAGCAGACCCGGCCAGAATCCCGCCATCCACATGAAACTCTGAGCCGGTTACGTAAGCAGATTCGTCTGAGGCCAGAAATACCGCAAGACTTGCTACCTCTTGCGGCGTCCCGAACCGGCGCAATGGCGTGTCTGCCACCATGGCCTGCATGGTGGCCTCCCGCTCTGGGCCAGAGCCCAGAATCGGTTCCCACATGGGTGTGAGGATGGCCGCTGGATGGATGCTGTTGCACCGCACAGACAGCTTTTGTTCTGCACAGTACAAGGCCACCGATTTGGTGTGGTTGCGCACCTCTGCCTTGCTAGATGCGTAAGCGGCCGCAGCGGGAATCCCTACGATGCCCGACCGTGAAGAGATGTTGACGATGGAGCCGTACGCCCCCCGGGGCAGTTGCCGCATGGCTCGCAAAGCGTGCTTGCAGCCGAGAAACACACCGTCCAGGTTGGTGACGTGAACACGCCGCCACTCCACTAAAGACGTGTGCTCCGGGTCGTGCGACGCACCGTCTTCCAAGCCTGTAATGCCCGCGTTGTTCACCAGCACATGCAGCGCACCGTGCTCTGCCAAAACGCGCGCCATGGCTGTTTCCCAATGGTTTTCTTCTCGTACATCCAGCACCAGCGCCGGCATGCCCAGCCGCTGCGCTGTCCGCTGGAGCAAGGCTTCGTGGATGTCCGTCAGGATCACCTGGGCACCTTCACCAACCATGGCTTCGGCAATGGCTTCACCAATCCCTTGTGCTGCGCCGGTAACGAGCGCGATCTTGTGATTCAGTCGTTTCATAGGCGAACCTCTTCTGTCTTTTCGGCCGGTTTTTCAGAGTCCTCTTCAAAGTGCCGTCTGACACCCTCCATCACAACGGGCCAACCTGCTTCCAGTGCTTTGACTGCGCTCCTGGGGCCAGCCAAGGCCACACCATGCAGGTAGTTCACCAGCACATTCCGCACGGTGTTGGTTGCTGATGCGTGCCGGGAGTTTCCCAGAGCCTCATCGAACAAATTCCCAAATGCAGTAGCCAGAGGTGCACCACCCCGCACTACCACGTGTCGGGTAAGTGGTAGCGCGGTGGCGGCGCAGCGCAGGTAAGTGTCGGCCAGGAGTCTAAGCCGCCATACGGCGGTGGGCAGTTTAGCCACCTGGGTGAGCGCGTCGCACCCAACGCCAGCAACCGCCTGCGGGCGGTTTTTTTGTGGCCGCTTGGCACTCGGTCGCCACCGCTACAGGAGTTGCCAACCACAACCGACCGCCTCTAAACCCGCGCCAGCAAAGGAAATGGCCTCGAGAACGCTCGCGTGGCCACCAGAGAAAACGGAGAACAGAGAGGCGTCGGTGGGGGCAAAAAAGACGACTTCGCAAGGGCGGCGCTCGCGAGGCCAGGCCCGAAAACCGCGCCAACACTGGGGGAACGGGCAAAAAAAATCCCAACCGATGAGGGGTGGGATTTTGGGTATTGGTGGAGGTGGCGGGAGTCGAACCCGCGTCCGAAGGCGCTTGACGCCCAGTACTACATGCTTAGCTCACCGTTGGATCTCGTTCGCCGGCAGCACGGTGTGCGAAGCGCGCCGGAAAACCAGCCTGCTTGATTTGACCGCGGACCGACAGGCGGCAGTCCGAAGCGATCCTGTGATGATGACCCTACATCCACGAGCACAGGCACAAGTGGGTTCGGGGCTACGCCTTAAGCGGCGAGAGCGTAGTTGTCGTCGTTGGCAACTAAAAGTTTGCGACTGGATTTACGAGGAAAGTCACCCCCTCGGCATGCACCAGACAATCTCACAACCCCCGTCGAAGCCAGTACACCCCCGGGGTACGCGCCAGTCTATGGGCAGGCCCCCCCGCTTCACAAGGCGCTGGCGTCGTGCACGGCAGGGGACGTTCATCAGGCCGCGCGGTTGTGCTGGCGCATGACGCGCTGTTTGTCGCGCGCCCAGTCGCGGTCCTTGGCGGCCTGGCGCTTGTCATGGGCCTGTTTGCCCTTGGCCAGGGCAAGGTCCAGCTTCACCTTGCCTGATTTCCAGTACAGCGACAGCGGAATGAGCGTATAGCCGTCGCGCTCCACCTTGCCGATCAGGCGATCGATTTCGCTGCGATGCAGGAGCAGCTTGCGGGTGCGCCGGTCGTCGGCCAGCACGTGGGTGGAGGTGGAAATGAGCGGAGTGATCTGCGCGCCGAAAAGGAAAATCTCGCCGCGCCGGACGATGGCGTAGGACTCGGTGAGCGAGATGCGTCCGGCGCGCAGCGCCTTGACCTCCCAGCCCTGCAGGGCAATGCCGGCTTCGACGCGCTCTTCGATGGTGTACTCATGCCGCGCGCGCTTGTTCTGGGCGATCGTGCCGGTGCCCTTTCCGCTATCCTTTGCTTTCTTGCTGGCCATCTGGAAGTTCCTGTCAGTGCGCCGATTGTCGCCCATCGCACACCCTGCGGGCCAATGGCACCGCCGCTGCGGGTACCGCGAATGGACATGACCGTCGATCCGATCCGCGTCGAAGTCGCCGCCGCCTGGCCAGACCAGGCGTGGAGCACTGCGCTGCGGCTTGCGCGCGGTGCGACGGTGGGACAGGCGCTTGCGGAACCCGCGGTGCAAGAGCGGTTTCCAGACGCCCTCGGCCTGCCGGTCGGGATCTTTTCGCATCGCTGCACGCTCGATCAGCCGCTGCGCGACGGAGATCGCATCGAGCTCTACCGTCCGCTGACCATCGATCCCAAGCGTGCGCGGCGCGAACGCGCGGAGGCGGCGAAGGGTACGCGCTGAGCGGCCCGGCCGCATCGCGGCACGGGCGCCCGGCGATGCGCCTCAGCGGTTCTTTTTCTTGTCCTTGGGCAGGTTGCCGTACCGGGAGATGTGGCGATAGAGCGCCAGATTGTCGTGCTCGAGGTAGTCGCCCTCCACGCTGGCCAGCACGTCGCCGTCGAAGGTCAACGTGAGATTCTTGACCGTCGTCGGGGCACCGCGGCGGCTGATCGTGGAAACGTAGTCCCAGCGCGAGTGGTGGAAGGGATCCTCGACCGAAGGCGAGCCGAGCAGGCTGTGCACCTGACGCTTGGTCAGGCCCGGCTGCACCTGGGCCACGGCATCGGGATCGAGCAGATTGCCCTGATAGACATCAACCTTGTAGAGCAGCCCGCACCCGGAAAGGGCGGCGGCCAGCGCAACGGCAACGAGAAGCTTGGGCATCGAATGGGTACGCGGGAGGAATGACGCGCCGATGATACACTAGGCCTTTCCACGGCATGAATGGTGCCCGGCGCGCCTGTCCGGGATGCGTCAGCCGTGCCACGCTGTCGCCACCAGGCGTGACCGCAGTCCGGAACGACGGAGGAATCCATGGAACCGCAGGAGCTTCGCAAGGTTGGACTGAAAGTCACGCATCCGCGTGTGCAGATCCTGGAAATTCTTGCGAATGCCAGTCCGCGCCACATGACGGCGGAGGACATCTACCGCGAACTCAAGGACCGTGAGGAAGACATCGGCCTGGCCACGGTCTACCGCGTACTGACCCAGTTCGAAGCCGCCGGCCTCGTGCTCAAGCACAATTTCGAAAGCGGCCAGGCCGTGTTCGAACTCGATCGCGGCGAGCATCATGACCACATGGTGGACATCGAGTCGGGCAAGGTGATCGAGTTCAGCAATCCGGAGATCGAGCGGATCCAGCACGAAATCGCCGCAGCGCACGGCTACGTCATCCAGGACCACTCCCTCGTGCTCTACGTGCGGCCCAAGCCCAAGAAATAGCCCCGGCCGCCCACCCACATCGCTTCCACCCCCCAGGCCCGAAGGGCCGTCCCCCGATACCGACAACCCCAACGCGAGCGGCCAGCGGCCTGCTGCGCCCATAATGGACCCATGACCGACCTTTCACTCTCTGCGGCAGGCTTTGCCGCGCTCTCGCTGTCTGCCCCCCTGCTGCAGGCCCTTTCCGACGTCGGCTACGAGGCGCCTTCGCCCATCCAGGCCGCCACGATCCCGCCGCTCATGGCCGGCCGCGACGTCGTGGGCCAGGCCCAGACCGGCACCGGCAAGACCGCCGCCTTCGCCCTGCCCATCCTCAACCACATCGACACCACCCTGCCCTTTCCGCAGGCGCTGGTGCTCACGCCCACGCGCGAGCTGGCGATCCAGGTGGCCGAGGCCTTCCAGACCTATGCCGCGCATCTCAAGGGCTTCCAGGTGCTGCCGATCTACGGCGGCCAGGGCTACGGCGCGCAGCTGCACGGGCTCAAGCGCGGCGCACACGTGCTGGTGGCGACGCCCGGGCGTCTGATCGACCACATCGAGCGCGGCTCGGTGGACCTCTCGCACCTGCGCGCGCTGGTGCTCGACGAGGCCGATGAAATGCTGCGCATGGGCTTCATCGACGACGTCGAATCCATCCTGAAGAAGACCCCGGCACAGCGCCAGACCGCGCTGTTCTCGGCCACCATGCCGCCGCAGATCCGGCGCATCGCGCAGACCTACCTGCGCGATCCGGTGGACGTGGCGATCGAGGCCAAGACCCGCACGGCCACCAACATCAGCCAGCGCTACTGGCTGGTGGGCGGCATGCAGAAGCTCGATGCGATCACGCGCCTGCTGGAAGTGGAAGACTACGACGGCATGATCGTGTTTTCCCGCACCAAGCAGGGTACCGAGGAGTTGGCAGACAGGCTCCAGGCGCGCGGACTGGCCGCCGCCGCGATCAACGGCGACATTCCCCAGCCGCTGCGCGAACGCGCGGTGCAAAAACTCAAGGATGGCCAGCTCGACATCCTCGTGGCCACCGACGTCGCCGCGCGCGGTCTGGACGTGGAGCGCATCAGCCACGTGGTGAACTACGACATTCCCTACGACGTGGAAAGCTACGTCCACCGCATCGGCCGCACCGGCCGCGCCGGGCGCAGCGGCGAAGCGATCCTGTTCGTCACCCCGCGCGAGCGCGGCATGCTGCGTGCGATCGAGCGCGCGACCCGCCAGCCGATCGAACCGATGGCGATGCCGACCTCGCACCAGGTCAACGATCAGCGCATGGTGCGCTTCAAGCAGCGCATCGACGAGGTGCTGGAGGGCGATGCCGCCGAGCTCGACCTGTTCCGCACCCTGATCGCCGAATACGAGCGCGAGCATGAAGCCTCCCTGCTCGACGTGGCCGCCGCGCTCGCCAAGCTCACCCAGGGCGACGTGCCGCTCTTGATGCCGCCCGACCCCGAACCCGCCGCGCGCAAGCCGCGCCCAGAGCACGATCGCGACAACCCGCGCCACCCCCGCGAGCGCCATGAGCGCCCCGATCGTCGTGACCGGCACGAGCGCGACGACCGCCCCGAGCTGCCGCAGCCGCCCCGGGTGCGGCACGAAGCCGACTTCGAGACCTACCGCATCGCCGTCGGCCATCAGCACCACGTGAAGCCGGGCAACATCGTCGGCGCCATCGCCAACGAGGCCGGCCTGGAGTCGCGTCACATCGGCCGCATCGACATCCGCGACGACCACAGCTTCGTCGACCTGCCGCCCGGAATGCCGCCCGAAACCCTTGCCCATCTGCAGGGCGTGTGGGTGGCCGGACAGCGGCTGCGCATCCAGCGCCACGAAGGCGAATTGCCGCCGGCACCGCGCATCCAGCGCGGCGGCGGGCGCTTCAGTGAAGGATTCTCCGAACGCCCGCGCGGCCGCGATCGTGATGGCGCGCCGCCACGTGCCCCGCGCGGCCCGCATGCCGAGTCGGCCGGCGATGGTCGCCCGACGCGCCGCACGCCGGGCTACACCCCCGGCGCGGACCGCAGCGACCGACCGCGCCCGGCCGGCCGCTTCGACGGCCCCGGCAAGGGCGGAAGCAAGCCGCCATTCCGAAAGAAGTGAGGCGGCGACGGCCGAACCGTCGCTGATTCGAAGCCAACCGGGCCGCGTCACGCGGCCCGGTGTCTTTCAGGAACCTCTGAACAAGCCATCGCGGGAAAGCCCGCTCCAATCGGCTTGTTCAGAGATTTCTTCAGGCTTCACTTCACTCAATGCGCGTGCCCCGCGCCCGACTTGGGGCAGTGGCAGGGCACGGTGGGGCCGTATTCCGCGCCGAAGCTGCGGCCGTCGCGGTGGCGCTGCCAGTAGAAGGTGGGCGCGGGCACCGCGCGGTTGCCGATTTCGGCCATATCGGCGTCCACGTCGAACAGGCGGCCGTTGACCATCACGTAGCGGGTGTCGGCGGTGGCGCGGATGTCCTCCAGCGGGTTGGCATTGAGCACCACGATGTCGGCTTTCTTGCCCGGCTCGATCGAGCCAAGCTGCCGCCCGAGGCCGATCAGGTCCACGCCGTCGATGGTGGCGGCGCGAAGCGCCTCCCAGTTCGAAAAGCCGCCCTGCACCAGACTCCAGATCTCCCAGTGCACCGACAGGCCCTGCAGCTGGCCGTGGCCGCCGACCTGGATCTTCACGCCGGCATCGCGCAGCGCCTTGGCGGCCTTGGCCACTTCGATGTGGTAGTAGTCCCACTCGGGCGCGGTCTCGCGGCGGATGCTGCGCGCATCCAGCGTCTCGCGCGGGAAGAAGCGCGCCAGCTTGCCGTCCTCCCACACATTGTCCCGCGCGTACCACCAGTATTCGCCCGAAAGCCCGCCGTAGCTCACCACCAGGGTCGGCGTGTTGCGCACGTCGGTGTGCTTCCACAGCTCGATCACGTCGCGGTAGAGCGGTGCCACGGGGAGGTTGTGCTCGATCGCGGTCACGCCATCCAGGATCATCGGCAGGTTGTGGTTGAAGGTTGAACCGCCCTCTTCCACCACCAGCATGCCCAGCTCGCGCGCGGCCTGATTGATCTGCTGGTGCTGGTCGCGGCGCGGCTGGTTGTAGCTCTTCACGCTGAAGGCGCCCTGGGCCTTCATGCGGCGCAGGTGCGAGCGCGCGTCGTCGAGGGAATCCACCACGGCCTTGAAGTCGCCGTCGGCGCCGTAGAGGATCGTGCCGGTGGAGAAGATCCGCGGCCCGACCATCGCGCCGCTCTTCACCAGCTCGGCCTGCGAGAACACGAACTCGGTGGTGGCCGAGGGATCGTGCGTGGTGGTGATGCCGAAGGCGAGGTTGGTGTAGTAGGCCCAGTTCTGCTGCGGAATCACGCCGCCGCCGAAGTGCGAAACGTGCGCATGCACGTCGGCATAGCCAGGCACGATGGTCTTGCCGGCGGCGTCGATCACGCGCGCACCGGCGGGAATCGCCACGTTCGCGCCCACTGCGCGGATCGTGTCGCCTTCCACCAGCACGGTGCCGCTTTCGATCACGTCCTGCGTCTTTTCCGCATCGCGCATGGTGATGATGCGGGCGTTGGTGAAGGCCACGATGTCCTTCGGCGCATCCACGGTCGCCGCGATGCCCAGCGTCACGCCCTTGGCGTTCTCGGGCGTGGGAAGCGCCTTCGGCGCGCCGGGCAGGAAGGCGAAAAGATCGGTCAGGTTGCGGCTGAAGTATTCGTCGCCCACCACCCAGTGCAGCGACTTCGAATCAGCCGCCCAGTGCAGGTAGGAACCGGCGTCGCGACTCACCCGCGTCACCGGGATCGCCTTGCTGTCGCGGCTCAGCGCGATGCTTCCGCCAGTCTGCGGCAGCGGCGCGACGTAGGCGTTGAACAGTTCGGTGAAGGCGACCCAGCGGCCATCGGGGCTGATCGAGACGAGATCGGGATACTTGAGGTCGAACACCTCGCGCGGCTCCTCGCCGTCGAGGCCCACGCTCATCAGCTTCTTGGACAAGCCGCCGCCGGTGAAATAGAACACCCGCCTGCCGTCGGCAGAGAACTGCGGAGCGTCACCCGATTTCGCGATCCGGCGCGGCGTACCGCCCTGTGCCGGCACCACGTAGATACCGCGCTCGCCCGACCACATCGCCCCGGTCAGGTCGCTGCCGCTGCTGCGGCTGAAGACGATGCGCGTTCCGTCGGGCGAATACCTCGGGCCGTAGAAGAACCCGGGCGGCGTCTCGATCACGCGTTCGCTGCCGCTGGCCAGATCGCGCTCGCGGATTTTCACCAGCTCCGCGTCGCTCCAGGTGGTGTAGAGCAGCCTGCGTCCGTCCGCGCTGAAGCTGGGCTGGTATTCGAACACGCCGGCGCTGGCGGTCAACCGCGCAGGCGCACCGTTCGGCAGCGCACGGGTGTAGAGATGGCCGAGCGCGTGGAACACCACGGTCCCGCGGTCCGGCGAGGTGGCCACGTCGCGGATCATCTTCGGCGTGAAGCGGCCCGCTTCCAGCGTCTGCTCGAAGCGCAGCGGCTGGGCCAGGGTCTGCTCCACCTCGGCGCTGAAGGGAATCTGCACCGGGGTGCCGCCGGCCGCCGCGACGCGCCAGAGCCGGCCCTGCGCCCAGATCACCAGCGCCGAGGAATCGGGCAGCCAGCCGTAGTTGGCATACGGCCCGAAGATCGCCCAGGCCTCCTGCTGGTCGTGCGAGAGGCCGTCCCAGAGCGGCGTCACCTCGCCGGATTCAAGGTCGAGGCGATGCAGCACGCTCTTCTCGCGCACGCGCTTGACGAAGGCCAGGGATTTTCCGTCCGGCGAGGGCTGCGGGCGCACCGCGCCGCCGGGCGTATCGATGAGGGTGTCGATTTCGCCGGTTTCCCGGTCCAGCCGCTTGATCGCGTAGATCGTGCCGTGCGGATCCTTGTTGTACTGGAAGCTCGGCCCGCGGGTCACATCCTCGGAAAAATACACGTAACGTCCGTCCGGCGAGACCGCAGGCTCGCCGAGGTCCTGCTGATCGTTCTTCTGCCTGGTGAGCTGCAGGCCGTCGCCGCCGGCAATGTGGTACATCCACAGCTCGCCGGCGCCCAGCGAGCGCTGCCCGGTGAAGTGCTTGCGGCCGATCAGGTACTGACCATCCCGCGTCCAGGCCGGATTGTTGAGCAGGCGGAAGCGTTCCTTCGTCACCTGCTGCGGGTTCTTGCCGTCCACCCCGATGCGCCAGAGGTTGTTGCCGCCGTCGCGGTCCGAGGTGAAGGCCAGCTCGCGCCCGTCGGGCGAAAAGCGCGGCTGCACGTCCCAGGCCGGGCCGGAGGTGATGCGCCGCGCGCTGCCCCCCTCGATGGGCAGAAGGTAGAGATCGCCCAGCAGGGAAAAAGCGATCCGGCGGCCGTCCGGACTGACATCCAGATCCATCCAGGTGCCTTCGTCGGTGGTGAAGGCCACCGTGCTGGTCGGGCCGTGCGCAGCGGCGACGTCCCAGGCCGGAGCCTCGACGGTCTTCTTGCCGGCGGCCTGCGCAGGCAGGGCGATGAGTGCGGCGCAGAGCGCAAGGCCGAAGGTCAGACGAGGCGGCATGGGCAGATTCCGGAATGGCAGGCCGGCAACATTACGGCAAGCCGACGCCGATGGCATGTGGCCAAAGTCCCGTGCGTGCGCGGTTCGGCGGTGCGACAATTCCCCCGTCGTCATGCCGGAGACACCGCGATGTACCAGAGCATCCTCGTTCCCACCGACGGCTCGGAGCTGTCGCTGCGCGCCGCGGACGCGGCCATCGCACTGGCCAAGGCGCTCGGCGCCCGCGTGGTGGCATGGAGCAGCGCCGAGGTCTACAGCCTGCCTTTCGCAGAGCAGGTCCAGGTCGATCAGACGCGCTACGTCGAAGAGGCGATGAAGGAAGCCGCGTCCAATGCGCACGCCGTCGCCGCGCGCGCCGCCGCCGCCGGCGTTCCCTGCCAGGCCTTCAGCGGCATGGCCGATTCCATCTGGGAAGGCGTGATCACCGCCGCCGCCGAGCACGGCTGCGACCTGATCTTCATGGCCTCCCACGGCCGCCGCGGCATGGCGGCCCTGCTGCTGGGCAGCGAAACGCAGAAAGTGCTGACGCACTCGAAAATCCCGGTGCTGGTGTACCGCTGAGGCGATTCCTCGCCACCTCGGCGGGAAAGGTTGCGCGGGCGTGCACCGCGTGCGCAGCTCATTTTTTGCTTGCCAGCATCTGGATCAGATCGCGTACCACCCTGCGACGCTCGATCGGCAGCGTACGGAAGGTTTCCATCGCCATCCTGTCCCGTGGATTCAGCGCGGGCGCCGCCCGCGACTGATTGGCGGACGACGAAAAGGGAACGCCGCCGCCAGCCGTCCCATCGGCAGATTCGCAGGATGCCGCAGGCGTTCCTGCTGGCAGGCCCCAGCTTGGAAATGCACGCCATAAGACCCGCGCGCTCATTGCCCGGTTTCCAGAGCGCGGCGGCGTACGGGCCTGGGTGCACTGCCCATCTCGACCACTGGACAGGAGAGCTTCATGCGTCGCGCGAAAGACAGGAACCACCTCCGCCCATCGGGCGTCCCGCCCAGGCGGCCCGCCCGCTCCGACCGACGACGCGGGTGCGCCTTCTCGCGGGCGCATTCGCACTGCTGATCGCCGTGACCGGCGCCCACGCCCAGCCAGCCCGCGACCTCGTCTCCGACGCAGTGGGTGCGACGGCAGGGGTGTTCCGGGTGGATGAATCGGGGCAGGCGACGTACTCCATGCCGGCAGCGCAAAAACCGGCCTGCTCACCCAGGAAAAAGCCCAGCCCGGCGGCGGCGGCGCGCAGGAGCTGCGCACCCTCCACACCCTCGATGCCTACGGCAACCGCACCCACTCCTTCCAGTGCAGCGCCTACGAAGCCGACGGTTCGACCCTGACCGACGCCGAGTGCAAAACACCTGCCCGCGTCAGCCACCGCCCGGTGGGCACGCCCGGCGTACCGGGCTGCAACGGCGGCAACCGCGACTTTCTGCTGCTGACGTCCGCCGCGCAGGTGCAGACCGCCAGCACCGCCGGGTACGACTATCGGGGACTGCAAGGCTATGTCTACCCGTCCTGCACGCCGGAGCCCGCCTGCATTCCACGCGGCGCGGAACGCCTGTGGCTCAAATGCAAGACCGCCGATGACGATTGCGCGGTATTTCTGGAGCGCGACCGGAGCAGCTTCGAGGCGCAGGGCTACACGTCAGCCTGGCCGGCCGGTTCGAGCATGGTGCTCGGCTACGCCTATCCGAACGTGGACAGCGACGGCGACGGGCTGATCGACGGGTTCGAATACCTGCTCGGCACCCATCCGAATCAGATCGATTCCGACCGGGACGGCGTTCACGATGGCGTGGAGTATCCGCAGGCGGGAGTACCGAAGTCCGATCCGTGTTCGGCAGGCCGCTGCCGGCCCGTCTGTCTGTTCGACGATGGGTTCGAATCGCCGCTGTAATACCCTGTTGCCACCATTCCAAGCCCACCGTGCCCTGCCCCATGCCTACCGCCTTCTCTCCCGCCAGCATCGGCAACGCCTGCGTCGGCTTCGATCTTCTCGGCCACAGCATTGCCGGCCCCGGCGATCGGGTGGGTGTGCGGCGCATCGATGAGCCGGCGGTCCGCATCGGAGCGATTCGCGGGCTGGATCTGGAGCTGCCGCTGGAGGCGGAGCGCAACACGGCCGGGCGCGCGCTGATCGCGCTGCGCGAGGCGCTGGGGCTGCCGTTCGGCTTCGAGATCGAGATCGACAAGGGCATTCCGCTGGGTTCGGGCATGGGCGGCTCGGCGGCAAGCTGCGTGGCGGCGCTGGTGGCGGCCAACGCGCTGCTCGACGCGCCGCTTTCGCGCGAGGCGCTCTACCCGTTCGCGCTGGACGGCGAGGCCGCATCCAGCGGGTCGCGCCACGGCGACAACGTCGGACCGATGCTGCTCGGCGGGCTGGTGCTGACCACGGGCGAACGCATGGTGCGGATCGAGGTGCCGGCGGCCTGGCACTGTGTCCTCGTGCACCCGGATCAGGTGCTGGAAACCCGCCGCGCGCGCGAGGCGCTCACGGGCCACTACGCGCTGGGCGAGTTCGTGGCGCAGTCGGCCAACCTCGCGCAGGTGATCGTCGGCTGCCTGCGCGGCGACGAGAATCTGCTGCGTGCGGGCTTCGCCGATGTGCTGGTCGAGCCGCGTCGCGCGGCGCTGATTCCGGGATTCGCGCAGGTCAAACAGGCTGCGCTCGATGCCGGGGCCTTTGGCGCCAGCATCGCGGGTGCCGGGCCCAGCGTCTTCGCCTGGTTCGCCAGCCGCGCCGAGGCCGAAACCGCGGCGCCGGCGATGCAGGCGGCTTTTTCCCACGCCGGCTACGCCAGCCGGGTTCACGTTTCGCCGGTCGCCGGGCCGCGCGCGGAGATCCTCTGATGCAGTTCGTTTCCACTCGCGGCCAGGCCGCTCCCGCCGGTCTTTCCGCCGCCATTGCCGCCGGGCTCGCTCCGGACGGCGGGCTGTACGTGCCCGAATCCCTGCCGGCGCTTTCTCCCGCCGATTTCCGGGGCCGGGAAACGCTACCGGACATCGCCGCCGCGCTGCTGCGCCCGTTCTTCGAAGGCGACGCGCTGGCCGGCGAGCTGGACGCGATCTGCGCGCAGGCCTTCGATTTTCCCGCACCGCTGCGCCGTCTCGATGACGGCACCGGCCTGCTGGAACTGTTCCACGGCCCCACCGCCGCATTCAAGGATTTCGGCGCACGCTTCCTGGCCGCCTGCCTGAGCCGGCTGCGCGCCGGCGCACAGCATCCGCTGACGATCGTCGTCGCCACCTCGGGCGATACCGGCGCGGCGGTAGGCGGGGCCTTCCACGGACTTGCCGGCGTGCGCGTGGTGATCCTCTATCCGGACGGCCGCGTTTCACCGCGCCAGGCGCACCAGCTCGGCGCCTTCGGCGACAACGTGCGCGCGCTGCGGGTGGCCGGCAGTTTCGACGACTGCCAGGCGCTGGTGAAGCGCGCCCTGAACGACGGCGAGCTTCAGGCGCGGGTGCCGCTCAGCTCGGCCAACAGCATCAGCCTCGGGCGTCTGCTGCCGCAGATGAGCTACTACGCCAGTACCGCGCTGGAGCACTGGAGGGAAAGCGGCGAATCGCTGAACTTCGCCATTCCCACCGGCAACCTCGGCAACGCGCTGGCCTGCATCCTCGCGCGCCGCATCGGGCTTCCCATCGGCGAGGTGCTGCTGGCGACCAACGCCAACGACGTGCTGCCGCAGTTTTTCGACGGCGGCGCGTACGAGCCCCGCCCCAGCGTGGCGACCCTCGCCAACGCGATGGACGTGGGCGCGCCGAGCAACTTCGAGCGTCTGCGCTGGCTGGTTCCCGACGAGGACGCGCTGCGCGCGGGCTTCCGCTCGATATCGGTTGGCGATGCGGTGATCCGCGACACGCTCCGCGAGGTCTGGACACGCCACGGCGTGGCGCTCTGCCCGCACACCGCCACCGCCATCCACGCGCTCGACAGCCTCGCGCCCGACGGCAGCTGGGCCGTGGCGGCGACCGCGCACCCGGCCAAGTTCGAGACCATCGTCGAGCCGCTCATCGGCCACACCGTGGCGCCGCCGCAGGCGCTGGCCGCCCTGCTCGCGCGTCCGGCCCACGCCGATCCGATGCCGGCCGACTACGCCGCGCTACGCGCGCAGCTGGAGCACGGCTGACCGGTCGCGCCCGCACGTCGGGTGCCCGCAGGCTTGGCTACACTGCCCGCATGAATGTCGGACTCCTGCTCGTCACCCACCCCAACGCGGGGGCACATTACGCGGCGCTGCTGGAGCGTCTGCTCGGCCGCGTGCCGCTGCCCCTGGCGCACTTCGAAGTGCCGTTCGACGCCGACCTCGGCGCGATCCTGCCGGACGCCAGCGCCGCGCTGCGTCGGGTCGATCGCGGCGCAGGCGTGCTGATCCTCACCGATCTCTACGGCGCGTCCCCGAGCAATCTCGCCGCGCGCCTGACCCAGCTCGGCACGCCGGCGCGGCGGGTTTCGGGATTGAACCTGCCGATGCTGCTGCGGGTATGCAATTACCCCGAGCAGGCGCTCGGCGAGCTCGCCCTCACCGCGATGGCCGGCGGCAAGACCGGTGTCGTGCTCGACCATGCGTGAGCAGGAGCTGACCATCGTCAACGCGCTGGGTCTGCATGCGCGCGCCGCGGCGCGGGTGGTGCGCCTGCTTTCGGAATTCGACAGTCAGGCCGCGCTCGAATACCGCGGCCGCCGCATCAACGCCAAGAGCATCATGGGCGTGATGCTGCTCGCCGCGACACAGGGCGCACGCGTGCGGCTCACGCTCGAAGGCCCGGACGAGGACGCGGCGATGGCCGCCGCCGCGGCGCTGTTCGCGCGCGGCTTCGACGAGCAGGAGGTGCCCTGATGCCGCGACTGCAAGCCAGGCGCGCGGCGGCCCTGCCAGGAAGGCGCTGAGGTGCGCAGCCAGCTCTCCGGCACCACCGCCTCGCGCGGGCTGGCGCTGGGGCGCGCGCGGATCCGCACATCGCGCGTGATCGAGGTCGAGGAGCGTCATCTGGCGCCGGAGGCGGTCGAGCAGGAAGTCGTGCGTCTCGTCGAGGCCCTCCAGTCCACCCGCGCCGAACTGGCGCACCTGCGCGACCGGATCCAGGGCACGCTGGCGCAGGAAGTGGGCGAATTTCTCGATCTGCACGCCATGCTGCTCGACGACCCGGAGCTGGTCAGCGCCCTCACCGCGCTGATCCGCACCGGCCGCCACACCGCCAGCTACGCCCTCCATCTGCATCACGAGCGCCTCGCGGCGGCGTTCGGCGCGATGGAAGATCCCTACCTGCGCAGCCGGCGCGAAGATCTGGACCACGTGTTCGGCCGCGTACAGGCCGCGCTGCGGCCTGCCATGGACGACGGCGACATCATCGGAATCGCCGGCGACGTTCTGGTGACCGACACGCTGTCGCCGACCGAACTGGTGCCGATGGTCGAGCGCGGCGTGCTGGCGGTGCTGGTATCGCGCGGCAGTCCGATGTCGCACAGCGCGATCCTGGCGCGCAGTCTCAACCTGCCCATGCTGATCGTGCCGGGCGACGCGCTGGCGCGCATTCCCGAAGGCACGGCGGTGATGGTGGATGCCGCGCGGGGCGAGATCATCGTCGACCCCGGCCCGCAGGATCTGGCCGACCTGCGCGAACGCGAGGCCGCCGAAGCGCGCGAGCAGCGCTCCCTCATCCGCCTGCGCAGCGCCGCCACCCGCACCCGCGACGGCATCGACATCGCCCTGATGGCCAACGCCGAATCACGCGACGAGGTGGCGCGCGCGCGTCAGCTCGGCGCCTTCGGCGTGGGCCTGATGCGCACCGAATTCCTCTACCTGCAGCGCACCGACCCGCCGGAAGAGGACGAACAGTACGCCGCCTATCGCGACGCGGTGCTGGCAATGGAAGGGCATCCGGTGACGCTGCGCACGCTGGATCTTGGCGCGGACAAGGCCGACGCCTCCGGCATCACCCTGCCGCGCGAACCGAACCCGGCGCTGGGGCTGCGCGGCGTACGCCTGGCGCTGGCGCGCCCCGCCCTGCTGCGCACCCAGCTGCGCGCCATGCTGCGCGCCTCCGCACACGGTCCGGTGCGGATTCTCGTGCCACTGGTCAGCCAGCGTGCGGAACTGCGCGCGGTGCGCCACCAGCTGCGCGAGTGCGAGCGCGAACTGCGGCGCGAAGGCCACGCCGTCGCGCGCGGCATCCCGCTGGGCGCGATGATCGAAGTACCCGCCGCCGCGTTCGCGCTGCCGACGATGCTCGACGCGATGGATTTCGCCTCGATCGGCACCAACGACCTGATCCAGTACCTGCTGGCCGCCGACCGCGCCAACGACGCCGTGGGAGCGCTGTTCTCGCCGCTGCACCCCGCCGTGATCCGCGCCCTGCACGAGATCGTCGTCGCCTGCCGCGCGGCGCGGAAGCCGCTTTCGATCTGCGGCGAGATGGCCGGCGATCCGGGCTGCACGCCGCTGCTTCTGGCGCTGGGCCTGACCGAGCTTTCGATGCACCCGAGCACTCTGCTGGAAGTGCGTGCTGCGGTGCGCCAATGCGAGCTGCGCGCGCTGCGGCTGCGTACCGGCGCGCTGCTGCGCGCGCGCGACCGCGATGCCTTGGAGCGCACACTGGCGCGTCTTTGAGCCACGCCCGAGGGCGATGCGGCGCGGCGGTATCATGACCGCCCCGCACCCAACGGAAACAGCGCCATGGCCGACTGGCTGATCAGGAATGCCCGCCTCGTCAACGAAGGTCGCGAATACGAGGGCGACCTGCGCGTGCGCGGCGAGCGCATCGACGAGATCGGCACGGGCCTGACGGCGCGTCCCGGCGAGCAGGTGCTGGATGCCCACGGGCGCTGGCTGATGCCCGGCATGATCGATGACCAGGTGCACTTCCGCGAGCCCGGCCTCACCCACAAGGGCGACCAGGCCACCGAGTCCGCCGCGGCGGTGGCCGGTGGCATCACCAGCTTCATGGACATGCCCAACACCCGGCCGCCGACGCTCGATTCGGCCGCGCTGGAAGAAAAATACGCGCGCGCCGCCGGCCGCTGCCGTGGCAACTACGGCTTCTACCTCGGCGCCAGCAACGACAATATCGCGGCGATCCGCGCGCTCGATCCGAAGGCCGCCCCGGGCATCAAGGTCTTCATGGGTGCATCCACCGGCAACATGCTGGTGGACGACCCCGCCACGCTCGACGCGATCTTCCGCGACGCTCCGGTGCCGATCATCACCCACTGCGAAGACACCCCGATGATCGAGGCCGCGCAGACCGCGGCGAAAGCGCGCTTCGGCGACGACGTGCCGGTATCGATGCATCCGGACATCCGCTCGCGCGAGGCCTGCCTGAAGTCCTCGCGGCTGGCGGTATCCCTGGCGCGGAAGCACGGCGCGCGGCTGCACGTGCTGCACGTGAGCACCGCCGACGAACTGGCGCTGTTCGAACCCGGTCCGCTGCTGGACGCAGACGGCCGCCTGCGCAAGCACATCAGCGCCGAAACCTGCATCCACTTCCTGCGTTTTTCCCGCGAGGACTACGCCGAGCGCGGCACTTTCATCAAGTGCAATCCCGCGATCAAGGACGCCAGCGACCGCGACGCCCTGATCGCCGCCCTCGCCGACGGCAGGATCGACGTGCTCGCCACCGACCACGCCCCGCATACGCTGGAAGAAAAGCAGCAGCCCTATCTTTCCGCGCCCTCCGGCCTGCCGCTGGTACAGGAGGCACTGGTCGCCGCGCTGGAGCTGGTGCACGAGAAGAAGCTCGACGCCGCACAGGTGGTGCAGAAGTTCGCCCATGCCCCGGCCCAGCTCTTCGACCTGGCCGAACGCGGTTTCCTGCGCGAAGGATTTTTCGCCGACCTCGTGCTCGTCGATCCCTTCACCGGCTACACCGTCGAGCGCGGCAACGTGCTGAGCAAGTGCGGCTGGTCGCCGTTCGAAGGCACGCGATTCTCCTCGCGCGTGGCCGCCACCTTCGTCAACGGCGAGCTGGCCTGGGACGGCCAGCGCCTGATCGGCGAACCGCGCGGCCAGCGGCTGGCGTTCGCGCGATGAGCGTGAGGTTCCGCCTGCGGCTCCTGCTCGCGCTGCTCGCATCCGCGCTGCTGCCGGGCACCGCGACTGCGGGAGCCGCCGCAACACACCTCCTGCCCGAATCGGTGCAGCAGGGCAGCCTCGTCTTCGGCCAGACCCGGCCGGGCAGCGCGGTGAGCCTGCACGGCAAGGCGCTGCGGGTTTCGCCCGACGGCCGCTTCGCCTTCGGCATCGGGCGCGACGAGGCGCGCGATGCGCGCGTGGACATCACCCTGCCCGACGGCTCGCGCGAGCGCGTCGTGGTGGCGGTGAAAAAGCGCGACTGGCCGGTGGAGCGCGTCACCGGCGTGCCCCAGAAGACCGTCGATCCGCCGCCGGAAATCGCCGCACGCATCGTGCGCGAACAGGCTGCGGTTGCCGCCCAGCGGCAGCGCGACGACGACCGCCCAGACCTGTTCGCCGGTTTCATCTGGCCCGTCGAGGGCCGCATCAGCGGCCGCTTCGGGCGCCAGCGCGTCTACAACGGCACGCCCGGCGCGCCGCACTCGGGCACCGACATCGCGGCCCCGCAGGGCACTCCCATCAAGGCACCCGCAGGCGGCCTCGTCGTCTTCGCGGAGCCGGACCTCTACCTCACCGGCGGCACCGTCCTGATCGACCACGGCCACGGCGTCGGTTCCAACTTCCTGCACCTGTCCCGGCTCGACGTGACGCCCGGCCAGCGCGTGGAACAGGGCGACATCATCGGCCGCGTCGGCGCCACCGGGCGCGCCACCGGCCCGCACCTGCACTGGGGTATCACCTGGTTCGAAACGCGCCTGGATCCCCAGCTGCTGGATCTGCCGCCGCGCTGAGGCTCGCCGCGGTGCACCGTGACCGGAAGAGGGCCTGAGCTGGTTTTCCGGCGCTCTGCGCCTTTGGAAGGAACGCGCAGGCATCCGCCTGCCGTCACGTGTTCCAGGGAGCTTCCGCCATGCCCACCCGCTTCACGCTCGTTCTGCCTGCCGGCCTGCTGGCCGCAACCCTTCCGTTCGCCCTGTCCGCCGCGCCCGCTCCCGGAAAGGCCGCACCGGACAAGCCCGCACCCACGGCCAAACCCGAGCGCACCCTTCACCCCGATGGCAGCGTGTCGATCGCGCTGGACCGGCCCGACCACGGCCTTTTCGCCAGCGTCGGCGAGGATGGGCGTATCCGCATTTCCTGCATCGAGGCCAACCACGCGCTGCTGGAAAAGCGCGCGCACGAGCGCCTGCACGCCGACGACGGCACGGCCTGGGAGTGAGCACGATGATCCGCCTCTCCGCCATCCCGTTTGCCGGCGCGCTCGCTTTCGCGCTCGTCCTTGCCAGCTCCGACGCGTCCTCCGCCACCATCCAGATCGTCAATGGTGACGCCCCCAACAAGGGCCTGAACGATCCCACGCCGGTCATGCCGGTCGACGGCAATCCCGGCACCACGCTCGGCGCGCAGCGTCTGGCGTTGTTCCAGCATGCCGCGCAGATATGGGGATCGAAGATCGAAAGCATGGTACCCATCCGGGTACACGTCAGCTTCCCGGAGGAAGGCTTCGGCTGCGCCGTGACTCCCGGCGATTTCGTCTACCTCGGCTTCGCCGGGCCGATGTCGGTCTGGTACAACTTCCTGAACGCGCCGCGTCCCAACGTGCTGTATCCGGTGGCGCTCCGCAATGCGCTGGCCGGCGACACGATGCAGCCGGAAACGCCGGAGATCCAGGCGCAGTTCAATCCAAAGATGGACGTGACGCCCGGCTGCCTGACCAACTACAACGGCTTCTGGTACGGACTGAACCCGGCCGTCGCGCCGCCCGACGACCGCTTCCCGCTGCTGCCGCTGGTATTGCACGAGCTGACCCACGGACTGGCCTCGTACACTGCCACCAACCTGACCAGCGGCGAACAGTTCCTGGATACGCCCACGGTCTACGATCTGTTCCTGTTCGATCTGCAGCAGGCGCGCTTCTGGGACCAGATGAGCAACGCCCAGCGCGCCGCCTCGGCCACCAACGACCCAAACCTGGTGTGGGCCGGAGGTCACGTGCAACGCGCGCTGCCGGCCTACGTGCGCCCGCCGCTGCGGCTGCGCTCGGGCGCCGCACCGCTGGCCGGCGTGGTGCAGCCGGCCACGTATGGCGCGCTGGTGCCGCGCGGCGGATTGTCCGGACAGGTCGTCGCCGCCATCCCCGCCGAGGGCTGCGCGCCGTTGAGCAATGCGGCACAGGTGGCAGGCAGGATCGTGCTGATCGACCGCGGCAGCTGCCAGTTCCACGTCAAGTCACGCCATGCCGAACAGGCCGGCGCCATCGCGGTGATGATCGGCAACGTCGAGCCCGAAGGCGGCACCGCGGTACCGATCCTCTCCGGCAACGACTACACCCTCGCCCGCCCCAGCGTGGCCCTCGCGCATGCGCTGGCGCAGCAGGTGAAGGCACAGATACAGGCCGCACCGGGCACCGTATTCACGCTGGACTTCATACCTGGCCAACCGGACGCGGGCAGCCGCGGCGGGATGGCGCAGATCCATGCGCCAGGCACGTTGAGCTCGGCGTCCTCTGTGATGCACTTCAGCACCGCCGCGCGCGGGCGGATGCTGATGCTGCCCTCGATCAACACAGCGCTGTTCGACCGCCTCGACCTTTCACCGGACCTGCTGCGCGACATCGGCTGGACGCTCGCGCCGGGCGTCGGCCACAGCGTGTTCTTCGATGATTTCGAGTGAAATGCGGCGCTGATCAACGCGCCCCGGCATACTTTTCCTCACCGGCCCGCACCGCCATATCCAGCCGGTTTTCCGGCGGCGGCAGCGGGCAGGTGGAATAGTCGTTGAAGGCGCAAGGCGGGTTGTAGGCGAGGTTGAAATCCACCGTCACCAGGCCATCGCGCGGCGCGGCGGTATCCAGGAAACGCCCCGCGCCGTAGGTCTCGCGGCCCGAGGTGCGGTCGGCGAAGATCAGGAACAGGCTGCCGTCCTCGTTGCCGATCGCCTCGATCCGGTGCGTGCGGCCCTCGCGCTCGAACACCAGGGCGCCCGGATTGGGCATCGGCTGCAGCTGGTTGATGACATTCGCGATCTCGATGGTGCTGCCTTCCGGATGCGGCTCGAAGCGCGCCGCGATGCGCCAATCCGCATCCACCGGATAGAACTCCAGGCCGGAAAACTCCCGCAGCGCCCGCGCCTGCGAATCGCGCACGCGAAGCGCGAAACGGCCATCGCGCTCGATCAGGCTGAACCCGCTGCGGCCTTCGTCGAACGTCACCTGCGTCGGCGCGCCGCTGCTGTCGGGTTGCAGCGCGAACGCGCCATCCACGGCGGCACCATCGACGAAGAACAACGCCCCCGCTGCAGGTTCCAGCGTCACCACGCCCTCGGCCAGCGCCAGCGTTCCCAGGCGCTCCGGCCCCACCGCCAGCACGATGTCGTTGTCGCCCGCCGAACCCACGCGACGGGATCCCGGCTCGATCCAGTGCAGGCCCACCAGCGACAGCCAGCCGAGCGGCCGCCGCAACCCCTCTTCACGCGCCTGACGCTGCTGCGCGATCTGGGCGAGGTAGTGGTCCGAATCCTCCGCGGCCACGGCAACCAGCGGAAGAAACAGCAGGGCAAGCAACAGGCGGTGCATGGGATGTCCAGGTGTGGGCGAGACAGGGCCACGATACGCGCAATTATGCGTCGTCACCTCACGCCCGGCCGCAGGGCCGCGATATCGACCACGCAGGGCAGAACGGCGCGCCCGCATCAGCGTCCGCGCAGGAACAGGCGATCCAGCTGCGCCTTGTCGAGCAGCACCCAGGTCGGTCTGCCGTGATTGCACTGGCCGGAACGTTCGGTGGCTTCCATGTCGCGCAAGAGGGCGTTCATCTCGGGAAGCGTCAAACGGCGATTGGCGCGTACCGAGGCATGGCAGGCCATCGTGCCCAGCAGCGCGTTGCGCTCTTCCTGCACGCGGCGGGTGCTGCCGTGAGCCATGAGGTCGGCGATGACGTCGAGCGCGAGCTGGCGCGTGTCCACGCCCTCAAGCAGCGCAGGAATCGCGCGCAGGGTGAGGCTCTGCGGGCCGCTGCGGTCGATCTCGAAACCCAGCGCCTCAAGCGCCTCTGCGTGCTCTTCCGCCGCCGCCGCCTCGCGCTCGCTCACCGTCAGCGCCATCGGCACCAGCAGCGGCAGGGCGCGGATGCCTTCGCCGTCCTGCGCCAGCTTCAGGCGTTCGTAGCTGATCCGTTCGTGCGCGGCGTGCATGTCCACGATCACCAGCCCCTCGGCGCTCTCGGCCAGGATGAAGATGCCGTGCAGCTGTGCCAGCGCGTAGCCCAGCGGCGGCGCAGCGGCGTCGGGCTCGCTGGGCGATGGGGAAGGCCCTCCCGCATCGCGCGGCGTCTGCGGCGTGCCGTAGAGCGCCGCAAGCGCGCCGACCTGTTCACGCACGTTGAGACGCAGCGGCGCCTGCTGGGCGCCGAAGGGCGCGGATGCGGGGTAGCCGGTGAGTCCGGCCGGCGGCGTGCCCTGCGGCGGACTGGCTACTGCATCCGGCAGCCGCAGCGGCTCCGACTCCACCGCGCCGGCGCGGGTTCCCGCCAGCGCGCGGTGCAGGGTGCGATAGAGGAAGTCGTGCACCAGGCGCTGATCGCGGAAGCGCACCTCGCTCTTGGCCGGATGCACGTTCACGTCCACCCGGGTCGGATCCAGCTCCAGGAACAGCACGTACGCCGGATGACGGCCGTGGTAGAGCACGTCGGCGTAGGCCTGGCGAATCGCGTGCGCCACGGTGCGGTCGCGCACCAGGCGCCGGTTCACGTAGAAATACTGCTGATCGGCCTGCGAGCGTGCCGCCGTGGGCAGGCCGACCCATCCACTCAGGCGGAATCCCGCCGCGGATTCGTCCAGATACAGGCTTTGCGCCGGAAACTCCGCGCCCAGCGTCTCACTCAGGCGACGCAGCAGCTCGGCCTCGCTGCGTGAAGGCCGCCAGCTTCGCACCAGCTTGCCGTTGTGCGACAGGCGCAATTCCACGTCCATGCGCGCCAGCGCCAGCGCGCGCAACAGGTCTTCGACGTGGCCGAACTCGGTGCGCTCGGCGCGCAGGAAGCGCCGCCGCGCCGGCACGTTGTAGAACAGCTCGCGCGCCTCGACCGTGGTGCCATGCGGGTGCTGCGCCGGCTCCGGCTCGCCCATGCGTCCGCCATCGCACTCGATCTTCCAGGCGCGCTCGGCCCCGGCCTGGCGCGAGGTGATGGAGAACTGCGACACCGAAGCGATGGACGGCAGCGCCTCGCCGCGAAATCCCATCGTCGCCACCGCTTCGAGATCTTCCAGCGAGGCGATCTTGCTCGTGGCGTGACGCGAAAGCGCCAGCGCCAGCTCCTCGCACGCGATCCCTGCGCCGTTGTCGCGGATCCGGATCAACCGCGCCCCGCCCTCTTCCAGCTCCACCTCCACCCGCGTGGCACCGGCGTCCAGCGCGTTCTCGACCAGCTCCTTCACCGCCGACGCCGGCCGCTCCACCACCTCGCCGGCGGCAATCTGGTCGACGAGGGTGTCAGGGAGGCGATGGATGGACATGGCGCGGGCTATCAGTAAGCGGACTGCCGATAGCGTAGCTGGCGTGCGCCCCGCGGCGCAGCATGGTGGGCCGTGATGGGATCGAACCATCGACCAATGGATTAAAAGTCCACTGCTCTACCGCTGAGCTAACGGCCCGGTGTGCTGCACGGCCGGGGTGAGCCGGCGCTCTTTCGCAGTCAGGGCGCCGGAGGTGCGGCGCGCGAAAAGGAGCGAAGTTTAGTAAGGCTGAGCCGATGGAACAAGCGCGGCGTGCTCAGGCGTCCTGCGCGTAACGGGTGGGATCGTGGATTCCAGCGGCCTCGAAGCCGGCCGCGCGCAGGCGGCAGGCGTCACAGCGCCCGCAGGCGCGGCCCTGTGCATCGGCCTGGTAGCAGGACACGGTGAGGGAGAAATCCACGCCAAGGCGCGCGCCTTCTTCTGCGATCCGCGCCTTGCTCATGGCCATGAGCGGAGCGTGTACGGTCAGGCGGTTCCCCTCCACGCCGGCACGGGTGGCAAGGTTGGCAAGGCGCTCGAAGGTTTCGACGAATTCCGGGCGGCAGTCGGGATAGCCAGAATAGTCGACCGCGTTCACGCCGCAGAAAAGGTGCTGTGCGCCAAGCACTTCGGCCCAGCCCAGTGCAATCGACAGCATGATGGTGTTGCGCGCGGGAACATAGGTGACCGGGATGCCATCCTGCGGCGATTCGGGCACGTCGATGTCGGCGGTAAGCGCCGAGCCGCCGATGCTGCGCAGGTCCACCGCGACGGTCTTGTGCTCCAGCGCGCCCAGCGCCTGCGCCACGCGCGCGGCGGCGTCCAGCTCAGATGTGTGCCGCTGGCCGTAACGCACGCTGAGCGCATGGCAGGCGTAGCCCTGCTCACGCGCCATCGCCAGCACCACGGCAGAATCCATGCCGCCGGAAACCAGCACGACCGCTTTTTTCATGGGTATCTCCATCCGCAGGGGTCAACGCCCCGGCTCGTCGTTCCACAGCAGCTTGTGCAGCTGCATCTGGAAGCGCACCGGCAGGCGGTCGGCCACGATCCAGTCAGCCAGTTCGCGTTCGGAAAGCCGGCCCTTGCCGGGCGAAAACCAGACCGTGCAGCGGGTGTCGAGCACGTCGCGCCGCAGCGCCTCCACGGCCCAGTCGTAGTCGGCACGGTCGCAGATCACGAACTTGATCTGGTCGTGCGCGGTGAGGTGGGCGAGATTGCTCCACAGGTTGCGTGCGACTTCACCCGATGCAGGCGTCTTGATGTCGAGGATGCGCGAAACGCGCGGATCGACCGGCGCGATGTCGATGGCGCCCGAGGTTTCCAGCGACACGTCGAAGCCGGCCTCGCAGAGGCGCTCGAGCAGCACCAGGCAGCGCTTCTGCGCCAGCGGCTCGCCTCCGGTGACGCAGACGTGGCGCACCCCGAAAGCGCGCACCTGCGCCATGAGCGCATCGATGCTGCGCCACTCGCCGCCGTGGAAGGCGTAGGCGGTATCGCAGTAGGTGCAGCGCAGCGGGCAGCCGGTCAGGCGGATGAAGACCGTCGGCCAGCCGGCGTCGCGCGCCTCGCCCTGGAGAGAAAGGAAAACCTCGGTGATGCGTAGCCGCAGCACCTCGGCGTCTGCGGCGTCCATCGACAACCTCGCGCCCTGGATCAGCGGTTTTCCAGCCGCAGCGCCCGCAGCCTGCCCTGGGCAAGACGCGCCACGGTGCTGTCGGGGTAGGTCTGGATCACGCGGTTGAGCGTGGATTCGGCCAGATCCCATTGGCGCAGCTCGTAGTGGCAATAGCCCACCTTGAGGAGCGCATCGGGCACCTTGTTGCTGGCGGGGAACTGGCTGAGCAGGCGCTCGAAGGATTCCAGCGCGATCTGGTAGTTCTGTGTGACGTAGTAGGACTCGCCCAGCCAGTACTGCGCGTTGGGGGCAAACTCGCCGCCGGGATGCTGTGACAGGAACGCCTGGAAGCGGCGCGCCGCCTCGGCGTACTGGCCGTTCTTGAGCGCATCGAATGCCGCGTCGTAAGCGGCGCGCTCGGCCGCCGGATCGGCCATCGGTTCGAGCACGGCATCTGCGGCGGCGCTGCCGAGCGGCTGCGGTTGCACGTTGCTGCCAACCGGCGCACGCACGTCGGGCTCCTCCATGACCGAACCCACCACGCCGCCGAGCGTGCCGCCGGTGCCCATCACGGGCTCGCGGTCGATGAGCGGCGCGCCGGAGCCGCTTTCGAGGCGCTCCAGGCGGGAGTCGAAATCCACCGCGAGGTCGCGATTGCGGCGTTCCATCTCGCGCAGCTTGAAATCCTGTTCCTCAAGCATGCCGCGCAGGGTCTGCACTTCGGACTGGAGCTGGGTGATCCGATTGAGCAGCTCGACGTTGCCATCGACCGCCGCAGGTGCGGCCTGCTGCTGGCGTTCGAGCTGGGCGACGCGGTCGGCCAGGCTCAGGCGACCGCCCTGTGCGATGGCCACCGAAAAACACGCAGCAGTGGCCCAGAGGACCACTGCTGCGCAGGCAACGCCGAAATGACGCGACATCGACATCGGTTACTTGGCGGTGTAGACGATCTCGACGCGACGGTTCTGGCCCCAGCACGAGTCGTTCGACGCCGTGCAGACCGGGCGCTCTTCGCCGTAGCTGACGACGTTGAGCTGGCCGGCCGAACCGCCGTTGGCCTGCATGGCCGAGGACACGGCGTTGCCGCGGCGCTCGCCCAGGCCCATGTTGTACTCGCGGGTGCCGCGCTCGTCGGCGTTGCCTTCCAGCGTGATGCGGGCAGACGGGCGGTCACGCAGGTACTTGGAGTGGCAGGAGACGATCGCGGCGAACTCCGGCTTCAGCACGTCCTGGTCGAAGTCGAAGTAGACCACGCGCTGACGCAGGCAGGAGTCGGTGTCGAGATCGGAAGGGGTGTACTTGCCGTCGGAAACAGGCGTGGTATCGACCACAGGGGCGGGAATGGGCTCGGGCGGCTGCTCGACGGGCTTGGTCTTCTTGGTGCAGGCAGCGACGGAAAGAACGAGGACGGAAACAAGGGCGACGCGGAACAGGGTGTTCATTGAAACGCAATCCTTGAAGGCGTGAGGTGATCGGAGGGAAAACAAACCGGATGATTATTCAACAAAGCCCGCCCAGCGCAGTTACCGCGGCCTGAACGGCGACCAAGCGGGCTCCCGGACGTCGCCATCGGCAAGAACCAGACGCTGCCGCACCCGCGCATCGCTGGATACGACATAAAGCACGCCGCGCTGGTTCTCGCGCGCGGCGTACAGAATCATGCTTCCATTCGGGGCGAAGCTCGGCGACTCGTCCAGGTTGCCGGGGGAGATGAGTCGCACCTCCCCGCCGCTGCCGTGACCCCTGTCAAGAACCGCAATACGATACACGTTTCCGGCGCCCTGCGCCATGGCGATGCGGCCGCCCGGTTCCAGCGATGCGCGCGCGTTGTACTGACCGTTGAAGGTCACGCGCTGCGCCTCGCCGCCGGCGACGGGCACCTCGTAGATCTGCGGCTTGCCGCCCCGGTCGGAGGTGAACAGGATGCTGCGCCCGTCGACCGAGAACACCGGCTCGGTGTCGATGCCCCAGTGGTGGGTGAGCTGGGTCAGGGCGCGGCTGGCAAGATCCATGACGTAGATTTCCGGATTGCCGGTACGCGAGAGCGCCAGCGCCAGCCGGGTCCCGTCGGGCGAAAATGCCGGCGCGCCGTTGATGCCCTTGAAGCTGGCCACCACCTCGCGCGAGCCGGTGGAAAGATCCTGGATGTAGATCGAGGACGCGCCGCGTTCGAAGCTCACATAGGCCAGGCGCCGGCCGTCCGGACTCCAGGCCGGCGACAGCAGCGGCTCGCGCGAGCGCACCACGGTCTGCGGGTTGTAGCCGTCGGCGTCGGCGATCATCAGCGAGTAGGTCATGTCACGCCCGGTGCCCACGGCGGTGATGTAGGCCATGCGGGTCCAGAACGCGCCGCGCACGCCGAGGATCTTCTCGTAGACCTGGTCGGCTACCTGATGCGCGATGTCGCGCATGTTGCCGGGACGGCCGTTGAGCGCCAGCCCGAGGAGCCGCTCCTGCCTGGCCACGTCGAACAATTCGAACTCGGTGCGGTAGCCGCCGGAAGGATCGTCGAGGATGCGCCCCACCAGCAGATAGTCCTGCTTGAGCAGCCGCCAGGTGCCGAAGTTCACGTCGGACTGTCGCAGCGGGCGCTCCACCAGGTCGCGTTCGGCCAGGGTGCGGAACGAGCCGGAGCGGTTGAGGTCGGCGCGCACGACCGCCGCCACGTCGGTATCGGGCGCGACCTGCATGCCGAGGTAGTCGAACGGCACCACGGCGATGGGCAGCGCCGCCGCGCTGCCGCGGATCGGATCGATTTCCAGCGTTTGCGCCTGCAGCCCGCGCAGCGGCAGAAGGACGACGGCAAGCAGCAGGAGGATGCGGATCATCGTTCACAGACCTCGACGGGATAACAGAAGGGGATGTTGAGCTTGCGCTGGAACACGCTTTCGTAGCCGCGATACGGTAACGCTTCGCGCATGAGCGCCGCTTCAATGGAGCGGCGGGTGATTTCATCGGCCGGGCAGCGCGCGAAGTCCAGGCCGCTCACCTGCCCCCCGACCATCTGCGTGACTCCGACATGGCAGCGCAATCCGGGGCGCAGGCTGTCGGGACGCAGCCAGTTGCGGTCCACCTGCTGCTGGATCGCAAGCTGGTAACGGCCCAGAAGGGCATCGTCGGTGCCCTGGTTGCCCAGACGATCGGACGGCGGCGCGGTGGAAACCGGCGCGGACGATGCCGCCGCCTGCTGACGCATGTCGGCGAGCTGCTTGAGTTTTTCCTCTTCCAGCCGGCGGCGCTTCTCGGCCTCCTCGCGCTGGCGGCGAATGTCGGCGAGCTGCCTGTCGCGCTCGGCCTGCTGCTGGGCCAGGCGCTGGCGGCGCTCGACCTCCTGCTGCTGTTTCTCTTCCAGCAGCACCTGTTCCTGGCGGCGCCGCTCTTCCTGCTCGCGGCGCGCATCTTCGGCCTTCTGCGCCGCCTCGCGCACGACCCGTTCCTGGTCCACCGCGTCGGGCTTTGCCACGGGCGCCTGCGGTGTCGGCTGCGGCGGCTGCACCGCATCCTGCGGATCGGGAACCGGCTTGGGCTGGGGACGTGCCTGCGGCGCGGCGGCGGCAGGGCGCGGCGCGGCAGGCGGCGCGGCGAGCGTGTCGGTCAATACGGCCTCGATCGTGCCTCCGGCCACCGACAGCGGCTGGGGCGTGCGCTGGAACAGCAGGCCGACGAACAGGAAGCCGAGCAGCAGCAGGTGCAGACCCAGCGCCTGCGTGATCGCGAGCAGATTGTCGCGGCGCTCCTGCATGCGATCAGCGCCCCGCCGTGCCCGCGGATTCGCCCATGAAGGTGATCCGCACCACGCCGGCACGCTGCAGCGTCGCCATCGCGCCATAGATCAGCGAGTATTGCGCGCCCATGTCACCGGCGATGTAGACCGCGGTCTGGGGCTCCTGACGCACGAAGGCGGCAATGCGGGCCTCCAGCGCGGCCTCGTCCAGTTCCTCGACGGCCTGACCCTGCAGGGTCAGCAGGTAGCGCCCGTCTTTCGTGACGCCCACGATGATCGGATCCTTGGGCGCCTCCATGGCGCGTGCGTTGGCTTCGGGCAGCTTCACGTCCACGCCCAGGCGAAGCAGCGGCGCGGTCACCATGAAGATGATGAGCAGCACGAGCATCACGTCGATGTAGGGAACGACGTTGATCTCGGCTTTCAGCCTGCGGCGGCGGCGATTGCGCATGCTCATGGGGTGCACTCTGGCTCGGGCGCGCGCCGGCGGGCGCGCTGCGGACTCGAAGAACGGATGAAAGGCGGCGGCGGGGTCGCGCGATCCTTACGGGTCGTCGTGCGGCGCCTGTCGCTGCAGGATCGAACTGAACTCCTCGGCGAAGGCCTCGTAGCGCACGTTGATGCGATCGACCTTGGTCGCGAAGCGGTTGTAGGCCCAGACCGCCGGGATGGCCGCGAACAGGCCCATTGCGGTGGCGATCAGCGCCTCGGAGATGCCGGGTGCCACGGTGGCGATGGTGGCCTCCTTCATCGAGGCCAGGCCGTGAAAGGAAATCATGATGCCCCACACCGTGCCGAACAGGCCGACGTAGGGACTGATGGAGCCGACGTTGGCGAGCAGCTCGAGATTGCTCTCCAGCCCATCGACCTCACGCGCAAGGCTGGCGCGCATGGCGCGCTGTGCGCCTTCGATCTGGGTGCGTGAATCCATGCCGCGCTTCTGCCGCAGGCGGGCGAACTCGCGGAACCCCGCCTCGAAGATGGCCGCGAGCCCGCTCGGGCGCGTGTCGCCTCCGGACACCTGGCGGAACAGCGCGGCGAGATCGCCGCCGGACCAGAAGCGCTCCTCGAAGTCATCGGCCGCGCGGTGCGCTTTTCCGAACACCTTGTGCTTGCGGAAGATGATGGCCCAGGAGGCGACCGACGCCAGGATCAGCAGCGCGATCACCAGCTGCACCGGCAGGCTGGCGTGCAGGATGAGCTGGAGGTAGTCGAGCCCGGCGTCCGGCGCCGCGGGCAGGCCCGGAATGGGCGCATCAGGCAGCGGCGAGGCGTCCGGAGCGGCGGACTGCAGCAGGGCCAGGAACATCATCTTCAGCTCACCTCGATCATCGAATTGCAAAATTGCGCCTGCAGCTCATCGGGCAGGGCGCGCGGACGGAACGTGGATGCCGCAAGACAGGCCACGCGAACCTCGGCCTCCAGCAGCACCCGCGCATCGCGGGGACGAACGATGCGCTGGGCGAACGTGACGCTGGCCCGGCCGACGTGGGCAAGGCGAGCCTCGACCTCGAGCACGTCGTCCAGCCGCGCCGGCGCGAGAAAATCCAGCCGCATGCCGCGCACCGCAAACACCACGTCCTCGCGCTCGCGCAGCGCCTGCTGCGAAACGTCGAGCGCGCGCAGCCACTCGGTCCGCGCGCGCTCCAGAAAACACACGTAGGCGGCGTGATACACCACGCCGCCGGCATCGGTATCTTCCCAGTAGACCCGTATCGGAAGGCTGAACAGCCGGGATCCTGGGTGCGGGGGCCGGGCGCCGGGCTGGGTCAAAACAGCGCTCCCGAACCCCCCTGCCCCGCATCCGCATCCCGCGCCCTGGGCGCCAGCCCAAGGTGCCGGTACGCCTTGGCGCTGGCCATGCGGCCGCGCGCGGTGCGGACAAGGTACCCCTGCTGGATGAGGTAGGGCTCGATCACGTCCTCCAGGGTGCCGCGCTCCTCGCTCAGCGCCGCGGCCAGGGATTCGATGCCGACCGGGCCACCGTCGAAGCTCTCGATGATGGTGGAGAGCATGCGCCGGTCGAGCTGGTCGAAGCCTTCTGGATCGACCTTGAGCATGGCCATGGCGGCATCGGCGATCTCGCGCGTGATGACGCCGTCACCCTTCACCTGGGCATAGTCACGCACCCGCCGCAGCAGGCGATTGGCGATGCGCGGGGTGCCGCGCGAGCGCCGCGCGATCTCGCCGGCGCCTTCCGGCTCGCAGGGGATATCCAGAATCTGCGCCGAGCGGCGCACGATGCGGCCAAGCTCCTCGACGGTGTAGAACTCCAGCCGCTGCACGATGCCGAAGCGGTCGCGCAGAGGCGCGGTGAGCAGGCCGGCGCGCGTGGTGGCCCCGATCAGGGTGAAGGGCGGGAGATCCAGCTTGATCGAGCGCGCCGCCGGCCCTTCGCCGATCATGATGTCGATCTGGTAATCCTCCATCGCCGGATACAGCACCTCTTCCACCACCGGCTGCATGCGGTGGATCTCGTCGATGAAGAGCACGTCGTGCGGCTGCAGGTTGGTCAGGAGCGCGGCGAGGTCGCCGGCCTTCTCGATCACCGGCCCGGAGGTCTGCCGCAGGTTCACGCCAAGCTCGTTGGCGATGACGTTGGAAAGCGTGGTCTTGCCCAGCCCCGGCGGGCCGAAGATCAGCACGTGATCGAGCGCCTCGCCGCGCCGCTTCGCCGCCTCGATGTAGATGCGCAGCTGCTCGCGCACCGTCTGCTGGCCGAGATACTGGTCGAGCGTGCGCGGCCGGATGTGGGCCTCGGCTGCGGCGTCTTCCTGAGTGGCGCCGGCTGCGATGATGCGATCGGAAGTCATCTGGTCATTGTCACCCAAATCCACGCTCCATGGGCCACGCGCATGCAACTCACCCATCATGCGAAGTCGGGTGCCAACGGAGGCGGCCGGCGGCTGGAGTCACAGCCCGCGGCAGGTATCATTCCCGCCATGCATATTCCACCTCCCAGCGACGCACCCATCACGCAACTGCTCCGCGCCTGGTCGGATGGCAAGGACGGTGCCTCGAACGCGCTGGCGGACCAGGTCTACGCCGAACTGCACCGCATCGCCAGCCTGCAGCTGCAGCACGAGCGCCGGCCGCAGCTGGAAGCGGCCGAACTGGTCCACGAGGCCTGGATGCGCCTCGGGCAGACCCATCTGGCCTTTCCCACCCGCCAGCACTTCTTTGCCTTTGCCGCGCTGCAGATGCGGCGCCTGCTGGTGGACCTGGCGCGCAGCGCGCGGGTGCGCCCGGGCCAGGTCGATCCGGCCACCCTGAGCCTGCGCCTGGTCGATCCAGCGCCGCAGCCGGCGGACATTGCGCTCCTGGGCAATGCCCTGGACCTGCTCGACAGGCTCGATGCGCGAAAGTCGCAGGCCTTCGCGCTCGCGGAGCTGGCGGGATTCCGGAACGAGGAGGTCGCAGAGCTTCTCGCCATTTCCACCGCCACGCTGGAGCGCGACCTGCGCTTTGCACGCGCCTGGCTCGCATCGAGAATGGCATGAGCACCGAGATACGCTGGCAGAGGTTGCAGGACCTGTTCCACGCCGCGTGCGAGCTTCCGGCGGACTCGCGCGATGCCTTCGCACGAAGCCACGCCGGCGACGATCAGCTGCTTCTGGAAGACCTGCTGCGGATGCTCGATATCGAGGACGAGGCGACCCATCGCGTGGGCAAGCCCGTCGCCAGCGTGATGGAGCTGCTCGGCTCGAACGCGAGCCTGTCTCCGGGCACCCGCTTCGGCCCCTGGGCCATCGACGAACTCCTCGGGCACGGCGGAATGGGCGCGGTCTACCTGGCGCATCGCGCCGACGGCGCCTACCAGCGCCGGGTGGCGCTCAAGCTCATCGACAGTCTCGGGCTGGACACCCGGCAGCGTGCGTTCTTCGAGGTCGAGCGCCAGATGCTGGCGCAGATGCACCACCCGGTCATCGCACTGATCCACGACGCCGGCACCGACGACGACGGGCGTCCCTGGTTGGTGATGGAGTACATCGAAGGCGAGCCGATTTCGCGCTATTGCCAGAACCGCGCGCTTCCGCTGCGCAACCGCCTCACGCTGTTCCTGCGCGTCTGCGACGGGGTGCAGCACGCGCACCAGAAGGGCGTGGTGCATCGCGACATCAAGCCGGGCAACGTGCTGGTGGAGGAAGTCGACGGAATCGCCCGCCCGCGCATCATCGATTTCGGCATTGCGGCCGGCATTGGCGGAAAGGCGCAGCCGGCGGGAACGCCGGGCTACATGAGTCCCGAGCAGCGCAATCCGGACGGCCGCTGCGACAGCCGCTGCGACGTATACGCCCTGGGAGCCCTGCTTTACGAGCTGGTGACGGGAGAAAAACCGCCCGCGGAAGACGCGGTGCCGGAGGCCCACACCCCCTCGCGCCGTCTCGCCTCGCTGCCCGGAGACACCCTCCAGACCCGCGCACGGCAGTGCGGATCCACTCCGGACGCCCTGCTCAGCACGCTGCGCAACGATCTGGACTGGATCGTCCGCAAGGCGATGGAAACCGATCCGGAGCATCGCTATGCCTCGGTCGCGCTGCTGGCCGAGGATCTGCGCCGCTATCTGGACGGCTATCCGGTCGCCGCCGCGCCGCCGCGCCGCGCCCAGGCGGTGCTCAAGTTCATTGGCCGCCACCGCATCGTCACCGCGGCCGCCGCAGTCGCCCTGCTCGCCCTGGTCAGCGGCCTGGTCGCCACCACCTGGGCGCTGGGGCGTGCCGAACGCGAAGCCACCCGCGCGCGCGTGACGTCCGACTTCCTGGGAAGCGTGCTGTCGAGCGTGGATCCGGACATTGCCCGCGACCTCGACCCGTCCCTCATGCTGCGCGTGCTCGACGACGCGGCCCGGCGTGCCGCCAGGGAGCTGGCCGCAGACCCGGAGGGCCGGTTCGCGGTCGAACTGGTGATCGCCGAGAGCTATACCGGCATGGGCCAGCCGCGCAAGGCGATTCCACAGCTGCAGGCCGCGCGCGAACAGACCCGCGTACGGCTCGGCAGCGACAGCCGCGAGGCGCTGCTGGTGGCGCAGCGGCTGGGCACCGCCCTGGTCGATGCGGGGCAGTACGCCGAATCCGAGGCCGTGCTGCGCGAGGCGATCGACATCGCGAGCCGCAACCCGCGCCGCGCCGGCCCCACGCTGGAAGCCGACCTGCGTTCGCGGCTGAGCTGGACGCTGCGCCAGCTCAGCAAGCGCGATGAGGCCAGCGCGGAAGCGCAGCGCGCCTATGACGAACTCAGGGAACGCGTGCCGGAAAACCATCCACAGCTGCTCGACGCCGGCATGCGCCTGGCGATCCTGATGAGCGACGCGGGACGGTATGACGAAGCCATCGCCCTGCTCCAGGAAATGATCTCGCGGCGTTCCGAAGATCTGGGGTTCGATCACCCGCGGGTGCTCAGCATGCGCATGAGCCTCTCGGTCTTCCACCTGCAAAAGCGCGACTACGCGGGTGCGGAAGCCATTCTCAAGGCGATGCTCGGGCCGGTGGCCAGCCAGTTCGGCGAGGACTCCCCGACGCTCGCCATGGTGCACGGCAACCTCGGCGGCGCGCTGCGCCAGCAGGGCATCGCGGCCAAGGTGGCCGAGGCCGGTCCGCACTACCGATTCGCCTACGAGTTTTCCCTGCGCCACAACGGTCCGGAGGCGCCGATGACCCTCCTGCTGCGCGGCAACCACGCCAACTGGCTGCGCGACAGCGGTCAGGCGCGGGAGGCACGGGACGAGCAGCTGGCGGTGCTGCCGCTGATCGAGAAGGTGCTCGGCCCGGAATCCGATTCCACCGCCGAAACGCTGCGCGGTCTGGGGCTTTCCCAGCTCGCCCTGGGCGATCTGGGCGGCGCGCGCGCCAGCCTGGAGCGCTCGCTGGATCTTCACGTCAAACTGTTCGGCAACGCCGACGGGCCTCTGGCGCGCATCCGCGAATCCATCGCCACGCTGGAAGCGGCCGAGGCCGCGGCGCGCCGGTAAACCGCTGAACAGGCCCCCATCGGCGCCGGACGCAGGACGCGGTTCCTGCGGGACCCGGCTGGTCCACGATGCGTCGCTCAGCGGCGCCCAGCGAGGAAACCCGCCGCGCCGGCCGCATCGAACGGCCAGTCCAGCTCCGCGCCCGAGCCCGCGTGCCGCAGCACCGGCACGCGGGCGCCGTAGCGGGCCTCCAGGGCGGCATCGCCGTCGATGAAGACGCTCTGGAAGTCGGGCGCGCCGGCGCCGGCAAGCGCGTCCAGCGCCCGATCGCACAGGTGACAGTCGTCGCGCTGGAAGAGAATCAGATCCATGGCCCGCATGGGTTCACGCCGCCTCGCGGCAATCGCCCTAGAATAGCCTGCATTTCCCGGAGCCTTTGACATGGCCGTCAGCATCTTCGATCTGTTGAAAATCGGCATCGGCCCGTCCAGCTCGCACACGGTCGGACCGATGCGCGCGGCCGCGCGCTTCGTCGAGCATCACCTGCACGACGCCGGCCTGATGGATCAGGTGGCCCGGGTGCGCGCCGAGGTCTTCGGCTCGCTCGCCCTGACCGGGCGCGGCCACGGCACCGACAAGGCCCTGATGCTGGGGCTTGAAGGCCACCTGCCCAACCTCATCGACCCGGACATCGTGCCCGCCGCGCTGGAACGTATCCGCGAGGAGAAAGCCATGCACCTGGGCGGCGTCCGCCGCATCGGCTTCGAGGAAAAGCGCGACCTGGTGATGAACAAGCGCCAGAAGCTGCCGTTCCACACCAACGGCATGCGCTTTACCGCCTTCGACGCCGCCGACCAGGTGCTGGCCACGCGCGATTACTACTCGGTGGGCGGTGGCTTCGTGGTCAACCCGGACGAGGCGGCGGCCGACCGCATCGTGCCCGACACCACCGCACTTCCCTACCCCTTCCACAGCGGCGACGAGCTGCTGGCGCAGGCGCGCGACAGCGGCCTGTCCATCGCGCAGATCATGTTCGCCAACGAGACGGCCTGGCGCTCACCCGATGAAATCCGCAGCGGGCTGAGGGAAATCTGGGCGGCAATGCAGAGCTGCGTGGCGCGCGGGATGCGCGCCGAAGGCACCCTGCCCGGCGGCCTGCACGTTTCGCGTCGCGCCCCGGCGCTGCACCACGAGCTGCTGTCGCGCCCGGAAGCCGCGATGCGCGACCCGCTCACCACGCTCGACTGGGTGAACCTCTACGCCCTGGCGGTGAACGAGGAAAACGCCGCCGGCGGGCGCGTGGTGACTGCGCCGACCAATGGCGCGGCGGGAATCATCCCGGCGGTCGGGCACTACTACGAGCGCTTCATTCCCGGCGCCGGCGAACAGGGCATCTTCAACTACCTGCTCACCGCCGGCGCCATCGGCATCCTCTACAAGGAAAACGCCAGCATTTCCGGCGCCGAGGTCGGCTGCCAGGGCGAGGTCGGCGTGGCCTGCTCGATGGCGGCCGGCGGGCTCACCGCAGCGCTGGGCGGCACGCCCTCGCAGATCGAGAACGCCGCCGAAATCGGCATGGAGCACAACCTCGGGCTCACCTGCGACCCGATCGCCGGACTGGTGCAGATTCCCTGCATCGAGCGCAACGCGATGGGTTCGATCAAGGCGATCAATGCCTCGCGCATGGCGCTGCGCGGCGACGGCAAGCACAAGGTCAGCCTCGACAAGGTGATCAAGACGATGCGCGAAACCGGCCGCGACATGATGGAAAAATACAAGGAAACCAGCCGCGGCGGCCTGGCGGTGAACGTCATCGAGTGCTGAACGCGCAATCGCAGGCAGGCCTGCTCCTGCAAGACAAGCAGCGTGCAGGCGCGTGCGGATCAGCCGGCCGCCCCTGCAGCCGCTTGCGCCCCCGGCTCCGGCCTCCGGCCGGGAGCCTCACCCACGTCCACGGACCCTGACGGAACGCATCGCGCCATGCCCGCCGCACCGACGCTCTGGACCTACCTGATACCGATCCTGCTTCTGGCCTGCTCCAACCTGTTCATGACCTTCGCCTGGTATGGGCACCTGAAGTTCAAGGGTTCGCCGATCCTTCTGGTGATCCTGGTGAGCTGGCTGATCGCGCTGCCCGAATACCTGTTCCAGGTGCCGGCCAACCGGATGGGTCACGCGGTCTATACCCTGCCCCAGCTCAAGACCCTCCAGGAAGTCATCACCCTGACGGTCTTCATCGGCTTCTCGGTGTGGTTCATGGGCGAGCCGATCAAGTGGAACCATCTGGCCGGCTTCGCGCTGATGATCGTGGCCGCCTGGCTGATCTTCCTGCGCTGACGTCGCATCGCGTCACTCGGCGCGCTTGACCTCGCGCCAGAGCGCCTCCTGCGCCGCCAGATCGAGCGCGTCGAAGGCCAGCCCGCGCTCCGCGGCGAGGGTTTCCATGGCGCGGAAGCGGCGTTCGAATTTTGCGTTGGCGCGGCGCAGCGCGGCGCCGGGATCGACGCTGGCGTGGCGCGCGAGATTGACGCAAACGAACAGCACGTCGCCGATTTCGTCCTCCAGCCGCGCGGGATCGCCGCCTGCGGCCAGCTCGGCTTCGACCTCGGCGACTTCCTCGCGCAGCTTGTCCAGCACCGGGGCCGGATCGGGCCAGTCATAGCCGGTACGCGCAGCGCGCTTCTGCAGCTTGAGCGCGCGCAGCCACTCCGGCAGACCGACGGCGACACCGGCCAGGGCGCTTGCGTCGGGATCGCTGGCGCGGCGCTCTTCGCGCTTGATCGCCTCCCAGCTCGCGGCCACCGCGTCGGCATCGCTCGCATCGGCATCGCCAAACACGTGTGGATGGCGGCGCACCAGCTTGTCGCGCAGGCCGCGGGCCACGTCGGAAAAATCGAACGCGCCTTCCTCCCGCGCCACCTGGGCATGGAACAGCACCTGGAAAAGCAGGTCGCCCAGCTCGTCCCTGAGCGCGGTCCGGTCGCCGCGCGCGATCGCATCGGCCACCTCGTAGGCTTCCTCCACGGTGTAGGGCGCGATCGAGGAAAAATCCTGCGCGACGTCCCATGGACAGCCGCGCGCCGGATCGCGCAGCCGCTCCATGATCGCCAGAAGCTCATCCATCGAGGCCATCGATCCAGGTCTTCCAGGGCAGGTCGGCGTCGCCGAGCGCGATGAAGTGCGGGTTGAGCAGCGAGGGGCCGCGGTTGTAGCGCAGCGGCGCGCCGTCCAGCCCCAGCACCGCACCGCCCGCAGCCTCCAGCACGCATTGACCCGCGGCGGTATCCCACTCCGAAGTCGGGCCAAAGCGCGGGTAGACGTCGGCACGGCCTTCGGCGATGCGGCAGAACTTGAGCGAAGAGCCCAGCCCCATGCGCTCGTGTTCGCCGATGGCGTCGAGCACACGCGCGGTGCGCGTATCCAAGTGCGAGCGGCTTGCGGCCACGCGCAGCGGTGCCTGCGCCGGACGCCGGGTACCCAGCGCGGCGTCGCGGCGACCATCGGCCTCGCGCAGCCAGCAGCCGGCGCCGCGGCGCGCATGCACCAGGTAGCCGAGCACCGGGGCATGCACCACGCCCAGCACCGGCACGCCGTCCTCGATGAGCGCGATGTTGACGGTGAACTCGCCGTTGCGCTTGACGAATTCGCGGGTGCCGTCGAGCGGATCGACGAGCCAGTAGCGCGACCACGCGCGCCGTGTGTCCCAGTCGACGTCTGCGCCTTCCTCCGACAGCAGCGGCACCCCGGGCGCCAGCTGCGCCAGCGCCCCGGCGATGATGCGGTGGGCCGCCAGGTCGGCCGCCGTGAGCGGGGTCCTGTCGTCCTTGGCCTGCACCGCGAAATCGGTGCCGTAGACGTCGAGGATCGCCTCGCCCGCGGCGCGCGCAATATCGATCAGTGCCTCGTGCCAGTGTGCCGGCGTCGCCGCGTCGCTCACATCGGCGCGTCCACGGCGCGCGGAGCGTCGGGCGGCAGCCGCCCTTCCTCGCGCAGGCGCAGGTACTCGCGCACGATGAAGGCCGCGGCAAGCGATCGCCCGTCCGAACAGTCCTCGCGCAGCATCAGATGATCGAGCTCGTCCAGCTTCCACGGCACCACCTCCAGCTCCTCCGGCTCGTCGCCGGGCAGACGCTCGTCGTAAAGGTCCTCGGCCAGCACCAGCCAGCTGTGGTACGGCATGTAGGCCGGCACCAGGGCCATCTCGCGCAGCACGGTGATGCGGCGCGCGCCGAAGCCGGCCTCTTCCTTCAGCTCGCGCACCGCGGCCGTTTCCAGCGACTCGCCCGGATCGATCCGCCCCTTCACCAGACCCAGTTCGTAACGGTGCACGGCGCAGGCGTACTCGCGCACCAGCAGCAGGGTGTGCGGATCGCGCATCGCGGCCACCACCACCGCACCGTGACCGCGCGGCAGCATGCGCTCGAAGGTGCGTTCGGCGCCGTTGGAAAAGCGCAGGTCGATGTGCTCGATCTGGAAACGCCCGCCGTAGTCCAGCGTGCGGCGGTCGAGTATGTCGGGAAGTTTACGCATCGTTCCATCCGTGAAAGCGTTCGAGCACGCCCGCATGCAGTGCCGGCACGGCGGCCAGCACGCTGTGCGTGTCGAGGTCCGGCGCGGCGCCGGAAAGATCGGTGAAGACGCCGCCGGCCTCGCGCACGATGACCGCGAGGGCGGCCACGTCGAGGATGTTGACGTCAGATTCGATTACCACGTCCAGGCTGCCCTGGGCCAGCAGGTGGTAGTGCAGGAAATCGCCGTAGCCGCGACTGCGGTTGGCTTCGGTCAGGAGCCGCCCGAGTGCGCCCCAGCGCGGCCCCTGCGCCAGCGACGCGAGATTGCCGGTGGACACCACCGCCTGCGCGATCTCGCGGGTATCGGCCACGTTCAGCGGCGCATCGTCGAGAAAGGCGCCGCCGCCGCGCCGCGCCCAGGCCATCTGGCCGAACTGGCTGGCGCAGGACACTCCCAGCAGCAGCTCGCCGCGGTGCATCAGCGCGATCTGGGTGGAAAACACCGGGTTGCGGCGCACGAAGCTCTTGGTGCCGTCGAGCGGATCGACCAGCCAGAGAAAGTCACCCTCGCCCTCGCGCCCGGCTTCCTCGCCATAAATCGCGTGCCCGGGGAACGCCTCGCGCAGCACCGCGCGGATGGTGGTTTCGGCCTCGACGTCGGCCTGGGTGACGGGCGTGGCGTCGGGCTTGAGGCGGACCTGCGCATCGCCCAGGTAATAGCCGTCGATGATCCGCGCGGCGGCACGCGCGGCGCGGCGCGCCACGTCGAGGGCGTGATCCAGGAAGGCGGCATCGGGAGCGGGCGCTGCGCTCAAGATCCCTTCCTCGCAAGGCCGCCCGAAACTTCGTAGACGACGCTGCCATCGGGCTGCATCTGGCCGATGTGCTGCAGCGCACGCTGCACCTGCGGATTGCCGTCGCGCGCGCGCAGCGTGGCGCGGGCCTCGAACCCCATGAGCGTGGTGCGGAAGGTTCCATCCACCTCCAGCGGACCGTCGCCCTGGTCGCTCAAGGTGCCGCCGAACCCGCCGCCGGGGAGTGCCCCGAACGTCGCCTCCAGCGTTCCGAACGCGGCCTGCTCGGTGCCCGTCACGCCGGCGTTGCGCCAGATGGCCTGCCCGGCGAGCGCAACGGGCACCCGACCGCGCAGTTCCAGCGTCTCGATCGCAAGATCCACGCTGCCCGTCAGGGTCAGCGCCGGAACATCCAGCAGCCGGTCCATGCGCGCGGCAGGAAAGCTCGCCGTGGCCGCTTCGACGCGCAGGTCACCGCCCCGCCCCGCGATGACGTGCCCCGCGCCTTCCATCGACTGCCCCTGGAGGGACAGGTCGGCATCGACGTGGCCGCGCAGCAGGGCCGCGGGATGTAGCGTCCATTGCAGCTGCCCGAGATCGGCGCCATTGCGCAACACGCGCCCCGCGCGGCCGGACCAGACCGTGCCGGCCACCTCCTCCAGCTGCACCGGCATGCCGGCGGCCGGCAGCAGTCGCAGCGCAAGGCTCGCCGGAAAGGTGACGGCCACAACCGCCACGATGGCGATCACCAGCAACAGCAGCCAGAGCAGGCGCTTCATCCTCAACCTCCCGGACGTTCAATAACGACGCGCGCATCGACCCGCCCGACGCCCGTTGCGCGACTGGCGCTGAAATCACCGATCGAAATCCCCTGCCCGGCCTGCAGCGAACCCAGCCAGTCCACCAGGGCATCGAATCCCGCGCCTTCGAAATAGACCCGTACCTGCGAAGCGGAAACAGGCTCCACGCGCAGCAGCGCATCGCCCACGCCCGATGCACGCGCGGTGGCATCCACCAGCGCCAGCAGCGAACGCCCGTCGCGCACGGGCGCAGCGGCGGAATCGCGCAGCTGCGGCGTCACCGCACGCAGGTAGGCAAGATCGTTGGCCGCCGCAACGGTGCGCAGACGTGCAGCATCGCGCGCCTCGCGCAGCGGCTCCCACACCAGCAGCCAGATTGCAATGAGAAGGAGCAGCGCGGCGCCTGCCGCCAGAACCCGGCGATCGCGCGGCGCAAGATTCTCCCAGGACTGGCGCAGCGCGCTCATCGCGCCCCCTCGCGGATGCGCAGCTTGCCTTCCACACCGCTGCTGCCCGGCGTCATGGCGATCAGCTCGGCGACCAGCCCCAGGGACGCCATGCGCTCGCGCAGCTCGTCCAGCGTGGCCACGTCGCCGCCGCGCAGGGTGATATCCAGCGTGCCGCCGCGATATTCCAGACCGTCCAGGGTGTAGCGACCGCTGCCCGAGAGCAGCGGAGCGATCCGAGCCAGCAGCCCGAGAACCCCGGCATCCTGCGATGCGCCGCCGCGCCGCGCGAGTTCGGCGGCAACCTGCGCGCGCGGGTCGACCACGCGCTGCACGTCGGGCAGCGCCTCGCGCAGGAGGGTTTCCATCTGCGCGCGCTGGCCGGCATAAAGGCGGTCGAGCTGCCAGCGTTCGACCGCCATCAAGGTCATGGCCAGCATCGCGCTGGCGGCCACCAGAATCGCTGCCCAGGCCCAGCCGCGTCCGCAACGTGCGCGCGCTCCCTCCGGACGGTAGGCGCCGACCAGGAGATTGCTTTCGCGCAGTTCGATCGTCGCCAGACGCGACGCCAGCCAGGCGGGCACGTCGATCGGCACGTGCTCGACCTCCGCGGGCCACTCGATCGAAACACCGGCCGCCTCGCCCAGCACGCGCAGCGGCGCGGCCGTGCCCGCATCGGCGAGCAGCGCCAGCCAACCTTCAACCTCCTCCACGCGCCCCGACAGCAGGCCGCCGCGCGCGTGGCGCAGCGTCGCGAGGTCGCCATCCAAGAGCAGTACGGGACCGTCGTCGCACGGCAGCAGGAGGCCTTCGGGCAGCAGCCAGTCGGCGCGTACGCCATGCGCGGACAGCAATGCCAGCCATGCGTCCATGCGTCCGCGCGACGCGGCGGCCGCCAACACCGTATCGGGCTGGCCGTCGTCGATCACAGCCACGTGGCTGTGTTCAACCGCTTCGCTGAGCTGGTCCTCGATGGCGAACGGCAGGCCGCGTTCGAGCTGGCGGCGCTGGCGCGCAATGCGCGGCGCCGCGAGCAGGAGCACTTCGGCGCTGGGCACGAGGACCACGACATCGCCCTCCGGCGCGTGCGGCGGGAATCCCGGCGTCGGTCCTGCCAGCACCCGCCCAGCGCGATCCAGCGCCAGCCAATGGGCGCGTTCGTCGTCGAGGATTCGGATCAGATGGCGATGGGACATGGCGGGCTCGATGCAATCCGGTCGATTCTAGCCGCAGTCGCCGCGTGCGCGCTGCCATGCAACAGGTGCAGGCGCATTGGGAACCGGATGGGCACAGGCTGTGGCGGCGCCCTGCCGCTGTCACAGCCTGCCGCTGGCGCGCACCACCACTTCGACGCGGCCCGGGCGCCGGTGCAGGAGGCTGGAATAGAGGAAGGGAATGCCGTCGGCGATCACCGTGACTTCCAGAATGAACCACTCGGTGCCCACCGCGTAGCCGGCAAGCGGCGTCGGCGGCAGGCCGAGCTGGGCCAGCTCGCGCTGCACCTCGTCGTTCGAGGCATAGCTGGCGCGTCCGTCGCGCGCCAGGCGTTCGGCCATTGAGGGCGTCATCGCCTCCGAAAGACTCATCCAGAGCGCCGGACTGGCGAAATTGAGATTGATCGGGGTGTCGGCCGGCAGTGCGCAAACCTCCGGCGCCAGTGCCGCATAGACCTCGGGCGTGACGCCCGGCAGCAGGCGAAGTTCGGACACGTGGACGACGGGCTGGTTGGCGGCACGCAGCGGCGGCTGGCGCGCGAGATAGGCCGCATCCTCGGCGCCGCGCGGGCGCGGGATGGCATCGGCGTCGACCCAGTCCGCGGCCTGTTCGGCGATGGCCGGATCGAGTCGGAGTGCGCGCAGCAGCCGTTCGAAGCGCGCGATCGCATCGGCGGCGTCCGCACCGCCGGGATGCAGGCTGTTGAGGTTGAAGCAGCCGCCCTGGTCTCGCAGGCGGCCGAAGATGCGCACGCCGGGCAGGTCGATCGGCGGCATGTCCTGGGTCCAGGCATCCTCACGGCTGTCGATGCCCGGCGCGTCGCTGGCGTCCTGCAGCAATATCGCACCGGCCCAGCCTTCGACCCCGCGCATCAGCTCCCAGCCCTGCGCCGCACGCAGGCTGTTGCGGGTGCGCGCGAGCGTCGCCTGGCTGCGATCCAGCAGCGCGGCGATGAGCACCGTGGCCAGCGCCACCACCAGCACGGCCGCAAGCAGTGCCACGCCGCGCTGTCGGTTCGCCCTCACGGCGCCGGCTCCGCGGGCAGTTCCAGCACCCGCTCAATCTCGCCGAAGCCTTCGACCTCCAGGGTCAGGCGCAGCGCGCGCGGCAAGACGCCGGATGCGCCATTCGGCGGCGGCCACTGGTGATGCTCGCGCCCGCGTTCGTCGAGGAACACCAGGCCCAGCGCGTCCACGCCGTCGAGCAGCGCGTCCTCGACCGGCCGCGTGCCGGCAGCGCGGTCCAGCACCGGCCAGCGTTGGCGCACCAGATCGCCATCGCGCCTCGTCCAGGCCACGCGCTCGAGCTCGGCGCGCGGCAGCGCGAGCGGGTTGGCGTGCCCGTAGCGCGTCAGCTCCATGCGCTGCGTTGTACCTTCGAACGCCATGCGCATCCCGCCATAGGCATCACGTACCCCGCGCCGCGCCGCGGCCGTCACGTCACGCTCGATCAGGCCGATGGCGAACTGCAGGCGACCGAGGCGCGCGGTGGCCTGCGCCGACTGCTCCTGTGCCTGCAGCAGCGTACGCAGCCCGCCCCAGGCCAGCGCCGATGCCACCGCGAACAGCGCCACGGCCACCAGCATTTCCAGCAGGCTGAAACCCCGATCGACAGGCTGGGAGCGCGCGGAGCGACGCATCACGGCTGGCTCGCAAAGGCGGCAAGGCGCGCCGCAACGCCTTCGCGCGGATCGGCCTGCGCGGCGATCACCGCGACATCGAGACGACGCACGCGGGCTTCCTGGGTGGGCTCGACGTCCAGCGTCCAGCGCCAGCGCTGTCCGCCCATGCGCGCCTCGCCGCTGCTGCGGCCCAGCGCGGGAAACGGCGTGCGCAGCCGGGTCTCGGCCACCACGTTGGCCGCGACCCACTGTGCCAGCGTGCCGTCGCGAAGCTGCGCCTGCGCGCGCGCGTCCAGGCCCGCCAGGCGCACCATCGCGACCAGTGCGAGCGCCAGCAGCAGCAGCGCCACCAGGACTTCGAGCAGGGTGAAGCCGCGGGCCCGGGATGAGCGCAGCACAATCGCCGCGCGTCCTGCGCACGCAACCGCACGATGCGTGCGCACCTCAGCGGCCACGCGGCACCCGGATCAGGCTCAACGTACCGTCGATCGCGCCTTCCAGCTGCCAGGGCTGGGCCACGTCTGCGCGATCGATGCGCAGCACGAAGGGTGTGAGTTCACCGGACGAAAAACAGGCAAAGCCCGGTTCGCGTCCAGGTTCGTCGCCAAGCGCCAGATCCAGGCCGTCGCGCCAGGCTGAAATGAGCAGGTCGCGCCCCAGCGGACGGGCTCGCAGTTCGTCGCCACTGCCCTCGCCCAGCGGCTGCCAGCCGTCGATCTCGACATAGCCGAAGCGCAGGCCGTCGCGCACCGCGGTAAAGCCGATGTCGCGCCCGCCGATCACGGCGCGCTCGCAGGCCAGACGCACGAGCTGCTCGGCGCGGCGCGCGGCATTTTCCACCTCGCGCTCGCCGCTGCCTCCGATAGACAGCACCGCACCGGTCACGGCGATGCCGGCGATCACCAGCACCACGAGGATCTCGATCAGAGAAAACCCCGCCTGCGCGCGCAAAGGCGTCCGGCGCCCGGCGGCCCGCGTTCGGTCAGTTGTCCCAGTTGGCGATATCGGCATTCTCGCCCTCGCCGCCGGGCTGGCCGTCGGCCCCCAGCGAATACAGGTCGAAATCGCCGCGCTGGCCCGGGCTCAGGTACGCGTAGTCGCGCCCCCACGGATCCTTCGGCAGGCGCTCGATGTAGCCGCCGGCCTTCCAGTTGCGCGCTTCGGGCAATCCGCCCGGCTGGCTCACCAGCGCGTCCAGCCCCTGATTGGTGCTGGGATAGGTGAAGTTGTCGAGGCGATACATGTTCAGCGCGGTGGCCAGTGCCTGGATGTCGGCACGCGCCTTCATCTGACGCGCCTCACCGGGCTTGTCGAAGAACTTCGGCACCACGAAAGCGGCCAGGATGCCGAGGATCACCACGACCACCAGCACTTCGATCAGGGTGAAGCCCCGCGCACGAACATCGCCGCGGAGGCGACGCGAAGCAGTGGGAAAAAGAATCGGAAGCATGGGTAACCCTGACCGGCCTGCGTTCGGTCGGATTCTAGCCGACCGTGGCAGGCAGCGTCGCCCGGCGGGCATCATGGCGGCATGGACAACCAAGGATGTGCGCCGTGCGCCTGACCCGCTGCTTCATCGACGCGCCGCTTTCGCCCGGCGCCCTCGTCGCGCTGCCCGACGCCGCCGCCGTTCACCTCACCCGGGTGCTGCGGCTGGGCCCCGGCGCACGCTTCGCACTGTTCAACGGCGACGGGCTCGACTACGAGGCCGAGCTGGCGCAGATCGACAAGCGCGGCGCGAGCGCCGAAGTCATCGCGACGCGTCGCGTGGAAAGCGAGTCACCTCTGCCGCTGGTGCTCGCGCAGTCCGTGGCACGCGGGGAAAAGATGGATTTCGTGCTGCAGAAGGCCACCGAGCTGGGCGTGGCCGGCATCGTGCCGCTCATCACCGAACGCACCGAGGTGCGGCTGGATGCTGAGCGCGGCGAAAAACGCCGCACGCACTGGCAGGGAGTGATCGCCTCGGCCTGCGAGCAGAGCGGACGGGCCCGCCTGCCCGCGCTCGGGCAGGTCGCAACCTTGGCGAACTGGCTGGACGATGCGCCCGCGCCGGAGCGTGATGGAGGCGGCCCGTCAGCCGGGCAGCGCCTGCCGCTGTTTTACCTGGATCCGGACGCGGAAACCTCGCTGCGCGGGCTGCCGGAAGCTGCGCGCCGCGGTGCCTGCTTCGTGATCGGCCCGGAAGGCGGCCTGGGCGAGCGCGACCTGGCGTTGCTGCGCGCGGCCGGTGCGACCGGCATCAGGCTCGGGCCGCGCGTGCTGCGCACGGAAACAGCAGGGCTGGCGCTGCTGGCCGCCATACAGGCGCTGTGGGGGGATTTCTGACAAACAGCCGCGCAGCGTGCGGCGGTCGCCGATCCCGCCACCGCGAGATGCAAGGAGCCGGCTGCGCGCCTTCGGAAGGCGAACCGCCTCAGGCCACCGCTGCCGCGCCGATCTCGGCAATCCGCGCCTCGATCGCGGCGAGATCGGGAATCACCGCGTCCTCGTCGCGCAGCCTGACGCGCATCAGCACGCCTTCCGCGGAGTCGCCATCGCCGGTCTCGTCACGGGCCACCGCGTCGGGCGAAACCGTGACCAGGCGCGGGAAGCCCTGGGTCAGCATGGCGAAGTAGGAATAGCGCGGATTTCCCCCCAGCGCCTTGAGCACCACGACCTTGGCGCCGAACTCGCCCTCGCTCTCGGCCGAGCCGATCATGCGGGCGTAGGAAATGACCGGCAGGCGCCAGCCGCGCCAGCGGATGCGCCCCAGCACCCAGTCCGGTGCGCCGTCCACCGGATCGGGCGGCGAATAGGTGATCACTTCGGCCACGGTGGCGTTGGGCAGGAGCGCCCGCGCGCCGGTGACGGCGATCAGGACGCCTCGAATGTCCTGCGAGATTTCGGTGCTCATCCCTTGCAACTCCCTCAGCGCGCCAGGCGCGCAACGCAACGCTGCGCCAGCTCGCGCGGCGATCCGGTGAATTCGACCACGCCGCGGGCGTGGGCGCCGTCCACCATCGAACTGACCACGCAGGACTGCGGATCCTGCGCCCAGACTTCTCCGCCCTTGGTGGTGAGGTAGGCCGCACCTTCCACCGCATCGCCTGCCATGCCGCTGAAAATGATGGCGGTGGCGTGGCGGCCGAAGCGATCGGCCACGTCCTGCAGCACCGTGTCGATCGAAGGCGTGTAGCGGGGCGGCGTCTCGTGCGGACTCGCGACCACGGTGCCGTCGGTTTCCAGAACCACGTGCTCGGCCGCGGAAATCACCAGCACTTCCCCCTTCTTGGCGGGCAATTCCGCCGATGCGATCCGCACCGGGAGCGCAGACGCCTTCTGCAGCTGCTGGGCAAGGCGCTCGAAATAGCCCGACTCGAGATGCTGCACAAGCAGGAACACCGCCGGCAGGTCGGCCGGAAGCGCGGACAAAAAGGTGCGCACGGCATCCGGGCCGCCGATGGAAGCCCCCAGCACGAAAACGTGCCCGAGCGGGCTGGCATCAGACGCCGTGGTGGCCGTCGCGGTAGCCGCGCTACCGACGGGGTCGTCCACCAGCCCCATGGCGACCATCAGAGGATCGGCTTCCTCGCCCTCGATCGGCTCCAGGCTGAACTGGTCGAGATTGCCGAAATCGTAGGTCGCCTTCTCTTCGGGAGCGTCCCTGGCGTCCGGCTCGCCCATCGCGGAGGCGTCATCCAGCGGCGCCAGGCTCAGCTCCAGACCGCCCGCTGCGGGGGTATTTTCGGCAGGGACATTCGCCGCCGCATCCGCTGCCGCCGGCGTGTCGATATCATCGCCAGGCGCATCAACGGAGGAAAAATCCAGATCCTCCAGCACGCCTTCGCCTTCCGGCGCCTCGAATGCATCCAGCTGTGCCGCAAGGGCCGCAACGTCGTCGTCCAGCGCGCCCTCGAACGCCGCCTCGTCCTCGTTCACGCCGTCGTCCAGGCTCCAGCTTTCGGCACCGAAGCCCCCGTCGCGCCCTGCGGCAGCGGTTGCTGGCGGACGCGTCCAGGCGTCGGAATCCGTGAACTCATCGACAGCCTCGGTGATGCCTGGCACATCCTGATCGTCTGTCCGGGATGCGGCGTATTCCGCAGCCACCGCGTCGTTCGCAGCGAAGTCATGCGGCAGTTCCGCCGGCGCTGCGCCGGGCGCTCCGTCATCTCCATCGAGCGTCGCCGCGAACGCATCGGGCGCGGCGTCTTCGCCGAATTCCCAGCTGAATTCGAGGAACTCCTCGGCTGCCGCGGCCCCCGCTTCGGGACGGGGCGTAAGGCTCTCGCGCTCCGGCGCGGCGACATCGAGGCCGAGCGCCCGCTCGATCTCCGCATCGTCCAGCGCGTCATCTGCCAGGCTCGCCGCATCGGGCGCGTCGGCAGTGGTTCCAATCCGTTCCGCCGCCGTCGGTTCGTGGGAGAAATCCACCTCCGGCATGGGGCCATCGGCCTCGAAGCCGCCAGGCTCGGACGATTCGCCTGCGCCATGGGGCACGACGGGCTCTTCCGAAAACGCCTGCACGACCCCATCCGAAAATCCGTCACCTGCGGCGGGTGCCAGATATTCGGTGGCCACCGCTTCGGGCGTGGGCGCCACGCGTTCGGGCGCAGGGGCATCGGTCAGGCCGAGGGCGTCCGTGAGCAGGTCGAAGTCGATGTCCAGCGCAGGATCCATGACCTTCGGCTGTTCGGATACGTATTCGTCCAGGACAGTGGCTTCTTCGGCGAGCTCCGGCGCACCGTCGGATGAATGCCCGGAGGCATCGGGCAGCGCGTCCACGGGAACCGATGCCGAGACACCGACAGCCTCTTCGATGAACGACGTCACGTCCGCTTCGGGCGCCAGATCCGCCGGCGTGGGACGCGGGCCGGGATCGGGGAACAGCGCGATGGACTCGCGCAGCCGTCCAGCGCCTTCGGGCACCGGCGGCATGGTTTCACCGTGGCCCAGCACCTTGGCTGCCAGATGCCGCGCCCAGCGCGCCAGATCCCAGCCTTCGAGTGACCGGCTCGCATCGGCGTCGTTGAATACGACGTTGATCGCCGGATCGTCGAGCACCGCCTGAAGGTGGTCGAGCGCGTCGTCCAGCCCCTCCTCCAGGTTGACGATCACCACGTCGAGCGACGCACCCAGCGCGCTCGGACCCGAGGCAGCCGAAGGCTCGCCCTCGAAGGCGATCGCGGCACCGAACTCCTGCAGCGCATCGCGCAGCTGGCGGCGCGCACCGTCATCGCGGCCCAGCAGGGCGACCCGACAGGACTCAGCCGAGATCGCCACGATGCACCTTCAGGATTTCGTCCACGTTTCGCATCAAATCCGCCTCCTGGTAGGGCTTGCCGAGGTAGCGGTCGACGCCGATCTCGAAGGCGCGCTGGCGGTGTTTCTCGCCGGTGCGCGAGGTGATCATGATGATCGGGATGCCGCGCAGGCGCACATCGTTGCGGATGTGGGTGGCCAGCTCGTAGCCGTCCATGCGCGGCATTTCGATGTCGAGCAGCATCACGTCCGGCACCCGTTCGGTCAGCTTTTCGATCGCGTCCACGCCATCCTTCGCGGTGAGCACCTCGTAGCCGTGGCGCTCCAGCACGCGGCCTGTGACCTTGCGCATCGTGATCGAATCGTCCACCACCATGACCAGCGGCACGCGGCTGACCGGAGCAACCTGCGGGGCCTCGACCACAGTGCCCTCACGGTGCAGGGCGGCGTAGCGACGCACCAGCGGTGCGACGTCGAGAATCACGATGACGCGACCGTCGCCCATGATGGTCGCGCCGAAAATGCCCGGAATCGAGCTGACCTGCGCGCCCACCGGCTTGACCACGATCTCGCGGCTGCCGATGACGTGGTCGACGCAGATCGCGGCGCGCTGATCGCCAGAGCGCGCCAGCAGCAGAGGCACCTGCAGGCTGCCCTCCGCACGCACCGAGGCCTGTCCAAGCAGGCGACCCAGGTCATGGATGACGTAGTCCTCGCCAGCGTAGACGAAGCTAGGAGTGCCGGTGGCCAGCTGCGCATCCAGCTCGCTGCGGTCGATGCGCGCCACGCCCTGCACCGAAGCGATCGGCACGGCGAAGGAGGTTTCCCCCTGCTGCACGAATACCGCCTGCGTCACCGCGAGGGTGAAGGGCAGGCGCACCGTGAAGGTGGTCCCCCTGCCCCGCTCGGACTCGATCGCAAGCGAGCCGCCGAGCTGGCGGATTTCGCTGTGCACCACGTCCATGCCGACGCCGCGCCCGGAGATCTTGCTGACCGCTGATGCGGTGGAAAAGCCCGATTCCAGGATGAAGGCGTACAGCGCCTGGTCGGTGATGGGGGCCGTTGGCGCCAGCAGGCCGCGCTCGACCGCCTTGCGGCGGATCGCGTCGCGGTCCAGGCCGCGCCCGTCGTCGGCCACCTTGATGACCACTTCGGAACCTTCACGCAGCACGGAAATGCGGATCGAACCCTCCTCCGGCTTTCCTGCAGCGCGACGCTCGTCCGGAGTTTCCAGACCATGGGCCAAACCGTTGCGCAGCATGTGCTCCAGGGATGCCGTCATGCGATCGAGCACGCTGCGGTCCATTTCGCCCTGCGCGCCTTCGACCCGCAGCTGCGCCTTCTTGCCCAGCTCCGAAGCGGTCTGACGGATGATGCGGCGCATGCGCGGCACGAGCGAATCGAACGGCACCATGCGGGTGCGCATCAGACCTTCCTGCAGGTCCGAGCTGACGCGCGACTGCTGCAGCAGAAGGGTTTCGTACTGGCGGGTGTGGTCTTCCAGCGTGCCCTGGAGGTTGACCAGGTCGGCAGCCGACTCGGACAGCGCGCGGGAGAGCTGCTGGAGGGTCGAGAAGCGGTCGAGTTCCAGCGGATCGAAGGCTTCCTTGCCACCCGCCTCGGCCTCGCGCTGATAGCGCGCGACGATCTGTGCCTCGGTTTCGATCTCGAGCTTGCGCAGCTGGCCGCGCAGACGCTCGTTGGTCTGCTCCATTTCCGCCAGGTTGGCGCGGAACAGGCCCAGCTGCTGCTCCAGTCGGGCGCGGTAGATCGCGACCTCACCGGCATAGTTGACCAGGCGATCCAGCAGGTCGGCGCGGATGCGGATCTGCTCCTGCGGCGCACGCACGCCGATGTCCTCGTCGTCCAGCGCGGTGGGCGCCAGTTCGACCGCGGACGCACCGTCCTCGGCCGTCCATTCCGGCACGGCAACCGGCGCTTCGGCATCGGCCACGACGGCAGCATCGGCCGGAACCCCGAGCGTCGCAGCGCTCGCGTCCAGTGCCGCCGCGAGCTCCGCGCCCTCCTGGATCTCGCCCGGAAAGGCCAGTTCCGGCTCCTCGCCGCGCGCCAGCATGTCGACGCGCTGGATCAGGAGCACCGGCGAGGCGGTGGCCTGTCGCGATGCAACGCGGGCGGTCATGCGGTTGAGGCGATCGAAGGCAAGCTCGAGCACGTCGAGGCCATGAGGCGGCAGCGCGCGCTTTCCTTCGGCCACGATCTCCAGCAGGCTTTCCATGACGTGCCCGAGATCGCCGATGGCGTACAGCCCGGCCATGCGGGCGCCGCCCTTGAGGGTATGCAGGTCACGCTGCAGGGCAACCACGAGCTCCTGGTCGGTCGGCGTTTCGCGCAGGCGCGCCATCAGTCCGTCCGAGTGGTCGAGGATGTCGGCGGCTTCCTCACCGAAGATGTCGAGCAGTTCCTCGTCCATGTCGGCCAGGCGCAGCGGCTGGTCCGGATCCGGGTCTGCGGCGTCGAGGCCGTCGATGAACCAGGCGGCCAGCAGGGCCTGTTTCGGGTCGACGTCCGAGGCTGCGTCCTCGCGTACCTGCGGGATTTCCGGCGCCGCGGCCTCGAGCACGCCGGCGTGATCGTCATCGAACTCGCCGTCCTGGATCGGCGCGTCGAACAGGATCCCGGCAGCGGCGTCTTCCAGCTCCTGCGCCATGGCGACGGCGTCGATCACGGTCGGCTCGACATCCCCAGCCTCGCCCGATTCGCCGTGCGCGGAATGCTCCGGAAGATCCTCGTCGGCCTCGGTAGCGAGATCGGACTCCACGCCGTCTTCCACGCCTTCCGCAGGCTCGAAGAACGCAACTGCGTCTTCGTCGAGCATCCCGACCGGATACTCCGCGTCCTCGCTCCGCGCGTCCGGCAACACGATGTGCACGCCGTCGTCGGCACTCGGAGACGTTTCGGGCACGACGTCGCCTTCGCCCAGTTCATCGAAGAAGGCGTCCGCGGAAACGATCCCCGTGCGCTCGGGATCGCCGGTTTCGGCCGGCACCCATCCGATCGGCTCGACGTCCATGCCAGACGCATCCGCGTCGGAAGGCATCTGCGCAGCCGCCTCATCGGCCAGCCACTGGCGAATCAGGTCGTCCACGTCGTTTTCAACCTGCGCACCGGACTCCGCCGCGCCCGCGAGCGCAGGTTCGGCCTCCTCACCGGGCTCCGGCGCCTCGTCCGGCAGCGTCATATCGTCGGATGCGGACGCTTCCAGCTCGGCAAACTCCAGCTCGATGACATCCAGATTCGCGCCGGCATCTGCGTCCGCCTGCGCGTCCGGCAGCATTTCGATCAGTTCGCCCCACTCGACGTCGTCGCCGGCCACCGACGCGTCGGCAGCCTGCGCACCGGACTGCAGGTGCGACTCGTAAACCTGTGCAGTGGGCGCCTCGAACGCGTCGCTCGCCTCGTCCTCGTCGCTCCGGGCCTGTGGCAGCTCGTCGGCGGAGGCCTCGGTCGGCAGGTCCGACTGGAAAGACTCTTCGGCCAGCGGAATGCTGACCGCACCGGTGAGTTCAGGTTCGTCGAAGCCCAGCGCCTGGTCGAAGGCGTCGGTCAGCGCCTCGCTTGCCTCGCCCCGAGCATCCGCGAACGCCGTTTCGTCCGCGGCCGGCGCGGCACCCCCGTCAAGCGCAAACTGCGCCCAGGGTTCGAGCGACACCGCGCTGCTCAGCTCGGGCACGTCGAAACCGCTGTCCTCGTGCGTCGGCAGCAGGCTGAACGGGCTCGGCGTATCGGGCAGGAGATCGCGCTCGGCACAGAGTCGCGCGGCGATTTCGTGCAGGGGGGTCAGCCGCGGCGGCTGGCCTTCCAGCTCCACCAGCACCCGGCGCAGCGCAGTGGTCGAGTCCATGAGCACCGCGCGTCCCTGTTCGGACGGCGCCAGGCCATGGGCAAGCGCACGCTTGAGGTAGTGCTCGAGCGGCGAGGTGATTTCGGTCACCAGGGGCAGCTCGGTCATCGCGAACGCGCCATTCATGGTGTGCACGGCGCGCACCACGGCCTCGTCGAGCGATTGCTGCGGCTCCGCCAGCCAGGCCTCGATCGTGTCGAGGTGGCCCGAGACCTCGGGCTTGAGGATTTCGAACAGCACCGGATCGATGGCAGCGACTTCGATGCGCTCGTCCTGCGGATCGGCCTCGGCCACGTCGGCACGATCGGTCGACGCCGCCACGAAGGCGGCCTCGTCCAGGGATTCACCCGCATCCGGCGTGATGTCGAAGGCGATTTCGGCGGCGTCCGTCTCGTCGAGCTGCGGCACATGCTCGACATCTGCAGCCGCGCCCTCGGGACCAGACACCTCAGCGTCCGGCAGCTCGGCGGGAGCCGGAACGTAATAGGCCTGTTCACCGGCGGCGAGCCGGTCAGCCACGGACTTGATCGCCTCCAGATCGGTGCGAACGCTGCGCTCGCCGCGCAGGGCGGCGTGAATCTCGGGCAGCACGCCAAACGCGCTCTCGACCAGGCCGGTGACTGCCGGGGTCGGGGATATGGTGTGATCGAGCACGCGGTTGAGCATGTTCTCGATCTTCCACGCGAACTCGCCCAGGGTCACCGCGCCGACCAGGCGCCCGCTGCCCTTGAGGGTGTGGAATACGCGCCGGATCGACTTGAGCTGATCGAGTTCGCCAGGGGCCTGGGTCCAGAGCGGCAGCAGCTGGGCGAGGTTTTCGATCTCCTCTTCCACTTCCTCGACGAAAACCTCACGAATTTCCTCGTCGATTTCCTCCGAGGTCGCCTCGAAGCCGCCGGTGATGGCTCCGCTCTCGGGTTCGGACTCGTGAACACTCTGTGCCGGCGTCTGCGCGGCAACGGGGTCGGGCTCGACCTGGGGCACTTCGCTCTGAAGCGATGCGGCCACGCCCTCCGGGGCAACGGCATCGACCAACGCAGCGTCCGGCACCGGAACTTCGGTTTCGCCCTGCAGCGCGACAGCCTCGTCCAGCGCGAAGCCATCGACACGCGCCTCCGCCGCATCGACGTCCGCAGCTTCAGGCGCTTCCGAGGAAGCCGCCTGTGGCGCCTGCTCGAAGGCCGCCGGCGCGATCGCAACAGCGTCGTCGACGGGCTGCGCCATGGCCTCCGGAATCGCAGGGGCGGCAGCGGCCGGGATCGGCCAGTAGCCCAATTTTTCCAGGCTGCCGAGGGCGGTCAGCAGGATGCGGTCGCGGCCGGGGCGCTGCTCTGCCTGGGCTTCGAGGTAATACTCGAGGCTGGCCAGCGCGTCGGCGAGCGTTTCCATCTGCGCAACGTCGGGCACGAGCCGTTTCTCGAGCAGCTCGCGACGGGTGAATCGGGCAACGGCATCGAGATAGCCGGCCGGCTCCAGCAGTTCGACGATCCGCAGTACGCTTGCGACCTGGCTGAGCAGTTCCGGAGCGGCCTCCAGCTGGGTGGCGTCCCAGCTGGACTCGATATAGGCAACGAAGCATTCCTTGGCGCGGGTGAAGTTGACCTGTGCCTCCTTCACCAGCGCCTGCATCACGCGACGCGTCTCGACCGCCGGAAGCTGCCTCGCGCCAGTCGTGGCCTCGCCCGAAGGCACGCCTCCGAGATGCTGGACCTGGTCGTCCAGCGACGCCTCGACGTAGAGCAGCGCGCCCGCGATGTCGAGCAGGGTGGATTCGTCGGCGGTGCGCGACCCATCGATGACCGCGCGCACGGCATCGCGCTGCTCCTGCACCACGCGCCGCGCCACGCCCAGACCAAGCATGCCAAGGGTGTCGGAAACCCGCTCCAGCACATCGACCTGGCTCGACAGCCCGGCGGCCTCCGCCTCGGGATTCCGCAGGTGGAGGTCCAGCGCGTCCTTGACCCGCAGCAGGTCATCCTTGATCGCCCCGGCCACCGTATCGAGCAGTGAACGGTTGTGTCCGGACAGGCTGCCGCGCGCGTGTTCGACTTCCTCATCGCTGGGCAGCAGCGCCTCGAGGCCGAAGACCTCGCGCATCTCGCCGATCCGGCCATGCTGGGTCGGCGCGTGGGCCACGAAGTACAGCAGGTTGCGGGTCAGCTCATGGGGCGGATCGGTACGGAAGCTGCGCTCGCTCGAATCGGCCAGGCGCTTGATCTCGCGCTCCACCTTGCCGATGGTCTGCTTGAGCTGCAGGCTGGGCTCGAACGCCTTGGCACGCAGCGCCTCCAGCACGCCGGCCGCCACCCAGAACAGGCGGCGCGCCTCGAGCTCGGAGGTTTGCGCGATGAGCAGGTCCAGGGTATCGGTCAGCCGCGCCAGGTTGCCGTCCACGTCATCGCCACGGAACCACTTGAGCAGCGCCAGCTGGAACTGGGCGCGCAGCGGCTCGGCCTTCGCGCGCAGCTCGGCTTCGGGAAGCGGCTGCACCGGCCCTCGCGCGCTGGTCGGAAGCTCACGCCCCAGGTTGGGCGTGAACAGCGCAATCTCCGACAGCCCCTTCTCGCCCCGCGCGGTGCGCAGATCGTTGAGCAGCGGCAAGAGGACGATCGGGATGTCCTTGTGACCGGTCTGCAGGCGCTCGAGATAGTCGGGCAGCTGCATGATGCCGCGTATGAGCACGCTGTAGGCTTCGTCGCGATCCGCGATCTGCCCGTCCAGCAGTGCGCCGGCCAGATGCTCCATCTCCTCGGTGACCATGGCCGCGCCGTAAAGCTCGACCATGCGCAGGGTGCCTTGCACCTGGTGCAGGTAGGTGGCGCAGAAGCGCATCTGGCTGACGTCGGACGGATCCTCGACGTAGGCCTCGAGGGCTTGTCGGGCCTGCTTCAGGGTCTCGTCGAGTTCTCCCTTGACCCAGGCCAGCGTAGTGAAGTCGATGTCGTCTTGCGGCCTCATGCCAGGGTCTCTTTCGTATTTCTGAGGTAAGCCAGAGTCTGCGGCCCGCCGGTCCGGCGCATCTGCGGGTGGCTCCAGCCGGGCGCTTCGCCCGGGCCGAGCAGCAGAAGGCCGTTGGGTTGGAGCAGATCCACCAGGGCATCGAGCATCTCGCCCCGGCGTTCGCGTGCGAAATAGATCAGCACGTTCTGGCAGTAGATGATGTCCAGCTTGCGCAGCGGCGCGCGCGACGCGTGCAGCAGGTTGACGCAGGCGAATCCGACGCGCTTGCGCAGGCGGTCGACGATGCGGAAGCTCTCGCCGTCTTCAAGCGTCTCGACCTGTGCCCGGTAGGCGGCCGGAATTTCACTGAGCCGGCGCATCGGATACTCGCCGGCCCGCGCCACCGCCAGTGCGGCCTGACTGACATCGGTGGCGGTGACGCCGAAGCGCCGCTCGGGCGCGGATCGCGACAGCTGGGCGTCCAGCAGCATGGCGAGCGAGAAGGCTTCCTCGCCGGTGGAACATCCGATCGAAAGCGCGTGCAGCGAGGCGTCCGCGCCTGCCGTATCCAGCCAGCGCGGCAGCCACTGCTCGGCGATCAGCGCCAGCGACGGGGGATGGCGGAAGAAATGCGTCTCATGGACGGTGAGGTGATCCACCAGCGAGGCCCATTCGACCGCCCCGCGCGCGTCTCTTACCAGGTCGTCGTAATAGGTCTGGAAGCCGGTATGACCGGTCTCGCGCATGCGGCGACGCAGGCCGGTTTCCAGGAACGGCTTTCGCTCGGGCGGCACGATGACGCCGGTCCGCGTCTCCAGGAGGCGCACCCAGCGGTCGAACTCGGCATCGTCCAGAGGACGCATGCCAAGTGCCGATGCCGATGTGGCTACCGTAGCCATTCCGTCGCAGCCCCTGTCCGCCCGCGCCTCAGCCCGGCAGCTTGAAGTCGGCGACCGAACGACGCAGGTCGGCAGCCAGCTGGGCGAGGTTTCCGATCGACTCGGCCGTCTGGCTCGCGCCAACCGAGGTCTGCGTGGTGATTTCCTGAATCACGTTCATCGTGGCCGAGATGTTGGTTGCGGCAGCCGACTGCTGGCGCGCCGCCTCGGAGATGTTCTGAATCAGGTCGGCGAGGTCGTTGGACACCTTTTCGATCTCGCCCAGCGCCAGGCCCGCGTCCTCGGCCAGTCGCGCACCGGCCACCACTTCGGCGGTGGTCTGTTCCATCGAGGACACCGCTTCGTTGGTATCGGCCTGAATCGTCTGCACCAGCGTTTCGATTCGCTTGGTCGCATTCGCGGAGCGTTCCGCCAGTCGCTGCACTTCGTCGGCCACCACCGCGAACCCGCGGCCCGCCTCACCGGCCGAAGCAGCCTGAATGGCGGCGTTCAGTGCCAGGATGTTGGTCTGCTCGGCAATGTCGTTGATCAGTTCCACGATCGAACCGATTTCCTGCGAGCTTTCACCCAGACGCTTGATTCGCTTGGAAGTTTCCTGAATCTGGTCGCGAATCGAGTCCATGCCCTGAATCGTCTGGCGCACGACTTCGGCGCCCTTGGCGGCAATCTGCACCGAGCGCTGCGCCACGTCGGCGGATTCGGCCGAGTTCTTGGACACTTCGTCGATCGAGACCGCAATCTCGTTGATCGCGGCCGAGGCCGAGGTGATCTGCTGGGCCTGGTGCTCGGCCGCTTCGGCCAGATGCATCGCGGTGGCCTGGGTTTCCTGTGCGGCGGCAGCCACCTGCACGGCGGTTTCGTTAATCGTGGTAACGAGCGAACGCAGCGCTTCAACGGCGAAGTTGATCGAGTCCGCGATCGCGCCGGTGATGTCCTCGGTCACCGTCGCGCGAACGGTCAGGTCGCCTTCGGCCAGCGAACCCATTTCGTCCAGCAGGCGCAGGATGGCCTCCTGGTTGCGCTGGTTCAGTTCCTGGGTGACGCGGAAGCGCTTGACCTGGTCGCGGTACAGGGTGAACAGCAGGCCGAGGATGGCGATGATGGCGGCCGCGCCTGCAGCGATACCGATCCACACGCTCGGGAACGCGCGGCTGGAGGGCAGGTTCACGAAGGCCTGGGTGAGGTTTTCCGCACCGCCCAGCAGCTGGGCCGACGCCTGGGAAATTTCGTCGGCCGCGTTCTTCACCTCGAACAGTTCGGTCGACGCATCGAGGATGGCATCGACGTTCTGCTCAAGATCGGAATAGAGCGTTGCGACGCGGGACAGCGACTGGCGCGCCGCCGGGCTGTCGATGCGGCGGATGTTCTGTTCGGGCAGTCCGTTCTGAAGGCCGCCGAGCACCTGGCTGAAGAGCGTGGCGTCGCGCGAGAACCGATCAGCCGCCGACGTGGCCGCGGCACCACCCTGACGAATCTGGGTCACGTGGCGGAGCATGCGGTCGGCCAGCACGATCTGGCGGATGGCGGTCGAGAGCTGGGCGAAGCTCGCGTTCCCTGCCTCGCCCATGGCGCGCACCACCTCGTCCATTTCCGCCTGGATCAGCGGCACGGCGTTGGCGAAGCGGTCGGCGGTCTCGGTCAGGCCGAGCACCAGCTCGCGGCTGTCGAGGATGCGCCGCGCCGCGTCGTTCATCGGCCCCCAGGTTTCGGTGACGCGCTGCAGCGGCACGCCTACGACCTTGTCGCCGGCATAGGCCGGATTGTCCTGGCCGCCCTTGTTGAGGGCATCGAGGTTGGCCTGGATCGCGACCCGCGTGCTTTCGAGTTCGTCGAAGGCGTCCACGCCACCGGATGCGGCGTCCTGCGCGGCTTTTGCGATCTGCTGCGACAGGACTCGCACATCGGCCACCAGGTCGCGGGCCTGGCCCTCCTCGGCCGCATACTTGGTCGAGAGCACGGCGTTGGCGATCAGCGCCAGCAGTGCGATTACCAGCAGGAAGATCCAGAAGTTGATCATCCCGCTGCGTTCTTTGCCGGTACCGGCGCCCAATGTGCTCATCGCAAGAACCTCACCCTGAAATGCGTTACATACCACCCTGTGCGGCGGCGGCTTGTCTGAATTCCGGCGTACGCGTCAATCGCGCCATGTCGAACACCCCCCAGACCGTGTCGCCCACGAGATAGGCGCGCTGCACGAAGGGCGCGTAACGACTCCCCTCCACGCCCTCCACGGCCACGATCTGGCCTTCGTTGAAGTTTCGCTGCCCGAGCAGCTCGTCGATCAGCACCGCGACGTTGCCGCCACTCTGCCGCACCACCAGCGCGCGCGTGCCGGCGTGCTGCACCGTGCGCTCGCCTTCAAGATACTGCTTGAGGTCGACGATGGGCAGCAGCGAGCTGCGCAGATTGGCCACGCCCAGCAGCCAGCCATCGGCGCCGGGCACCGGCGTGAGCGGCGGCACCGAGATGATTTCAACGACTTCCGAGAAGCTCGCGGCCAGCCGCCTCGATCCAAGACGGAACGCGATGCCGCGCCACAGGCCGGGCGCATCGATCTGGTCGGGAATGCCTGCCACATGGGTCAGGCTGCGCCGCTCGTAGTCGGACAGGACGTCGAATGGGGCGGCAGAAGAAAACGCCATGGATCAGCCTCCCCGCAGGCCGTGAAGCGCAGCGTACCGACGGCGCCGCACAAGCGTCGCGCCTCGCGCAAACGCGCAACCGGCCTGAACTGGATTTCTTGTCTCAGCCATGCTCCCCCCTAAAGAGTTGGCAGTCAGTCGTGCACCACATGCCGCCGTATCGCCGAGAGTAGCTCCTCACGGGTAAACGGCTTGGTGAGGTACTCCTCGGAACCGACGATTCGCCCGCGCGCCTTGTCGAACAATCCGTCCCTGGACGACAGCATGATGACCGGCGTCGACCGGAAAAGCTGGTTGTTCTTGATGAGGGCGCAGGTCTGATACCCGTCGAGACGCGGCATCATGATGTCCACGAAGATGATCTGCGGCTGGTTGTCCGCGATCTTGGACAGCGCCTCGAACCCGTCCGACGCAGTGAAGACCTCGCACCCTTCCTTCTTGAGAAGAGTCTCGGCCGTGCGCCGGATGGTCTTCGAGTCGTCGATGACCATCACCCGCATCCCCGTCAGACTGCCTGTGTTGCCATCCATCCAATGGTCCCTCTGTGGCGCGGCACGCAGTCGCCGCGCATTGGCGTCTTATCGCAACGGAAGCGGATGTCTGTCAAGGCATCCTCCCCGGAACTCGCTCCGTTGCAGCGATGCTAGTATAAACACACGCCCGCCGGATCGCGGGCGTTTGCATGCCAAAGGTGTGATCGTGTCGCTGGAAGTGCTCGTGGTGATGGACCCCATCGGGTCGATCAAGGTCGCCAAGGATACGAGTTTTGCGCTGCTGCTCGAGGCACAGCGCCGCGGACATCGTATCCACGTGGCCGGAATCCCGGACCTGGGCGTGCGCGATGGACGCACACTCGTGCGCGCCACGCCGCTGCAGGTGCGCGACGATCCCCGCGCCTGGTACGTCCCGGGCGCACCGCAGGATCGCCCGCTCGGCGGTTTCGACCTCATCTTCATGCGCACCGACCCACCGGTTGATGACGCCTACCTGCACGCCACCCAGATCCTGAGCCTGGCGCAGCGCGAGGGCGCGCGCGTGGTGAACGATCCGCAGGGCCTGCGCGACATGAACGAAAAGCTCGCCGCGCTGGCATTCCCGCAGTGCTGTCCGCCGACGCTGGTGTCCTGCGAGAAATCCGCGCTCAAGGCATTCGTGGCGGAATTCGGCGACTGCGTGCTCAAGCCGCTCGACGGCATGGGCGGCCGCTCGATCTTCCGTGCCCACGCCGGCGAACCCAACCTCAACGTCATCCTGGAAACCCTCACCGAAGGCGGACGGCAGTTCGCCATGGCGCAGCGCTACCTGCCGGAAATCGTCGACGGCGACAAGCGCATCCTCTTGATAGACGGCGAACCGGTGCCCTACTGCCTGGCGCGCATCCCGCAGGGCGACGAGTTCCGCGGCAACCTTGCCGCCGGCGGCCGCGGCGAAGGCCGCGCGCTGAGCGAGCGCGACCGCTGGATCGCGGCCCAGGTGGGGCCGGAGCTGGCGAGGCGCGGCATGCGTCTGGTGGGGCTCGACGTGATCGGCGACTGGCTCACGGAGATCAACGTCACCAGCCCGACCTGCATGCGTGAACTGGACGCGCAGTTCGGGCTCAACATCGCCGGCGAACTGTTCGATCGCATCGAGGCCGTGCCGGAGTGACGCCGCCACCTCCGGTCACCAGCACGGACCGCCTCGGCGCAACCTTGGTGTTCTCCCTGATCGCCCACGGCATCCTCGCCCTGGGCGTCGGCTTCTCGCTCGACGATCCGGCGCCGGTATTGCCCACGCTCGACGTGATTTTGGTGCAAACCCACTCAAACGAAGCGCCGGACAAGGCCGATTTCCTTGCCCAGGCCAACCAATCCGGGGGCGGTGAAGTCGACACCGTGGAGCGCCCCAGCGAACCGCAGCCGGCACCGGCCCCCAATCCGGCGCCGGGCATTGCCCCGGCACCGCTGGAGGCAGGCTCGCCGCGCCCGCAGGAAACCAGCACTGAAGCAGTGGTCGCATCGATCGCGCCGGACGAACGTCGGGTCGACACCACGCGCAGCACGGCGACACCCAGCACGCCGCTGCCGACCAGCCGCGAGCTGATCGAGCGCAGCCTGGAAATGGCGCGACTGGCGGCCTCGGTGGAGCGACGCGAACAGCAGTACGCCCGCCGCCCCAAGCGCAAGTTCGTCTCGGCCAACACGCGCGAATACGAATACGCCACCTACCTGCGCGGCTGGCAGGCGCGGGTGGAGCGCATCGGCAACCTCAACTACCCCGATGAAGCACGCCGCCGCAGCCTGGTCGGACAGCTTGTACTGACCGTCGCGGTGCGACGCGACGGCAGCGTCGAGGACATCACCATCGTGCAGCCCAGCGGTGTGCCGGTACTGGACGACGCGGCCATCCGCACCGTGCGCCTGGCCGAACCCTTCGGCCCGCTGCCCGATACCGGCGACGGCACTGACATCCTGCACATCACCCGCACCTGGCACTACCTGCCCGGCAATGTGATGCAAAGCCGCTGAGTGGTGCCCACGCAGGGCAGAACCCCCGCAGGAGATGACCAGCTTCGCTGTTGAAAACCCGCCGCATGACGCGGTGAACGCCACATGGCACGCGCAATACCCATTCTCATGGCGCAGTGAACGGCGGAATCATCGCTATGCGATGGTTCCGCCCTGCGCGGCTTGTTCATTCATCACAAGTCCGCCTGAATCGGCCCCGGCCCCGTGGCCAGCGCCCCTCTTGTTCCGAAATAACTGCCGCCCACAAAATGCCAGGGCTGTTGCTCAAGGAACGGCACGGCCTGTTCCGGCGTCAATGTCGCAAGCGCCTCGTCGGAGATCGGCGCACAAAACCAGCGACCGGATCCCGAGTAACCCTCGTACTCGACGATATATTCCAGCCATTGCGAGCCGCAATGCACGCAGTGTTTCACATACACCTCACCGTAACGCCAATTGGTTTTGTCGGTGCCGATGAACTTCGAGGTGTAGTCCTGGTAGTTGAAGGGTGGGTGATGACAACCGCAATCGCTCATGGGGGCCTCGTGTCTGATTGGCTATTGGAAAACTCAAGACGTGCTTCATGCCACGGTCAACACCCACTACATGGCACGGTGAATACCACATGCCACGCGCGCACCCATTCTCATGGCGCGGTGAACGGCGAAATCATCGCCATGCGATGGTTCCGCCCTGTGCGTCTGCCGATCAATTACCCAGCAGCCAGTTGGCAACATCCTCCAAAGTGGCGCTATGCCGATAAAACACATCGCCACGGGCATGCCAACTGTCTTGCCTGAAATCCCCGCAATTGGTAGCGGGGCCGCGCCACACGGAGCCGTAGATCGCGACGTTCCAACAACTACTCTGGCAGTCCACATTCACGGTGCCGAAACTGTCATTGCTGAACCGCACGGTGTGGCGTGCGTATTCCTTGTACCCACTGCAACGCCCGGAAAAACTGCCGCCGAGCCCGGAAACGATGTAAAGCCCACCTCCACCCGAGCTACTCGTCCGCTGCGCCGCCCGCCTTTCGGCTTCAATCCGCGCCTGCCTCTCGGCTTCTTCGCGGCGTTTTTGTTCCTGGTGGGCGGCGTATGCGCGGCGGTAGTCGGTTTCTGCCGCTTCGATGACCTGGGGGTTGCTGCCTTTGTGGCGGGCTTGTTCGATGTAGCTGCGCGCCTGGTTGAAGTCGTGCTGCGCCGCCGCGCGGCGGGCCAGTTCCAGCAATTCCTGCTGCTCGGCGGCTTCCAGATTTTCCAGATCCTTGAAGTCGAACGCCTGCGCGGGGAGGCTCAGGCCAATGCCACCGGCAAGCAGGGCCAGCAGCAGGGGTTTGATGAATGGCGTCATGGAGTTTCCTTCAACAATGGAATGCCTGTGCAATGCGCCGGGCCATTTTGCTACGCAAGCATGGCGCAGGGTGGGCTGTGCGGGGTGCTGGCGAAAATCGCCCCGGCTGCGCTTTGCTTGCCGGGGCTACTTGCTTGCCGCACTGGATGGCGTGATGGTGCCTTTCCCGTGCGGCCCGCAAGATGCAGGGCAATACAAAAGGACAAAATCACTGTCCGCCGCGCACGAGGCGAACCTGGAAGCTGCTGCCGCTACGGGAGTTGTAGCCGGCGCTGCCATAGTGGAAGTACACGCCCCACGCGCGGTCCGAATAGCCGGCAAAGGGCGAACCCGACCAAACGTCCGAAGACGGCGTATTCGGGAAAGCGGCTTCCAGTATGGTTGGTCTGCGATAGTCTCCTTCGCAATCACCACCATCGCCCTTGTTACCAAAAGCCGCTCGCTGCCCGGAACTGCAATACACCAGCGTTTTCAGTTCATCGATACTCGGCATGCGCCAATCGCTGTAGCCGGCATGGCGATAACCACGGGCGGCCTGTCCGGCCTGTTCCCAGGTATATTCGCTTGCCTTCCCGGCGCAGCTGCTGCCATTCCAGCTTTGGCCCAGGCTGCAACGCATCCACATCAGCCCGGTTTTCTTGTCGGTCACGGTCTGGCCATCGGTGCTGATGACATAACCATGCCGTTCTGCCTCCTGTTGGCGCTCCTGCGCTTGCCGCTGTGCCCGCTCCTGCGCCAACCGCTTTCCCTGCTCGGTCTGCCTGCGCTCCAGCTTGATGCTCACGCTCTGCATGGTGTTGTCGGCCACGAACACGTCGGCCTGCTGGCCGAGATATTCGTATTCCTCGCCATCGGACTTTTTCGCCTCGATGGTGTAGCTGCCCTCACCCAGTTTCACGGCAAAGCTCTGCCCCGGCTCGGTGGGGCTGGTGCCCTTGCGCTGGCCGTTGATGAATATCTGCGCGCCGCCCGGCTCGGTGCCGATGCGCAACATGCCGGACTGCTCGGTGACCTTGGGCAGTGCGCCTGTGGCGGGTGCGGCAGGCGCGACGGAGGCAGCGCTGCCGTCGTTGCCGTAGGTCGTGCGGTCGGCGGTTTCGCCGCAGCCGGCCAGTGCGGCCAGCAGCAAGGGCAACAGCATGGTCTTTTTCATTTCGATCCCTGTTTTCTGGTGAATGTTGGCGGGCTGCGCGCCCCCACTGTGGCGAAGGGAACAACGGCAATGCAGCGCACGCCTGACCGATGACGTTGGCTTTTGTGCTCGCCGATGTCAACCGGCTTGCGCCTGACGCAGCCATGCGAGAAACCCGCCACATGATGCGGTGAACGGCGGAATCATCGCTGCGCGATGGTTCCGCCCTGCGCGGCTTCGTGGCACGCGGCGTGGATGCGCTGGATTGGCCGAAGAGGCAACAGCAGCAAGCAGCCCGGATACAATGCGCCCCATGCACGCGCCTGCCTCGCTCGCCAACCAGTTCCTGATCGCCGTTCCGGGCATGGACGACCCGAACTTCAACGGCGGCGTCGCGCTGCTCTGCCATCACAGCGCGGAAGGCGCGATGGGGCTGCTGCTCAATCGCGCATCGGACTTCATCCTCGGCGAACTGATGGCGCAGATGGGCATCCATGCCGCCGACCCCGCGCTGGCTGCCACGCCGGTCCTTGCTGGCGGACCGGTGGAACCCGAACGTGGCTTCGTGCTGCACAGCCCAGACGGCGGCCGCTGGGAGTCGACCTTCGAAGTTTCCGAACAGATCCACCTCACGACCTCCCGCGACATCCTCGAAGCCATGGCGCGCGGCCAGGGGCCGCGACAGGCCGTCGTGGCGCTGGGCTATTCGGGCTGGGGTGCGCTGCAGCTGGAAGGCGAGCTGCGGGAACACGTCTGGCTGTCGGTGGACGCGTCACCCGACATCGTGTTCGACCTGCCGCTCGACGCGCGCTGGCGGGCCGCCACGCGCCTCATCGGAATCGACCCCGAGGCGCTGGCCAGCTACAGCGGCCACGCATGAACAGCTCCGGCGACACGCCCGTTTGCGTGCTCGGCTTCGACGTCGGCGCACGCCGCATCGGTGTCGCCGTCGGGAACACCCTGTCCGGCACGGCGCGCCCCATCGCCATGGTGGCGGCGCGCGACGACGGGCCGGACTGGAGCGCCATCCAGTCCCTGATCAGCCAATGGCGACCTGCTCGACTCGTGGTCGGCGAGCCGCTGACCCTCGACGGAGAAACACAGCCGGCCACGCACATGGCACGACGCTTCGCACGCGAGGCTGGAACCCGCTTCAACCTGCCGGTGGACTTGATCGACGAGCGCTCCAGCTCACGCGAGGCCGAACGGCGCTTCGCGGAAAAGCGCCGCAATGGCGAGGCGCGACGTCGCGATGCGCAGGTGCTCGATGCGCTGGCCGCGCAGGTCATCGTCGAACGCTGGCTCGGCGATGCGTCCCTGCCCTCCCCCTGACCACGTTCCCCGGATATTCCATGCGTCACCTGCTCACCCTCGAAGACCTCGCACGCGACGAGCTCATCAGCCTGCTCGATGCCGCCCAGGCGCTGAGGCCGCAGGCGCTGCGGCGCAGTGCGCATCGGCCGCTGCGCGGCCTGACGGTGGCCAACCTGTTCTTCGAGCCCTCCACGCGCACCCGCGCCTCCTTCCAGCTGGCGGCCGAAAGGCTCGGGGCGGACGTCCTCAACTTCGAGGCCGAAAGCTCTTCCACCCGAAAGGGCGAGACCCTCGTGGACACCCTGCGCAATCTCGAAGCCATGGGCGCCAGCCTGTTCGTGGTGCGGCATTCACACGGCAGCGTGCCGGCCTCGCTCGCGGCAGCCGCAGCACCCGCCAGCGGCGTGGTCAGCGCCGGCGACGGCCGCCATGCCCATCCCACCCAGGGCCTGCTGGACATGCTCACCATCCGGCAGAAAAAAGGTGAGGACTTCTCGCGCCTTTCGGTCGCCATCGTCGGCGACATCCGCCATTCGCGCGTCGCCCGCTCCGGGGCGGAAGCGCTGCGCATCCTGGGAGTCCGCGACCTGCGCCTTGCCGCGCCCTACACGCTGATGCCGGAAAGCGACGACCCCAGCTTCACTGGCGCCCCGCGCATCGATGCCCTCTACACCGCGCTCGAAGGCTGCGACGTGGTCATGATGCTGCGCCTGCAGCGCGAACGCATGGACGAAGGGCTGGTCAGTTCGCTGGAAGAGTATTACCGCGACTGGGGCCTTTCGCCCGAACGCCTCGCGCTGGCAAAACCCGATGCCATCGTGCTGCATCCGGGGCCGATGAACCGCGGCGTCGAAATCGCCGATGCGGTGGCTGATGGTCCGCAATCGGTGATCCTGGAGCAGGTCTCAAACGGCGTGGCGGTACGGATGGCGGTGCTGGAGCGCCTCGCCCAGCGCTGACCGCACGCTCAGCCTGGCGTCTTTTCCCGCTGCCGCTCGAGCGCCCAGGCGACGTGTTCGCGCACCACCGGCGAGGGATCGTCGGCACGCGCACGCAGCGCCGCCGCCGCTTCGTCCGACGGCGCCGCATTGCCCAGCGCGATGGCGATATTGCGCAGCCAGCTCTCGTAGCCGGCACGGCGGATCGACATGCCTTCGGTCTTCGCCAGGTAGGCGGCCTCGTCCCAGCCGAACAGGTCCACCAGCCTCGGACCGTCCAGACCGTGCCGCGGCGCAAAGTCCGCCTCCATCGTCACCTGCGCGTACTTGTTGAAGGGACAGACCAGCTGGCAGTCGTCGCAGCCGAAGATGCGGTTGCCCATCAGCGGCCGCAGCGCTTCGTCGATCGGCCCCTTGTGTTCTATCGTGAGGTAGGAAATGCAGCGGCGCGCGTCCAGCCGGTAGGGAGCGACGATGGCCCCGGTGGGGCACAGGTCGATGCAACGCGTGCAGGTGCCGCAGTGGTTCGCCACCGGCGCATCGACCGGCAGCGGCAGGTCGGTGAATATTTCGCCGAGGAAAAAATAGGAGCCGGCGCCCTTCGACAGTGTCAGGGTGTGCTTGCCGCGCCAGCCCAGTCCGGCCTTCTGCGCCAGCGGCTTTTCCATCACCGGCGCGGAATCGCAGAACACGCGGTAGCCGAACGGCCCGATGTCTGCGGCAATGCGGTCAGCCAGTTTCTGCAGGCGCCTGCGCACCAGCTTGTGGTAATCACGTCCCAGCGCGTAGCGCGAAACGTAGCCCCGCGCAGCGTCGTGCAGCACGTCCCAGGCGCGCCCGATGTCCGGCGGCGCGTAATCCATGCGCAGGCTGATGATCCGGATCGTTCCGGGATGCAGCTCCTGCGGTCGGGTGCGCAGCCGTTCGCGCTCTTCCATCCAGGCCATGCTGCCGTGATGCCCGGCGTCGAGATATTCGCGCAGCCCCGCCGCCGCCTCGGAGAGGTCGGTATCGGTGATGCCGACCTGGGCGAAGCCGAGCTCCGCCGCCCAGCCACGGAGGCGTGCGGCAAGGTCTACTGGATTCATGGTCGACGCGGAGCGGTTCCAGCCGCGGTCCGGCGGCTGCACGGGCAGCCGCTCAGCGCACCTCGGTGAGTTCGACCCCGTCCATGCCCTGGCTGAGGGTATGGGCATCACCGCCCTGCGCCAGCTTGATCCTCAGGCGCACCTCGTTGGTCGAGTCGGCGTGACGCAGCGCGTCCTCGTAGGAAATCTCGCCGGCCTGGTAGAGCTCGAACAGGCTCTGATCGAAGGTCTTCATGCCCAGCTGGACCGACTCCTTCATCACTTCCTTGAGCTTGTGGACCTCGCCGTCACGGATGTAGTCCTGCACCAGCGGAGTGCCCAGGAGGATCTCCATCGCCACCTTGCGCCCCTTGCCGTCGGGAGTGGGAATCAGCTGCTGCGCGACCACGCCCTTGAGGTTGAGGGAAAGATCCATCAGGAGCTGGCTGCGGCGGTCTTCCGGGAAGAAGTTGATGATGCGGTCCATTGCCTGGTTGGCGTTGTTGGCGTGCAGGGTGCACAGACACAGGTGGCCGGTTTCGGCAAAGGCGATGGCGTGATCCATGCCCTCTCGGGTGCGCACCTCGCCGATCATGATGACGTCCGGGGCCTGACGCAGGGTGTTCTTGAGCGCAGCCTCCCAGGTGTCGGTGTCGATGCCGACCTCGCGCTGGGTCACGATGCAGCCCTCGTGCCGGTGCACGAACTCGATCGGATCCTCGATGGTGATGATGTGGCCGGTGGAGTTCTGGTTGCGGAAGCCGATCATCGCCGCCAGCGAGGTGGATTTGCCGGTACCGGTGGCCCCCACGAAGATGATGATGCCGCGCTTGGTCATCGCCAGGGTCTTGACCACGGCCGGCAGCGCCAGCTCGTCGATCGTCGGGATCTTGGTCTCGATCCGGCGCAGCACCATGCCGACCTGGTTGCGCTGGTAGAAGCACGACACGCGGAAGCGTCCCACGCCGGACACGCCGATGGCGAAATTGCACTCGTGGGTCTTTTCGAATTCCTCGCGCTGGCTCGGCGTCATCACGTTGAGCACCAGATCGCGGCTCTGCTGGGGCGAGAGCGGATCCTGGGTGATCTTCATGATCTTGCCGTGCACCTTCATCGAAGGCGGGGCGCCTGCCGTGATGAACAGGTCCGACGCCTTCTTGTGCGCCATCAGCTTGAGGAACGAGGTGAAGTCGATGCTGCTCATAATGGGCTCCTGCGGAGCCGCGAATGGGGAATGGGGAGCCGGGGATCGTCAACGCGTGCACGCCGCATGCCATTGACGACTTTCCATTCCCTATTCCCGATTCCCGGTCACTCGAATAGACGCTTGTCCTTGGCGTATTCGCGCGCCGAAACGCGCGTGATGAGGCCGCGCTTGACCAGATCCTGCAGGCACTGGTCGAGCGTCTGCATGCCGACGTTCTGTCCGGTCTGGATGGCCGAGTACATCTGCGCGACCTTGTCTTCGCGGATGAGGTTCCGGATCGCCGGCACCGCGACCATGATTTCGTGCGCGGCCACGCGGCCGCCGCCGACTTTCTTGAGCAGCGACTGGGAAATCACCGCGCGCAGGGATTCGGACAGCATCGAGCGCACCATCGGCTTTTCGCCGGCCGGGAACACGTCGATGATGCGGTCGATGGTCTTGGCGGCCGAGCTGGTGTGCAGGGTGCCGAACACCAGGTGACCGGTTTCCGCCGCGGTGAGCGCTAGGCGGATGGTTTCCAGGTCGCGCAACTCGCCCACGAGGATGTAATCGGGATCTTCGCGCAGTGCCGAGCGCAGCGCCTCGTTGAAACCGTGCGTATCGCGATGCACTTCGCGCTGGTTGATCAGGCACTTGTTGGAGGTGTGCACGAACTCGATCGGATCCTCGACGGTGAGGATATGCCCGTATTCGTTCTTGTTGATGTGGTCGACCATCGCCGCCAGCGTGGTCGATTTTCCCGAGCCGGTCGGGCCGGTGACGAGGATCAGGCCCTGCGGCTGGTCGATCAGCTCGCGGAATACCTTCGGCGCAGCCAGATCGTCGAGGGTAAGCACCTCGGACGGAATGGTGCGGAACACCGCGCCGGCGCCGCGATTCTGGTTGAAGGCGTTGACGCGGAAGCGCGCCAGCCCGGGAATCTCGAAGGAGAAGTCGACCTCGAGGAATTCCTCGTAGTCGCGCCGTACCTTGTCGGACATGATGTCGTAGACCAGCGCGTGGACCTGTTTGTGGTCCAGCGCCGGGATATTGATGCGACGCACGTCGCCGTCGACCCGGATCATCGGCGGCAAGCCGGCCGAAAGATGCAGGTCAGAGGCCTTGTTCTTGACCGAAAACGCCAGAAGTTCCGCGATATCCATGTCCTGTCCCCAGCAGTCCGCTTGTGTGGTGGCGCACGCCGCGCGTCAGGATGCAGGCGTCGGCTTCGCGCGAGTATAGCGCCGAACCCCGCGCCCGCCAGCCGCGCAGTTGCTGCGGCGGCGGCGCGGCGCGCTCAATGCCCGCCGCCGCCCTCCAGCACCTTGAGCTCGGCGATGAGCCGGGTTGCCGCATCCTTGCCATCGGCATACAGCATGCGGGTATTGTCGGCGTAGAACAACGCGTTCTCGATGCCGGCAAAACCCGTGCCCTTGCCTCGCTTGATGACGATGACCTGGCGCGAATCCACCACGTCCAGGATCGGCATGCCGTAGATCGGCGAGGCCTTGTCGGTGCGCGCCGCCGGGTTCACCACGTCGTTGGCGCCGATCACGATGGCCACGTCGGTGGTCTTGAACTCCGGGTTCACGTCGTCCATGTCGGCGATGAGGTCATAGGGCACGCCGGCCTCGGCCAGCAGCACGTTCATGTGGCCCGGCATGCGGCCTGCAACCGGGTGGATCGCGAAGATCACTTCCTTGTCGGCCTTCAGCAGCGCCTGGGTCAGCTCCCAGATCTTGTGCTGCGCCTGTGCGACGGCCATGCCGTAGCCCGGCACGATGACGACCTTTTCGGCGAGATACAGCAGCGAGGCCGCGTCCGGCGCCTCGATCGGCTTCTGGCTTCCGGCGATTTCGCCGCTGCCCTCGCCGCCGCCGCCGAAGTTGGAGAACAGCACGTTGCTGATCGGCCTATTCATGGCCTTGGCCATGAGCTGGGTGAGCAGCAGGCCGGCCGCGCCCACCACCATGCCGGCGATGATCAGCGACTCGATTCCGAGCACGTAGCCCTCGAAGCCCACCGCCAGGCCGGTCAGCGCGTTGTAGAGCGAGATCACCACGGGCATGTCGGCACCGCCGATGGGAAGCGTCATCAGCACGCCCACGGCCAGCGCCAGCAGGAAGAAGCCGATCACCACGGGGATGCTCAGGTCGAAGACCAGCCACGCGCCCAGTGCCAGCGTCGCCAGGAACACGACCAGATTGAACAGCTGCTGGCCCGGGAAGGTGAACCGCTTGTCGAGCCGGCCATCGAGCTTGGCCCAGGCGATCAGCGAGCCGGAGAAAGACACCGCACCGATCAGCGCGCCTACCACGCCCAGCACCAGACCGCTGCGGCTCATGCAGGCGTGATCGGCAATGGCCGCCGCATCGCAGGCGCCGGTGAAGAGCGAGGCCTTGAGCAGGGCCACGCCGCCGATCGCAGCGGCGGAACCACCGCCCATGCCGTTGAAGATCGCCACCATCTGCGGCATGTCCGTGATCGGCACCCTGCGGCCCCAGACCCAGAACACCCCGGACAGCGCCAGTGCCAGCACCATCAGGCCGAGGTTGAGCCGGTCGATGTTCGCCAGCCCCCCATCGGCACCGTGGCCACCCCAGGTGGCCGGCGCGATGAAGGTGACGACCACCGCCAGCACCATGCCCCAGCCGGCCTGGACGATGCCGGCGCGCGCGGTGACCGGTGACGACATGCGCTTGAGGCCGAAGATGAAGAGCAGCGCCGCCAGCAGATAGCTGGCCTTGGCGAGGACATCGAGTGCGTGGGCAAGCGAGATATCCATGTTACTTGCCTCCGCCCGGCTTCTTGCTGGACTTGAACATGTCCAGCATGCGCTCGGTCACGACGTAGCCGCCCACCGCATTTCCCGCGCCCAGAAGCACCGCGACGAAGCCGATGGCGCGCTCCAGATTGGTATCGGCGTGTGCCAGGGCCACCATGCCGCCGACCACCACGATGCCGTGCACGAAGTTGGAGCCGGACATCAGCGGCGTGTGCAGGATCACCGGCACGCGCGCGATGATTTCGTGGCCGAGTATGGCCGCGAGCAGGAAGATGTAAAGCGCCAGAAACCCGTCCATCAGCGTGCGTCCCCATCAATGCAATGCGTGTGTGGTGCGTTCATGCGCCGCCCTCGACGTTCCGCCGCGTGGGCTCGTGCCGGATCACGCCGCCGTGGGTCAGGCAGGTCTGGGAAATCAGCTCGTCCTCCCAGTCCAGCGTCAGCGCGCCCTCGCTGAGCGAAAGGGCCAGGAAGTTGTAGAGGTTTCGCGCATACATCTCGCTGGAGTGGATCGCGCCCATGCTCGGCAAATTGAGCGGGCCGGCAAGGGTGACGGCGTTGTGCACGAAGGTCTCGCCCGGACGGGTCAGCTCGCAGTTTCCGCCGGTCTCGGCGGCCAGATCCACGATCACCGCGCCGGGCTTCATGCCTTCCACCATGGCCGCGGTGAGGATCTTCGGCGCCGGGCGGCCCGGCACCGCGGCCGTGGTGACCACCGCGTCGATGTTCTTGAGGTGATTGGCGAGGCGCTGCTGCTGCTCGGCGCGCTCCTCCGCGGTCAGCTCGCGCGCGTAACCGCCGCTGCCGGCGGCGCTCACGCCGAGATCCAGGAACTTCGCACCGAGCGATTCGATCTGCTCGCGCGTCTCGGGCCGCACGTCGAAACCTTCGACCTGCGCACCCAGCCGCCGGGCGGTGGCAATGGCCTGCAGGCCGGCGACACCGGCGCCCACGATCAATACCTTCGAGGGGCGGACCGTGCCGGCTGCGGTGGTCAGCATGGGAAAGAACTTGCCGGACAGCTCGGCCGCGATCAGTACGGCCTTGTAGCCGGCCATACCGGCCTGCGAGCTCAGCACGTCCATCGCCTGGGCGCGCGTGGTGCGCGGCAGCAGCTCCATCGCGAAGGCGGTGATCTTCCGGTCGCGCAGCGCCTTGATCCGCTCCGGATCGGCGTGCGGCTGCATGAAGCCAATCACGACGCTGCCTTCGCGCAGCCCTGCAATGGTTTCCTGCGAGGGCGGCTGCACCGCCAGCAGCACGTCGGCGCGCGCCAGCGCTGCGGCGGCATTCGGCGCCACGTCCACGTCGGGGAAAATTCCGTCCGGCTGATTCGCGCCTCCGCCGGCACCGGTCTCGATCACCACCTGCGCGCCGAGCGCCTTGAGCTTCCTTGCCACTTCCGGCGACAGCGCGACGCGCCGCTCGTTGGGTGCGCGCTCGCGCAGCGCGACTACGGTGACGGTCATGTATCCCCTCGTGGTGGAGGCGCTGGCATCCAGCGGGCTGCCGGATGCTACCGCATCACGGGGGCACAGGTCATCGCGCGCGGCGCGTTCGCGTCGCCGGATCCGTCGACGCGCACACTGCCCTCCGGCGCGCGCGTTCCTGCCCGGTCAGCCGCGTCCGCCCGCGCGCAGCTTGCCGAGCACCTGGCTCATGGCGTGCTCGAAGGCCTCGTCGTTCTGGCGGATGTTGAGGCGGTTTTCGCGCATCATCACCGCCAGCTCCTCGGGTGAGGCCACGCAGTAGCGCAGGCCGCGGCGGTTGACGAACAGCATCCGGTTGGAAATCGGGCTGACCCAGGACAGCTTGGCCGGAACCACGGTGCCGTTGTCCTCGGTGAACTGGATCCACACGCCCACCTGCAGCTTGCGGACGCGCTCGGCGTCGGCCTCGTCGAACTCCAGCACGGGGCCTTGCGGTTCTTCCGAGGCAGCCGGCGCCTCGGATTCGGGCACCGCTGCCGGCGGCGCATTGCGTTCAAGCGCCGCTACCACAGACTCCTCGACGGCGCCCTTCTCCGCTTCGGGCACGACGACCGCCTCGTCACCCAGGGCGTGCTGCAGGGACGTGATGACGTCTTCGACCGCAGTGCCCACGCATCCGGCGCTGACCAGGATCGGCTGCAGGCGCGGACGCATGGCCACCAGGCGCTCGACGCGATTCCCAGCGTTATCAAGCATCGTCAGTCCGGCCAGCTCCTCGCCGACCGACACCGCCTCGGCATAAGTCCCGCTGCTGCCGGTCTCGTCGCGCAGCGCACAGAGGGTAAGGTGATGGGTCCAGTAGCGTCGCAGGAAGGACTCGATCGCCGGCGGAAGGTCGGCATGCCGCTCCAGCAGTGCGCGCAGGTCTTCCAGCGCGGTGAGGCGCGCCTGCTCCAGGCGCTCCTTGCCGCGCTGCGCCTCGGCGGTGCGCCGTTCCGCCAGCGCGACGCGCCGACGATGGTTCTCGATGAACTCGCGGAACTCCTGTTCGAGCGCCTCGAAGATCGCGATGTCCTCGTTGAACTCGGCCACCAGGCGATCAATGGTGCTCTCCACCCGGCTCATCAGCTCCCGCTCCTGCGGCGCCTGCCCGGCATTCCCCTCGCAGGCCTCGGCCAGCGCGTTGAGCAGGCGCCGGGCCGGATGGGTCTTCTGCAGGAACATGCGCCGGTCGAGCATCGCCACCTTGACGAAAGGCACGATCAGCCGGCCGATGAGCTGGCGCGAATCGGTATTGAAGTCGCGCTCGTCGAGCAGCACGTCGAACAGCATCCCGACCAGGTCGATCGAGTCCTCGTCGGACGCCGTCATGCGCGAGCCCGGGCTCACCCCCAGGCGCTCGGCGCCCTTCACCAGCTCGCGCTTGATGTGCTGGGTGATGGAGGCGTCGGGATCGCTGACGGCCTCCTGCAGGCCGGTGGGCATCTCGTTCTGGAACAGGCTCAGCACGGAGAGCACCTGGTTGGCACTCATCTGCGGCGCAGCCTCGGCGCCGGCATGTCCCGCGGCATCCTCCGGTGCCGATCCCGCAGCCGCCTCGGCCAGCGAGCTCATGCGCCGGTAGCCATTGAGCAGCTCGTGCAGGCTGGCAAAGATGCTGCGCTCGGCGGCCGTCTCCGGAACGGGAACGTAGCGCGTTCCTGCAGGCGGGGCGGCCATCTGCACCGTGCCGTAGCCGCGCCCTGCGTCGGCGGCGGGCGCCCCTGTCGATTCGCCGCCCTGGGCCTCCTCGCCATTCGGCTCGCCCGCCTCGTCGGGTTCGCGCAGGCGGGCCGCGTCGCGCGCCATCTGCGGCACGCGCACGTAGGCCGGCTTGATCTCCGGCGCGATGCCGGCCTCCACCAGGGCGCGATTGGTTTCGTTGTAGAACCCCGCCAGGCCGCGCGCCATCTCGCGCTCGTACAGTTTGAACAACAGTACTTTGATGCGTATGGACACCTCGCAGGTCTGCATCGCGTGGCGGAACGCGAAGGCGACGTGCGGGGGCGCGATCGGATTGGCCTTTTCGTCGAGCTCGTCCACGCCGGCGACGATGCCCATGCGGTAGTTGAGCTGGCCCAGCAGCGGTCCGAACTGGCGCGACAGGGCCGCCGCGATCATGCTGGTTCCGAGCTGTTCCTCCAGCTGCTCCTCGGAGACCAGGCTCAGCTCCTGCGACTCGGCAAGGCTGCGCTGCAGGTCCACTTCCATCGGGACGCGGCGCTCCAGCGCGGTGAAGGCAGCGGCAAGGTGCTCGGCGAAGCGCTGGTCGATCACCGGGCGCTGCTTGCGCAGTTCGCGCATCGCGTCGAAGTAGTCCTGATTGCTGATCGATCCGTCACCGCGCTGCACGAAATCGAACAGGGTGTCGTCGGCCTTGTCGAGCACCTCGGCCACCATGCCGGCGAGGCGCTTGAGCGCCCGCGTGCGGATCGACACCAGCATCGAGTGCGGCTCGCCGCGCCCGGCGGCATCGCGGGCGCTGAGATCGACGACCTTGTCGGCAGGGAACGGCGCCGTCATAGTGAACTCTCCTGTTGCGGACACGCGGGCCACAAGAGCCCCGATCTCTGGATCGCTTCCAGCCATCCGTCGCGCGGATTCCCCGGAAACGAGTATGCACGATTCTATCCCGGGGGCGTGTGAATCCTGCCGCGATTTGCCCACAGCTCGTCCGGCTCCCGCAGCCGTTTCTCGGAATCCCATGGAATCGCTGACCTTCCTCTCCCGACGCCTCTCCGTACCCTCCGGCCAGCTGACCGCTCCCGGCCCCACCCGCGACCAGCTGCAGCGGATGCTGGCGGCGGCGATGCGGGTTCCCGATCACGGCCGCCTCACGCCGTGGCGCGTCCTGGCGATCGAAGGCGATGCCCGCCACGCGCTGGGGGAATTCCTCGCGGCGCGCGCCGTGGAGCTCAACCCCGCTGCCGCACAGGCCACGCTCGACAAGGACCGCCTGCGCTTTTCCCGCGCGCCGCTGGTGCTGGCGGTCGTGGCGCATCTGAAGCAGCCTTCACGCATTCCGGAAGTCGAGCAGCTCCTGAGCGCCGGCTGCGTGTGTTTCGCCCTGCTGCAGGCCGCGCAGGCGCTGGGGTTCGGCGCCCAGTGGCTCACCGGCTGGGCAGCCTATGACCCGGCCGTTGCCGCCCGTCTGGGATTGGCCGAAAACGAGCGCATCGCCGGCTTCATCCACGTCGGCAGCATTCGCGAAGCGGCCCTCGAGCGTCCGCGGCCGGCGGTGGAGGCCCACTTCTCCGTGTGGCAGGGCTGATATGCCCACGCTCCACCTCATCGACGCCAGCCTCTATGTATTCCGCGCCTGGCACGCCCTGCCCGACGACCTCGTCGGTGCCGATGGCTGGCCGGTCAACGCGGTGCACGGGTTTGCCCGCTTCCTGCTGGAACTGCTGGAACGCGAACGCCCGACACACATTGCGGTGGCCTTCGACGAATCGCTGGACAGCTCGTTCCGCAACGCACTCTACCCCGCCTACAAGGCCAACCGCGAACCGGCGCCGGACAGCCTCCGCCGCCAGTTCGCGCAGTGCCGGCAGTTTGCGGCCGCGCTGGGACTGGCCGTGTTGAAGGACGCACGCTACGAGGCCGACGACCTGATCGGCACCCTCCTGACACGCCAGCGTGCGCGCGGGTTCGCGGGCGTGGTCGTGTCGGCCGACAAGGACCTCTCGCAGCTGCTCGGCCCGGCCGACCAGCAGTGGGACTACGCGCGCGACCAGCGCTGGGATGCCGCCGGCGTCAAGGCCCGACACGGCGTCCACCCGAACCAGATGGCGGACTACCTGGGGCTGACCGGCGATCCGGTCGACAACATCCCGGGCGTACCGGGAATCGGCAACAAGACCGCAGCGACGCTGCTCGAACACTTCGGCTCGCTCGACGCGCTGCTCGCGCGGGTGGATGAACTGCCGTTCCTGCGCCTGCGCGGTGCCGCCGCGCACGCCGCGCGCCTGCGCGAGCATCGCGCCCAGGCCCTCATGTCGCGCGAGCTTGCAACGATCGCCCTCGACGCGCCTCTGCCCGATGGCATCGGCGACGCCGCGCGCGGCCACGCCGATGTGGCCTTGCTCGACGACTTCTTCGCAACAACCCGGATCGGCCCCATGACCCGGCGGCGTGCGCTGGCGCAGGCCCGGCTCTGAGGCGACGGGCGCAGGCAGGCGCGTATTAACCAATGCTGATTCATCCGCCCGTCGGCGGCGTGTCGATCAGGCCGACAAGCACTGTTTTCAATTTAAAGGAGACTGCGCTCCGGGCACCCTTACCGCCATCCCGACGAAGGTTTCAAAAGAAAGGTAACGGCTCAAATTGGGAGCGTTGGGGCGGCATTCTGCGCCCATCAGGAAAACCCCCGTCATACCCCATGCGGGGAATGGACGGGCGGCCGCGCGTGGGCTAGCAGGCTGCTGAAATACCCCTCTAAATTCGGCGTTTCCTTCCCTCGCCATGAGGGGCGCTGGCGAGTGGTCAATATTTGATCAGTTTTCGTCTTTTTGCCGTCGATAAATCTGGTTTTTCGGCCTTTTTCCGCCTTTTCAGGCCATTTGCGTCGCCTCAAGGCGCAACCTCCCCAAGGTTCGCATCCGCACCAGGTTGTAGGCCGCCATGTTCAGCACGAAGATCTGATCCACACGCGCCAAGCCACGCACCATCACTTGCCGAATCCGGCCTACGGTCTTGGCCCAGCCGAAGCCCTGTTCGATCAACTTGCGCTTGGTCTGGCTGATGGCGTATCCCGTGCTGGCTACGACTTCGTCCGGCACGGCCGAGCGGCGACCGTTGGTGTTTTGCGCAACGTGCGGGGCAATGTTCATCGCTTGTAGTGCTTCAACAAATTCGGCCGCGTCATAACCTTTGTCGGCACCCAAGGTGATGTCGGCGTTCGGATTGGACTGGCGCGCATCATTGATCATCGCCTTGGCCGCTTCACGCTCAGCATGGCCATCGGCCTGTGTCACCCGTGCATTGGCGATCAACCCATGACGGTTGTCAGCCAGCGTGTGGCCCATGTAGCGCAGTTCGCTGGCAGTCTCGCGAGTACAACACCTGAAGCACCATGGCGCGTGCCAGCTTCTCCGGTGCAATGCTGGGCCGACCGCCCTTCCAGCTGGGCTCGTACATCTGCGCAAACAGACCGGTGAGGCGCTTCAGTGCCTCGTTGACTTGATCCCGGATCGGTCGCAACGGATGCTCTGCGGGAACGAAGTCATCCAGCTTCTTGCGCTGAACAACTGCTCGGTGAAAACGTCGGTGCCGCGCATCGGATAGAACCTGTCAGTGGATGCGTGTAGTGTAGTTGCCCGGGTGGTATTTCAGCAGCCTGCTATGGACAGGGGCGTGCTGGCACAGGTAAGGGTGCGAGCGGAGCGCATGTAGAACACCGCGTCGGGGACGTAGCCCCGGGCTACGAACTGCCGCGGTGTGTTGGGGACGTAGCCCCGACCTACGACTGCCGCGGTGCGTCGGGGGCGTGGCCCCGACCTACGAACTGCCGCGGTGCGTCGGGGGCGTGGCCCCGACCTACGAACTGCCGCGGTGCGTCGGGGGCGAGTAGGTCGGCCCTACGTGGCCGACTGGAAATCTAGCTGCCTGGAAATCTAGCGGCGAACGCCCGGCTCGTCGGACTTGAATTCCGCGTCCATGCGCAGGATCCGCGTGCCTTCCAGGCGATCCTTGTTGCGGATCAGGCCGAAGCGGTCGTAGTTGTCCTTCTGCTCGTTGGCGATCAGGTAGAGCGTGGTGCCGTCCAGCGCGGTGGTGCCTATCTTGCCGAACTGCGGATTGCTGGCAGCGATCGGGCGCACCCCGACGACCGTGTTGCCCTCCGGCGAAAGCGCAAGGCGCATGACGCGCGCAGGATTCATGCCGCTTTGCACCACCAGCAGGTCGTTGTCGACGACTTCCAGCGCGCTGATGCCCTCCAACGAGAGCTTCTCCGGCACGCGCACGTCGAACGGCTTTCCGTCGGCCAGGGTGATGCCGAGCACGCCGCGCTCCGGATCGGCCATGTACAGCCGCTTGCCGTCCGTGGAAACCGTCAGCGCCGAGATCGAGCTGAGCATCGGCGCATGGAGGACGCGGCGGAACTGGTCGTCGCGCACCTGGTAGATGGCGCGGTTGACGCCGTCGGCCACATACACCTCGCCGTCCTTGCCCAGCGCGATCGAGGAGAGGAAGAAGGGCTGCCCGGGCACCACCGGCGACAGGTAGCTCTTGAGGAACTTGCCGGTCTTGAGATCGAACCTGAAGACGCCGGCGCGTCCCAGATCCGTCTCCGCCTTGTAGCGCTTGAAGTGCGGCACGGCGGTCGATGCCACCCAGAGAACGCCGCGCGACGCATCGGCAACCAGGTCGAACACCGCCCACATGCCGTTTTCGGCATCGGCCACGGCAACCGGCGCCAGCGTGCCGCCCTCGCCCACCGCGTACACCGTGCCCTCGCGCGCGCTGCCGACGAGCAGCTGCCTGCGGTTCGCGTCGTAGGTCATGCTCTCCAGCAGCAGGTCTTCGCGCGGCAAGGTGAACGCCAGCGTGCCCTCGCCAAACGGCTGCCGGTTCCGGTCGAGGTTGTCGAGGATGTAGCCCCACACCTCGGTATCGGCGATCCGGGAGAAGCGCTCGTCGCTGCGAAGGTCGTAGGCATAGCCGGCGTTCTGCATCTCGATGAGTACGGTATAGGCTTCGCTTTTGCGATCCTCGCGCGCCAGCGTCACCGCCTTGTCCAGCTTGTAGGCGCCGATATGCGGACGCAGCGCGATGCGGCGGTCCAGTGCGGCCAGCTCGGCGGCCAGATCGCCGGTTTCCCGGTAGTGCACCACCAGCTGGGACAGCGTCTGCATATCGTCCAGCGCGGCGATTCTGGCCTCCAGCTCCGACGACTGGGCCGCCGGGCTTGCGGCGTCCTGCGACGCGGACACGGGCGCCTGCGCATGGGCCAGGCCAAGCGATGCGGCGAACAGGGCGGGAACGAGAAACGATTTCATGGGGATGCCTTGGATGCAGGGGCGACTTGGACCGGCGCGAGGGCCGGAGGTTCCGCCGCGGCGCGGAATCGGACGGGACAGGCGCTGCTGTCGCTCCGGGCGTGTTTCCGGGGAAAATGCCGCAAATTCAGGATAGCGCGGGGCGCGAACGATGGACCAAACCGATACGCTTTTCAATGGCCGCTACCTGCGCATCCGGTGCCGCGGGCACTGGGAATACGCCGAACGCACCAACGCCAGTGCGGCGGTCATCATCGTGGCGGTGACGCCCGAGGACCGCCTGCTGCTGGTCGAGCAGTTCCGCATCCCGGTCGATGCGCGCAGCATCGAGATGCCGGCCGGCCTGGTGGGCGACGTTGCGGACGGCGAGTCGGTGGAAACGGCCGCGCTGCGGGAACTGGAAGAGGAAACCGGCTGGCGCGCAGGCCGCATCCAGCACCTGATGAGCGGCCCCTCCTCCTCGGGAATGAGCAACGAGCAGGTGGCCTTCGTGCGCGCGCTGGATCTGGTCCGCGTCGGGCCGGGCGGCGGAGACGAAAGCGAGGACATCCGCGTGCACGAGATTCCCCGCGCCGAGGCGGCGGCGTGGCTGGCCGCGCGGATGCGCGAGGGCTATTCGATCGATCCCAAGCTCTACGCCGGGCTCTGGTTCATCGAGCGCAACCCGGACGGCAGCCCGGCGCGCGGCGCATCCTGAAACGTCTCGGGGATGACGCTGCATGTCATCCATGACGTCCGGAGCTTGTGGCGCGGCTGCCGCTGGAGGGAAAATCCGCATCGCGGCCGGCTCCCCGGTCCGCGCCTCCCGGCCACTCCCAGCATTTCGCCCGGCACCGTAGCCGACGTCCCTGCCCCGCACGGAGCGAAACGCTGCGCCATGTCCGTCCATTCGACGCCCATTCTCCTTGCCGCCTCGGCGCTCCTGTCCCTGCCGGGCGCGCCTGTCGCCGGCTCCCTGGTGCTGGACGGCATTCCCGACGAGGCGTTCTGGCGCGAGGCGCAGGTGTTCGACGACTTCCGCGTCACCGCCCCCTACACGCTGGCCGCGCCGACCCACTCGACCGTCGCCAGGCTTGCGTCGCTGCCGGAAGGCCTGGCGATTTCCTTTGTCTGCCAGCAGCCCGCCTCGACCCCGCGGGTGCGCCCGCGCGCCGGGCGCGATGCCGGGAGCCATGCCGATCGGGTGAACGTCGCGGTGGATTTCGATGGCGATGGGCGACTGGCCTACAACTTCATGGTGACGCTGGGCAACGGCATCGGCGATGAGGTCATCAGCAACGAGAACGATTACAACAGCGACTGGGACGGCGTCTGGCGGCATGCGCTGCACGATGATGGCGAGCGCTGGTCGGTGGAGATCCTGATTCCCTGGAGCGTGGCGGCAATGCGCGAGGACGCCGCTCCCGAACGCCACATCGCGGTGTACTTCGACCGCGTCATCGCCTCGCGCAACGAACGCAGCGCCACGCCACAGACCAGCTACACGCGGGCGCGCTTCGTTTCCGAATTCGCGCCGATCACCGTGCCGCGTCATCGCGGCGGCGGGCTGCTGTCGATCGTGCCCTATGCCTCGGCGCAGTACGACCTCGTCGGCAACGGCACGGATGGTCGCGCCGGGCTGGACCTGTACTGGAAGCCGTCCGGCCGCTTTCAGCTCAACGCCGCGCTCAACCCGGACTTCGGCCAGGTCGAGGCTGACGATCTGGTGGTGAACTTCGACGCCATCGAGGTGTTCTTTTCCGACAAACGTCCGTTTTTCACCGAGAACCAGGGCATCTTCGAAGTGACCACGCCCGACAGCGGCCGGCTGGTCTACACCCGCCGCATCGGCGGCGGGCGCGATGACGGCCAGGGCACGGGTGACATCGACGCGGCGGTGAAGCTGACCGGCAGTGCCGGCGGTTTCGACTACGGCACGCTGGCGGCGCTGGAGTCGGATTACGCCGACGACCTGGGCCGCGCCTTCCTGGTGCAGCGGCTGATGCGCAGCTTCGGCAATGCCACGCTCGGCTACCTGGGCACCTGGACCGACCGCCCGTATCTGCAGCGCCGTGCGCAGGTGCATGGCATCGACGTGGTGTGGCGGCCGGACGCGCGCTGGCTGGTATCCGGCCAGGTACTGGCCAGCCGGATCGACGAGCAGGGCGGTGCGCGCCGCGGACAGGGCGCGTGGCTGAGCGCGTTCTACACGCCCGGCGAACGCTGGCAGCACGAACTGGAACTCACCCATTTCGACCGCCGCCTGGACTTCAACGACGTGGGCTACCAGCGTCGCGGCGATTACAACGAGCTGGAATGGACCAGCACCCTGCGCCAGAACGATTTTCCCGAGGACGACTGGCGGCGCGGCATCACCTGGGCCATCGAACCGCAGCTCCGCTTCAACGACCGCGGCGACAGGCTGCCGCCGGAACTGCAGCTGTCGGCCAGCGTTGCGCTGCGCGACGGCGGCACCTGGTACAGCGACCTGATCGGCACCTGGCGCGGCTACGATGATCGGGTGTCGCGCGGGCACGGTCTGGTGGTGCAGGAACGTCGTCTGGAGAGCCTGTACAGCTACTACGAATCGCCGCGCATGGGCCGCTGGCTTTGGCTGGCCGGCGCGTTGGTCACCCAGGAAGGCAATCGCGGCCATGCCGCGCAGCCCGAGGTGAGCCTGCGCTACTACCCGCGCGACAATCTGGATCTGCGCCTGGCCCTGTTCCCGCGCTGGTCGCAGGACTGGCTGATCTGGCGCGAGGACAGCCTGTTCGCCAGCTACCGCCGCAAGCGCCACAGCGTGGATTTCGACCTCAACTGGTTCCCCGGCGAACGACACGAACTGCGCCTCAAGACCCAGTGGCTGGCGATCGACGCCTATGCACCACGCCCATATCGCATCGGTGCCGGCGGACGGCTGGTGGAAAGCGATGACCCGGTGTCGCCGTTCACCAGCAACAGCTTCGGCATGCAGCTGCGCTACCGCTACGAGTTCGCGCCCCAGCGCGAGCTGTATCTGGTCTACGCACGCGGCGGCGACGCGCAGGTCCAGTATGGCGACACGCCCTCACCGCGCCACGAGGGCCTGGGCGGGCTGCTCTCCGACATCGCCGACCTGCGCGACGCCGAGCAGGTTCTGGCGAAGCTGCGCTGGGCGTTTTGACCGAAACCGCCGCGCGGCCGCCTAGCCCGCCGGCCACAGGCGCGCGATCAGCATCGCAGCAAGGATCGCGCCCACGCTCGTCCAGGCCGATGCCGCCAGCAGCGCGACACCGCCCAGCCTCGCCAGTATCGAACCGGGCCGCGCCAGCGCCACGCCGGCGCGCAGCGCCAGGCCCGCGCCGAGCAGGGCGAGGATGAAAGCGGCACTGCGCGCAATCCAGCGCAGCGCCCGCACCAGGTCATCGTCCGAGGTGACGCGCGCGGGCGCCTGCACTGCCGCCTGGGCCGCCGGCGCAGGCGCGGGCAGCAGCTCGAAGCGCACCCGCAGGTCGCCGATCTCGGGCAGACTGCCCTCCGGCGTGGTGATCCACCAGTGCGCCTCGGCGCGGAACACCGCAGCCAGATTCTCGGGAAGATCGAGCCGTGCAGGCGGGATCGCGCGCCAGCCGGTGTGTGCAGCAGTCTGCGCATCGATGGATTCCACGCGGCCGAAGCTCTGGCTGCGATACGGCGGCGCGGGTGGGTTGGCGTGTCCGTCGGGCTGGCCGAAGCGGGTCGAATCGATGATCCGCTCGCTCCAGACGCGCTGGTACCCCTCGTGTTCGGATACGACCTCATCACCCGGATCGGGCGGCTCGCCAACGCCCTCGCGCCACTGCAGCATCTGCACCACGCGCCGCAGCGCCAGGCCTTCCAGGCTCACGCCGAAGGCCTCGTCGCGCAGCACGGGGGGCGCTTCCTGCGGTGCTTCGACAACGGCTGCGGGCGCACTCTCGCCCGCGGCTGACGCTGGCGCACTGCGCACCAGAATGACCATCCAGACCACCGCCGCGGCCAGCAGCGCCAGGCCCAGCGCAAGCATGGCCACGTCCGCGCCGCGCGCCGCGCGCATGGCGACGGGTCGATGGTCGAGCGGTGTCATCGGGGCTGTCTCAGCGATAGATCGCGGCCGGCGCGCCCAGCGCGCCCTTGCCGACCGCCTTCCAGCGCCGGTCGCTCCCGGCTTCGACCTCGCCGCTGCGGCGGTTCCACAGCACCACCTGCATGTTCCCCCAGGTCGAATCGGCGATCTTGACGGTGTGGCCCATCGATTCCAGCTGCGCCACCACGTCGCCGGGCAGCGCACCGGGTTCGGCCAGGATCGCATCGGGAACATACTGGTGGTGATAGCGCGGGCGATCCGCGGCCGCCTGCGCGCCGCCGCCGTCCATCAGATCCATCAGACCCAGCAGCACCATGGTGATGATGCGGCTGCCGCCGGGGGTGCCGATCGCCGCGGTGCGCTCGCCATCGCTGAGGAAGGTCGGCGTCATCGAGGACAGCGGGCGCTTGCCCGGCGCGATCTCGTTCGCCTCGTCGCCGATGAGGCCGAAGGCGTTGGGCACGCCCGGCGCGGCGGAGAAGTCGTCCATCTCGTTGTTGAGCACGAAGCCGGTTCCCGGTACCGCGAAGGCGTTGCCGAAGGTGAGGTTCACCGTCTGGGTCACCGCCGCCAGGTTGCCCTCGGTGTCGATGATGGAGAAGTGCGTCGTGTCCGGCCGTTCCCGCGCCGGCCCGACCGGCGGCAGAAGGCTGCTGGGCGTGGCCTTGTGCGGGTGGATCGAAGCGCGCAGGCCGGCGGCGAAGTCCAGGCTCATCATGCGCGCCAGCGGCACGTCGACGAAATCCGGATCGCCCAGGAACTGCGCGCGATCGCGGTAGGCGCGACGCATGGCCTCGACCACCAGGTGGGTGCGCTCGCCCTGTGCCATCGCCGGGTAGTCGTAACCCGACAGCACATTGAGGATTTCCGCCAGCGCCACCCCGCCCGAGGACGGCGGCGGCGCGGTGACGAGCTGGAAGCCGCGGTGTGAAAACCGCAGCGGCTCGCGCTCGACGGCGCGGTACTGGGCCAGGTCTTCCAGCGTCCAGATGCCGCCGGCACCGCGCACGCCGTCCACCAGCCTGCGTGCCAGCGGGCCGGCGTAGAAACCCTCGCGACCGTCGCGTGCAAGCCGCTCCAGGGTGCGCGCATAGTCCGGATTCTTCAGCACCTGCCCGGCTTCGACCGGCTTGCCCTTGCGCAGGAACAGCTCGCGCGCACCGGGCGATTGCGCCAGCACTTCGCTGCGCCAGGGCAGGACCTGGGCGGTCTTGGCATTCATCACCCAGCCCTTGCGCGCGAGGCGGATGGCCGGGGCCAGCGACACCGAAAGCGGCACCCGGCCATATTTTTCCGAAAGATGCGCGAGGCCGGCCGGCAGTCCGGGGATCGCGGCGGCGAGCGGGCCGTCGATCGAGCTTTTCGGACGCACCTGACCGCTGGCATCCAGGTACATGTCGCGCGTGGCGGCCAGCGGCGCGCGTTCGCGCGCATCGATGAAGACCTCCCTGTCGCCATCGGCCAGGTGCAGCAGCATCAGGCCACCGCCGCCGATCCCGGAGCTTTCCGGCTCGACCAGCCCGAGGGTTGCGCTTACCGCCACCGCGGCGTCGAACGCATTGCCGCCCTGCGCCAGGACTTCCAGGCCTGCATCGGTGGCATAGGCGCTGGCGCTGGCGATGGCCGCCTGTCGCGGCGGCACCGGCGCCTGCGTTTCGCGCGCGTGCAGCGTGGCTGCGGCCGGCAGCAGGAGAAGCATCAGGCCCAACAGGGCGGAACGAACACTCATGGGAAGGATTCCTGCGGACCGCGGCGCGGCCCCTTCATCGATCGATTGGCGCACGGAGAGATCCCCGACGTCGCGGCCCGTACGGGACATCGTGCCGCCGGGCCGGAAAAAATGCCTGCGACCGGCAACGGCGCGGAAGCAGGGCGATCCGGCCGCGTTCCGACCGGATCGCCGACGACGGCGCGGCGAACCGCACCGCTTGATTCAGGTCACTTGACCTCGTGGAACACCACGTTGGCGCCGCTCGGCTCGACCGCCTCCCGGACGCGCTCCAGATCATCGCTGCTGCCGATGAAGAGGACGCGAACATCCTTCATCGAGCCGGCCGGCACGTGCTGGAAGGCCTCGACGATGAGGTCGGCCATGCGCCCGGATGCGGGTGACCCGAAGGCGAGCATGTTGCCCGGCAGCACGCCGCGCATCACCGCACCGCCCACGTTGTCGACCTGGCGCCTGTACTGCTCGTCGAAGTCTTCCGCCTCCTGCGCCGGCAGGTAGTACATGAACGGGCTGCTGCGGATGCCCTCCATATGCTGCTTGGCCACGTTCACCAGATACAGCTTCCAGGCCTGGGCGTTGTCGGCGGGCGGAGCCACCAGCGACGCCTGCACCGCAGCTTCCTGCTTGGGCGCTTCGGCATCCTTGCCCTGCTGGTTGCAGCCGGAAAGGAACAGTGCGCCGGCCACCAGCGCGATGAGAGCCACTTTCTTGGTCATGTCATTCACCTCAGATCTTGGATTGTTCCGATTTCCCCTGCGCCCTCCAGTTCCGGATGGCACCTAACCACGTCCCCACTTTTTCTTCAGCGCCGACAGCACCGCCGCCGGCACGAAGCCAGACACATCGCCCCCGAGCCTGGCGATCTCGCGTACCAGGGAGGAGGAGATGAAACCGTATTTTTCCGCCGGGGTCAGGAACAGCGTCTCGACCTCGGGGACCAGGTGGCGGTTCATGCTGGCCAGCTGGAATTCGTATTCGAAATCCGAAACGGCGCGCAGGCCGCGCAGCAGCACTCCCGCACCGACCTCGGAGACGAAGTGCGCCAGCAGCGTGGAAAAGCCGCGCACCTCGACGTTCGGAATGTCCGCCAGCCCCAGGCGCGCCAGCTCGATGCGGTCGGCAAGCGAGAAACCCGGCCCCTTGGAAGGACTTTCCGCCACGCCCACGATGATCCTCTCGAACAGCGGCGCGGCCCGCGCGACGAGGTCGATGTGGCCATTGGTGATCGGGTCGAAGGTGCCCGGATAAAGCGCGATGCGGTGCCTGGCTGGGCTCATGTCGCCTCTGGCGTCTGGTCGCCGATGGATGTAGCGAGTGTAACAGGGGCGTCGAGTGCCGAAGCGTCTTTCCGGCGTGCGAAAAGGACGTAGCGCGTATCGCGGGTCTCACCCTGGCGATGCGGCGTGAATCCCGGAAAATCATGGACCGCCTCGCTGCGCGCGTCTTCCACATAGACCCGCGCCGCCGGCGACAGCCAGGGGCCGAGCGCATCGAGCACCGGGCCATGCAGCCCGGCGGAAAACGGCGGATCCACGAACACCACGTCGAACGCCCGGTCGGCATCACGCGCAAGCCACGCGAGCGCGTCGCCGGCCACCAGCTCGACGCGATCCGCGCCGAGACGCTCCCTGGCCGCACCCAGCGCGGCCAGGGCCCGCGGATCGCGTTCGATCATCACCACTTCCGCGGCCCCGCGCGAGGCGGCTTCGAACCCCAGCGCGCCGCTGCCGGCGAAGAGGTCCAGGCAGCGCGCGCCCGCAACGTCGCCCTGCAGCCAGTTGAACAGGGTCTCGCGCACCCGATCCGGGCTGGGTCGCAGCCCGGCCACCGCAGGCACTTCAAGACGCGAGCCGCGCCAGCGCCCGCCGATGATCCGTACCGCGCCTGCCGGCGGCACGGGCGGTCTGGCGGCGGGGCGTGCGCGGCTCACGGGGCACTCCCGCAGGCGCGGGTTTCATCGGAGGGAAAGGAGGCGGGTGATACCATGCCGGCCATTCTCCGACACTCTGCCCCCGGATGTTCAAGCTCTTCCGCAAGAAGCCCGTAGAACGCTCCGCCGATGCGCCCACGACGCCTGCGGACGACGCAGCGTCGGCCACGGCTACCGCCGACGGGGACGTGGCCCTGCGCGAGACGTTCGCTGACGCGCCCGAAGTCGCGTCCCCGCCCTCCACGCAGGCGTCCGAATCCGCTGCCGCGAGCTGGCGCGACCGGCTGCGCAACAGCGGCTTAGCACGGGGATTTTCCTCGCTGTTCTCGCGCACCGTGAAACTCGACGAGGACTTCCTCGAGGAAATCGAAACCTGCCTGCTGACCGCCGACGTCGGCGTCTCGGCCACCACGATCATCGTCGAGGACCTTCGCCAGCGCATGGACCGCGGCGAGTTCTCCGACGCGCGCGACCTGCTCAACGCCATGCGCGGCGAGCTGATCGCGCTGCTCGTGCCGGTCGCCGAACCGATCAACATCTACACCGGCGCAAAGCCCTTCGTGATCCTCACGGTGGGCGTCAACGGCGTCGGCAAGACCACCACCATCGGCAAGCTCGCGCGACGCTATCTGGACGAACGCAAGCAGGTGATGCTGGCCGCCGGCGACACCTTCCGCGCCGCCGCGGTCGAACAGCTCAAGACCTGGGGCGAACGCAACGGCGTACACGTGGTGGCGCAGACCAGCGGCGCGGACCCTGCCGCCGTGGTGTTCGATGCGCTGCAGACCGCCAGGGCGAAGGGCGCGGACCTCCTGATCGCGGATACCGCCGGCCGCCTGCACACCCAGCAGGGCCTGATGGACGAGCTGGGCAAGGTGCGCCGCGTGCTCGGCAAGCTCGACCCCGGCGCACCGCACGAGGTGCTGCAGGTGATCGACGGCACCACCGGGCAGAACGCCATCAATCAGGTCCGCCAGTTCCAGAAGGCCGCCGGAGTGACGGGCCTCATCGTCACCAAGCTCGACGGCAGCGCCAAGGGCGGGGTGATCTTCGCGCTGGCGCGCGAATTCGGCCTGCCGATCCGCTATGTGGGCCTGGGCGAAGGCGTGCACGACCTGCGCGCGTTCGACCCTTACGCCTTCGTGGATGCGCTGCTGCCCGAATCGCTCGTCACACGCTGACGACAGCGCGCAATGTTCGCCGGGGCCAGACCGTCGAAACCGATTGGCATTCCTCAGGCAAGGGGTTTCCATCACCCCGTCGGACGCGGGAATGACGGCCTCAACCATGGGTATTGATGCACCCCCGCGTCGTCGCCGCTGGATCATCCTGCCGGTGCTCGCCGCGCTGGCGCTCGTAGCCCTCCTCGCGCTGCGCGCGCTGCTGCAGCCCGAGCGCGTCAGCGCCTTCCTGCTGCGCCAGGCCGAGCAGGCCACCGGCCTGCACATCACGCTGGATGAACCCGCCGACGTGGGCCTGTGGCCGGACCTGCACGTCGAACTGACCGGCCTCGCCGCCACCGCGCCCGGCGCAACGCAACCGCTGCTGCGCGCCGCGCGTGCGGAAGCCGCACTGCCCTGGTCGGTGCTGCGCGGCGAGACCATCACCCTGCTCGGCCTGCGGCTCATCTCGCCACAGCTGGACCTGCCCGCCACACTCGCTTTCTTCAACCGCAGCGACGATGCCGGCCCACCCTCGCCGCTGCGGCTTCCGGACCTCGACGCCCCGCTGGAAATCCGCAGCGGCCGCATCGACAGCAAGGGCTGGTCGCTCGACGCGCTCGACCTCACCCTGCCCTCGCTGCGCCACGGCGTCGCCACCCGCCTCACTCTGCGCGGCACGCTGGCGCAAGGCGATGTCCGGCAGGTCTTCGCGCTGCAGCTGAATGCCACGCCGCACACCGATGGCCCGACGCTGCGGCTCGCGCCGCTGACCCTCGATCTCGTGCTCGATGCGCTGCCCGCATGGCGGCCACACCTGGAAGGGGAGCTGGCCTGGAACCCCGCCGGCACGCTCGGTTTCGACCTGCGCAGCCTGATCGCCCCCTGGCCCGAGGACTGGCCCGATCTGCCCTTGCCGCCCGCCGACGAGGACGCGGTGCATCTGGCGCTGCGCTATGAGGGCGACACCGCGCTCAGCGGGCGCGCCACCTTCTCGCTGCTGCGCGGCGACGACGGCGTGCGCGGCGCGATCACGCTCAACGACACGCTGGCCTGGCTCGGCGATGAGCGTCGCGGCGCGCTGCCGCCGCTGCAGGGCACGCTCGAGGTCGAACGCATGAAATACGGTGGCATCGAAGCCAGCGGCATCCGCATCCGGATGCCGCCCCAGGGCCACGATGAATGACGGAACCGGCATGCTCCAGCAAGAAGGCCACACCCGACTTCGCACCGCGCCTGCTCGCCTGGTTCGACCGCCACGGCCGCCACGACCTGCCCTGGCAGCACCCGCGCAGCGCCTACCGCGTCTGGCTCTCGGAAATCATGCTGCAACAGACGCAGGTGCAGACCGTCATTCCCTACTTCGAGCGATTCGTCACGGCCTTGCCCGATCTTGCGGCGCTGGCACGCGCGTCTTCCGACGACGTGATGGCACTGTGGTCGGGACTTGGCTACTACGCCCGCGCCCGCCACCTGCACGCCGCCGCGAAAGCATGCCTGGAACGTCACGGCGGCCAGCTGCCCGCCGACTTCGACGCGCTCATCGCCCTGCCCGGCATCGGTCGTTCCACCGCCGGCGCCATCCTCGCGCAGGCGCACAGCCTGCCGTTCGCCATCCTCGACGGCAACGTCAAGCGCGTGCTGAGCCGCTGGCGCGGCATCGAAGGCTGGCCCGGCGCCTCGGCCATCGAACGCGACCTCTGGCACCTTGCCGAAAGCCTGCTCCCCGCGGAACGCCTGGCCGACTACACCCAGGCCCAGATGGACCTTGGCGCCACCGTATGCTCCCGCGCCGCACCCGCCTGTCCGCGCTGCCCGCTGAGCGGGGACTGCATCGCGCGGCGCGAGGGCCGCATCGCGGAACTGCCTACGCCAAAGCCCGCAAGGGCCCTGCCGCGGCGCCACTGCGCCATGCTCCTGGCTTTCGACGGACAAGGGCGGGTCCTGCTGCAAAAGCGCGACGGCCCCGGCGTATGGAACGGCCTCTGGAGCTTGCCCGAAGCGCCTGACAGCGCCACGCTCGACGCCTTTGTCCGCCGCCACCTGCACGCAGCCGACAGCGGACGCGCGCTGCCCGCGTTCGAGCACCTTTTCAGCCACTACCGGCTTACCATCGCCCCGCACCGCCACGACGCCGTGCAGCCGCGCCTGCGGCTGACCGAAGAGGCGCCCCTCCTGCGCTGGGCCGCGCCCGCCGAATGGCCCGGCATCGGCCTTCCCGCACCGGTGCGCCAGCTGCTCCAGTCCCAGCGCATGCTCCAATCCACACCGAACGAGGAAACGCCATGACACGCACCGTCTTCTGCACCAAGCACCAGAAGGACGCCGAAGCCCTCGACTTCGCCCCCTGGCCCGGCGCCCTCGGCCAGCGGGTGCTCGACACCATCGGCAAGCCCGCCTGGAACGAGTGGCTTGCCCACCAGACCATGCTGATCAACGAATACCGCCTCACCCCGCGCGACCCCAGGGCGCGCGCCTTCCTGCAGGCGGAAATGGAAAAATTCCTGTTCGGCGACGGTGCGCAGGTGCCGGCCGGATACGTCGCACCGGAGGAGTGAGCGGCAGCGTGCAGTCTGGGCGCGCCACCGCATACCCGCGCAGCGGCCGACCCGGGCAGGTCGGGCAGCAGCGGAAGCCGCACTGCGGATAGGACTTTTCCGATCCTTCGTCCCGGCCAATTCCGGGGCCGATCTCCAGCAATTCCGGATGCCGGCCCCTGCTGCCGATGGCAACACTGTCTCCACCGGCCGGGATGCCTCCCGACGGAATCACACCATCCTTTCTGGAGACACGCCATGAACCGTTTCGCCCTCATCCTCAAGTCCCTGCTGCTGTCGCTCGCGCTGAGCTTTTCCGCTTTTGCCGCCGGCCCCGTGAACATCAACACCGCCGACGCCACCGCGCTTTCCGCCGGCCTCACCGGCGTCGGTCCGGCCAAGGCGCAGGCCATCGTGGAATACCGCCAGGCCAACGGCCCGTTCAAGAGCGCCGACCAGCTCGCCGCGGTGAAGGGCATCGGCCTGGCCACGGTGGAGAAGAACCGCGATCGCATCGAACTCGGTGCCAGCACTCCGGCCCGGCCCGAGTGATCCTTCCGCCCGGCGATTTCCGCTCCGCGTCCACTCGCGGGGCGGGAATCGTTCACTGCGCTGCGGCACGGAACACCCCCCCGAACGTCACCGCACCCTGCGGGCGCAGCCGCCGGACGCTCGCTCCCACTCCGAGCCGGCGCGCGGCCTGACGCCCGACCGGCCCGTGCAGCAGGAAAAGCGGCATCACGATCGCGCGCAGGCGTCGCCCCGCCCGGCCTGCGGATATGCCAGACTCCGGCGACCATCACCGCTGCGGAGCCGCTCATGTCCATCGCCTACTGGTGCATCCTGATCGCCGCCCTCATGCCCTATCTCTGGGTCGCCGTCGCCAAATCCGGCGCGCCGGGCTACAGCAACAAGGATCCGCGCGGCTGGATCGCGAAGCAGGACAGTTACCGCGTCCGCAACGCCTACGCCGCCCACCTCAACGCCTTCGAAGCCTTCGCCCCCTTCGCCGCAGCCGTGCTGATGGCGCAGCTGGCCGGCGTGGAGCACGCGCTGATCAGCAAACTGGCCGTTGCCTTCGCCGCATGCCGGGTGCTGCACGGCGCGTTCTATCTGGCCGCGATCCCGCTGATGCGCAGCCTCGTGTGGTTCGGCGGCATCGCCTGCGTGGTGGCGATGATGACGTTGGCGGCACTGAAGGCAGGCGCCTGAAACACGCCCGTAAGGCTTGCGGCACACCGGAGTGAGATCCCCCCTTCGCGCATCCCGGACCGTCGCGCGGTGCGCGGCCGCCGCCATCCCTTGCAGGGCGGGATCACCCCAAGCCCTGGAGCAGGCCGCACGGCTCTTGCGCTACCGTGTCCCTCCCGTCCCATACCGAAGAGCCCTCATGCATATCACCGCACGACTGACAGGCGCGGCGCTCGCGCTGGCGTTCGGCGCCTCAGCGGGCGCGGCCACGCCGCCCGACCTTTCTCTCGAGCGCTGGCCGAACGCCAGCACCACGTTCAGCCAACCCATCGCGGTGCGCGCACCCGACGACGGCAGCGGCCGCGTGTTCGTGATCGAGCGATGCAGCGGCATCCGGGTGGTGAAGAGCGGCAGCCTCCTGGCCACGCCATTCCTCACCATCAGCACGGCATGCTCTTCCGAACAGGGCATCCTGGGCCTGGCGTTCGATCCGGATTTCTCCAGCAATGGCACCTTCTACGTCACCTACACCGCGCCCAACTCCGACCCGAGGCTGGGCTCCTCCAACGATCAGGTGCTGGCGCGCTACACCGCCACGCCGCCAAGCGCGGATGTGGCCAACGCTACCGGCACGGTGATCCTGCGGGTGCCCGACAACGCCAGCAACCACAACGGTGGCGACCTGCATTTCGGCCCGGACGGCTATCTGTACTGGTCGGTAGGCGACGGCGGCACGCAGGGTGATCCGAACGGGTTTGCCCAGTGCACCGGGCGCAAGAAAGCCAACAACAATCCGGCCACCTGCCGCAGCACGAGCGGCTCCGGGCCGAACTATTACCTGATGGGCAAGATCATCCGCCTGGACGTGCACACCACGACGGCCTCGGCGCCGGCCAACTTCTGCGGCGCCACGCCCGGGCAGCCCGCACCCTACGCGGTGCCCGCCGCCAATCCCTTCGCCAACGTCAGCGACCATCCCGATGACTGCGCCGAAATTTTCAACTGGGGCCTGCGCAACCCCTTCCGCTTCAGCTTCGACCGGCTCACCGGCGACATGCTGATCGGCGACGTGGGCCAGAACAGATACGAGGAAGTCAGCTTCCAGCCTGCGGCCAGCGCGGGGCAGGATTTCCAGTGGAACCTGTGCGAGGGACTCCACACCTATCCCGGTGGCGCACTTGGATGCGTTGGCCCGGCCGGCAGCGTGCCGCCAAAGATCGAATACCCGCATTCGACCTCCGGAAATCCGCCGGTTGCAGGTTGCTCGGTAACCGGCGGCTACGTCTATCGCGGGCCGATCATCTCGCTACAGGGCCAGTACGTGTTCAGCGACTACTGCAGTGGCAAGGTCTACATCGCCGCCAATCCGGACCCGGCACTGGCGCAGTGGGCCATCGAAACCATGCCCGGCACGCCATCGATGTCGTCCTACAGCTTCGGCGAGGACGCACTGGGCAATCTTTACCTCACCGACGGCGGCGGCAAGATTTACCGTTTCAAGGGCGACACCGCCGCCTCCAGTTATCTGGTGACGCCGCAGCTCACGGGCTCGGGCAGCATCACACCCGCAACGCCGCAGCTGGTCGCGGCCAATGCCACCATCGGTTTCACTCTCGCCGCCAACGCCGGCCACCAGCTGAAATCAGTTACCGGCTGCGACGGAAGCCTGACGGGCATGACCTGGACCACCGCGCCGGTCACCGTCGACTGCACGGTACACGCGACGTTCGAATCGCTGTCCATCTTTGCCGACGGGTTCGAGAACAACTAAGCGCAGCCGGATTCGGGTGCGCGGATCACTCCGGTTCGCGCACCCAGATCATGCCGTCCTCCACCTTCACCGGATACGGGCGCACCGGCTCATAGGCGGGCGCACGCAGGGCCTCGCCGCTGCGGACGTCGAACAGGGCGCCGTGCAGCACGCATTCGATTTGCCCGGCTTGCTGGTCGTAAGGCCCGGCCGAGAGTTCGAAATCCTCGTGCGTGCAGCGATCTTCCAGCGCGTAAAAGGCGCCGTCGAAGTTGACGATCACCAGCGGCACGTCGCCGAACCAGGCGACGTGCGATTCGCCGGGCAGCACGTCCGCCGTCGGACACAGCGCGATCCAGTCGCCGCTCACAACGCCTTCTCCAGCACCTCGAAGCGCAGGTCGTCGCGGCGCGGCAGGCCGAAGCGCGGATCGCCGTACGGGAAGGGTTTCCTGATTCCGGTACGTCGATAACCGCGGCGCTCGTAGAAGGCGATCAGCTCATCGCGAACATCGATCACGGTCATGCACATGCGCGCCATGCCCCATTCCTCGCGCGCGATGCGCTCGGCCTCGGCCAGCACGCGCTTGCCCACGCCGGCGCCCTGCAGGTCCGGGCGCACCGCGAACATGCCGAAACAGCCCGAATCCTTTTCCACGGCGACGTGTGCGCAGGCCAACAGCTCATCACCACGCCGCGCCATAAGGACACGGCTCCGGGGACGCGCCAGTTCCTGCATGATCGCCTGAGCGTCCACCCGCTGGCCGTCGAGAAGATCGGCCTCGGTAGTCCAGCCCTTGCGGCTGATGTCGCCGCGATAGGCCGATTCGACCAGGGCGACGATGGCGGGGACATCCGTCTCCGCGGCGCCGCGGAAAACCAGGTCATCGTGTGATTGGGTCATGCGGCCATGGTAACGGGAACGCCGTGGTTCAGCCCGCCCCACCCGCGCCCCGTCCGCTACCGCCGCTTGCGATCCGGCGCCGCGGGATCACGCCGCGACGGCCGCACTGCCGGCTTTCAGCCCCGATCGCGCGCGCTACCGCTGCGGCAGCGCCTGCGACCGGCCCACGCTCGCGCCGCGCGCCTCCGCATCCCGCGGCAACCGGTGCCAGCCGCGCTCGTAGGCCACGGTGCCCCATAGCGCGAACAGGCGCGCGCGCCGCTCCTGGGCCTCGCTGGCATCGCCCATGAAGCCGAGCGGCTCGCCGGGGCGATGGACGTAGCGCTCGGCCGGCTGGCCGGGCTCGAGGATGGTCAGCCCGTCCTCGGTCATCAGCGCGAAATTGCTGTCGTACTGCATCAGCGCGCGTCCGGCGATGCCCGCGCCTTCGCGGTTGAGGTCGTGGCCGATCATCGGCGTGGCGTCCTCGATCCCCATCAGCGACAGCAGGGTCGGCGCCAGATCCACCTGGCTCACCAGCCGCCCGTCGCGCCGCGACGACACGCCGGCACCCAGGATCACGCCGGGGATGTGGAAGTTGTCGACCGGCACCAGCGACTGCCCCAGCACGCGCGAATCGTGGTCGGCCACCACCAGGAACACGGTGTCGGCCCAGTAGTCGGATTTCCTGGCCAGTTCGAAGAACATCCCGAGCGCGTGGTCGGCATATTTGGCCGCGTTGTTGCGCGTGGCAGCAGGCTCTTCGTACAGCGCGATGCGCCCTTCGGGAAACTCGAAGGGATCATGGTTGCTGGAGGTGAAGACGAAGCCGAAGAACGGCCTGCCGGCGGCGTGCTTGCGGCGGAACTCGGCGTCGGCGCGGCGGAAGAGATCCTCGTCGGAGACGCCCCAGGAGCCGGTGAACTCCGGGGCTTCGTAGTCCTTCTGCTCGATCACATGCTCGAATCCGTTGCCGAGGAAGAACCCGCGCATGGCGTCGAAATGGCTTTCACCGCCGTAGTGGAAGGTGGTGTCGTAGCCGTGCCGGCGCAGCAGACCGGCCAGGGTGAAGAATCCCTGCTGCGCGAGCGGACGCTTGACCACGGCCAGCGAAGGCGTGGGCGTGTAGCCGCTCACCACGGCCTCGATGCCGCGCACCGAGCGCGTGCCGGTAGCGTAGAGCCGGGTGAAGGCCCAGCCTTCGCTGGCCAGACGATCGAGGTTGGGCGTGAGCGGCAATCCGCCGAGGTGGCCCACGAACTGCGCGCCCAGGCTTTCCTCCAGAACGATCACCAGGTTTCGCGGCGCGCCGCGGTGGACCGCCGGCCAGCGCGCCAGCACCGGCGCGCCCGCGTCGTGCACCAGCGTCGCGCCGGATGCCGCCAGCTCGTCGCGCATCGCGCCGGCTACCGCGTCGTCTGGCGTTGCGACGTCGTAGATGCGCGAGCCCGGATCGCTGCGGAACCAGTCGCGCGCGGCGAAGGCCACCGAATAGAAGGAATTGAGCGGCAGCGCGTTGACCGTGGCATCGCTGGAAAACGCCACCATCGACGGATTCATCGGCCGATGCCCGAGCGTGGAGCGCACGCCCATCGTCGCCGCAAGCAACACCGCCACGGCAACCAAGGCGCGTCGCGGCCAGGCGCCTGGCCGCACTGGATGACGCCGCAGGGCGACGCGCGCACGCTGCCATCCGAACCACACGACGACGGTGCCCAGCAGTCCCGCCGACAGCACCGCGAACAGATGCCCCTTGAAAAGGGTCGCTGCGACCTCCCGCGGATAGGCCAGGTATTCGATGAACAGGCGATTGGGTCGAAGGCCGTATTCGGCCATGAAAGACGGCGTACCGAGTTCGAGCAGGAACGGGAGAGCCAGCGCCAGCGTCAGCCACACGGCGAACGTCGCGCGTATCGGACCGCGTCCCGACCAGCCTGCCGGCAACAGCAGCCAGAGCGCCGCCGGCAGGCCGAGCAGCATGCTCATCACCGCCACGTCGACCCGCAGCCCGTACAGGAACACGCGCCCCCAACCGTGCGCCGCGCCTACTGCCTCTGCGTGCCAGAGCGCCAGACCCAGGCGCGATAGCGAAAGCACGGCCAGGCCGATCGCGAACGTGCGCAGGAAGGGGGCCAGAGGGCCGCGGTGCACCGACAGATACGAGCGGATGGGCATGTTGCGACGGGGGCTCCGGGAAAAGATCGCGCCGCAGTGGCGGCGAGCGATCCTGACCTCCCCGATGTCGGAAAAACGTCGAAACGCGGGGGCTGCCCGCCGCGCTGCCGCCTTCAGGCTGCCAGGAAGCCGGACAGGTCCAGCCGCGCGCAGGTGCCCTGACCGCCCGGGACAGGCTGGATTTCTAGCCGCCAGCCCAGGTGCTCACTCAGGCGGGCGATGAGCGCCAGTCCGATGCCGCTGCCGCGGCTCCCGCCGCGCGCGATCCGGGCATAGAGCGCGCTGACCTGCTCCGGCGTCATGCCGTGCCCGGGGTCGCGGATCTCCAGCCGGGCGTCCGCATCCAGCCGGATGCAGATGTCGCCCTGGTCGCTGTGTTCGATCGCGTTGCGCACCAGGTTGCCCACGGTCACGCGCAGCACCGCCTCGGGCGCGATCACGGTGCAGTGCGCCAGCGGCCCGAGCCCGAGGCGCAGCGACTTTCCCTCGCACAGCGGGCGATGGTCCTCCACCACGGCGCGCACCAGCTCATCGAGCCGGACGCGCTCGGAGGCATCGCGGATGCGCTGCGGATCACGCGCCAGCATGAGGAGCATGGCAACCAGCTCTTCCATTTCGGCCGCTGTTCGGGCGATTCGTTCCAGTTGCCGCAGGGTGGCGACGGGAACACCGTCAGCCGCCCGCGCCACCTGGGCGGCACCTCGAATCACCGTGAGCGGCGTGCGCAGTTCGTGGCTGGCGCTGTCGATGAAGGCGCGCTCGCGCTCCACGAACCGGTCGTTGCGCCCCAGGTAGTCGTTCAGCGAATCGGCGATCACTTCCAGCTCGGTGCTGGCGTGCCGCGATAGTTCCACGCGCTGCCCGCGCCGGTCCGGCGCCAGGGCAGCGATGCGCATCGCCATGCGGCGCAGTGGCCGGGTCAGCAGGCGCACTCCGTAGTAGATCGCAACGCTCAGCAACAGCATCGCCAGCACCGACGACACGATCACCGGTCGCAGCAGGCTCCACTCGGCCGCCTCGAAGCCGTCGATGTCGAGCGCCAGCGCGTGCCGCACCTGGCGCGCGTCGTCGCGCACCAGAACCACCCATTCGTTGTCTGCGAACTGTACCTCGTCGTGCAGTCCCGGCGGCAGCCGCGCGATTTCCGCAGGCACCTCCTCTCCGGCGCCAAGACGATAGAGATCGAGCTTGCCGTTGCTGCGCCAGGCGTAGGCGGGGTCGTCGCGCAACCGCGCGAAGATGGCATCCATCTCCGTTTCCAGCATCGCCTGCCAGACCATGCGCTCGGCCTGCTCGTTGACCAGCAGCCCGTGGGTGAACAGGGCCGCGCTGAGAAGCAGCCCGTAGACCACCAGGCCGACGCCGACCTGGCGCGCGAGGCTAGAGCGAATCCGGAACACCGGGAACCGCCAGTCGATAGCCGACGCGCGGCAGGGTCTGTATCAGTTTGATCGCGTGGCCGGCATCCACGCTGCGCCGCAGTTCGTAGATGTGGGAGCGCAGCGCATCGCCATCGGGAGGGTCGTCGCCCCAAAGCGCGTATTCGAGCTGCTGCCGGCTGACCGCCGCAGGGCTGGCCTCCATCAGCACCTGTAGGAGCCTGCGCGAAGCGGGGAAGAGGTGCAGCAGGCGTTCGCCGCGGCGCGCCTCGAGCGTGCCAAGATCGAGCGCGAGATCGCCAACGCTCAGGAAGCGGACGGCGGTCCGCCCGCGGGCGCGCGTCACCAGCGCGACCAGGCGCGCTTCCAGCTCGGCCAGGTCGAAGGGCTTGGTCAGGTAGTCGTCCGCGCCAGCGCGGAATCCCGCAAGCTTGTCCGGCAGTTGGTCGCGCGCGGTCAGCATCAGGACGGGAACGTCGCGCCCGCGCGCGCGCAGGGCTTCCAGCACCGCGGGCCCCTCCATGCGCGGCAGCATCCAGTCGAGCACCACCGCGTCGTAGTCGTTCGCCAGGGCCAGATGCAGCCCGACCAGCCCGTCGGGCGCGGCATCGAGGTGCGCGCCGTGCGCCTCGAAATAGGAAAACAGGTTCGCCACCAGGGCCGGGTGGTCTTCGATCACGAGCAGGCGCATCGGCTCAGCATCCGGGACAGTGCGCAAAGCATGGTCAAAGTCGCACTTCGGTGCCAGTCCGAGGGCTGCATCGTGTGTCCGTCCCAGGCTTTTGCCCGGTCAATTAATGCGCAACAAACGAAACTTCGACGGCTCTCCGACACCGCTGGACCGATGCTTTCGGCCACTCGGACCCTGTACCCGTCAGCCATTGCGTCATGTCGTCGAACCTGCTTCACGCAATTCACCCAGCCGAACGCGCCGTCAGTCCGGCGCAATCCGTGCCCGCATCCGATCGGCACCTCGACCCCGTACTCCTTGCGGGCTGGAAGGCCGGCGCGGCCGTACTGCTGTTCGCCGCCCTCCTGGCCGGATTGTTGCAATACGCGGGTGGAGACCTCTGGCTTGCCGACCGTATCTACCGCTGGCAGGGCGGCCAGTGGGCGCTGCGCGACACCTGGCTTTTTTCCACCGTGCTGCACAGGGGCGGGCATCACCTCAGCGTCGTCGCCTGGCTGGCAGTGGTCGCCACCTGGGCCGCGAGCGGGCGCTGTAAGATAGTGCCCGCTCACTGGCGCAGGCCGCTGGGCTATCTGGCGGTGACGGTGCTTGCATCGACTCTGCTGGTGGGCCTGATCAAGCGCTGCAGCGGCGTGGACTGCCCCTGGGACTTGCTGCGCTACGGCGGCACGCACGCCTACCTTGCGCCGTTTTCGCCGGCCTCTTTGGGCCAGCCCGGCGCGTGCTTTCCCGCCGGTCACGCCAGCGCAGGCTACGCCTGGGTGGCAGCGGGTTTCGCGCTCGCGGCCAATCCGCGCCGCGCGCGTCTGGCATGGGCCCTGGCAATCGCGGCCGGCTTGGTCTTCGGCATCTCCCAGCAGATTCGCGGCGCGCATTTCCTGTCGCATGACATCTGGACCGCGGCACTGTGCTGGCTGGTGGCCGCGCGGCTGTTCATGCTCTGGCGCCGGCGCGATCCCGAGGCATCCGTCGGCACGCCTGTTCGCCCGGGCAACGCGCGGGGTGGCGCCTGATGAACGCCATCGCCATCGACGAGGGCGCGCACAGCGCACGCCGCTGGGGCCGACCGACGCTGTCCGCTGAGGCCATGATCCTTCTCGCCTGTGCCTGGTTCGTGCTGGCCTGCAACGGGCCGTTCTGGGCCGCCGTGCGGCACGCGCAAGCATCCACCGCACTGGCCGTCTCGCTGGGCGTGGCGATGTTCGCGCTGCACGCCTTCCTGATCGGCCTGTGCGCCTGGGGCCGCGCGGTGCGACCGCTGCTGGCGGTGCTGCTGGTCACCACCGCCTTCGCCACCTGGTACATGGATCGCTTCGCGGTGGTCTTCGATGCCGACATGATGCGCAGCATCGTGCAAACCGATCCGGCCGAAACGCGCGAGCTGCTCAGCCCCAACCTGATCCTGCATGTGCTGATGCAAGGCGCGCTGCTTGCCGCCGCACTGTGGCTCCTCACGCCCAGGCAGTTGCCCTGGCGACGCCAGCTGAAACGGCGGCTGCTGTTCCTGGTCGCCACGCTGGCGCTGGCCGTGGGTGCGTTGCTGCCGGTGTCGCAAGGCGTGTTCGGACTCATGCGCGGCGATCCCCTGCTGCGCTACCGCATCACGCCGGGCAACTTTGTGGTTTCCGGCGCGCGCGCGCTGGCGCAGGGCGACGCGAAGGCGGCGCTCGGCCCGAAGCGGCCCATCGCGACCGACGCCATCCAAGTGCCCACCGCCGCTACCCGCCGCCCGCGCCTCTTGGTGCTGGTGGTCGGGGAAACCGTGCGCGGCGACCACTGGGGGCTGAACGGCTACGCGCGCCAGACCACGCCCGCCCTGGCGGCCCGCGCGGATCTGGTCAATTTCCCGGACGTGAGCGCCTGTGGCACCAGCACCGCGGTCTCGCTGCCGTGCATGTTCTCCCCGCGCGGCCGGGCGCACTACGATCGCGCCGCCATCGCCGGCGAGGCATCGGTGCTCGATGTGCTCGCCAACCTCGGAATTTCGGTGCTGTGGCGCGACAACCAGGCCGGCTGCAAGGGCGTGTGCGACGGCGTCGAAACGCAGGCGATGTCGTCTGCCGACGATCCCGCGCTCTGCCACGATGGCCGCTGTCTGGATGAAATCCTGCTGCGCGGCCTGGCCGAACGCATCCAGGCCGCGCCCGGCGACCAGATCATCGTCCTGCACATGCTGGGCAACCACGGGCCCAACTATTTCGAACGCTATCCGGCCGCCTACGAGCACTTCACCCCGACCTGCCGCACCGCCGAACTGAGTCGCTGCAGACGCGAGGAAATCGCCAACGCCTACGACAACGTGCTGTTCTACACCGACGCGGTGCTGGATCAGCTCATCGAGCTTCTGGCCGCCGAGCGCGAGCGCGACGTCGCCATGCTCTATGTCTCCGATCACGGCGAATCGCTCGGCGAATACGGCCTCTACCTGCACGGCGCGCCCTACCGCGTGGCACCGCGCGCGCAGCTGCACGTGCCGATGGTGCTGTGGATGTCACCGGCGTTTTCCGCCAACAGCCGCATCGACACGGCCTGCGTGCGCGAGGTCGCGCGCAAGCCGACCAGCCACGATCACCTGTTCCCGACCCTGCTGGGCGTGTTCGACGTGAAAACCAGCGCCTATGACCCCGAACGCGACCTGTTCGCCGCGTGCCGCGATCCTCCCGAGGCCGTGCAGCCGTAACGCTCAGGCCAGCAGCGCGCGCACCTTGCGCAAGGCCGCGACGAAAGCCTCGATTTCCTCATGGGTGTTGTAGAACGCCAGCGAAGCGCGGCAGGTCGTTCCCACGCCCAGCCATTGCAGCAGCGGATGCGCACAGTGCTGGCCGGAGCGCACCGCGACGCCCTCCAGATCCAGCAGGGTGGCCAGGTCGTGCGAATGCGCGCCGTCGATGGCAAACGACAGCACCGCGGCCTTGTCGGGCGCGCGCCCGAAGATGCGCAGGCCCTCGATGCGGTCCAGCTCTTCGGTCAGGTGCGCGAGCAGCCCGGCCTCGCGCATGCGGATGGCCTCCATGCCGACGCCTTCCAGAAACTCCACCGCGGCGCCCAGCCCGGCGAATCCGGCGACATTGGGGGTGCCGGCCTCGAAGCGCTGCGGCGCATCGTTGTAGACGGTGCCCTCGAAACGCACCTCCTTGATCATTTCCCCGCCGCCCAGGAACGGCGGCATCGCCTCGAGGTGCTCGCGCCGTGCCCACAGCGCGCCGGTGCCGGTCGGCCCGCACATCTTGTGGCCGGTGAAGGCGTAGAAGTCGCAGCCGATCGCGTTCACGTCCACCGGCTGGTGCGGCACGGCCTGGGAGCCGTCGACCACGCTGATGACGCCGTGGCGCCGCGCTTCGCGGCAGATCTCGCGCACCGGATTGACCGTACCCAGCACGTTGGAGGTGTGGGTGAGGGCCAGCAGCTTCACCGGGCCGGCGAGCTTCTCGTGCAGCATTGCCAGATTGAGCGTGCCGTCGGGCAAAAGCTCCACCACCTCGATGCGCGCGCCGCTGCGCTGCGCCACCAGCTGCCACGGCACGATGTTGGCGTGGTGCTCCATGCGGGTGAGCAGGATCACATCGCCGGGCGCCAGGCGCGGCAGCGCCCACGAATGGGCGACCAGGTTGAGCGCGAAGGTGGTGCCGCTGGTCAACACGACCTCTTCACCTCGTCCGCCGACGAAGCGCGCCAGCGCCGCGCGCGCACCCTCGTAGGCTTCCGTCGCCTCGTTGCCGAGCTGGTGCACGGCACGGCTGACGTTGGCGTTGTGGCAGCGGTAGAACTCATCCACCGCGGCGATCACCTCGCGGGGCTTCTGCGCGGTATTGGCCGAATCGAAATAGACCAGGGGCTTGCCGTGGACCTGGCGCGCAAGCAGCGGAAAGCCCGCGCGCAACGCCGCCCAGTCGGGCTCGCTCACGCTCACGCGAGGGCGTCCAGGCGGCTGTCGAGAACCGATTCCGCGGCCTCGCGCAGCGGCCCCTCAAGCGCGCTCAGCACTTCGCGGCAGAAGGCCGCCGTCAGCATGCGGTGCGCCTGTGCCTCGGGAATGCCGCGCGAGCGCAGGTAGAACAGCGCGGCGGCGTCGAGGCTACCGACGGTGGCGCCGTGCGCGGCCTGCACTTCGTCGGCGTGGATTTCCAGCACCGGCTGGGTATCGATTTCGGCCTCGGCGGAAAGCAGCAGGTTCTTGTTGGAAAGCCGCGCGTCGGTGCCGTCGGCACCCGCCTGGATCAGGATGCCGCCGTGGAACACCGCGCGCGAGCGCTGCGCGCCCAGACCGCGCCATTCCAGCAGGCAGGTGGTATCGCGTGCCACGTGGGCGATGCCAAGGCGCGTATCCAGATGGCGTCGTCCGTCGCCCAGCAGCACGCCGTTGGCGCGCAGCTGCGCGCCCGTGCCGCGCAGGCCGACGTTGAGCTCGTGGCGCGACAGCGCCGCGCCCAGCTCCAGGTCGAGCCGGCGATAGGCGGATGTCTCCGCCAGCACCGCCTCGGTACGCAGGAAATGCGTCGCGGCTGTCGCATCCGACTGCACACGCAGATGCTCGAACTGTGCGCCAGGCGCCAGCTCTATCTGCGCCAGTGCGTTGCAAAGATTGGCGTGCGCGCCGGCTGCAACGTACTGCTCGACCAGCGCCAGGCGCGCGCCCGCGCCCAGCTCGATGCGGTGGCGCAGCGCGAAAGAGGCATCGCCCTGCACCGGCGTGCCGATGAAGACCAGGTGCAGCGGCACCTCGACCGTCACGCCGGGCGCCACGCGCAGCACGGCGCCCTCCTCCGCCAGCGCCGTGTTGAGCTGTGCGAAGACGTCGTCTGCGGTATCGAAACGCCGCAGCAGGAAGGCCAGATCCTGCGGCGCATCCTCGCGCAGCGCCTGCGACAGCGGCCGCATGCCCACCCCGTCAGGCAGCCCGGCAAGGTCGCTCAGTCCGGGCACGCAGCGGCCGTTGGAAAAAACCAGGCGCGGCGCGGCCGGCAATGCCAGGGCGGTGACATCCAGCGGCGCCGGCAGCGCCGCAGCCGGAACGAAGCTGCGCCGTTCCAGCGCGCGCAGCGAAGTGTATTTCCAGCGTTCGCGTCGCTGTGCGGGCAGGCCGGTTTCAAGCGCCTGCCCCAGCGCCGCGCGACGCGGCGCCTCCAGCCCGGCGGCATCGCGCAGCGCGAGCGAATCGAAGCCGGCGGCAAGGGATTCAAGCAGTGGAGACATGGATGGGTTCACGCCGCCTCCGGCCCGATGCGCTGGCGGATCCACTCGTAACCATGGGCTTCCAGCTCCAGCGCGAGTTCCGGACCGCCGCTCTCGACGATGCGCCCTTCCGCCAGCACATGGACGACATCGGGCCGGATGTAGTCGAGCAGGCGCTGGTAGTGGGTGATGACCAGGAAGGCGCGATCCGGCGAGCGCAGCGCGTTGACGCCATCGGCCACGGCCTTGAGCGCGTCGATGTCGAGCCCGGAATCGGTCTCGTCCAGGATCGCCAGGCGCGGCTCCAGCACGGCGAGCTGGAAGATCTCGTTGCGCTTCTTCTCGCCGCCCGAGAATCCCTCGTTGACCGCGCGGTGCAGCAGTTCGTCCTTCAGGTGCAGCACCGCGAGCTTCTCGCGCACGCGCTTGAGGAACTGCATGGAATCGAGCTCCGGCTCGCCGCGCGCCTTGCGCTGGGCGTTGAGCGCGGTGCGCAGGAAGTAGGTGTTGTTCACCCCGGGAATCTCGACCGGGTATTGGAAGGCCAGGAAGATGCCGGCGGCAGCGCGCTCTTCGGGCGCGAGTTCCAGCAGCGTCTTGTCGTCGAACTCGACCGAGCCGGCGGTGACTTCATGGCCGGCGCGCCCGGCCAGCACGTTGCCCAGGGTCGACTTGCCGGCCCCGTTGGGGCCCATGAGCGCGTGCACTTCGCCGGGCTTCACTTCCAGTGAGAGGCCCTTGAGGATTTCCTTGCCGGCCACGGAGGCGTGCAGGTCGGTGATTTTCAGCATGAGAGTCTCCGGGCCGGGTCGATTCGGCCGCTTGCAGATGTTCCTGATCGGGCGACGTGCCGCAGCCGGCGCGTCGCCCGCGTGTTGTAACGCAGGTCTTCCAATCCGATACCGGCACCCTGCGCGCGCGGGCCGCAGCCATTCACCCGACCGCCCCTTCCAGCGAAAGGTCCAGCAGCTTCTTTGCCTCCACCGCGAACTCCATCGGCAGCTCGCGGAAGACCTGCTTGCAGAAACCGTCCACGATCATCGAGACGGCGTCCTCCTCGCCGATACCGCGCGACAGGCAGTAGAACAGCTGGTCGTCGGAAATCTTCGAGGTGGTGGCCTCGTGCTCGACGATGGCTTCGGGATTCCTCACCTCGATGTAGGGGAAGGTGTGAGCGCCGCACTTCTTGCCGATCAGCAGCGAGTCGCACTGGGTGTGGTTGCGCGCCCCGGCGGCGGATTTGGCCACCTTGACCAGGCCGCGATAGGTGTTCTGTCCGCGCCCTGCGCTGATGCCCTTGCTGACGATCTTGGACTTGGTGTTCCTGCCGATGTGGATCATCTTGGTGCCGGTGTCGGCCTGCTGGCAGTGATGGGTGAGCGCCACCGAGTGGAACTCGCCCACCGAGTCGTCGCCGATCAGCACGCAGCTGGGATACTTCCAGGTGATCGCCGAGCCGGTCTCCACCTGGGTCCACACCACCTTGCTGCGCGGCCCGCGGCACTCGGCGCGCTTGGTGACGAAGTTGTAGATGCCGCCGACGCCGTTCTCGTCGCCCGGATACCAGTTCTGCACCGTCGAATACTTGATGTGCGCATCGTCCAGCGCCACCAGTTCCACCACTGCGGCGTGCAGCTGGTTCTCGTCGCGCATCGGCGCAGTGCAGCCTTCCAGATAGGAAACGTGGCTGCCCTCCTCGGCGATGATCAGGGTGCGCTCGAACTGGCCGGTATGGCCGGCGTTGATGCGGAAATAGGTGCTCAGCTCCATCGGGCAGCGCACGCCCTTGGGAATGAACACGAAGCTGCCGTCGGAAAACACCGCCGAATTGAGCGCGGCGAAGTAGTTGTCGCCGGTGGGCACGACGGTGCCGAGGTATTTCCTCACCAGCTCCGGGTGGTTCTGGATGGCGTCGCTCATCGAGGTGAAGATGATGCCGACGTCGGCCAGCTCCTTCTTGAAGGTGGTGGCCACCGAGACCGAATCGAACACCGCGTCCACCGCCACACCGGCCAGCCTGGCGCGCTCGTGCAGCGGCACGCCAAGCTTGTCGTAGGTGTCCAGCAGCTCCTTGGGAACCTCGTCGAGCGACTTGTACTTCGGCCCTTTCGGCGCGCTGTAGTAGGACAGCGCCTGCAGGTCGATCGGCGCGATTTCCAGCTTGGCCCAGTCGGGCTGGCGCATCGTGAGGAAGTGCCGGTAGGCGGCGAGGCGCCACTCCAGCATCCAGTCCGGCTCATGCTTCTTGGCCGACAGGGCGCGGATGATGTCCTCATCCAGCCCCGACGGCAGCGAGTCGGTCTCGATGTCGGTGATGAAACCGGCATCGTAGCGACGCGCCAGCGCCTGTTCGATTTGCTTGCGTTCGGTGGCCATGGGGCTGCCTTGGAATCAGGTGGCGTGGCGCGCGGGAATCCGTCGCGCATCCGCCGCGGGAGGTGGAGGGGGAGCGATCATGCGGTCCAGCGTCATGCTGCGCAGCGCATCGGCGACCACGTCGTTGACGCGATGCCAGTGCGGCGCAACGGTGCAGAAGGCGGACCGGTCGCAGTGCGAATCCGCCGCGCTGCACTCGGTCATGCCCAGCGGCCCCTCGATCGCCTCGACGATCTCCAGCAGGCTGACCTGGTACGGCGCGCGCACCATGCGATAGCCGCCGTAGGCGCCGCGCAGGCCTTCGATCAGGCCCGCCTGCGCCAGCGATTTCAACACCTTGCTGACCGTGGTCAGCTCCAGCCGCGCGCACTCGGCCAGCGCCGCGCCGCTGAGCACCGTGCCTGGCGCGCGCGCCAGTACGGTCATCAGCAGGGTGGCATAGTCGGTGAGGCGGGTGACGCGCAGCATGTCGGGTCCTGATGCACGCCGCCGAGGCGGCCGGGCGGCGGATCGAAAAGGGACGAAAATTGTACCCTTTGGCCACGCGCGCGACAAGGATGGGATGGCTCGCACTCGAAGCACCCCGCACGCATTGCCGCAGCCGTTCCATTTGCGGCAAGCTGGCGGCCGTTTTGGCTGGACCCGCCCCGTGCCGTACGCTCGCCTTGCCCTTTCGATCGGATTCCTTCTCGCTGGCGCCGGCGCGGCCGACGCGACGTCACGCCTGGAGTACGACCCGTCCCTCTGGGTGCTGTGCAAGCCCAACGCCCTCTACGAGTTCTATCGCCCGACCTCCGCATCGCAAGCCGACCGCGAGCACGCCCAGACCCAGCTGTGGGCGCGCAGCATCGACCTGCGCGACGGCGACAGCTACCGGCTGGAGGGAGATGTCGAAATCCAGCGCGCCGACCAGCGCGTGGCCAGCGCCCTGCTGCACTACGACCCGGCAAAGGAAACCTGGCGGGCCGAAGGGCCGGTCCAGTACCAGGACGCCGTCATGCTGATGGAAGCCGCCCACGCCGAGGGAGAGCTTGAATCGCAGCGCGCCACGCTCGTCGGGCTGCGCTACCAGCTGCTGCAGGCGCGCGGCAACGGTGAAGCCGAACAGGCCACCAACCAAGGCGACCACAGCCTGCTGGAAGGGGTTTCCTACACCACCTGCGACCCGGACGATCGCCAGTGGACCATCCGCGCCCGGCGCGTGGACATCGACCAGGCCGAAGGCATGGCCACCATCCGGCGCGGCACGCTGCGCATCGGCCCGGTGCCCGTGCTTTACCTGCCCATCGCCACCCTGCCCATCGACGAGCGCCGCAAGACGGGCTTCCTGTTCCCGTCGATGAGCGCATCGCGTTCGCGCGGATTCGATCTTGAAATCCCGTATTACCTCAACCTCGCGCCCAACTACGACCTCACCCTGACTCCGCGCCTGATGACAAAGCGCGGGGTGATGCTCGGCGCGGAGTTCCGCTACCTGACCGACACCCAGCGCGGCCGCGTGTTTGGCGCCTGGCTGCCCGACGACGACCAGACCGCCAGCGACCGCGGCACCCTGACCTGGGAGCACCGCGGCCGTCTCGGCGCCAACTGGCAGCTCATCTCCAACGTCAACCACATTTCCGACGACCGCTATTTCGAGGATTTCGGTGACTCGCTCACGATGGCGGCAACCAGCCTCCTGGAAAGCACCGCCGGCATCTATGGCCGCGGCACGGGCTGGTCGGCCAGCCTCAGCCTCGAAGACTGGACCATCGCAGATCCGTATGTTCCGAAGAGCGCCGAGCCGTTCCGGCGCCTGCCACGCGCGCTGCTGGCCTGGGAGCACCCGGTCGGAGCGGGGCTGGTGACGGGCGTTCGCGCCGAGGGCGTGGCCTTCACCCGCAGCGGCGGGCTTGATGCGACCCGCGTGGATGTCCATCCCTACGTGGGCTGGCGCTACGAGCGTGCCGCAGGCTTCATTCATCCGGAGCTGGGCGCGCGGCACACGCAGTACCGCCTGGGCGACGGCTACGCCAGCGATTTCCCCGGCCGTTCGCCCTCGCGCACCACACCGATCCTGAGCCTGGACACCGGGCTGGTCTTCGAGCGTCGCGCCAGCGTGTTCGGAACCCGCGCGCTCCAGACGCTGGAGCCGCGCCTCTACTACCTCAACGTGCCCTACCGCGACCAGCACGCCCTGCCGATCTTCGATACGCAGGAGCTTGGCTTCAGCTGGGGGCAACTGTTCCGGCCCAACCGTTTCTCGGGCGCCGACCGCCAATCCGATGCAAACCAGGCGACGCTTGCGGTAAGCACGCGCTTCTTCGAGGAGGACAGCGGGCGGGAGCGACTGTCCGCCAGCCTCGGACAGATCCGCTACTTCGAGGCGCAGCGCGTGCAGATGCCCGGCGTCGGCAGCGTGGACCGCTCCGGTTCGGCCTACGTGGCCGACGTGGAATACCAGCTCGACGACCGCTGGAGCGTGGCCGTCAGCCAGCAGTGGGATCCCAGCCGCGAGCTTTCCGATCTGTCCACGCTGCGCACGCAGTACCGCTTCGGCGGCCAGGGCGTGGTCAACTTCGCCTACCGCTTCCGGCGCGATGCGAGGGTCGAGACGCGGGACCGGGTGACCCTGGAACAATTCGACGCCTCTGCCCTGGTTCCGCTCAACGAGCGCTGGCGCTTCGTCGCCCGCTGGAACTACTCGCTGCTGGACGACACCACGCTGGAAGCCTTCGCCGGTCTGGAGTGGGAAAACTGCTGCCTGGCCACACGCGTGCTGGCGCGCCGCTACATCCGCAACTTCGAAGGCGAGGTCAACACCAGCCTCTACGTCGAACTTGAACTGAAGGGGCTGTCGACGCTGGGACGCAAGTCCGGAGAGCTTCTGGAGCGTGCTATTCTCGGCTATTCGCATTGATATTGTGCGCCGGCGCTGTCGCGCCGCACCTCTCCCCTTCATCGAATTCCGGACCATGACCTCATTCCCTGCCCGTCTACTGGCTTTCACCCTACTCCTCGGCCTGGCGCCGGGCGCGTTTTCCCAGGCCCTGCACACGGCTCCTATCGACGGCATCGTGGCGGTGGTGGAAGAGGATGTGATCCTGCGTTCGGAGCTCGACCAGGCCGTACGGAACATCAAGGAGCGCTTCGCCGACCGCTCCGACCAGCTGCCGCCGGATGCGGTTCTGGAGAAGCAGGTGCTGGAACGGCTGGTGATGATGCGTCTGCAGCTGCAGCGCGCCGAGGGCATGGGGCTGCGGATCGCCGATATCGAGCTGGACCAGACCATCGCACGCATCGCCCAGCAGCAGGGCCTATCGATGGAGCAGCTGCGCCAGCAGGTGGCCAGCTCGGGCGGCGGCTTCGAGGACTTCCGCCAGCAGATCCGCGATGAAATGATCGTTTCCCGGCTGCAGCAGAACTTCGTGCAGAGCCGGGTCACCGTCAGCGAGACCGAAATCGACAACGCCCTGGCCGCGCGCGGCGCAGAGCAGCCCCAGGTACACCTTGGCTACCTCCTGGTGGCGCTGCCTGATGGCGCCACGCCCGAGCAGATCGAAACCGCCAAGACCAAGGCCGAGGGCGTGCGCGACCTGATCGTGCGCGGCGAGATGGACTTCGCCGCCGCCGCCATGCGCTACTCGGACCACCAGACCGCGCTGGAAGGCGGCGACATGGGCTGGCGCAGCATGGACGAGATCCCGCCGCTTTTCGCCAACGTGCTGCCCACGCTGCCGCCGGGCGGCGTTTCCGAGCCGCTGCGCGGCCCCAGCGGCTTCAGCCTCATCCGCGTCATCGACACCCGCGATCGTGAAAAAGAGATCGTGACCGAATTCCACGCGCGCGGCCTGCTGGTGCGTGCCAACGATCTCGTCACGCGCGACCAGGCGCGCGCCAAGATCGATGCCCTGCGCGCCCGCATCGCCGGCGGCGAGGAATTCGCCAAGGTGGCGCGCGAGGGCTCCGACGACCCGATCACGCGCGCCCAGGGCGGCGACATGGGCTGGTTCCCCCTCAACGCCTGGGGCAAGGCGGTAGCCAACGTGCTGGAGAACCTGCAGGACAACGAACTTTCCGAACCGTTCGCCAGCGACGTGGGCTGGCACCTGATCCAGCGCCTGGGAACGCGACAGCAGGACGTGACACAGGAATCACAGCGCACCCGCATCCGCGAGACCATCGTGCGCCGCAAGGCCGACGAGGAGTTCGACCGGTTCCTGCGTCAGATGCGGGAAGAGTCCTATGTGGAAGAGCGCCTCGGCAGCAGCGGCTGAGCGCACTCCGCTGCGACCTCCCCGGATGGACGGCCCCGCTCCGCCACCGCTGGGCCTGATTCCCGGAGAACCTGCCGGCATCGGCCCGGAGCTTTGCGTGCATCTGGCGCAGACCGCGCTGGGCGACGCGCTGCTGGCCATCGGCGACGGCGACCTGCTGCGCGAGGCCGCACTGGCCATCGACAAACCACTCGACCTGCTGCCGCCCGATGCGCCGCGCGTCTCCCCGGGCCAGCTGCGTCTTCTGCACCGCCCGCGCCGGGCCGCCAGCCGCTTCGGCACGCTCGACGCGCGCAACGGCGCCTATGTCCATGACAGCCTGCTCGAAGGCGCGCACCTTTGCGCAGCGGGCGACCTCTCCGGGCTGGTGACCGGGCCGGTGCACAAGGGCATCCTCAATGAGGCCGGCATCGCCTACACCGGCACCACCGAACTCCTGGCCGCCAAGGCTGGCTGCGAAGTGGTGATGATGCTGGCCAGCGCGCAGCTGCGCGTCGCGCTCGCCACCACCCACCTGCCGCTGCGCGCGGTGCCTGACGCCCTCACCCGCGAGGGCCTGCGCGACACGCTGGAAATCCTGCACGCGGCGCTCATGGCCGACTTCGGCATCCTCGCCCCGCGCATCGCCGTGCTGGGCCTCAATCCGCACGCCGGCGAAGGCGGCCATCTGGGGCGCGAGGAGATCGAGGTCATCACCCCGGTGCTCGACGCGCTGCGCGCGCGCGGGATGAGCCTGACCGGCCCGCTGCCGGCCGATACCGCCTTCCTGCCGCACGCGCTGGAAGGCTTCGACGCGGTGCTGGCGATGTATCACGACCAGGGCCTGCCGGTCCTCAAGCACGCCGGTTTCGAAGACGCAGTGAACATCACCCTGGGCCTGCCCTACGTGCGCGTGGCGGTGGATCACGGCACCGCGCTGGAGCTGGCCGGGCGCGGCCAGGCCGATCCCTCCAGCCTGATCCTCGCCGCGCGACGCGCCATCGAGTTCGCCGCGCGGCGCGCGCGCCTGGCTCCCCGCCTGCTGGCCTGACCATGCACACAGAGCGCCATCAGACCAAGAAGCAGCTCGGGCAGCACTTCCTGCACGATGGCGGCGTGGTGGACGGCATCGTGCGCGCGATCAATCCCGCGCCGGGCGAGCGCCTGGTCGAGATCGGCCCCGGCCAAGGTGCGCTGACGCTGCCCCTGCTGCGCCGGATTCTCGCCGCCTCGGGAAACGCACCGCCCGATCCTGCGCTCACCGTGATCGAGTTCGACCGCGACCTGATCGCCGGCCTCGAGCGCATCAGCGCAGGCGTGGCGCCGCTGCGGATCATCCATGCGGACGTGCTTGCGGTCGACCTCTCCGCACTCGGCACGAACGGGCCGATCCGCCTGGTCGGCAACCTGCCCTACAACATCTCCTCGCCGATCCTTTTCCACGCGCTCGAACACGCTGCGTGCATCGTGGACATGCACTTCATGCTGCAGAAGGAAGTCGTGGACCGCATGGCGGCCGAACCCGGCAGCAAGGTCTACGGCCGCCTGTCGGTGATGCTGCAGGCCCATGCGCGGGTGGAGGCACTGTTCCGGGTGCCGCCCGGCGCCTTCCGCCCGCCGCCGAAGGTCGATTCGGCCGTCGTTCGCCTGGTACCGCGCGCGCGCGCCGAGATCGGCATCAGCGATCCGGCCATCTTCTCACGCATCGTCAAGGCCGCCTTCGGGCAGCGCCGCAAGACCCTGCGCAACGCGCTGCACGAGGTGTGCCCGCCGGCGTGGATGGAAGCGGTCGGCATCGACCCTGGCGATCGCGCCGAACGCATCGACGTGGCGCGCTTCATTGCCCTGGCCAACCACGCCGCGTCCGCCGACGGCTGACCTCTTCCCCGCGGCGGGGATGCCGCTAGACTGTCCGGCATGGATACTCCTGACCACCACGCCATCGACATCCAGGTGCGCACGCGCTACCTCGACGAGCAGTCGACACCCGAGCAGAACCGCTACGTCTTCGCCTATACCATCCACCTGCGCAACCGGGGAAACCAGCCCGCCCAGCTCCTGTCGCGGCACTGGGTCATCACCGACGCCAACGGCCGCGTGGAGGAAGTGCGCGGCGAAGGCGTAGTGGGCGAGCAACCGCGCCTGCGCCCGGGCGAGGGCTTTGAATACACCTCCGGCGCGGTGCTCGAAACCACCGTGGGAACCATGGCCGGCGCCTACCAGTGGATCACCGACGACGGCACCCGCTTCGAGGCACCGATCCCGCGCTTCACCCTCTCGATCCCGCGCACGCTGCACTGATGGCGATCTGGGCAATCGGCGACCTGCAAGGCTGCCACGACGCCACCTGTCGCCTGCTGGACGCCATCGACTTCGACCCGGCGCGCGACCGGCTCTGGTTCTGCGGCGACCTGGTCAACCGCGGCGGGCAATCGCTGGAAACCCTGCGCCTGGTGAAGTCGCTCGATGCCAGCATCCACGTGGTGCTCGGCAATCATGACCTCTCGCTGCTGGCCATCGCACAGCGCCGCGAGGAGGAACAGGCGCGGGTGAACCCCGACCTGCGCTCCGTGCTGTTCGCGCACGATCGCGACGAGCTGCTGGAGTGGCTGCGGATGCGCCCGCTGATCCACGTGGACCACACCCTCGGCTGGGCCATGGTGCACGCGGCGCTGTCGCCGCGCTGGACCATCGCACAGGCCGAACGCCACGCCGCCGAAGTCCACCAGCGCCTGCACGGCCCCAACCCGCGCTCGCTGCTGTCGGGCATGTATGGCAACAAGCCCGACACCTTCCACCCGCGCCTGCAGGGAATGGACCGGCTGCGCGCGATCATCAACGTGTTCACCCGGATGCGCTACTGCACCCCGCGCGGCACCATCTCCTTCGGGGAAAAGGGTCGACCCGGCACGCAGAAGCCCGGAACCTACCCATGGTTCATGGTGCCCGGCCAAGCCACTCGCGAACTGAAGATCGTCTTCGGCCACTGGTCCGCGCTGGGTCTCTACATGGGCCTTGGCATCCACTGCATCGACACCGGCTGCGTCTGGGGCGGAACGCTCACCGCGCTGGCGCTGGACGAGGAAACCCCACGCTTCGTGCAGGTGCCCGGACACAACGCACCGGCCGCAGCCAGACCGCACGCGGGCCGGCACTGAGCGCCATCAGGCGGATTCCAGGGCGCTGCTCGACAGGTGATTCCCGGATCATGCGTCATGCGGATGGCGCGCGCGGGCCTGGGAGCGTATCGCCCATCGCCTTCGATGGCTCGATGAAAAGAGGGCGCCGCAGCGCCCTCCCCCGCTTCGCGGCATCTACCGCAGCACTTCAGAACGTGTACTGCAGCTGCACCCAGAACTTGTCGGTGTCGACGGTGCGGGTGCGGTCGTCGGAGTCGTAGCTGGCGTATTTCACCAGACCCGAGAGGCCCTTCAGGCCGGGAATCGGCCGCGCGTAGCTCAGGTCGAATTCGCTGCCATAGCTGCCGCCGCCGCGCTCGGGCGCGTAGTCGTGGTACCCGCCCTGCAGGCTGCCGCCGCCCAGCGGCAGGATGACGCCGAGGTAACGATCATCGACGCCGTCGGCCGGCGTGGTCAGGAACACATCGGCCCAGCCCTGGAAGGCGTGCTTGGTGGCCAACGGCGTCTGGAAGGCACGGTTGCCTGCGCCGCTGCCGGCCCCGAGCACTTCCTGTCCGGCACGCAGCTTGACCGCGCCGAAGGCGTAGCCCACTTCGATCAGGTGGTAGCGCGAATCCAGATCCAGCGGATTGCCCTGCGCGTCCTTCTGCATGGCGTATTCCAGGACATAATCCAGCGGGCCGCTGGAGCCCTGGGCGCGCAGTCCGGTGGTGGCGCTGGAAAGGGCCCTGCGCGCGGCGCCGGGCGCGATCGCAAGATCGTCCAGCCCCAGGCGGTAGTGGTAGACGCCCAGGCTGAAGCCCGGCGCGATCGCCCAGCGCAGGTCGAGCAGGTGGCTGTCTCCATCGACGCGGGCGGGGTTGGCGGCGGTCGCGAACGCCCCGGTATCCGGCCCCCAGATGGTATTCACCCGGCCGACGTAGGCGTACGACACGGCAAGCGCCTTCGCCGGGCTGAGCTGCAGCAGCGCGCCGTCGTAAGTCTGTTCGTTCTGCCGCCAGGCCACGCCCCCGACGAAGCGCTGGTTGCCCAGGTTGATGCGCTGGCGGCCCACGGTGAGGCTGCCGTAGTCGCCCGCGTGGCGCACCCAGGCCTGATTCACCGCGGCACCGCTCGGATCCGGGATCAGCGAACGCCCGACGTGGCCGTTGCGGGTGTCGTTGTAGTCGCCGCCCAGGTGGCCGAGGTGATCCACTTCCAGCAACGCGGAGAAACCCGCATGCACGCCGGTGGCGTAACCCAGGCGGGTGCGCACCGAGCTCATCACGGCGTGCGCCAGCACATTGTCCTGTTCGACGTGCTCGTAACGGTAGCGGACGTCGAATATCGGCGTGCCGCCGACCGTCTGCGCGCCGCAGGTGGCGCCGAACGACGCCAGGAACAGCCCGATGCCGAGAACCTTCGCCGTTTTCATTGGGAAACCTCGCTCGCGGATATTGCCCGTAACGATAGGTTTCACGCGGACTCGTCGTTTGATCATCATCAAACCACCGCCTGACAGTCAGCCGCGACTCATTTTCAGGCCGCGCGTAGCCGTACGGCAGGGCGCGCGTTGACCCTACGCGGCAGGGACGCCTCGGGTCGCGATACGGGCGCTCGAAAACCGCTGGCACCCAACGCTCCGCCGGCGCCGGAACCAGGCCCTCCAGAAAACCCGTGATTTGCCGGCCTGCGCCGGAATTTCAGCGAATAGGCCGGTAGTCGACGAAGTCCATCGCCCAGGCGTGCCGCGCGTCGGCCGGGTGGTGTTCACGGAACGTTTCCTGCCACTGCGCCGCATCGAAGGCCGGGAAGAAGGCATCGGCTCCGTCGATCGCGACATCGACCCAGGTCAGGTGCAGGGCGTCGGCCTGCGGCAGCGTCAGGGCATACGCCTCGCCGCCGCCGATCACGCACAGCTCGCCGCCGCCCGCACGCGCGAGCGCTTCGTCCAGCGTTGCGACCGCCTCCATGCCCTCGAACGGCACCGTGCCGTAGCGCGTGAGCACCAGGTTGCGCCGCCCCGGCAGCGCCCGCCCCAGCGATCGGGCCGTCTTGCGCCCCATGAGCAGGGTCTTGCCCAGGGTCAGCGCCTTGAAGCGCCTGAGGTCGTCGGGCAGATGCCAGGGAAGCGCGTTGCCCTTGCCGATCGCGCGATTGCGGTCGAGCGCAGCGATGAGGGTCAAGTGCGGGGATTGGGGATTGGGGATTGGGGATTGGTCCCGCGCGCCTGCGGCCTCCCGAAGCCCCGACGAATCCCGAATCCCGAATCCCGAATCCCGGCCTCCGCTCATACCGCCACCGGCGCGCGGATCGCGGGCCAGGGATCGTAGCCTTCGAAGGCGATGTCGCCGTAGCCGAAGGCGAACAGGTCGCGCACCTCGGGGTTGAGCCGCAGGCGCGGCAGCGGGCGCGGGCTGCGGGCGAGCTGCTCGCGGGCCTGTTCGAGGTGGTTGGAATACAGGTGGGCATCGCCCAGGGTGTGCACGAAGTCGCCGACGCCCAGGCCGCTGGCCTGCGCCACCAGGTGGGTGAGCAGGGCGTAGCTGGCGATGTTGAAGGGCACACCCAGGAAAATGTCGGCGCTGCGCTGGTAGAGCTGGCAGGACAGCTTTCCCTGCGCCACATGGAACTGGAACAGCGCGTGGCAGGGCTGCAGCGCCATTTTCGGCAGATCCGCCACGTTCCAGGCGCTCACCACCAGCCGCCGCGAATCCGGATTGCGGGAGATTTCATCGACCAGCCAGCGCATCTGGTCGAACGCCTGCCCGTCCGGTCCCTGCCAGTGGCGCCACTGGTGGCCGTACACCGGGCCGAGGTTGCCTTCGGCGTCGGCCCATTCGTCCCAGATCGACACCCCGTTGTCGCGCAGGTAGCCGATATTGGTGTCGCCGCGCAGGAACCACAGCAGCTCGTGCACGATCGAGCGCAGGTGCAGTTTCTTGGTGGTGACGAGCGGGAAGCCTTCGCCGAGGTCGAAGCGCAGCTGCCGCCCGAACACGCTGCGCGTGCCGGTGCCGGTGCGGTCGGCCTTGGGCGCGCCGTGTTCGAGCACATCGGCGAGAAGATCAAGGTACTGGCGCATCTCAGGTGGCTCCGGGGGCAAGCGTCGGCGCGCGGCGCGCGCGCCACAGCAGCCACAGCCCGAGCAGGACCAGCGGCAGGGAAAGCACCTGCCCCATGGTCAGCCAGCCGAAGGCCAGGTAGCCCAGGTGCGCATCGGGCTCGCGCACGAATTCCACCGCGAAGCGGAACACGCCGTAGAGCAGCGCGAACATGCCCGACACCGCGTAGCGCGGTCGCGGCCGGCTGGAGAACCACCACAGCACCACGAACAGCACCAGCCCCTCCAGGAACGCCTGATAAAGCTGCGAGGGATGGCGCGCATAGCGATCCAGCGCGCCGGATTCGTGCATGGCGCGCAGCGTGTCGGCGGGCGCGGCGGCCAGGCCGGGCGGCAGCGCGCTGCGGAACACCACGCCCCAGGGCTGGCTCGTCAGGTGCCCCCAAAGCTCACCGCCGATGAAGTTGCCGAGCCGCCCGAAGCCCAGCCCCGGCGGCACCAGTGGCGCGATGAAATCCACGCTGTCGAAAAAATGCAGCTTCTGCTTGCGCGACCACCACCACACCGCCGCCAGCACGCCGAGCAGGCCGCCGTGGAAGCTCATGCCGCCTTCCCAGACGCGGAAGGCATACATCGGATCGGCCGCGATCTGCGCGGTGCCGTAGAACAAGAGATAGCCGATGCGCCCACCCAGCAGCACGCCCAGCATGGCGTAGAAGATCAGGTCCGCATACGCCTGTTCGCTGACCGGCAGCCGTCCGGCGCGCACCCGCCGCAGCCCGAGCCACCAGGCCAGCCCGAAGCCGAGCAGGTACATGAGTCCATACCAGTGCACGGCCACCGGCCCCAGCTGGATGGCCACCGGATCGATGTCGTTGAGGATGCTCATGTCCAATCAGCTCGGCAGTACGCGGCAGATGTAGCCCTTGAGGTACTCGGTTTCGGGAATCGCGGCCTGCACCGGATGGTCCGGCCCCTGCTGCAGCACCTGCAGCACCTGCACCTGCCGATCCAGATGCCGCGCTCCGGCGTTGATCTCGCGCAGCAGCGCGTCGCGGCTCATGTGGTGGCTGCACGAACAGCTCACCAGCAGGCCGTCGCGCTCCAGCACCTGCATCGCCATCTCGTTGATGCGGCGGTAGGCGAGCGTGCCCTCGCGCAAGTCCTTGCGTTTCTTGATGAATGCCGGCGGATCGACGACCACCACGTCCCAGCGGCGGCGCTCGGCGCGCGCGTCCTTCAGGAACTCGAAGGCATCGGCGCAGACGGCATCCACGCGCTCGGAAAATCCGTTGAGCGCAGCGTGCCGCCGCACCGCATCCACCGCCGGCTGCGAGCCGTCCACGCAGGTCACTTCCCCGGCACCGAAGGCCGCCGCGCGCAGGCCCCAGGCACCGACATAGCTGAAGAGATCCAGCACCTTCGCGCCACCACCCACCCAGGGCGCAAGCTGGTCACGATTGGCGCGCTGGTCGTAGAACCAGCCGGTCTTCTGCCCGCCCAGCGCGTCCAGCTCGAAGACGAGCCCGCCTTCCTCCACCCGCAGCGGGCCATCGACCGTGCCGAATGCGACGCCCACTTCGCTCGGCAGGGCCTCCAGCGCACGCGCGCCGGCATCGTTCTTCCAGATCATCGCGGACGGATCGAGCACCTTGCGCACCGCATCCTCGACCTGCGGCTTGAGCCGCTCCATGCCCGCCGTGGTGGTCTGCCCGACGATGACATCACCGAAGCGATCCAGCACCAGGCCCGGCAGGCCATCGGACTCACCGAACGCCAGCCGGTAGAACGGGGCGCCCGGGTAGCGCCGCGCGCGCAGCGACAGCGCCACGTTGAGGCGATGCACGAGGAGCGATGCATCCAGCGCGTGCCCGCCGCGATCGACCAGGCGCGCGGCGATCAGGGTGGAGGGATTGACGTAGCCGGTGCCCAGCGGCCTGCCGCCGGCATCGAGGATCCGCACCGCATCGCCTGCGGCAAATCCGGTCAGCGGGGTTTTCGCCACGTCGATCTCGTTGCTGAACACCCACAGGTGGCCGGCGCGCAGGCGGCGGTCTTCGCCGCGCTTGAGCAGCAGTGCAGGCAGGGTCGAATCGGACATCGGAATTTCCTGTAAAAGTGGTGCGGGATGCCTCGTCAGGCCCAAAGCCGCGGCAGGAGCAGGAGCCCCCAGACCAGCAGCACGTTCATCATCAGCACGAACACCGCCGCCGAACCCATGTCCTTGGCGCGCCCGATCAGATCGTTGCGCTCGGTACCGAAGCGATCGGCCACCGACTCCAGCGCCGAATTCATCACTTCCATCGCAATCACGGCAAGGAGGCTTGCGACCAGCAGCACGCGCTCCACCGGCGTCTGCCCCAGCCACAGTCCCAGCGGTGCCAGCACCAGGGCCAGCAGGCACTCCAGCCGGAACGAGGACTCGAGTCGCCAGCACGCCGCCAGGCCCTGCAGCGACCACTGCAGCGCACGCCACACCTGGGTCGGGCCGCGTACCAGCCGGCGCTCGCTGTCAGCCATGCCGCAGGGCCCCGAGCCCGCGCGCTGGCGGCACGCGCGCGACCTGATCGATCCCGATCACGGCGCGCCCTTCCTGTCGCCCTGCCCGGCCGGCGCATTCCACTTGTTGTGGCGCGACAGGCGCGCGAGCTCTTCCGGGGTGAGCATGCCCTGGTGGCGCTGCCCGCGGATCACCCAGGTCGGATAGCTGTCGATGCCCTGGCTGGCGCACTCGAAGGCAATCGCGCCGGTGCGACCGTTGGGACTGCACTCGACATAGGGCAGCGCGTCGGCGGCGCGACCGAACAGACGGCGCTGCTTCTGGCAGTTGGGGCACCAGAAGGCCCCGTAATATTTCGCGCCGCTGTCCTTCAGATGCACCGCCAGCGCCTCCAGCCGCGGATCGACCGGCGGCGACAGCCAGCCCGCCTGCGCCGCGCCGATCAGCGCGAGCATCGGCAGCAGCACGATGGCATGGGTTCCGAGCCAGCGCGGCCAGCCCGCGGCGGGCGTCTGCGGCGGCCGGCGCGCGATGCAGTACGCGAAGATCGCGGTCACCAGCGCGAACGAGGCCAGGCACCAGCCGCAGAACGCTTCCAGCGCAACCCAGCCGACAACCGTGAGATAGAGGCTGACCGCGACGCCCAGCAGGGACAGCGTCGCGGCGCGACGCCAGCGCATCGCGGCGGTGCGTCCGGTCACCGCGACGATCGCGATCAGCACATACAGGCCCAGGCCCCAGAGCGTGATCGGCAGGCCGAACAGGTTCGACCAGCGGCTTTCCTGCACGATGTCGCAGGCCGCACCCTCGCTGCAGAACAGCGCGCCGCCGCCCGACAGGTGCACGAACAGCAGGTAGGCGGTCAGCAGCACGCCCGCGCCCGCCAGACCCAGGAGCCAGCGGTCCGGTGCCAGCCGCGACCTCTGCGCGCCTGGGACTCCCGCGCCCGCGCCCTTGCCCGGCACCCTCTTGCGCACTTTGGCCATGAATCCGACTCCCCTTGCAATGCTGTGACGATGGCGCGGAATCGTAGCAGCACGCGCCCATCCGCGGCCCGCGCCATCCGTGCCGCGCCTGCGGGGAATCGCGCGGGATTCCGACCGATGGGGCAAAAATCCGCCAATCTGGCTTATGCTTGCAGCCCTCAAGGGCGGAATCCGGGAATCGACGATGCGAGCGCCTCGCACCCTGTCCATCGTTGGCGCCTCCGAAGAAAGCGCGGCACACGTCCGACTGCTGCTGCGCATGGCCGGCATGCGCCTGGAGCACGCCTGGGCGCTGCAGGACGGCGAAGAGGCCGATCTGGTCATTTTGGAGCCTTCCGACGACGTCGCCTCGCGCACCCTGCAGGCACGCTATCAGGCCGCAGGCATCGCGTTCGCGATCCTGTGTGACGCCGACGCCGTGGTGATGCACGGGATGGTGCTGCGACGCCCGATCAAGCTCGGCCAGCTCGTTGCCGTCCTCAACGCCGCCGGCAAACTGCGTGACAACATCCCGGTCGTCACCGGAGCCGACTCGGACTTCTACAACGCCGAACTGGGCGATCTGATTCCCGATGGCCGCCGCGCGGCCACCTGGGACCGACCCGAGCACGCCCACGGCGAGGTGGCGGACGATGCCACGCCCGCCTCCACGGTGGACGCCTTCGAGCTTCTGGTGCACGGCGACCCGCTGGAGGAACCCCTGCCTTCGGCACCGCTGATCACCAGCGACACCCGCATCGAACCACATCGGCATTCGGCCACCGCGCGCAGCGCGATGCGGCACAACGAGACAGGGACCCACGATGCCAGTCTGCTGGGCGTTACCCCGATGCAGGTGGAGCCCATCTCGCTGGGTGACCACTCCCATCTCCCGCCGGCGCAGGCGAGCACCGCCGGTCTGGACCAGGGCCGCCCCGTGCTTCCCGCGCTTCTGGCCGAGGGCGCGATCCTCAGCCCCACCCGCCTCAGCGGCGAGGGCCTCGCGGACCTGATCCTGGATCCCAAGCTGCGCCGTTACTACAGCCGTGCCGGCCTCCACGAGCTGCAGCCCTACGTCGAGGCCGGCAGCGATCGCGTCCAGAGCGCGCGCAGCGTCGGCTCGGAACTGCAGCAGGCGCGTGAAAACCAGCGTGCCGGGTCCTTCGACGAACTGCGCTGGCTGGTGGCGCTGACCACCTCGCGCGGTCGCCTCGATGCCAGCCTGGACCCGGGCGGCAGCTACAGCGTCAGCCATGCCCTGGACAGCGCGCCGGATCTGCGCGCCCACGGCCGCATCGTCGCGCTGATGGCGACCCCGATGCACCTGCACGTGCTCGCGCGCGTAAGCGGCGCGCAGATGGAGGAAGTGTTCGACGTGGTCAACGCCTACCACGCCATCGGGCGGCTCGACTACGTCCCGAGGCAAAGCCTGCAGGGCTACGCGAAGAAGGATGAGCGCAACCCGCTGTCGCGGCTGTTCTCGCGCAAATAGGCCGGCTCAGGGATACAGCAGCCCGCGCGTCCAGACGCCGTCGACGCGGCGATAGGCGTGGCGATCGTGCAGCCTGAACCGCGCGCCGTACCAGAACTCGACGGCCTCCGGCACCACGCGGTAGCCGGACCAGTGCGGCGGCCGCGGCACGGCCTGCCCCGCATGGCGGGCCTCGACTTCGGTGTAGCGCGCCTGGAAGGTTTCCCGGTCGGCCAGCGGCTCGGACTGGATCGAGGCCCAGGCCCCGATCTGGCTTTCGCGCGGGCGGCTGGCAAAGTAGGCATCGGCTTCGGCGGCCTCCACCGGCTCCACCGCCCCTTCGATGCGCACCTGCACCCCGTCGCGCAGGGTCTTCCAGTGGAACAGCAGCGCAGCGTGCGGATGCGCCGCCAGCGCGCGGCCCTTGCGGCTGAGGGTGTTGGTGTAGAAAACGAAGCCGCGCGCATCGAAGGCCTTGAGCAGGACGGTGCGCGCCGACAGCCGTCCGTCCGGATCCTTGGTCGCCAAGGTCATTGCGGTCGGCTCGGGATCGCCGGCGGCACGCGCGCCTTCGAGCAGCCGGCCGAAGGTATCGAGCACCTCGTCGGGCAGTACCGCAGCCACCGTCAGGTGCGCTCCAGGCGATAGCCGTGCTGGTACACGGCGTTGAGCCTCCAGCCGTGCTCGCCGGACAGCCGGAGCTTCTTGCGCAGGCGGCTGACGTGGGTATCGACGGTGCGCGTGGCCACGTCGCCGCGGATGTTCCAGATGTTTTCCAGCAGCGTCTCGCGGCTGACCACGCGGCCGCGACGCCGGAACAGGAACAGCACGAGGTCGAACTCGCGATCGGTGAGCGCGATCTCCTCGCCTGCCACTTCCACACGACGGCGCGCCACGTCGATCCGGTAGGGTTCGGCGTCTTCGTCCGCACCGGCTTCCATCTGCAGGTGGGTGCGGCGCAGCAGCACCTCCACGCGGGCGAGCAGCTCGCCCTGCTTGGCGGGCTTGACCACGTAGTCGTCCGCGCCCTCGCGCAGGCCCGCGACGATATCCGCCTCGGCGTTGCGCGCGGTCAGGAACAGCACCGGCAGGAAGGAGCCCGCATCGCGCAGCGCGCGCAGCACCGACAGACCGCTCTCCTCGGGCAGGTTCCAGTCCAGGATCAGCAGGTCGATCGAGGCCGCCCCCTGGCGGCGGCGGAACTCGGCCGCGCTGGAATAGCAGCGCACGGTATAGCCTGCCTGCGTCAGCCAGGCCTCCAGTAGGCGGCTCTGATCCTCGTCGTCTTCGAGCAATCCTATGAGTCTGCTATCGGCCATGTGCGTTCCGCGGGATAGGGCTGCCGACACGTGGTTCACTCACGCCGTCGCCGGCAGGCCCGCATCCGGGGGAGGCGTACGCCCGGGACGCCTGCGGCGCGGCAGGTAGCGCAGCCAGATCAGCCAGACGGCCAGCGCATCGAGCACGATCAGGGCCTGCCAGAGGTAGAGATGGAACCAGTCGAACCAGGTCTGATTCCACTGGCCCATGTAGAAAAGGCTGATGATCCGGACCAGGTTGAGCGACTGGATCGCGACGAAGCCGATCAGGATGCCGGCCAGCTTGTGCTTCCAGGGCGAGGGGAAGGCCACGATCGCCGAAATCAGGATGATGACCGCCTCGATGCCGTCGCAGCCGGGCGCGATGCCCACTGCGAAGCCGTTGACCTGGTTCTGGATGATCACGCCATAGGAAATCACGTCCTTGTCCCAGAGCTTGATCAGGAACGCGCTGATCGATGCCAGCAGGCCGGTGAAGGGCTCGGTCACGTAATCGTGCCCGACCGTGGTGATCCGCAGCGAGAACAGCGTGACCAGGAGCACGACGAAGACGGTGAAGAATCGAATCATCCTTGTATCCTTTACGACCGGACTTCCCAAAGGGAATATGCCGCGTAATGCTAGCATCCGCGGCATGAAATCTGCTCCAAACCTGATCCTCGTGGGTCCGATGGGCTCGGGCAAGTCCTCGATCGGCCGGCGCCTGGCGAATCGGCTCGGCCTGCCCTTCGTGGATGCCGACCGCGAGATCGAATGCAGCACCGGCGCCGCAATTTCACTGATCTTCGAACTGGAAGGCGAGGCCGGCTTTCGCGAGCGCGAGCACGAGGTGCTGGCCCGCCTGTGTCGGGCCGGCCCTGCGGTGATCGCGACCGGCGGCGGCGCGGTGCTGCGTGCCGACAATCGCCGCCTGCTATCCCGCCACGGCTTCGTGGTGCATCTGGACGTGGATCCGGAAAGCCAGCTGCGGCGCCTCTCCAGTGACCGCTCGCGCCCGCTGCTGCAGCGTCCGGATCGACGCGACGTGCTGCGTCGCCTCGGCGAGGAGCGCGCACCGCTGTACGCCGAGGTGGCCGACCTGCGTTACGAGACCGGCAGCGGCAGCGTCCGGCAGGCGGTCGAACGCCTCGCAGACCTGCTGCGCGAACGCTGGCAGGCCACCGCCCTCCCCGCCCAGGAAACCCATCCGTGACCCCTGCTCTCCTGCGACGGATCGACGTCGAACTTGGCGCCCGCCGCTACCCCATCCGCATCGGCGCGGGCCTTCTCACCAGCGACGACTGGCCCGCACTGATCCGCGGCCGGCACGTCCTGCTGCTCAGCGACGAAAACGTCGCGCCCCATTACCTTGCGCGGGTGGAGGCGCGGCTGGCGGGAAAATCGACATTCACCCGCGTGCTGCCGCCCGGCGAGCGCGAGAAAACCCTGCTCCGCTTCGCCGGCGCACTGACCGACCTGGCCGCGCTCAAGGCCAGTCGCGACGCCACCGTGATCGCGCTCGGCGGCGGCGTGATCGGCGATCTCTCCGGCTTCGTGGCGGCCTGCTGGATGCGCGGCATCGCCTTCGTGCAGCTGCCCACCACCCTGCTGGCGATGGTGGACTCGTCCGTGGGCGGGAAAACCGCGGTGGACCTGCCCGAGGGAAAGAATCTGGTCGGCGCCTTCCACCAGCCCACCGCGGTGATCGCCGACACCGACACCCTGGCGACGCTGCCGGACCGCGAGCTGTGCGCGGGACTGGCCGAGGTCGTCAAGTACGGCGCACTCGGCGACGCCGGTTTCCTCGCCTGGCTCGAAGCGCACGCCGAGGCCCTGCTGGCACGCGATCCCGCCGCGCTGGGCGAGGCGATCGAACGCAGCTGCCGGCACAAGGCCGCGATCGTGGCACGCGACGAGACCGAACAGGGCGAACGCGCGCTGCTCAACTTCGGACACACCTTCGGCCACGCGCTGGAAACCGCCGACGCCTACGGCGGCCTCCTGCACGGCGAGGCGGTTGCCATCGGCATGGTGCTGGCAGCGCGGCTGTCCGCCAGCCTCGGCATGGCGGCGGCAGCCGACAGCGCGCGCCTGGCGGCCCTGCTGGACCGGCTGCGGCTGCCCACGGCGCTGCCCGAAGGCAGCGACCCGGCGCGCCTGCTGGAACTGATGCGGCTGGACAAGAAAAACCTGTCCGGCCGCCTGCGCCTGATCCTGTGGCAAGGCCTCGGCCAGGCCCTGATCGTGCCGGACGTGGACGAAGCCGCGGTGCTCGACGTGCTTCGGGCCGCCGCTGCCGACAGCGCGCGGCGCGCGGGCTAGAATGGCTGGATGCGAATCACCCTGCAGCAAGCCTCGCCCGGTCTGCCGGCGCCCCGCCTTGTCCGGCTGGCGCTGCAGGAAGACCTGCTTGGCGGCTGGGAGCTGATCCGGGAAACCCGGCAGCCCGGCGGCCGCAGCCAGGTGCGGCGCGCACTGTTCATGTCCCGAGCACAGGCCGTGGAAGCCTTCGAAACCGCCCGCGCCGCGCACGTCGGGCGCGGCTTCCAGGTCTGCGACCCACCCCCCGACGCCGCCTGAGGCGGCGCCATCCGGAACCCCTCCATGAAAAACGAACGTTTCCTGCGCGCCCTGCGGCGCGAACCCGTCGACTGCACCCCCGTCTGGATCATGCGCCAGGCCGGCCGCTACCTGCCTGAATATCGCGCCACCCGTGCCCGCGCCGGCAGCTTCCTGGCCCTGGCCAAGACCCCGGAGCTGGCCTGCGAGGTCACCCTGCAGCCGCTCGCCCGCTTCGAGCTGGATGCCGCCATCCTGTTCTCCGACATCCTCACCGTGCCCGACGCGATGGGCCTGGGGCTGTACTTCGTGGAGGGCGAGGGGCCGAAGTTCGAACGCCCGATCCGCAGCGCCGCCGACGTCGCCAGACTCGCCGCGCCCGACATCGGCAGCGAGCTGCGCTACGTCACCGACGCGGTGTCGCTGATCCGCCGCGAGCTCGACGGCCGGGTGCCTCTGATCGGCTTTTCCGGCAGCCCCTGGACCCTGGCCTGCTACATGGTGGAAGGCGGCGGCAGCGAAAACTTCGCCCGCATCAAGGCGATGATGTACGACGACCCGGCCACCCTGCACCGCCTGCTGGACGTGGTGACCGACGCGGTGATCGCCTACCTGGCGGCGCAGCGTGAAGCCGGCGCGCAGGCGCTGCAGATCTTCGACACCTGGGGCGGCGTGCTTGCTCCGGCGATGTACCGCGAGTTCTCGCTGCGCTACCTGACGCGCATCGCGCAGGCGCTGCCGCGCGGCGAAGGTGCCGCGCGCACTCCGCTGATCCTGTTCGGCAAGGGCAATGCTCCGCACCTGGAGGCGCTCGCCGACACCGGCGCCGAGGGCATCGGTGTCGACTGGTCGGTCACCCTGGAAGAAGCGCGCCGGCGCACCGGCGGCCGCGTCGCGCTGCAGGGCAACCTCGACCCGTCCGTGCTGTTCGCCTCGCCCGAACGCATCCGCGCCGAAGCCGCCGCGGTGCTGCAGAGCTACGGAACCGGCCCCGGCCACGTCTTCAATCTGGGCCACGGCATCACTCCCGACGTGAAGCCCGAGCACCTCAAGGCGCTGGTCGACGCGGTGCACGAACTGAGCCGCTCCGCTCCCGCCTGACGCCGTCTGAACCCGGCCTGCGCCGCCGGGCGCACGGTTACACTCACACCCTCTCAAACCCGCACGCCGCCATGTCCGACGTCACGCCCGCCGCGCCAGAACGCAACGACTTCATCCGCCAGATCGTCCGCGAGGATCTCGCCTCGGGCAAGCACGGCGCGATCCAGACGCGCTTCCCGCCCGAACCCAACGGCTATCTCCACATCGGCCACGCCAAGGCGATTTGCCTGGATTTCGGCATCGCGCAGGAGTTCGGCGGGCGCTGCAACCTGCGTTTCGATGACACCAATCCGGCCAGGGAAGATCCCGAGTACGTCCAGGCCATCCAGGACGACGTGCGCTGGCTGGGCTTCGAGTGGAGCGAGCTGCGCCACGCCTCGGACTACTTCGAGGTCTACTACCTGGCCTGCGAGAAGCTCATCGCGCAAGGCGATGCCTTCGTCTGCGACCTCTCCGCCGAAGACGTGCGCGCCTACCGCGGCACCCTGACCGAACCGGGCCGCGAATCGCCCTGGCGCAACCGCAGCGTTGAGGAAAATCTCGACCTGTTCCGACGCATGCGCGCCGGCGAGTTCCCCGACGGCGCGCGCACCCTGCGCGCCAAGATCGACATGACCTCGGGCAACATCAACCTGCGCGACCCGGCGCTGTACCGCATCAAGCACACCCCGCACCAGAACACCGGCAACGCCTGGTGCATCTATCCGATGTACGACATGGCGCACGCGCTGGGCGATGCGATCGAAGGCATCACCCACTCGCTGTGCACCCTGGAGTTCGAGGACCACCGCCCGCTCTACGACTGGTGCGTGGACAAGGTCGATCTCGCCGGCCACCCCGAACTGATGGCCCCGCTGGTCGCCCGAGGGGTTCCCAACACCGCCGCCAAGCCGCGCCAGATCGAATTCTCGCGCCTCAACCTCAACTACCTGGTGATGAGCAAACGCAAGCTCCTGGCGATGGTGAACGACGGCCTGGTCGACGGCTGGGACGATCCGCGCATGCCGACCCTGCAGGGCATCCGCCGGCGCGGCGCCACGCCCGCGTCGCTGCGCCTGTTCGCCGACCGCATCGGCATCTCCAAGCAGAACTCGCTGATCGACTATTCGGTGCTGGAGGGCTGCATCCGCGAGGATCTCGACGCCAGCGCGCCGCGCCGGCTGGCGGTGATCGATCCCTTGAAGCTGGTGCTGACCAACCTGCCGGAAGACCACGAGGAAACCCTCGAGGTCCCCAACCACCCCAAGGACGAGGCCATGGGCCAGCGCAGCGTGCCCTTCTCGCGCCTGCTGTGGATCGAGCGCGAGGATTTCGCCGAGGTTCCGCCCAAGGGCTTCAAGCGCCTGGTGCCCGGCGGCGAAGTGCGCCTGCGCGGCGTGGGCATCATCCGCTGCGAGGAGGTCATCAGGGAAGGCGAGCGCGTCGTCGAACTGCGCGCCACGCTCGATCCCGAAACCCGCCCCGGCGGCAGCGACGTGAATCGCAAGGTCAAGGGCACCATCCACTGGGTCAGCGCGAAGCACGCCATTGCCGCCGAGATCCGCCTCTACGACCGGCTTTTCACCGTGCCCGATCCGGACGTGGATGCGAACGGCAAGACTTACCGCGACTTCATCAATCCGGAGTCGCGCCGCGTGGCGCAGGGGTATGTCGAACCCGCTGCAGCCAGCGCCGACCCCGAAGTCCGCTTCCAGTTCGAGCGCAGCGGCTATTTCGTCACCGACCGCTACGACCACGCGCCCGCACGGCCGGTCTTCAACCGCGTGGTCACGCTGCGCGACACCTGGAGCGGCTGATGCGCCGCGCACCGCGCCGCCTCTCGCCGATTTCCGCCGCGCTGGCGCTGCTGCTGGCGCTGCTTGCGGCCTGCAGCGTGCCGGGCGAAGTGGCCGCGCCCGACGGTGCCAAGCCCGCGCCGCCGGCAAGCGTCAGCGCGGATTCGCACCAGCCCGGATATCACGACGCGGACGATGCAGCACCGCCCGTCAACGAGCCGGCACCGCAACCCGCCGCCGCGCGCAAGGCGGATGCCGCGGCATCCCGGGCCGGGGTGGGCGAGGTCGATTACACCTGCCGCAGCGACGCCGACTGCACCGTCAAGGATGTCGGCAACTGCTGCGGCTACTACCCGGCCTGCGTCAACGTCGACAGCCCGACCTTCCCCGAGCAGGTAAAGGCGGCCTGCGCCGCATCGGGCACGAGCGGCGTCTGCGGTTTTCCTTCCATCGGCGGCTGCGCGTGCGTGCAGGGCCGCTGCGAGGCCAAACGCGCCGGGTTCATGCTCGAGGACGGCCCCGCCCGGTAGCCGGTCGCCACCGCGGCGGTCTCACCCTGCCGCGACACGCGCCAGCCAGCGCCGCGCCATGCGGCGGATCGATTCATCCAACGAGGCATCTTCCGGCATCCCGGCGACGTTTCGCCAGGCCAGGTCAAGCGACTCCTCGCTCACACTGAACGCCTCGCTGCCGGTCGCCCGCACCACATAGCGCACGTCGTAGTGCCAGTGCGCGAGCTCGCTGCCGCGCGCCGGGATCAGGTGGCGGTCCAGGTCGAAGATCTCCGGTTCCACCACCAGATCGGGCAGGCCCGACTCCTCGCCGGCTTCGCGCAGCGACACGCCCACGAGGTCTGCGTCGCCGTCGGCGTGGCCGCCCGGCTGCAGCCAGCGTTCCAGCTTGCGGTGATGGGTCAGGAGCACGCGCTCGCCGTCCGCACTGACCAGCCAGGCCGAACCGGTGAAGTGGCCCGGCGGATGGCCGCGCTGGAACACGTCGGGGTGCGATCGGAGGAAGGCGAGGAACGACTCGGCCACCTCGCCCTGCTCGGGTACGGCGCGTGCGTGATGCTGCAATGCAGCGTGCAATGGCGGATGGAGCGGCATCGGAAAAGGTTCGCGGGGTCGTGGCGCTGCAGTATGACCGTGAGCATGACGTTTCGCGCTTGCTGCGCTTCTCAGCCCGCGTTAAGGTTCGGCGCTCATTGCGGCAGGCTGCGATTTGCCGCTTTTCGGAATTCGTCACCTGACGCGAGGGGAAACACCGCATGCTCAAGAACCTGTTGGCCACCAAGCCGATTGCACCATCGGGCCACGTCGATGCAGGCGAACCGGTCGAAGGCGGTCTCGAAGGCGAGGCTACCCTCAAGCGCACCCTGACCGCCAGGCAGCTCGTCATGCTGGGCATCGGCGCGGTGATCGGCGCGGGCATCTTCGTGCTCACCGGCCACGCCGCGGCAGCGCACGCCGGCCCGGCGCTGGTGCTGAGCTTCGTTCTGGCCGGACTGGCCTGCGCCCTGGCCGGCCTGTGCTATGCGGAGTTCGCCGCGATGATGCCGGTCTCGGGCAGCGCCTACTCCTACTCCTACGCCACCTTGGGCGAGTTCATCGCCTGGTTCATCGGCTGGAACCTGGTGCTCGAATACCTGTTCGCCGCCTCCACCGTGGCGGTGGGCTGGTCGGGCTATCTCAACAGTTTCCTCGGCAATCTCGGCATGGCCCTGCCGGCCGCGCTGTCTTCGGCACCGCTGACCATATCCGGCTCGGAGATCGTGATGAGCGGTGCCATCGTGAACCTGCCGGCGGTCTTCATCGTCGCTGCGATCAGCGGGCTGTGCTACGTCGGCATCACCCAGTCGGCCTTCGTCAACTCGATCATCGTGGCGATCAAGGTCACCGTGATCCTGCTGTTCGTGGCCTTCAGCATCCAGTTCATCAACCCCGACAACTGGGTGCCCTTCATCCCGGAAAACACCGGCCCGGGCCAGTTCGGGTTCAGCGGCATCGTGCGCGGCGCGGCGGTGGTGTTCTTCGCCTACATCGGCTTCGATGCGGTATCCACGGCGGCGGGCGAAGCCAAGAACCCGCAGCGCGACATGCCCATCGGCATCCTCGGTTCGCTGTTCCTGTGCACGATCATCTACATCGTCGTGGCCGGCGTGCTCACCGGCATGATGCACTACACCGAGCTGGGCACGGCCAAGCCGGTCGCCACGGCGCTGGAAGCCTATCCCTCGCTGGCGTGGCTCAAGTGGCTCGTCGAGCTGGGCGCCATCGCCGGCCTGTCCTCGGTAATTCTGGTGATGCTGATGGGCCAGCCGCGCATCTTCTACTCGATGTCTCGCGACGGCCTCCTGCCGCGCTTCTTCGGCAAGGTTCACCCGAAGCATCAGACGCCCTACATCAGCACCATCATCGTTGGCGTGGTGGCCGCGGTGCTGGCCGGATTGTTCCCGATCGGCCTGCTGGGCGAACTGGTTTCCATGGGAACCCTGCTGGCCTTCACCACGGTCTGCATCGGCATCCTGATCCTGCGCCGCACCCGGCCGGACCTGCCGCGTCCGTTCCGCGTGCCGGTGGCCTGGCTCATCGCGCCGATGGGTGCCGCGGCCTGTCTGTACCTGTTCTGGCAGCCGTTCTCGGAACATTGGCGCCTGATGGTGGGCTGGACCGCGATCGGCATGGTGATCTACTTCGCCTACGGCTACCGCCACAGCAAGCTGCGCCGCCGCTGATCGCACCATGACCACGTCCGCGCGCAAGATCGGCCCGGTCCTGGCCACCTTCGTGGTGGCCAACAACATGATCGGCTCGGGATTCTTCCTGCTGCCGGCCTCGCTGGCGCGCTCGGGCGCGGTCACGGCGATCAGCTGGTTCATCGCCACCCTTCTGGCGGTCGTGCTCGGCGGCGCGTTCGCGCGCCTGGCGCGCGATTATCCGAATCTGGAATCGCCGGACGACTACGTGCGTCCGGCGCTCGGACGCGATGCCAGCTTCATCGCCACCACGATGTACTGGGTGTCCTCCTGGATCGGCAACAACGCCATCGCGGTGGCCGCGTTCGGCTACCTGGTGATGCTGCTGCCATTTGACGGCACCCAACCCGGCGTGCAGGTGGCAGGACAACTCGCGCTGATCTGGCTGATGCTGGGCATCAACCTGTTCGGCCCGCGTCCGGTGGCGCGTTTCCAGTCGTTCTGCGTGGTGTTCGGCCTGCTGCCGGTGGCGGTGGTGCTGATCTTCGGCTGGGGCAGTTTCGATACGGCGATCTACGAGGCCGCATGGAATACCACGGGTGCGGAGTGGAACACCGACAAGCCGGTTCCCCAATCCGACTTCGCGCTGGCCTTTGCCTCGCTCGCTCCGATCTTCTGGGCCTTCGTGGGCCTTGAAACCGGCGCGATGGTGGCGGGCGTGGTGCGCGATCCGGCCCGCAACGTGCCGCTGGCGACGATCAGCGGCGTGCTGATTGCCGGCGTGGTCTATCTGATTTCCTCGGTGCTGGTCATGGGCATCGTGCCGGCGGAGCAGCTGGCCCAATCGAGCGCCCCGTTCGCGCTGGTTGCCGGAGCGATCTTCGGCGCCTGGGCCGTGCCGGTGATCGCCGCCGCCGCCGCGCTGAAAGCCACCGGCACGCTCGGCGGCTGGATGCTGGTCACGGGCGAATCGGGCGCGCGTGCGGCGCAGCGCGGCTTCCTGCCGGCCATTTTCGGCCGCTTCAACGCGCGCGGCGCGGCCGGCTGGGGGCTCTTCATCGTGGCCCTGTCAATGTCGGCCATCGCCTCGCTCACCCTGGCGCCGACGGTCTCCAGCCAGTTCGAGACGATCATCGAAGTGGTGGTGATGCTGGTGGTCCTCGCCTATGCGGCGGCGGGCCTGAGCCTCCTCCTCGGGACGCGCGAGCGCCGCCCGAGCCGGGCTGACCGCCTGTTCGGCCTCGGCGCCCTGGTCGCCTGCGCGCTGCTGCTGGCCTCCTACCCGCTCGCCATGCTGGCCAGCGGCGCGGGCGTGGTGACGGTGGCCTGGGCGCTGTTCCGCCTGTCCGGCACGCGTCCGACAGCGGCACGCTGAGCCTGCGCGGCAGGCTCAGCGCCACGCGCCACATCAGGGGCCGATATCGCGACGGCAGCCGCGTCGACGCACCGCGTGCCCGCACGGGCACACGCCGTTCCAGCGGCGCACGGCGGGCTACACTATGCGTCTGCCCCACCTGCCTTTCTGCCGGGAGACTCCCATGCAATCGAACGCTGTCCGCGCCATCATCACCGGCGGCGCCTCCGGCCTCGGGCTGGCCACGGCGCGACGCATCGTCGCCGACGGCGGCCGCGTCACCCTGCTCGACCTCAACGACGAGAAAGGCCGCGCGGCCGCTGCCGAGCTGGGCGACGCCGCCGGCTACATCCACCTGGACGTGACCGACGAAGCCGCGGCGCAAGCCGCGCTGGCACAGGCCAGCGAGCGCATGGGCGGCCTCAACGCGGCAATCTGCTGCGCCGGCATCCTGGGCGCAGGCCGCGCCCTCGGGCGCGAGGGCGCGATGCCCCTCGACGTCTTTTCCACCACGGTGCGCGTCAACCTGATCGGCAGCTTCAACATCGCCAAGGCCGCCGCGAACCTGATGCAGAAAAACGAGGCCGGCGCCGACGGGGAACGCGGCGCGATCGTGTTCACCGCTTCGATCGCCGCCTGGGAAGGCCAGGTCGGGCAGGCCGCCTATGCCGCCAGCAAGGGCGGCGTGATCGGCATGACCCTGCCGCTGGCGCGCGAGTTCACCCGCATCGGCGTGCGCGTGATGGCGATCGCGCCGGGCGTTTTCCATACCCCGATGGTCGACGGCATGCCCGAGGCGGTGTACCAGTCGCTCTGCGCGCAGGTGCCCTTCCCTTCCCGCCTGGGCCACCCGGACGAATTTGCCGACACGGTGGCGTACATCCTCCGCAACGGCTATCTCAACGGCACCGCGATCCGCGTCGATGGCGCGATCCGGCTGCAGCCCAAGTAACCTCCAGTCAAGGCGTCACCCCATGAAGGCATCCGAAGTCCGCAAGGGCAACGTCGTCGAGCACAACGGCGGCATCTATCAGGTGCGCGACATCGAGCGCAGCTCGCCGACCGCGCGCGGCGGCAACGTCACCTTCCGCTTCACCCTCTACAGCGTGCCGGGCGGCAGCAAGCTCGACCTGAGCCTGCGCGCCGACGACGACCTGAAGGACGTCGAGCTGACCCGTCGCGCCTGCACCTATTCGTACATGGACGGTGAGGACTTCGTCTTCATGGACGACGAGGACTTCAGCCAGTACGTGATCGGCGCCGAGCTGATGGGTGAGGACGCCGGCTACATCAGCGACGGGTTGAAGGGCTGCTACGTGCAGCTGATCGACGACGCGCCGGTAGGCCTGCAGTTGCCACCGAGCGTGAAGCTGGAAGTCGTCGACACGCCGCCAGAACTCAAGGGCGGCACTGCCACCAAGCGCCCCAAGCCGGCGCGGCTGAGCACCGGCATAGAAATCCAGGTGCCCGAATACATCGCCAACGGCGAGCACATCTGGGTCAGCACCGCCACCGGCGAATTCGCCGGGCGCGCCTGACGGAGCGGCAAGGCGCGGCGCCGTGGGTGCCGCGCGCGGTCAATCCTTGGTGACGCGGTTGATCTCGGCCAGGCTGGTGACGCCGGCCGCGCACTTTCGGATCGCCGACTGGCGCAGATCGTTGATGCCGGCGCGCTGCGCAGCCTCGGCGATCTGCATCGAATTGCCTCCTTCCAGGATGATCTTCTGGATCTCCTCGGTCAGCGGCATCACCTGGTAGATGCCGGTGCGCCCCTTGTAGCCCTCGTTGCACTGGTCGCAGCCCACGGCATCGAACAGGTGCAGGCCGGCATCGATCTGCTGCTGGGTGAATCCTTCGGCCAGAAGCGCATGGTCGGGCAGCGCCATCGGCTTCTTGCAGTGCTGGCACAGGCGCCGCGCCAGGCGCTGGGCGATGACCAGCGACACCGAGGAAATGATGTTGAACGGGGCGATGCCCATGTTCATCAGGCGCGAAACCGTCTGCGGCGCATCGTTGGTGTGCAGGGTGGACAGCACCATATGGCCGGTCTGTGCGGCCTTGACCGCGATCTCGGCGGTTTCCAGATCGCGGATTTCGCCCACCATCACCACGTCCGGGTCCTGACGCAGGAAGCTCCTCAGGGCCACGGAAAACGTCATGCCGCGCTTGGCATTCTGCTGCACCTGGTTGATGCCGGGCACGCGGATTTCCACCGGATCCTCCACCGTTGAAATGTTGCGCGCGTCGGTGTTGAGGATGTTGAGCGCGGTGTAGAGCGACACGGTCTTGCCCGAGCCGGTGGGGCCGGTCACCAGCACCATGCCGTACGGTTTCGCGATGGCGTCCAGGAAGAGCTGCTTCTGGTCATCCTCGTAGCCCAGCATGTCGATTCCGAGCTTGGCGGCGCTGCCGTCCAGGATGCGCAGCACGATCTTCTCGCCGAACAGCGTGGGACAGGTGCTGACGCGGAAGTCCATCGCCTTGTTCTTGGAGAGGTTGAGCTTGATGCGTCCGTCCTGCGGCACCCTGCGCTCGGCGATATCCAGGCCGCTCATCACCTTCAGACGCGAGGAAATGCGCGGGTTGAGCTTGACCGGCGGCTTGGCCACGGTGCGCAGGATGCCGTCCATCCGGTAGCGCACGCGGTACTCGGATTCATAGGGCTCGAAGTGCACGTCCGAGGCACCGCGCTTGATCGCATCCACCAGCATCTTGTTGACGAACTTCACCACCGGCGTGTCATCGCCCTTGGCGTCCACGCCGCCGCCGGCATCCTCATCGTCGTCTCCCGTCGAGGATTCGAGGTCGGCAAGCCCTTCGTCGTCCGCGTCGCCGGTGTCGAAGTCCTCGCTGGCCATCAGCGCGGTCTCGATGCCGCGGCGCAGCTGGTCGGCGTCCACCAGGATCGCCTCGGTGAACAGGTTGGTCTGGAACTTGATCTCGTCCAGGCCACGGGTGTTGGTCGGATCGGCCAGACCGACATACAGGCGGGTGCCGCGCTTGAACAGCGGCAACACCTGATGGGTGGTCATGGTCTGCTCGGAAACCAGCTTGGTCGGTGCCTGCTTGAGATCCAGCGAGGTCACGTCGAAAAGCGGCATGCCGAACTCCATCGAGTTGGCTGCAGCGATCTGGGCCGCGCTGGCCAGACGTTTTTCAACCAGCCAGACCGGGATCGGCTTGCGCTCCTTGCCGGCTTCTTCCTGGGCACGCCGGGCGTCGGCCTCGGCCAGCACGCCATCCATGACAAGACGCCTGGCAATGCCCGTGATTCCGATCAGGGCAGCGGCAGGTGGAGCGGGGGGAGCAACGCTCATCGCGGACTCTCGCGGCAAGGGAAGGATGGGGGCACGAGGTAAAACTCTAGCGCGAAGCGCGCCCGCGCTCCAATGCCGCCGACAAAGCGTCGCGTCGCGGCGTCGCCGGACAGGACGGCGGACGAATCGTCCCGAGTCTCCCGCGGCGCAAGACTGAACCCGCCGTGACCCCGCGAGCGGAAAATGCCCCGGCGGAACGCCGCCCGGCTCTGCGGCGTCACCGAACCTCATGCCGCGGTGGCATAATTTCCGGCCGTGTTCCCAACCCTTCGGTTCACGATGACCACCCACTCCGATTCACCCGCCTCCACGGCCGACATCCGGCTCGGGGCGGTCCTCGACGCGCTGCGCAGCAGCGTGCCTGCCACCAAGGCACACGACGCCGACCTGTTCGCGCGAGCGTTCTATGCGCGAATGGAATCGGATGAGTACGCCATCCGCCCAGCCGCCGCGTGGGCCGCCCTCGCACACGGCTACCTGAAATTCCTGCACCAGCGCGCGCCCGGAGCCTCGGCGCTGCGCATCTTCAATCCGACGCTGGAGCAGCACGGCTGGGAATCGCCGCACACGGTGATCCAGATCGTCAACGACGACATGCCCTTCCTGGTCGACTCGGTGAGCATGGTGCTCGACGCGGCGCGGGTCGGCATCCACGTCCTCGGCCATCCGGTGCTCGACGTGGAACGCGACGCCGCGGGCGTGGTCACGCGCCTGGGCAGCGGGCGCACCGAATCGCTGATGCACATCGAGATCGACCGTCAGATCGGCCCGGCGGCATTCCTGCGCCTCGAGCGCGCCCTCCTCTCGGCGCTCGATGACGTGCGCGCCTGCGTCGCAGACTGGCAGGCCATGCGCGATCGTGCGCTCGAAAGCGCCGAACGCCTGTCGCAAGCCACCACCGGACTGCCGCGCGAGCGCGTGGAGGAGGCCTGCGAGTTCCTGCGCTGGGCCGCGGACGATCACTTCGTCTTCCTGGGCTATCGCGAATACGCGCTGGGCACCTCGCCCGAAGACGCGGTGCTGCGCGCCCTGCCCGAAGGCGGCCTGGGCCTGCTGCGCAGCGATCAGCGCGCCGGGCGCCCTCGTTCGGTACGCGGCGTGCTCGATTCGCTCACCGCCTCGCGCAGCGAGCCGGACGCCTTGATCCTGACCAAGACCAACGCACGCTCCACGGTGCACCGCGCCGGCTACATGGATTACATCGGCGTACTCCAGTTCGACGCCACCGGACGCACCACCGGCGAGCGCCGCTTCATCGGCCTGTTCACCTCCAGCGCCTACAGCGCGCGGGCCTGGGATATCCCGCTGGTGCGCCAGCGCCATCGGTTCGTGATTGCCCAGTCCGGGCTGGCGCCCGACAGCCACAGCGGCAAGGCGCTGCGCCAGATCCTGGAAATCCTGCCGCGCGACGAGCTGTTCCAGAGCAGTTCGCACGAACTGCACCGCACCGCGATGAGCGTGCTGGCACTGCAGGAGCGGATCCGCCCGCGCCTGTTCGTGCGCCGCGACCGTTTCGGTCGCTTCTTCTCCATCCTGGCCTACGTGCCGCGCGACCGTTTCAACGCCGCTGTCAGCCAGCGCATCGAAGCGATGCTGATGGCCGCGCTCAACGGCCAGCAGATCGATACCACCAGCCACGTCGGCTCCTCGCCGCTGGCACAAATGCACATGATCGTCCGCCCCAAGGCGGGCGCACCGGAGAACGTAGACGTGGATGACCTCAACCAACAGATGGCCGGCATCATGCGCAGCTGGCACGACGCCCTGCGTGAACAGCTCGTGCAGCGCAGCGGCGAAGCCGAGGGACTGCGGCATGCCAACCGCTTCGGCCACGCCCTGCCAGCCGGCTATGTCGCCGAAGTGGCGCCCGAGGTGGCCGCCGACGACGTGCTCCGCCTCGGCGCGCTGGAGGGCGACGATGGCCTCGGCCTCAACCTCTACATGCATCAGGCGAAGGACGAGACGCCGCAGCTGCGCTTCAAGATCTACCGCACCGGCCGCGACATCTCGCTCTCCGAGGCACTTCCGCTGATGGAGAACCTCGGCCTGCGCATCCAGACCGAACGCCCCTACGCCCTGCATCTGGACAACGGCAACGCCTATATCCAGGACTTCGAGATCGAAGCCATCGGCACGGTCGATGTGGATGCAGTGCGCGCACGCTTCGAGCAGGCCTTCGAGAACATCTGGCGTGGCCGCGCCGAGAGCGACGGGTTCAACCGCCTGGTCCTGGCCGCGCGCCTGGACTGGCGCCAGGTCGCCATGCTGCGCGGCTATGCGAAGTACCTTCTGCAGGTCGGGGTGCCGTTCTCGCAGAGCTACATGGAAGAAACGCTGGCGCGCTATCCGCTCGTTGCCCGTCTCCTGGTCGAACTGTTCGAAGCACGCTTCCATCCGGACGAGGACAGCGCGCAGAAGGCCGCCGGCCAGAAGGATTTCGGCACCGAACTGCAGGCGCTGGTGGGTGCCGATGAGGCCGCGATGAAGGCGGTCGAGCCGGTCATCGCCGCGCGCCTCGATGGGCGCCACGCCCAGATGGACGCCGCGCACCAGGCGCTGCTGTCGGTGCTGGACCGGGTCGAGAGCATCGACGAGGACCGCATCCTGCGCAGCTTCAAGACCGCGATGCTCGCAACCCTGCGCACCAGCTTCTACCAGCGTCAGAAGCCCCGCGCGCAGGAGGTCATCGCGTTCAAGATCGATCCCTCGGCGATGCCCGAATCGCCCAAGCCGCGCCCCTACCGCGAAATCTTCGTCTACGGCCCGCGCGTGGAAGGCACCCACCTGCGCTTCGGCCCGGTGGCGCGCGGCGGCCTGCGCTGGTCGGATCGCCGCGAGGACTTCCGCACCGAGGTGCTGGGTCTGGTGAAGGCGCAGATGGTGAAGAACACCGTCATCGTGCCGGTGGGTGCCAAGGGCGGCTTTTTCGTCAAGCGCCCGCCCACCGACCGCGAAGCGGTGCAGGCCGAGGGCATCGATTGCTACAAGCTTTTCATCGGCTCGATGCTCGACATCACCGACAACATCGTCGAAGGCCGCATCGTGCCGCCGCAGGACGTGGTGCGACACGACGAGGATGATCCCTACCTGGTCGTCGCGGCCGACAAGGGCACGGCGCGCTTCTCCGACATCGCCAACGGTCTGGCGCTGGAGGAAGGCTTCTGGCTGGGCGACGCCTTCGCCTCGGGCGGCTCGGTGGGCTACAGCCACAAGGGCATGGGCATCACCGCGCGCGGCGCCTGGGAATCGGTCAAGCGCCATTTCCTCGCGCTCGGGCGCGACTGCCAGAACGAGGACTTCACCTGCGTGGGCATCGGCGACATGTCGGGCGACGTGTTCGGCAACGGCATGCTGCTGTCCAGGCACACCCGCCTGGTCGTCGCGTTCGACCACCGCGACATCTTCATCGATCCCACCCCGGACGCCGCCACCTCCTACGCCGAGCGCGAGCGCCTGTTCAACCTGCCGCGCTCGTCCTGGGCCGACTACAACCCCGCATTGATCTCGGCCGGCGGCGGCGTGTTCCCGCGCAGCCTCAAATCCATCGCGATCACCCCGCAAATCCGCGCGCTACTCGTCCTGCCCGAAGACACCGAGCACCTGACGCCCAACGAGCTGATCACCGCGGCCCTCTGCGCGCCGGTGGACCTGCTCTACAACGGCGGCATCGGCACCTACATCAAGGCCAGCTCAGAAACCCACGCAGAGGTGGGCGACCGCGCCAACAACGCCATCCGCGTCAACGGCAACCAGCTGCGCTGCCGCATCATCGGCGAGGGCGGCAACCTGGGCATGACCCAGCGCGGCCGCATCGAGGCGGCGCAGGCCGGCGTCATCCTCAACACCGATGCCATCGACAACTCCGCCGGCGTGGACACGTCCGACCACGAAGTCAACATCAAGATCCTGCTCAACGACGCGGTGGCCCATGGCCAGCTCGACGTGCAGTCGCGCGCCGCGCTGCTGCACGAGATGACCGACGAAGTGGCCGATCTGGTGCTGCGCGACAACGTGCGCCAGAACGAAGCGCTGTCGCTCATGGAGCGCATGAGCGTGGCGCGCCTCGGCTCCAAGCAGCACTTCATCCGCACGCTGGAAAGCCAGGGTCTGCTGGATCGCCAGATCGAATACCTGCCTTCCGACGCGGAGCTCTCCGAGCGCAAGGCGCGCGGCGAAGGCCTCACCCGGCCGGAGCTGGCGGTGCTGCTCGCCTACGCCAAGATGACGGTCTACAACCAGCTGATCGATTCCGACGTGCCGGAAGATCCGTTCCTGTCGGCCGAACTCCAGCGTTACTTCCCCAAGCCGCTGCAGGAGCGCTTCGCTCCCAACATGCAGCGCCACCGCCTGAAGCGCGAGATCATCGCGACCGCCGTGACCAACTCCATGGTCAACCGCATGGGCGCCACCTTCCTGCTGCGCATGCAGGAAGACACCGGCGAAACCGCCGCGCAGGTGGCCAAGGCCTACACCATTGCCCGCGTGATCGGCGAGGCGCGCAGCCTGTGGCAAGGCATCGACGCACTCAGCCTTTCGGTGCCCGACCGCTCCCGCCTGGACGCGCTGATGCTCGTCTGGAACAAGCTGCGCGGCATGACGCGCTGGCTGCTCAACCTGCCGGGCGTGAACCTCGACATCGCAGCCTCGGTGGAACGCTACGGCGCCGGCGTCGCGGCCCTGCGCACCTCCCTGGATCAGGTGTTGTCCGAACAGGACCGCCTGGCACACGCCGACGCGCGCGCGCGCTGGATGGATGAAGGCTTCCCGCAGGAAATGGCCGAGCAGCTGGCGTCCATGCCTTTCCTCGGCAGCGCGCTGGACATCGTGCAGGTGGCGCTGGAACACGGCTTCGATGTGCTCGACGTGGCGCGCACCTACTTCGGCCTCGGCCAGGCGCTCAATCTGGCCTGGTTCGGCGAGCGCATCGATGCGCTGCCGGTGGACGGGCGCTGGCACGCGCTGGCGCGCGGCTCGCTGCGCGACGAGCTCCAGGCGCAGCAAAGCGCACTGGTGGCCCAGGTGCTGCAGTCGGGCAGCGGCCAGCCGGCCGATCGCCTCGCGGCCTGGCTGGCGCGCGAGGACTCCGGCCTGCGCTTCACGGTGGCCATGCTCCAGGAAGTGCGCAGCCAGCGTGAGCTGGACTACCCGACGGCCTCGGTGGCGCTGCGCCGCCTGGCACAGCTGGTGCAGCACGCAGGCTGAGTCACGCCCAGCATTGGGGAAAACCCGCCCCTCCGTGCAAACGGAGGGGCGCTCGGTGTAGGTCGGGGCTACGTCCCCAACGGCCTGGCCGCATGGCACTCCTGCGTCGGCCGCGTAGGGCCGACCTACGGCAGGGCGGCGTTGGATCGGCCTGCGGCATCGGTTCGCGGTAGGTCGGGGCTACGCCCCCGACGGCCGACCGATCAAAAACCCATGCCGATCCCGACCTCCAGCCCATCGCACTCCTGCGTCGGCCGCGTAGGGCCGACCTACGGCAGCGCAGCGTTGGGTCGGTCTGCGGCATCGGTTCGCGGTAGGTCGGGGCTACGCCCCCGACGGCCGACCGATCAAAAACCCATGCCGATCCCGACCTCCAGCCCATCGCACTCCTGCGTCGGCCGCGTAGGGCCGACCTACGGCAGGGCGGCGTAGACGGCCTGCCGATCAAAAATCCCGATCCACCGCATAGCGCGCCAGCCCCCGCAATGCCGCCGTCCAGGCGTTCTCCGGCAGCGTCCCCAGCGCGCGCTCGGCGGCTTCGGCGTAGTCGACGGCGCGCTGGTGGCTGTAGGCGATGCTGCCGGCCGTCTCGATGGCGGCAAGCACTTCGGGCATCGCCTCCGCGTCGCCCGCCCGCACGATCTCGCGCAGGCGCTGGCGGGTGGCCGCGTCGGCGCGGGACATGGCGTGGATCAACGGCAGGGTGGCCTTGCCCTCGGCCAGGTCGTCGCCAAGATTCTTGCCCAGCGCCGCGGCGTCGGCGGTGTAGTCGAGCACGTCGTCGGCGATCTGGAAGGCATAGCCCAGGTTGAGGCCATAAGCGTGCAGTGCGGCACCGTGGCGCGCATCCAGATCGCAAAGCACCGCGCCCAGGCGCGTGGCGGCGGCGAACAACACCGCGGTCTTGCGTTCGATCACGCGCAGGTAGGCGGCCTCGTCCACGTTCGGGTTGTTGACGTGCAGGAGCTGCAGCACCTCGCCTTCGGCGATGGCGTTGGTGGTGTTGGCCAGCACCTGCATCACCGCCATGCGATCCAGTTCGACCATCAGCTGGAAGCTGCGCGAATAGAGGAAGTCGCCGACCAGCACGCTGGCGGCGTTGCCCCACAGCGCGTTGGCGGTCTTGCGCCCGCGCCGCAGGTCGGACTCGTCCACCACATCGTCGTGCAGGAGGGTGGAGGTATGGATGAATTCGATCACCGCCGCCAGCTGCAGGTGATCCTGGCCGGCGTAGCCGAGCGCGCGCGCCGCGATCAGGTGCAGCTGCGGGCGCAGGCGCTTGCCGCCGGCCCCGACGATGTGCTCGCCCACCTGGTTGATCAGCAGCACGTCGGACGCCAACCGCGCCCGGATCAGGGCATCGACCCCGTCCAGATCGTGTTTCACGAGCCGCCCGATCGCATCGGGGGCCAGGGCTGTCGCGGGAGGCGGCGTCGGGGCGGAGGCGGCAATCGTCATTGGCGCATTATACGGTCCGCCGTGGCGGCTTTCCGATGCGCGAATGCGGAAAAGTCGCAGGCCCGGATACGGCTATTTCCGGGCATTCGCGTCGCGACGATATACTAGTCTGTCATCCCGCCGCGAATGGCGCGGCAATCCAAAGGAATCAGGCACATGGCGCGCGGCATCAACAAGGTCATCCTGGTGGGCAACCTGGGCGCTGACCCGGAAACCCGCTACTCCACGTCCGGTGCAGCCATCACCTCGATCCGGATCGCCACCTCCGAGAGCTGGCGCGACAAGCAGACCGGCGAGCAGCAGGAGCGCACCGAGTGGCACCGGGTGAAGTTCTTCGGCCGCCTGGCGGAAATCGCGGGCGAGTACCTGCGCAAGGGCTCGCAGGTCTATATCGAGGGCTCGCTGCGCACCGACAAGTACACCGGCCAGGACGGCGTGGAGCGCTACAGCACCGACATCATCGCCAACGAGATGCAGATGCTGGGCAGCCGCGGCGAAGGCGGCGGCGGTGCCCGTCCCGAGCGCGCCGCGCCGCGCGCGCGCGACGACGAATTCGAGACCCGCGGAGGCGCCGGCTACGGCGGCGCGCGCGGCGGTGACCGCCCGGCACCTGCGCCGCGTGCGGCCACGCCTCCGCCGCCGGCGGATGTGCCCTTCGAAGACGACGACATCCCATTCTGATGAAAACCGTTCTCGTCACCGGCGGTGCCGGATTCATCGGCGGCAACTTCGTGCGCGGCGCGGTGGCCGCCGGTTGGACGGTCATCAACCTCGACGCGCTGACCTACGCCGGCAACCTCGATACCCTGGCCGGTCTCGATGCCTCGGGGCGGCACCGCTTCGTGCACGGCGACATCGGCGACGGCGCGCTGGTGGCACGCCTGCTGGCCGAACACCGGCCGCAGGCCGTCATCAACTTCGCCGCCGAAAGCCACGTGGACCGCTCGATCGACGGTCCGGCGGCCTTCGTGCAGACCAACGTGGTGGGAACGCTGAGCCTGCTGGAGCGCGTCCGCGACCACTGGCGCGGGCTGCCGGATGCCGAACGCGCCGCGTTCCGCTTCCTGCACGTATCCACCGACGAGGTCTACGGCTCGCTCGGCGATACCGGCAGGTTCACCGAAACCACGCCCTATGCGCCCAACTCGCCGTACTCGGCTTCGAAGGCCGCGTCGGACCACCTGGTGCGCGCCTTCCACCACACTTACGGGCTGCCGGTTCTCACCACCAACTGCTCCAACAACTACGGCCCCTTCCAGTTTCCCGAAAAGCTCATCCCGCTGATGATCGCCAAGGCGCTGGCCGGCGAGCCGCTGCCGGTGTACGGCGATGGGGCCAACGTGCGCGACTGGCTGTACGTGGAAGACCACTGCGAGGCGATCCGCACGGTGCTGGCGCGCGGACGCGTGGGCGAGGTCTACAACGTCGGCGGGGATGCGGAGCGGCGCAACATCGACGTGGTCCACGCCATCTGCGCCCTGCTCGACGCGCACCGGCCGCGCGAGGACGGCAAGCCGCGCGCGGCACAGATCACCTTCGTCAAGGACCGCCCCGGCCACGACCGGCGCTACGCCATCGATTCCTCCAAGCTCAAGCAGGAACTGGGCTGGCGTCCGACGGTCAGCTTCGAGCACGGCATGGCGCGCACCGTGGACTGGTACCTCGCCAATCAGGCCTGGGTGAACCGCGTGCTGGACGGCAGCTACCGCATGGAGCGATTGGGCCAGTAGGGCGCAGCTCGCTGCGCTTGCACTACGTGAAACATGGGAGCAGCGCAGCAAGCTGCGCTCTACGAATCTCGTTACAGATGACGACATGACATCGAACACCCCTGCCGCCCCGCGCGGCATCATCCTCGCCGGCGGTTCCGGCACCCGGCTGTATCCGATCACCCAGGGCGTTTCCAAGCAGCTCCTGCCGGTGTACGACAAGCCGATGATCTACTACCCGCTCGCGACCCTGATGATGGCCGGCATCCGCGAGGTCCTGGTGATCAACACCCCGCACGAACAGGCGCTGTTCCGCACCCTGCTGGGCGACGGCCGCCAGTGGGGCATGGACATCCGCTACGCGGCCCAGCCCAGCCCCGACGGCCTGGCGCAGGCCTTCCTGATCGGGCGCGACTTCGTTGCCGGCGAGCCAAGCTGCCTGATTCTGGGCGACAACATCTTCCACGGCCACGGCCTGCAGGCGCAGCTGCGCGATGCGGCGCAGCGCACGCACGGTGCCACGGTGTTCGGCTACCGGGTCGGCGATCCGGAGCGCTACGGCGTGGCCGAGTTCGATGCCGATGGCCGGGTGATCGGGCTGGAGGAAAAGCCCGCCCGGCCCAAGTCGCACCATGCCGTCACCGGCCTGTATTTCTATGACGCACGGGCTTGCGATTTCGCCGCCGAGCTGAAGCCCTCACCGCGCGGCGAACTGGAGATCACCGACCTCAACCGGCGCTATCTGGAGGACGGTTCGCTCCGGCTCGAACGCCTCGGGCGCGGCTGCGCCTGGCTCGATACCGGAACCCATGAATCGCTGCTGCAGGCCGGCAACTTCATCCAGACCCTGCAGGAGCGCCAGGGCCTGCAGGTGTGCTGCCCGGAAGAAATCGCCTGGCGCAACGGCTGGATCGACACCGAAGCGCTCGAACGCCTCGCGGCCCCCCTGCTCAAGAACGGTTACGGCCAGTATCTGGTGTCGCTGCTGCGCGAGGATGCGGCCGAATGAAGCTGATTGAAACCGATCTTCCCGGCTGCCTCATCATCGAGCCGCGCGTGTTCGGCGACGAGCGCGGGTTCTTCTACGAAAGCTGGAACAAGGCGAAGCTCGCCGAGGCGGGCCTGACGATCGATTTCGTGCAGGGCAACGTCTCGGCCTCCTCGCGCGGCGTGCTGCGCGGCCTGCACTACCAGTGGCCCAACCCGCAGGGCAAGCTCGTAAGCGTGCTGGAGGGCGAGGTCTACGACGTCGCGGTCGATATCCGCCGCGGTTCGCCCACGTTCGGGCGCTGGAGCGCAGTGATGCTCACCGCCGCGAACAGGCGTCACTTCTACATTCCCAAAGGCTTCGCGCACGGCTTCGCGGTGGTGTCCGAACGCGCCATTTTCACCTACCAGTGCACCGCCGCCTACGACGCCGCCGCCGACACCGGCATCCGCTGGAACGACGCCACCCTCGGCATCGACTGGCCGCTCGCCGAACCGATCCTCTCGGACAAGGACGCGCGCGCGCCCTTCCTTGCGGAAGTCGCACCCGATCGCCTGCCGGAGTACACGCCATGAAGCTGCTTCTGCTGGGTGCCGGCGGACAGGTCGGATTCGAGCTGCACCGCAGCCTCTCACCGCTGGGCGAGGTGATCCCGGCGACGCGCGACGGCCGGCTTCCCGGCGGTGGCCGCGCGCGCGCGGCCGATCTCGCCTCGCCCGCCTCGCTCGAAGCGCTGCTGCAGGCCGAGCGCCCCGACGTGATCGTCAACGCCGCCGCCTACACCGCCGTCGACCGCGCCGAGTCGGAGCCGGAGCTGGCCACGCGCATCAACGCCGAGGCACCGGCGGTGCTGGCGCGCTGGTGCAAGGTTTACGGCGCGCGCCTGCTGCATTACTCCACCGATTATGTCTTCGACGGCAGCGCCAACCGCCCCTGGCGCGAAGCCGACCCCACCGCGCCGCTGGGCGTTTATGGCCAGAGCAAGCGCGAGGGCGAAATCGCCCTGGCCGATAGCGGTGCCGAATACCTGGTGCTGCGCACCGCCTGGGTCTACGCCGCGCGCGGCCACAACTTCCTGCGCACGATGCTGCGCCTGGCGGCCGAGCGCGACCACCTGCAAGTGGTGTGCGACCAGACCGGATCGCCCACGCCGGCGCGCTGGATCGCGGCGGCGACCGCATTGACCCTGGCGCGGACGCGGAACGGCAACCCCTGGCGCTCGGGCACCGTGCATCTGGCCGCCAGCGGCCACACCACCTGGCACGGCTTTGCCGAGGCGATCTTCGCCGATACGCTCGTCGCGGGGCTGATCGAGCGCGCGCCCTTCGTCGAAGCCATCCCGACCCTCGCCTGGCCCACGCCCGCCCGCCGTCCCGCCTATTCCTGCCTCGATACCCGCGCGCTGCGCGAGCGCTACGGCGTCACCCTGCCGGACTGGCGCGAGGGCGTGACGCAGGTGGTCGGCGAGCTGGCGCGCTGAGCCGCGCATCCTTCCGGAGAACAACGTGTCCGTCCTGATTCCCGTGATCCTGTCCGGCGGTGCCGGCACGCGCCTGTGGCCGGTTTCGCGCCGCGCCTTTCCCAAACCCTTCATGCGCCTGCCCAGCGGCGAATCGCTGCTCGGGCGCACGCTCGACCGCGCGCTGGCGGTGGCCGATGCCGGGGAAGTGGTGACGGTCACCGGCTTCGACTACCGCTTCCTCACCGCGGACGAATACGCCCGCAGCGCGACGCGACCGTTCCGCTCGCGCCTGCTGCTGGAGCCGGCCGGGCGCAATACCGCGCCGGCGATCGTGCTGGCCGCGCTCGACATCGCGCAGCGCCACGGCGAGGACGCCCAGCTTCTGGTGCTGCCGGCCGACCATCTGATCCGCGATGTGGACGCATTCGCGCAGGACGTCGCCGCCGCGCGCGCGCTGGCGGCGCAGGATTACCTGGTCACCTTCGGCATCACGCCCACCGCGCCGGAAACCGGCTTCGGCTACATCCGCGCCGGTGCCGCGCTCGACGGCGGCTTTGCCATCGACGCCTTCGTCGAAAAACCGGATCTGGCCACCGCCGAGGGCTACCTCGCCGCCGGCAACTACACCTGGAACGCCGGCATGTTCTGCTTCAGCGCCGGCGCGCTGCTGGCCGCCGCCGCTGCGACCTGCCCCGAGGTGCTGGCCGCCGCCCGCGCCTGCCTCGACGCCACGCCCCGCGAGAGCGACGTGGTCAGCCTCGACAAGCCAAGCTTCCTGGCCCAGCCGGACATCTCCATCGACTACGCCGTGATGGAGCGCGCCGCGCGCCGCGCCGTGGTGCCGGCACGTTTCGACTGGAGCGACATCGGCTCGTGGAATGCGCTGGGCGAGCTCACCGCGCCCGATGCGATCGGGAATCGCGTACAGGGTGAGGCGATCGTGGTCGAAGGCCGCGGCAACTACATCCAGAGCGAAGGTCGCCTCGTCGCCGCAGTCGGCGTCAATGATCTGGTGATCGTCGATGCCGGCGATGCGGTGCTGGTGGCCGGCCGCGACCAGGTACAGGCGGTGCGCCACGTGGTCGATACCCTGCGCCAGCGCGACCACTACGCCGCCCAGCACCACCTCACCGTGCACCGGCCCTGGGGCAGCTACACGGTGCTGGAGGACGCCGAGGACTGCAAGGTCAAACGCCTGACCGTGAAGCCCGGCGGCGTGCTCTCGCTGCAGCGCCACCAGCGCCGCAGCGAGCACTGGACCGTGGTGCAGGGCACCGCCAGAGTGCGCGTGGGCGACGAGGAGCGGCTGCTGAATCGCAACCAGTCCACCTACATCCCGATGAACACCCTGCACCGGCTGGAAAACCCCGGCGACAGCGATCTGCACCTGATCGAAACCCAGTGCGGCGACTACTTCGGCGAAGACGACATCGAGCGCCTGGAAGACGTCTACGGCCGCTGTTGACAGCGCCGTGCCCGCTGCCGACACTGTGCGCCGTCACTGGGGAGTAGCCGCCTCCGCAACGGAGGAGCCGACGTCAACAGACTTGGTCGACGGACCATGGCGTCGGTGGCAAGGGCGAGACCTTTGACCGTGTTTTCCGGAGCCGGGCCGGCGACGGACGACAGGGTCATTGGTATCCGATCGCCGGCCCGCATGGAACCCTGAGTGGAAGCCCTCATCACCTCGTTCGGCATGGTCGCCATCGCCGAGATCGGCGACAAGACCCAGCTCCTGTCCTTCGTGCTGGCCGCGCGTTTTCCCGGTCAGGCGTGGCGCATCGTTGCCGGCATCCTTGTTGCCACCCTGGTCAACCACTTCGGTGCCGCCGCGATCGGCGACTGGGTCGCGCTGCACGTGGGGCCGGCGCTGATGCGATGGATTCTGGGCCTTGCATTCCTGGGTTTTGCGGCCTGGGCGCTGATTCCCGACACGCTGGATGAATCGGACGCGCGCCCGCTGCGGCGCGGCGCCTTCCTCACCACCCTGATGCTGTTCTTCCTGGCCGAAATGGGCGACAAGACCCAGCTCGCCACCGTGGCGCTGGGGGCACGCTACGACAGCCTCATCATGGTCACGCTCGGCACCACGCTGGGCATGATGGCCGCCAACGTGCCGGCGGTGCTGGTCGGCGAAGGCCTCGCGCGGCGATTCCCGCTGGCGAAGATGCGTTTTCTCGCCGCCGCGATCTTCGCCCTGTTCGGTCTCCTGGTCCTTCTGGGCATCGATTTCGGACTGACGGCTGTCGGCTGAGTCCGACTCGGTTAGACTCCCCGCACCGCAGCGGCAGTCCGACGCAGCATGGCCGGACAAACCGGCGTGATCGCGCGCCCGGCCGAGCCTTGCGCGAGCCGAAGGGGCGGCTTGCGCGCTGCGCCTGCGCGCGAACCTCGCCATCCTCGAGACCCATTGCATGAAACTCCTTGCACGCCTTTTCTTCGCGCTGGCAGCCGTGGGGCTGCTTGCGGCCTTCGCCCACGCGCAAACGGACGCCAGCGCACCGGATGCGCCGATCCTGCTGGAGCTGGGCAAGGTGCCCGCCAGCAGCTTTCCCGCTCTCGATCTGGAGGCGCTGGCCGATGAAGACCTGCGGCGCGACGCCGACTCCGGCCTTCCGCGCCGTTTCGCGGTCGCGCGCGGCATCGATGTCTCCACCCAGGCCAGCGGCCTCTGGGCGCAGGCCGACAGCGGCGACTGGGTATGGCAGTACAAGGTGCGCGGCAGCGGTGCCGTCCACCTCAACTTCGGGTTCGACCAGGTGCGGCTGCCGGAAGGCGCGCGGCTGGACATCTTCGGTGCGAAGGGTGCCACCGCGCTGGGACCGTACACGGCCGCCGACATTCCGCCGCATGGCCAGCTCTGGACCGCGGTGCTCGACGGCGAGGATGCCACGATCCAGCTTCGCGTCCCGGCCACCGGCCGCAACCAGGCGCACCTTCGCCTGACGCGGGTCGGACAGGGCTATCGCGGCTTCGGCCATTTTTCCAAGGTCTGCAAATCCGGCTCCTGCAATACCGACGTTGCCTGCCTGGCCAGCAATGATCCCTGGAACCGCCCGCGCCGCTCGGTGGGTGCCTACACCGTCGGCGGCACCGATACCTGCACCGGCTCGCTCCTGAACAACACCGCGAATGATCGCCGCATGCTCTTCGCCACGGCAACCCACTGCGGCGTTGGCAGCAACAGTGCGGCGCAAAGCATGGTGGTCTACTGGAACTACGAATCGCCGACCTGCCGCGTGCCGGGTTCGGCGGCGAGCGGTACACCGATCGCGCGTCCCACCACCACCTCGCAAGGCCTGGCCTTCGTGGCCGCCACGGACAGCCCCTGGGGCAGCGGCACCGCCAGCTCGCGCTCGGACTTCACCCTGATCGAACTGGTCACCCCGCCGGTCGGCAACAGCTTCAACCTGCACTGGGCCGGCTGGGACCGTCGCCCGCCGCCCACGACCTGCGGCGCGCCGGCCGATCCAGCCTCCACCGCCGGCCTGTGCGCCTCGATCCACCACCCCGGCGTGGACGAAAAGCGCATCACCTTCGTCGAAGTGAATATGCCGCTGTCGGGCATCAGCGGCGCGCAGAACACCCACTGGCGCGCGAACTGGGATCCGACCCCGCCCAGGCTTGCGAACATCAGCCCGATGCCGCCCGTCTTGCCGCCCAGCGTGACCGAGCCCGGCTCCTCGGGTTCGCCGCTCTACAATTCCCAGCAGCGCCTGGTCGGCGTGCTGTCGGGTGGTGCCTCCTATTGCAACGCGCCAGCGGGCAGCCTCAACGACGACTACGGCGGCCTGTTCGCGGCCTGGGAGGGCATCGGCACGCCCACCACGCGGGCCAGGGACCATCTCGATCCACTGGGACTGGCACCTGATTTCATCGACGGCATCGACAACTGCAATCCGCCGCCGGCACCGACCGGCGTCACAGCCGTCGCCACCGCGCCCAATCAGATCACGCTGAGCTGGAACGCCGCGGCCGGTGCCGATCGCTATCGCGTGCTGCGCACGCTCGGTACCTGCCCGGGCACCGGCTACGTCGAGATCGGCGAAGTCACCGGCACCGGCTTCGTGGACGGCAACGTGTCCGGCGGCAGCGCCTACAGCTATCGCGTGATCGCCTGGAACGATGCGGAAGAATGTCCGTCCGTGCAAAGCAGCTGCGCATCGGCCACGGCCACCGGCACCTGCGCCCTGCCGCCCGACTTCGCCGGCCTGAGCTCGGCCACCAGCGCCGGCAGCGCCAGCCAGTGCGGCATCAACCTCGCCTGGACGGCGGCCACCTCGAGCTGCGGGGCAGCCAGCGACATCCGCTACAACGTGTACCGCTCGACCGCGCCCGACTTCACCCCCGATGTCGGCAATCTGCTGGCCTCGTGCCTCACCGGCACGGCGCTGTCCGACGTGGACGAAGTGGGGTCGGGAGTGACGCAGCATTACATCGTGCGCGCCGAGGATCTTGCCGCGCAGCCGGCCGCCGGCCAGTGCGGCGGACTGGAGGACACCAACCTGGTGATCCGCAGCGCGGCGGCTTTCGGCCCGGACGTCACGAGTTTCAGCGACGATGTGGAAAGTGGCAGCGCGCAGTGGACGATAACCGGCAGCGGCTCGGTCGGCAGCAACTTCGCCATCGTCACCACGGACGCGCACTCGCCCACCCACAGCTGGTTCGTACCCGATCCGAGCGGACTGTCGGACCGCCAGCTGGCGATGGCCCAGCCGATCGCGCTCCCGGCAAGTAGCAGCGCGGTGCTCTCCTTCGCGCACAGGTACGCCACCGAGGCCAACTACGACGGCGCGGTGCTGGAGTATTCGCTGGACAACGGCACCACCTGGATCGACATCCTCGCCGGCAGCGGCACGGTGCCGGCCAACGGCAGCCGCTTCCTCGCCAACGGCTACACCACCACGATCAGCACCAGCTACGGCAGCGCCATCGGCGGACGCGCGGCCTGGGCCGGGAATTCGAGCGGTTTCATCGTCTCGCGCGTGGATCTGGCGGACTTTGGCGGACAGTCGGTGCGATTCCGCTTCCGTTTCGCCTCGGACCAGAGCGTTGGCTCCACCGGCTGGTGGATCGACGACGTGGAGATCGTACAGGGCACGAGCTGCGCGGCCGGGCTGCCGGTCACGATCTTCGCGGACGGGTTCGAACTCCCCTGAGGCGCGGTGCCGCCGGAGTCAGGCTTCCGGTCGGTTCTTGAGGCGCGCGAGGATTTCCTCGCGCGCCTCGCGCAGGATGGAGTCGCGGTCCAGGCTTTCCACGATGTCGGCCACCACGCGCTTGGGTCCAAGTTCGCCCCAGCTCTTGCCCTGCGCCAGGTATTTCTCCGCGGCGCGGCCGACCAGCACGGTGGCGTACCAGGCCAGCGCGCCCTGGGCGGCGGCGGTCAGCGCGGTGGAAAGCCCGGCGCTGGCGATCTTCAGCGCAGAGGCAACCAGGTGCACGCCCCAGATCGCGCCCATCAGCGCGGCGAGCTGCGCCGCGATGGTGGCCAGCAGCCTGCCGGCTTCCATCCGCGTCAGCGGCAGCCCGTAGATACGCGAGAGGTGCATCACCAGTGCGACGTCGAGGGTCGCGGCAGCCAGCAGGTCGGCCACCGGCACCGGGTTGAGCGCCACCGCCACGCCCTTGCCCAGGCAGTACATCCGGATGGTGCGGCCGGCCAGCTCCTGGCGGACCGCGGTCAGGCGCCCGCCGATCTCGTCCGAGAGTTTTCCGGCGAAGAGCGCGGCGTTGAGTGCCGCCAAGGTCTTGCCTTCGGCCTGCAGGATTTCCAGGATGCGGACGCGCAGCGCGGAAACGTCGGGCGCGCGCGGACGTTCGATCTCCACCTCGCGCCCGTCCGCCTGCACCTGCAGTACGTGCTGCGCCACCGGCTGGGCCATCACCGCGAGGACATTCTCCGCCACCGCGAGACCGCGCGCGTGTTCGCGCAGACGCGCCAGCAGCGCCTCGCGCTCTGCGCCGGTGTAGCGATCGGCCTTGTTCAGCACCAGCAGCAGCGGGCGCTGGGTGCGGGCCAGCAGGCGCAGCGCATCGACCTCCACCGAGGTCATGTCGCCGTCCACCACGAAGAGCACCAGGTCGCTGCGTCCGGCCACGTCGAACGCCAGCGCCTCGCGCTCCTCGCCGGAAAGTTCGTTGATGCCGGGCGTGTCGATCAGGTGCACGCCCTGCCCCAGCGCCTCGCGCCAGGCGCGATGGCCGGCGGTGACGGTGGTGCCATGCAGCACGCCAACCTCGAACGCCGGCTCGCCCAGCAGCGCGTTCAAGAGCGCCGACTTGCCGACGCTGACCCGGCCGAACACCGCGATATGGACGTGGCCGTGTTCGAGCTTGTCCAGCATCACCTCGATGCGGCCGTAATCGGCCGCGAGGCTGGCGCGGACGGTTCCGGGAATGGCGGGATCGTCGAGCAGCGCGCGCAGGCTGTCGGCGGCGCGCAGCAGGTGGGAATCGCCACCGCGCGCCATCGGCGCGTCGCCGCGGCGACGCAGGCGCCGCCAGCGCTCACGCCAGTCCATGCGCGCCCCCGGACATGCCCGGTCGCACTATTTCTCGCGCAGCGACAGGCGCGTGACCACGCCGATCTGGTGCACGATGGTCGAGGCATCGGCCCAGTCGCCGCCGCCGACGTCGAAGTCGAGCCGGTTGACCGTGGCAGTGCCGTCGAGCGTGGCGCTGGCGCCCTCCTGGGTCCAGCTGAATTCGAGCGTCACCGGCTTCTCCACGCCGCGCAGCGAAAGCGTGCCGTCGGCAGCGAAGCGCCCGCCACCCAGGTCGCGGAAGGCGGTCGCGGTATAGGTGGCGCTCGGGAAACGCGACACCGCGAAGAAGTCGTCGCCACGCAGGGTGTCGTCGCGATCGGCGTTTTTGGTATCTGCGCTCGCCAGGTGGATCTCCACCTCGAAACGCGAGGCCGCGAGATCGGCCGGATCGAAGGCAATCACCGGCGTGAATCGGGTGAAGGTGCCGGAAAAGGATTCACCTTCGGCGGCGCCGGAAAAACCCAGCGAGGACGCGGCCGGATCAGCCTGCCAATCGGCCGCCTGGGCACCCAGCGCGAACGCGAGCGCAAGGGCCGGGATCAGGGTGCGAAGCATCATGGAAGTCTCCTTTCAGCTGGATTTCTCGAACGACGCGGGCAGCATGCGCCACAGGGTGCGATCGCGCTGCAGCAGGTGATGGACCAGCGCGGCGCCCGCATGCATCAGGATCAGCGCGATCAGCAGCCAGGCGCCCCATTCGTGCACGCCGTGTGAAAAGTCCTTGATCTGCGGGTCGGGCGAGACCAGCTTGGGTACCGCGAACCCGCCGAAGAACTTCAGCGCCCGCAGCCCGCTGGCCGAATCGTAGAGCCAGCCGGAGATCGGCATCGCCAGCGCCACGAAGTAGATCGCCAGATGCACCGCCTGTGCCATGAGGTGCTGCCAGAAGGGCGTGCCGGGAACCGGCGTGGGAGCACCGGCGTAGATTCTCCAGCCCAGCCGCACCAGCATGAGCAGCAGCACGGTCAGGCCGATCGACTTGTGCAGGTCGTACACCCAGAAGTAGCGCGGCGAGCGCGGCAGATCGACCATCACCCAGCCCATGGCCAGGAGCACGAGGATCAGCAGGGCGATCAGCCAGTGCAGGGTCATGCTGGGCCAGGCCCAGCGGTCGTCGGTATTGCGCAGTGACATGGCGTACCTCGCCGTCCAAGTAACGGAGTGCAGCCTACCCGCAGGCCGCATGGGGGAAAAGCCGGCCCGGCGAACCGTGGCGTTGCATCGGGCGGAACAATATGCCGAAGCGCCGGCTCATTCGCCTTCCCGGACGCGGATCGCTTCGGCCTCGATCATCACATGCACGGCATCGTCCACGGCCCTGCGGTGCGCCTTCATCCCGAACGCGCTGCGGCTGAGCGTGGTGCTGGCGGAAAAGCCCGCGGTCCGGCGCATCGCGTTGTAGGGCGTCCGGGCGTGCCGGTTGAGCCGCACGTCCAGCGTCAGTGGCGCGCTCACGCCGCGCAGGGTGAGCGTCCCGTGCAGGCGGGCGTGATTCCCGTCGATCGGTTCGACCGCGGTGGAAACGAAACGCGCATGGGGATGCGCCCCGGCATCCAGCCAGGCACGACTCAGGATCCGCGCGTCGAAGTCCGCATCGCCAAGATCCAGCGTCTCGAGATTGATCGTCACCTCGAGTCGCGCCGTCGCCCAGTTCGCAGGGTCGAACCAGAGCCTGCCCTCGGGGCGCGAAAAGGTCCCCATGGTGCTGGAAAAGCCATCGTGCTCCACCCGGAACAACACCCGCGTGTGCAGCGGATCGATCCGGTAGGCTGCGGGAGCCGCCGCCAGCGCGGGGGAAAGAAACACCAGCGCCAGAAACACCACGCGGAGGAACTCGGAACGCCTCATCACCCACTCGACTGCACCGCCCGCGCCGATGCTACGCCAGCACGCGCCGTGGCAACAGGTGCGTGTGGCCACCACCGGCCTGTGCAGGCGGCACCTCGACGACCCGCTCACCGCTGCGACCCGGCCAGGATGCAGGATCCCGGAGGCCGCATGACGGCTCGCCGGCATACGCCGTTATAGACTCGTCCACCTGTTCCCCACCGATTACGGAGCGCCCATGACCCTGCGCCTACTGGCCTGCGCCGCCGCGCTGGCCCTCGCCCTTCCGGCCGCATCCGAGCCGGTGCTGTTCACCGGGATGAACGGCTACACCATGGATCAGCAGGGCGTCTTGCAGCGCTTCGAGGCGCTGCTGGTGGACGATGCAGGCCGCATACTGGCCCGCGGCAGCGAAGCCGAGCTGCGCGAGCAGGCCGGCGAGGCGAGAATCGAATCCATGGGTGGACGCACGGTGCTGCCGGGCCTGACCGATGCGCACGGCCATCTGATGGGCCTGGGCTTCGCACTGCGCCAGGCCGACCTGGTAGGCACCCGTTCGCTCGACGAGGCGCTGGCGCGCGCGCGCACATTCGCCGCGGAACATCCGGGGACAGGCTGGATCGTCGGCAACGGCTGGAACCAGGTGATCTGGAAGCTGGGCCGATTCCCCACGGCCACCGAACTGGACGCCGCAGTAGCGGATCGCCCGGTCTGGCTGGAGCGCGTGGACGGACACGCCGGCTGGGCCAACTCGGCCGCGCTGAAGCAGGCCGGCATCGATCGCCACACCCCCGACCCGGTGGGCGGACGCATCGAGCGCGACGCCGGCGGAAATCCCAGTGGCGTGCTGGTGGATGCGGCCATGTCCCTGGTGAGCGCAAGGATTCCACCGGCCGACGACGCCGAAGCGCGTGCCGCGCTGGACGACGCGCTGGCACGTCTCGCGAGCCTCGGGCTGACCTCGGTGCACGACGCAGGCACCGACGTGCGCGACTGGCGACTGTTCCGCCAGATGGCCGACGAAGGGCGCCTGACCCTGCGCATCTACGCCATGGCGCGCGACACCGGCGAGGAGTTCGATGAGATATCCGCCGCCGGCCCGCTCCTGGCCTACGGCAACGACCACCTGACCGTGCGCAGCGTGAAGATGCTGATCGATGGTGCACTCGGCAGCCGCGGCGCCGCGATGATCGAACCCTACAGCGACGATCCGCACAACCACGGCCTGCTTTTCCGTACTCCGGCCGAACTGCGTGCGGCAATCGAAAAAGCCTTCTCGAAGGGCTTCCAGGTCAACATCCACGCCATCGGCGACGCCGGCATACGCGACGTGCTCGACGGCTATTCGCTCGCCTACAGGGCCTACCCGGGCGCACGCGAATACCGAAACCGCGTGGAGCACTCGCAGATCGCCGCCCTGGCAGACATTCCGCGCTACCTGCCGCTGCGACTCGTCGCCTCGATGCAGCCCACTCACGCCACCTCGGACATGAACATGGCCGAAGACCGCGTCGGCCCGCAGCGCATCCTGGGCGGCTACGCCTGGCGACGCTTCCTGGATCAGGGCACCCGCATCGCGGCCGGCTCGGATTTCCCGGTGGAGCATCCCAACCCCTTCTTCGGCCTGCACGCAGCCGTGACGCGGCAGGACCACGAAAACACTCCCGCAGGCGGCTGGTACGCCGACCAGCGCATGACGCGCGAGGAAGCACTGCGCGCCTTCACCCTCGATGCCGCCTGGGCCGCGCACCAGGAAACGCATCAGGGCACGCTGGAGCCGGGCAAGTGGGCCGATTTCATCGTGATCGATCGCGACTACTTCACGATCCCGGCCGAGAACATCTGGAAGATCGGCGTGCTGCAGACCTGGGTCGGCGGCAAGCAGGTCTTCCTGCGCTGATCGCATCGCGCACCGCGTCGAAACCCGCCCGCGACCGCGCGGGCGTGCCCTGCCGGCGCGCCTTCATCGTGCGCTCGGGCTTCGGGCACTAGATTGGCCCGCTTGTTTCCGGTTGCCGCCATGTCCATTCGCTCCCGCGCCTTCCTCTGGCGCCTCACCCTGCTGCTGGCCGGGCTGTCGATGTTCGGCCCGTTCGCAATCGACGCGATCTTTCCCGCATTTCCAGCGCTGCGGGAAGACTTCGGTGCATCGCACGGCGCGGTGCAGCAGACGATCAGCGTGTACCTGGCCGCCTACGCGCTGATGAGCGTGCTGCACGGCCCGCTGTCGGATTCGATCGGGCGACGCCCGGTGATCCTGGCGGGCGTGGCGGTGTTCGTGCTCGCCTGCGTCGGCGCCGCGCTGTCGCAAAGCCTGGCCTGGCTGCTGACATTCCGCGCATTGCAGGGCATGTCCGCAGGCGCCGGCCTGATCGTGGCGCGCGCGGTGATCCGCGACTGTCTCGACGGCGACGCGGCGCAGAAGCTGATGGCGCAGGCCACCATGATCTTCTCGGTGGCCCCGGCCATCGCGCCCATCGTCGGCGGCTGGATCCTGGGGTGGAGCCAGTGGCACTCGATTTTCTGGGCGATGGCGCTGTTCGCCTTCCTCGTCCTGCTCGCCTGCCTCGCATGGATGCCGGAAACCCACCCCCCGCAGGCGCGCACGCCGCTGCGACTCGGATCGCTGGCATCCGGCAGCTGGGCGATTTTCCGGAATCCGCGCTTCCTGCAGCTCTCGCTCGCGGCATGCTTCAATTTCGGCGCGCTGTTCCTCTACATCTCCTCGGCGCCGGTGGTGGTACTGGACTACCTGGGCCTCGACGAACAACAGTTCGGCTGGATGTTCATCCCCATCGTGGCGGGCTTGATGGCAGGATCCTTCCTGTCGAGCCGTCTGGCCGGGCGCATCAGCCAGTCGACCACCGCGAAGCTCGGCCTTGGCCTCTCGCTCTTCGCCGCGCTCGCCAACCTCGGCTACAACCTGTCGGTGGATGCGATCGCCCTGCCCTGGGCGGTCATTCCGCCGGGCTTCGCCGCCGCGGGCATCGGCCTGGTCTTTCCGCTCCTGACCATCCTCATGCTCGACATGTACCCGCGCCACCGCGGCACGGCGGCCTCGATCCAGGCGTTCACCAGCCTGAGCATCAACGCCGTCATCGCCGGCCTGCTCGCACCGCTGCTCGCACCGCATCGCAACCTGCTGGCGCTGGCTGCGACGATACTGTGCCTTGCGGCGATCGCGCTGTGGTGGCGCCATCGCCGCGGCGTGAAGCGCGACCCGGTGCTGGCGCCGCCCCGCCCGATGATCGAGGAAGCCGAGCAGCTCTGAAGCGGCAGCGGCGCCCGGCGACGCCTACAATCGGCCGATGGACATCTTCACTCTGGAATCCGGCCACGCGCCGCTGCTGGTGAGCCTGCCGCACGACGGCAGCCATATCCCCGACCCGCTCGCCGCGCGCATGATGCCTGCCGCGCGCGGCGCGCCCGACACCGACTGGTTCGTCTCGCGCCTGTATGCCTTCGCGCGTGAACTGGGCGCATCGATCCTGCGCCCGCACCATTCCCGCTACGTGGTGGACCTCAACCGCCCGCCAGACGATATCTCGCTCTACCCCGGCCAGAACACCACCGGCCTGTGCCCGACCGTGCGCTTCACCGGCGAATCGGTCTATCTGCCGGGAGAGACCCCCGACGCGGCGGAAGTCGCCGCGCGCCTGGCTGGGTACTGGCGCCCTTACCACGACGCGCTGGCCGGCGAACTGGCGCGCCTGCGCGCACGTTTCGGGCGCGCGGTGCTGTGGGACGGGCACTCGATTCGCGGCGAGCTCCCCTTCCTCTTCGAGGGCCGTCTGCCCGACCTCAATCTTGGAACAGCCGGCGGCGCGAGCTGCTCGCCCGCGCTGCAGGCACGGCTCGCCTCGTTCCTCGCGTCGCAAAACGATTACAGCCACGTCGTCAACGGGCGATTCAAGGGCGGGTACATCACCCGCCACTACGGCGACCCGGCGCTCGGCATCGAAGCGATCCAGCTCGAACTGGCGCAGTCGACCTACATGGACGAAGGCACGACGAGCTACCTGCCGGAGCGGGCCGAGCGCCTCGAGCGCATCGTGCTGCGCCCGCTGCTGGAAACCGCGCTGGCCTGAGAAGAAGGAACGTCATCGCCCCCCGTGCAAGGCGCCGCGCGCCCTGCCGTACGCGACGCCGTACGGCAACGGAAAAGGCCCGCCGAAGCGAGCCTTTTCGTTGTTTTCATTGGTGGGCGGTGCAGGGTTCGAACCTGCGACCCCTGCCGTGTGAAGGAAGAAATTTGGGACACCAAGACCCATCACGTAGCTGATAAATCATTGACTTAGCCACCACCACTACCCACAATCCACCACCATGTTTCGGAGATTTTTCGGAGACGAGGGAATGGCTGGATTCGAGACGGTCACCAAGCAAGCCAGACTGAAGGCGAGAAAAGCGCCCTACTGGTACAGGCTCGCCGTGGGGAAGCACATCGGCGTACGCAAGACGGAAGCCGGGTTGCACTGGCAGGCCAAGGCCTACGATGCCGGCACGCGCAAGGAGGCGATCAAGAGCCTGGGTGACTTTGGACGCCTGCCGGCGAATGAGCGCTACAGCGCCGCCGTCAAAGCCGCCCAAGAATGGTTTGACCACCTGGGCAAGGGTGGCCGTCGCGAGTCGCTGACCGTGGCGGATGCGTGGCGCAGGTACGTCGAACACCAGCGCAAGACCAAGGGCGCGACCGCCGCCGCCGACGTTGAGGGTCGGCTCAAGCGGCACATCGACGGCGACCCCATCGCGGGCGTGCTGTTGGAGAAGCTGGCACCCCGCCACCTGCAAGAATGGCGCGAGCGCATCGCAAGCCAGCCGGCCATGCAACCGAAGCGCGGGCCGAACTGCCGCACAAAGACGCCACCGAAGCCGCCGGCACCGAGATCGGCAGGCAGCGTGAACCGCGACATGGTGCCGATGCGCGCGGCGTTGAACCTGGCGCTGTCCGATGGCTTTGTGACCAGCGACCACGCATGGCGCAAGGCATTGAAGCCGACCGCGAACGCCGATGGCCGCCGCACCCTGTATCTGGATCGCGACCAGCGCCGCGCGCTGATCGAACACCTGCCCGAGGATGCCGCCGCCTTCGTCCGTGGCCTGTGTCTGCTGCCGCTGCGCCCTGGTGCGCTGGTCGGCCTGACCGTGGCCGACTTCCACGCCAAGCAAGGCACGCTGCGCATCGGTACGGACAAAGCTGGCGCAGGCCGATCCGTGCTGCTGCCCGAAGCCACTGCCGGACTGTTCCGCCAGACCGTCAAGGGCAAGCTGCCGGCTGCGCCGCTGCTGTCTCGCTGGGATGGCAAGGCATGGGATAAAGACGCGTGGAAAGGGCCGATAAAGGCCGCTGCCGCTGCTGCTGATCTGCCACCTGAAACGACCGCCTACACCATGCGGCACTCGGTCATCACCGATCTGGTGTCCGATGGCCTGGACTTGTTCACCGTGGCCGCATTGGCGGGAACGTCCGTGGCGATGATTGAAAGGCACTACGGGCACCTTCAACAGGAACGCGCGCGCGACGCGCTGGCGGGGCTGGCACTGTGACGGCATTGCATATCCGTATCCATACGGATACAGTATTGCCATGAGCTATTTGGTGCAGCAGACCGAAGACTTCGCGGCATGGCACGCCAAGTTGCGCGACCTGCGCGCCAAGGTTGCCATCGCACGCCGGATCGACCGCATTGCATCCGGCACGTTGGGCGACGTGAAGACATGCGGCGGCGAACTATCGGAGCTGCGCGTAGACGTGGGCAAGGGCTATCGCGTCTATTTCACGATGCGCGGTGGCATCGTCGTCGTGCTGCTGGCCGGCGGCGACAAGTCCACGCAGGAAGCCGACATCAAGCGCGCGCGGAAACTGGCAAAGGAGATTTGACGATGAAGACTAAACTGATCCCGTTCGACCTGTCCGCACACCTGGACAGCGATGAAGCCGTGGCCGAATACCTTGGGCAAGTTCTTGCCGATGGCGACCCGGAAGAACTGCTGCGCGCGCTTGGGCACATCGCCAAGGCGCGCGGCATGACGCAGGTGGCCGCCGATGCCGGCCTTGGCCGTGAAAGTCTTTACAAGGCACTCGCACCGGGCGCAAAGCCCCGCTATGACACCGTGCTGAAAGTGACGCGCGCGTTGGGCGTGAAACTGACGGCGGTGCCGGCCTGACCGCCATGACGAAGCGCACTGCACGTCAATTCTCGTTGCCTACAGGTGATTACGACGCGCTTGTTCAGGCCATCGAGGCTGACCGCAATCGCCCCATTGTGAAGGCGAGTCGAAAGCTGTTCGACTTCGTGAATAGCGCCGTCACGGATACGGATTTTCGGCACCCGGACTGCCGACACCTTCTTCACTTCCTTCTGCTGGTGCGCGACGAACTGACGGACGGGATAAGCGAAGATTGGGACATCGACGACATATTCGCTCCGATGGTCACCGCGTTATCCCGCTATCGCGGGAAAGCCGCGAAAGGCCGGCCCAAACCGAACAGAAAAACCCCGCTGCGACGCGGGTTGGAAATGCTGGTGGCCGAAGGGCTGACCAATGACGAAATCCTTGCCGAGCTTGGCAATGATGTCGCCGTGAGCCGCCGCGTGGACGATGGTTTCCCGTTCAGCGTTGACGAGCCGGAATCTTCGTCCGTTCGGAGTGACGGCCGGCTTGTTTACTTCGAAATTGGGAGCAATGAAGCCAAACCCATAACGGTGGCTGAACTGCAAAAATTGCTGTCTCGGATTCGCAGTTCACCCAAAGCCGCTTAGAGCGAAACCGGGGTTTTATCTTGCGGGCACCTGCTGATTCTGGTGCCCCGTGGCAGGCCATGCCGGTTCGCTGGCTGGCGATTCTGATAATCGAACGGGGCACCCCACGCCAAAAGTGAGGTGCCAAAATGCACGATCGCATCATCCGCCGCCCCGAAGTCAAATCCTTGACTGGCCTGACTGATTCCGTCATCGATCGCGAGATTAGAGCTGGGCGATTTCCCGCTCCGTTCAAACTATTGCCCGATCCACGCGCGCGCGCCGTAGGCTGGTCCGAACGCGCCGTGCAGGCGTGGATTGCCGAGCGCATCGCCACCGCGCAGGAGGTGGCTGCATGATGGCCGCGCATCCCCAGGTGCAGGCGCTCACCGCGCTGTACCGGCAACCCGACCCCGGAAACGAGCGCGCCCCGATCACTGCGAATGATCGAGGCGCGGAGCAATCCGATTTGGCTGGTGGTTTGCCCCGGAACAATACCACAGACGCAGCATTGCGGCGCGTGAAAGGCCTGCTGCCTATCATCGTCACCGAAACCCGCATCGCACTGGACTGCGCTCGCGACGTATACCTGACCGGCGGCATCGAGCTTGAGGACGGCCGGCGACTGCGAACGGCATACGAGCGAATCAAGAAAATCGCCGAAATCGTGTCCGAAGCTGAGCGGGAGGTG
>CAKSZJ010000002.1 GCA_934525595.1 uncultured Chiayiivirga sp. | reverse complement strand
GCAGAATCAAAAGCCGTGAAGCTGGCGCTTCACAAAATCCTGCCGTCAGGGGTTGACGGGGGAGTCCATACATGAATGGTTAGACCGTTTGCTACGGTGCTTGCAGCGCATCAATGGATCGAAGGATCGAGCGAGTTATTTGCTCCCGCTTGGCAAGGTCGCCAGTTCGGTTGGGAGTATCGATGTTGAGCGCAAAGAATACTGGCCCAGTCGGCCACTCAACCCACCCGACCCACCAACCCATTCGGCCATCCCAGCCGGTCTTTGCACGCAGTATCCAATCTCGCCCAGCCTCGACAATCATGAGGTCCTTCGCTAGACATTGGTGCTCAGTTTTGAAAGGAAGCTCGTTCCGGTACAGACGTTTCAGGAACGAAATCTGCTCGTGTGCGGAGATGGCAAGCTGACCATCGATCCAATAAGCACCTTTGTCCGTCCTTGGGTCTGCATTGCCATAGTTGATCCGTTTTAGGTAGCCCCGTGCTCTTTCCTCACCGATTTCCTTCGCAAACCGCTCATAAACCCACACTGTGGATACACGCATGGCCGAACGGAGATCCTGGTCACGATTGTGACCGGAGAAGTCTCGTTCGATTCCGTCCCACGCAAACACCTGGAATTCATCGCGAACCGCGCCGGCATCCAGTGCGAACAGCGTATGCGGAATCTTGAATGTGGAGGCAGGAGAGAAGCGCTTGCTTGCTCGTTCCTGCCCATAGGTCCACACGGGGTGGCTTTTCACACGCTCATCAACCACCACGATTGTGCCTTTGGCATCAAACTCGTCGAAGAACCTGCCCCAGTCAGGACGCTCCTGAGCAACGCCGTACATCGGGAGGATAACAATAAACAAAAGAATCAAAACAGAGTGGATTCGCATTGGATCTACCAAAGGTCTAACTACAATTAGATGATGGAACGCTACCTAATCCGGCGGTACTTGCGGTGTCGCAGCGGCGCGGCTTGAGAAGAATCGACCTTGAATCAGCTGGTTGTGCTGTTCCGCCGTCTAATCCGCCCGTCTAATCCCGCTGCTTTTCCGGCCAGTGAGGTTGGCGTCGTGGTTCGATCGTCTCACGGGATCAAGGGAGCGGCAAGGGCGTGATCTTGCGGGTGTTTCAGGGCGCCCGGTCTGCGGTCTCCCTGTTGGATCGGCGGTGGCATCGTGGTAATGCAGGCCGCCGCCGGGCCGAAGGCGATGCGGAGTTTCTCGAGAACGAAACTCAAGCAGCACGCGTTGCTTTGTGCTGGAAATGGCGCGCCTGCCGAGCTGGGGCGCGGGGCATGGAACCGGCTCGACGCCATGCGTGGTGCCTGCAGGCTTCTCCGTGCGGTCAGGATGCCGAGGCGCGGCGGCAGTCTGGGTGGGTGCAGGCGCGCGTCATGCTCGCCGCGCTGTTGACGCCGATGGATTTTCCGGGTTCAGCACGGTGTTCGAGCGGGTCTACGCCGGCTCGACGCTTGATCGTGTGCCGGATTCGGCTGGACTCGGCCGGGTTCGATTGCGTTTTGTCCAGCGATGGCCGCGGCGGCTGCGCGGCAGGGTGGATGCGGGGTTCTGGCCGCTAGGCATCGAGCCAGCGCCGGGCGGCGTCGAGCATGGCGCGCCGGCGCAGCAGGAGGTCCCAGTAGCTGCCGTGCAGCTGGCGCCAGAGCACGGCGGAGCGCACCGAGGCCAGCAGGCAGGCACGCACCTGTGCCACCACGGCTTCCTGCTGGAGCTGGTTTGGATCACCCTGCACCAGTACGCGGGTGGAGAGGCGGCTGACGCTGCTGGCGTACACCTCGCCCAGGCGGGCGATCACGGTGGGGTGCGTGACGCCGAAGTGCTCGCGCTGGCGTCCGGCTTCGAGAATGCCTTCGCGCAGCGCATCCTGCAGGTCGGCGCGCGCATGGAGCTGGCGTTCCACGCTCAGCACGGTCATTGCCATCCGACTGAGCGCGCGATCGCGCTGCGCGCCGCCCTGAAGCTGTCCGATCAGGGTTTCCAGTCCGCTTCGCACCAGTCGTGCGGAGCCGTAGATCGACTCCACCGAATCGGCGTCGATGCGGAACACCGTGGCCAGCGACGCGCCGAGGTCGGCCTCGTCGGCCTGGCCGCTGCGGGCGATCGACTGGACCAGTCGCAGGCCCTGCATGATGCCGGCCAGCGCAAGCGTGCGATGTTTCATCAGGTTCCTCCACCGCGCGGGGCGCGTCGCGCGGTTGCGCAAAGAAGCGATTTTCGGCGATTTCGGCGGCGCGGGGAAACCAGTGTCGCGGCGAGGCTGGAAAATCCACGACGGCACAGGTAGGTTCCCGGGTTCGGAAAGGACCGGGGCGCCCCATGACTACCGCTGACATCACCACTCAGGCGCTGGCCTGCCGCGATGGCGCGCAGGCGCTGGCGGGGCTCTCCACCGCCGACAAACGCGCGCTGCTCCACGCCATGGCCGAACGGCTTGTTGCGCACGCTGCCGCGATTCTGGCCGCCAATGCGCGCGATCTTGATGCGGCGGAGGCGCGCGGCATCGGCGCGGCGCTGCTCGATCGCCTGCGCCTGGATGCACCGCGCCTGGCCGCGATCGCCGAGGCGGTGCGCTACGTGGCTACGCTGCCCGATCCGGTGGGGCAGGTCACGCGCGAGGAAACACGACCCAACGGCATCCGGGTGCGGCGCGAGCGGGTGCCGCTGGGCGTCGTCGCGATGATCTACGAGGCGCGCCCCAACGTTACCGCCGACGCCGCGGCGCTTTGCCTGTACGCCGGCAACGGCGTGATCCTGCGCGGCGGCTCGGAGGCGATCCACTCCAATACGGCCATCGCCGCAGCGCTGAAGGAGGCCATCGCTGCCGTCGGCCTGTCCGAGGCGGTGCTGACCCTGGTCACCGATCTTTCGCGCGAGGCGATGGTGGAGCTGCTGCGGCTCACCGATATCGTGGATCTCGCCATTCCGCGCGGTGGGGAAGGCTTGATCCGCTTCGTTGCCGAACATGCCAGGGTGCCGGTGATCAAGCACTACAAGGGTGTGTGCCACCTCTATGTGGATGCCGAGGCGGATCCCGATCTCGCGCTGAATCTTCTGATCGATGGCAAGACCAGCCGGCCGGGCGTGTGCAACGCGCTGGAAACCCTGCTGGTGCATCGCGCTGCCGCGAGTGGCTTCCTGCCGCGCGCCGCCGCCGCGCTGCGCGCGCGCGGCGTCGAGCTGCGCGGGGACGATGCGGCGCGTGCGTGCGTGCCTGACATGGTGCCGGCCACCGAAGACGACTACGCCGCCGAGTTCCTTGACCTGGTGCTTGCGGTGCGCGTGGTCGATGACCTGCAGGAGGCCATCGAGCATATCCGCCGCTTCGGCTCCGACCACACCGAGACCATCGCCACTCGTGACGCGGCCGCTGCGCGACGCTTCACCGCAGCGCTGCGCTCGGCGGTGGTGATGGTGAACGCCTCCTCGCGTTTCTCCGACGGCGGCGAGCTGGGGCTGGGCGCGGAAATCGGCATTTCCACCACCCGCCTGCACGCCTACGGACCGATGGGCGCCGAATCGCTCACCATCGAGCGCTTCGTTGTGGAAGGCGAGGGCCAGGTGCGGCATCCGGAGAGCCGGGATTCGGGGTGAGTCGCGCCGCGCAGGGCAGAGGCTAGTCGGGCGTTCCCGCCGCGGGGCCGGGCTGCTTTCACTCGCGTGGCTGGAGGCCTTGGCGGGGTGTCGACGCGTGTTCCGCGCGTAGCTGCTGCCCGTGCGCCCGATGCCGGCGTCTCCCTTCAAGCCAATGTGTCGCTGGAAGAAACTGGCCCTTGCCGGATTCGCAGCGACGTCAGTAGTATCGAAACGGTCTCTATGCTTGTTGAGGGGCGCCGCTGGCGGCGGCAAGGGCACCGCAGAAGAAGCGCCGCAGTTTCCTGCGGCGTTTCGTTTCCAGCTCGGTGATTCCGGCTCGTGGGTCAGATCAGTCCCAACGCCTTAGCCACACCCGCTCCATACGCCGGGTCGGCCTTCGTGCAGTTGTCCACGTGGCGTTGCTTGATGAATTCCGGGGCGTCGCCCATGGCGCGGGCGGTGTTGTCGAACAGCGCCTGCTGCTGCGCCGGGGTCATCATGCGGAACAGGTCGCCGGGCTGCTTGTAGTAGTTGGAGTCGTTGTCGCGGTAGTCCCACCAGTCCGCGTCGCCGCTGATCTTCAGCGGCGGTTCGCGGTACTGCGGCTGCTCCTGCCACTGGTTGAAGCTGTTGGGTTCGTAGTGCGGCAGGCTGCTGTAGTTGCCGTCGGCCCGGCCGGCGCCATCGCGATGGTTGCTGTGCACCGGGCAGCGTGCCGCGTTGACCGGAATCTGGTGGTAGTTCACGCCCAGCCGGTAGCGCTGCGCGTCGGCGTAGTTGAACAGGCGCGCCTGCAGCATCTTGTCCGGAGACACGCCGATGCCGGGTACCAGATTGGAAGGGGCGAACGCGCTCTGCTCGACGTCGGCGAAGAAGTTGTCCGGGTTGCGGTTGAGCTCGAACTCGCCGACTTCGATCAGCGGATAGTCCGCCTTCGGCCACACCTTGGTCAGGTCGAACGGGTGATACGGCACCTTCTCCGCATCGGCTTCCGGCATCACCTGCACATACATCGTCCACTTGGGGAAATCGCCGCGCTCGATGGCATCAAACAGGTCACGCTGGTGGCTTTCGCGATCCTTGCCGATCAGCGCTTCGGCCTCGGCATCGCTCAGGTTCTTGATGCCCTGCTGGGTGCGGAAGTGGAACTTCACCCAGTAGCGCTCGCCGGCGGCGTTCCAGAAGCTGTAGGTGTGCGAGCCGAAGCCGTGCATGTGGCGGTAGGACTTCGGGATGCCGCGGTCGCTCATCACGATGGTGACCTGGTGCAGGGCCTCGGGCAGCAGCGTCCACCAGTCCCAGTTGTAGGTGGCCGAGCGCAGGTTGGTGCGCGGGTCGCGCTTCACCGCCTTGTTGAGGTCGGGGAACTTGCGCGGGTCGCGGATGAAGAACACGGGGGTGTTGTTGCCCACCATGTCCCAGTTGCCTTCCTCGGTGTAGAACTTCAGCGCGAAGCCGCGGATGTCGCGCTCGGCGTCGGCCGCGCCGCGCTCGCCGGCCACGGTGGTGAAGCGGGCGAACATCTCGGTCTGCTTGCCGACCTTGGAGAAGATCGCGGCGCGGGTGTACCTGGTGATGTCGTGGGTGACGGTGAAGGTGCCGAAGGCACCCGAGCCCTTGGCGTGCATGCGCCGCTCGGGGATCACTTCGCGCACGAAGTTGGCCAGCTTTTCCTGCAGCCACACGTCCTGGGCCAGCAGCGGGCCGCGCGGGCCGGCGGTGAGGCTGTTCTGGTTGTCCGGTACCGGGGCACCGAACTGGGTGGTGAGGTGGGTGACCGGGCATTTCTTTTCGGTGTCGCTGGGCTTGCTCATGGCGGGCTTCCTCTGGCGGGTGGACGGTCGGACTACCGTAGGTGATGGAAATGAATTATGGAAATGGATTGTTCTTCTTCTAATGATAGTTTGTATCTATATTTAGCGGCTCCGCCTCATGCGCCGTGACCGCCCCGGGGCGCGGGCTGGCAGTTCGGGCACAGGAACATCGGGCGGGAATGGGCGCTGCCGCGCTCGATTGGTGTGCCGCAGCGTCCGCACCCCAGGCCCTCGCGCTTGAACGCGTGGAAGCGGAAGCGTTCGCCCTCGTGCGCGATGAGGTCTGCACGCATTCCGGGCGCCGGTTCGACGCCGCGGGTGGAATAGCTGAGGCGCGGGATCGAAAGCAGGGCCTGCGCCAGGCGGTGCCGCTGCGCGGTATCGAGCTCTGCAGGGCGCGTGGCGGGATGCAAGCCCGCGTCCCACAGCACCTCGGCACGCAGGTAGTTTCCCAGTCCGCCAAGGAATCCCTGGTCGAGCAGAAGCCCGCCCAGGGCGCGGCGGCGGAAGGCGGGTGAATCCAGGCGCGCGGCCACCGCATCGGCACTGAGCGAGGGGTCGAGCACGTCCGGCCCCAACGCCTGCAGGAAGGGGTGCGCCGCGATCTCGTCGCTGCGCCACATCTCGATCTCCGAGGCCGAGTAGAGCAGGATCGCGGCACGCGGGGTTTCCAGCGCCACCCGCAGGCTGCGCGCGGTATCGGGGCGCTCGCCGGGTGCCGCCACCTTCCATACGCCGTAGAGCTGGTTGTGGGTGTAGAGCGTCCAGCCCGAATCGAAGGCGGTGAGCAGGGCCTTGCCGCGCGCGGTGATGGAAACGATGCGACTGCCGGGCAGTTCGCGCTCGAAGCGCTTGAGCTGCGGGAAGGCGAATTCGGCGCGGCGCAGGGTCTGGCCCGCCACGGCCGCGGCGAGGCGATCTGCGGCGCGGCGGATTTCCGGGCCTTCAGGCATCGCTTCGCCTCTTGCCGGTGGCGCGCTCGTGCGTCGGCTGCCCCGGGGCGCGGGTCACCACGGCGATTCAGATATGCGGATGCGGTGCGATGGGATACCCGCGGCCTGTATCTGGCCGATCAGCGCGACGGCCTGGCCGTATTCCACTTCCGGATCCGAATCCACGCTCACCACAATCCATGCACCAGACTGAGCCTGCTCGATCTCCAGCAGCGCCTGGAGCATCGGAATGCTTGCCGGGCGTGAGTTCATGTGAATCTGGCCATGGCGGTCCTGGGAGACGGTGATCTCGCGGGGCTGGCCGCAGTCGAAGCACAGGCCGCAGCCCCAATGCCCCACATCCTGGATCAGACGGGTCGAAGCCTGTGGCATATGGGTGGCGAAGATCGCCACCAGCGCGAGCAGCACGCCGCCCAGCGGCATCAGATCCGGTCGCGCGTTTTGGGTGGGGTGGGCGGTGCGTTCGATGATTCGATACATCGCTGATCTGCGTCATTGGTGTGGGTCGATTGTGCGCGTGGATTTCTTCGTGCCGCAAGCGCATGGTGTTTTGTGCATCCCGACACTACCCTGCGCCGATGGGCATGATCTTACCTTCCGATGCCGAGCTGCTGGTGCAGGCGCGCGCGCTGGGTGCCGCCGCGCAGGCGGCGCATCAGTCCCTGGTGACGGCGGAGAGCTGCACCGGCGGCTGGATCGCCAAAGTGCTCACCGACGTGTCCGGCAGTTCCGACTGGTTCGAGGCCGGCATGGTGGCCTACAGCTACGAGGCCAAGCAGGGGCTGCTTGGGGTGCGGCCCGAGACGCTGATGCGCTACGGCGCGGTGAGCGAGGAAACGGCGCTGGAAATGGTGTCCGGTGCGCTGATCCATTCGGGCGCCACGCTGGCCGTGGCGGTGACCGGCATCGCCGGTCCGGGCGGTGGTACGGCCGACAAGCCGGTCGGCACGGTCTGGATCGCGTGGAAGCGGCGCGGCGGTTACCCGCGCGCGCGGCTCTTCCGGTTCGACGGTGACCGCGAGGCGGTGCGTCGGCAGACCGTGGCGACAGCGCTGGATGGGCTGGCGGATCTGCTGGCCCTGGAACGCCGCAGCTGACGCATGGCAAGGCCCGCCTGACGCTGCGCGCGGCGTCCTGCCGGGCGCACTGATCCAGGTCATTGCGGCTCTGGTGGCGCGGGGCCAGACTTCCGCCATGGACAACACGACGCATTCGCAATCGTTTTCCCTGCCGGCGGTGCTGACCGCGGCGCCTCACCGCATGCTGTTCCTCGCCGGTGCGCTCAACGTGCTGGCGGCGATGGTCTGGTGGACCTGGTGGCTGTTCCACAGCGTGCCGATGCCGGTGGATCAGGTGACCGGCGGCTGGCTGCACGGGTTCATCCTGCAGTACCAGATGCTGCCCAGCTTCATGTTCGGCTTCCTGATCACGGTGTTCCCGCGCTGGATGGGGCAGGCCGAACCGACCCGTCGGCACTATGTTCCGGTGGGCCTGGGCATGCTGCTCGGGCAGATCCTGTGTCTGGTCGCGGCTTTTTCCGGCAGCTCGCACGCGCTGCACCTGGGCGTGGTGGCGACGATCCTGGGCTGGGGCTACGGACTGGTCGTGCTGGGCCGGATGCTGGTGGCCAACCGCTTCAAGACCTGGCATGCGGTGAGCTGCTACAGCGCGCTGCTGCTGGGCTTTGTCGCGCTGTGGGGATTTGCCGTTTACCTGCACACCTTCAACTGGCAGATCGGTCAGGCGGCCATACGGCTGGGTGCGTTCGGCCTGCTCCTGCCGATCTATGCGACGGTCGCGCACCGCATGTTCCCGTTTTTCGCCGGCAACGTGGTGCCCGGCTATCGCGCCTGGCGACCGATGTGGTTGCTGGCGGCGCAGTGGCCGCTGTGGCTCGGCCATGCGCTGCTGGAGATTTTCAGCCTGCCGCAGTGGTTGTGGCTGGCGGACGCGCCGCTGCTGGCGCTGGCGCTGCTGTGCCTGTGGAAGTGGTGGCCGCGTGGCAGGGCACCGGGCATCCTGCGGGTGCTGTTCCTGGGCTACGCCTGGCTGCCGGTGGCGCTTGCACTGTATCTGGCGCAGAGCCTGTGGCTGCAGTTCGACGGTGCCCTGATCCTCGGCAAGGCACCGCTGCACGCTCTGACGATCGGGGTTTTCGGGAGTCTGCTGGTGGCGATGGTCACGCGCGTTTCGCAGGGCCATTCGGGCCGCCCGCTGGTGCTGGTGCCGGTGGCGCTGTTCGCCTTCGCCTGCATCCAGATCGTGGCGCTGGCGCGGGTGCTTGCCGAGCTGACGGCCACGCCCTGGACGGGCTTCCGCGTGGCTGCGATCGGCTGGCTGGTGGCGTTCCTGCCCTGGGCGCTGCGCTATGGCTGGATCTATCTGCGGCCGCGCGCCGACGGGCGTCCCGGGTAAACTGCGCGGCGCCCTTCCGCACACGGATCCACCCAGTCAATGATCGAGTTCTACCCGCAGATCAAGGCCGCCCACATCGGCTTCGTGTTGGCCAGCGGCCTGCTGTTCGCGCTGCGCGGGCTCTTCGTGCTGCTGGGCCAGCGCTGGCCGCTGTCGGCGCCGGTGCGCTACCTGAGCTACACCATCGACACTTCGTTGCTGACGGCGGCACTGATGCTGCTGGCGGTGCTGCATCTCAACCCGTTCACCACGGCCTGGCTTGCGGTGAAGCTGGCGATGCTGCTCGTCTATGTCGTGCTGGGCACGCTGGCGCTGCGTCGCGCGCGCGGGCGCGGCGCGAAGTTCGCTTTCTACCTTGCGGCGCTGGCGGCGTTCGGGTTCATGTACAGCGTGGCGCGTGCGCACCATCCGCTGGGTTTCCTGTTCGGCTGGCTCGGCTGATCAGCCGCGCAGCACGGACTGCGCCAGCGCTTCAAGGCGCGGCAGATCGAGCAGTTCGACCTCGCGGCGATTGACCTTGATGAGGCCGTCCTCCTGGAAGCGGCGCATCACCCGCGAAACGGTTTCCGCAGCCAGACGCAGGTAGTTGGCGATATCGGTGCGCGACATCGCCAGGGTGAAGCGATAGGCGGAATAGCCGCGCGCCGAATAGTGGTGCGAGAAGCCCAGAAGAAAGGCGGCCATGCGCTCGTCGGCGCTGAAGTCGCCCGCCAGCAGCGCGGCCTTCTTGATGTCCTGGCTGAGCAGCCGGAAGAGCTGCGCCTGCAGGCCGCTGGTGCGTGCCGCGAGTGCGGCCATCGAGGGGAAGGAGAAGCGGCAGAGCATCACGGTGTCGAGCGCAACCACGTTGCAGGGGAAGCGCGCGTCGTGGATGGCGTTGAAGCCGATCACCTCGCCCGGAAGGAAGAAGCCGAGCACCTGTTCGCGCCCGGAGGCATCCACGGTGAAGGCCTTGACCGTGCCGGTGCGAACCGCTGCGATGGCGTTGAAAGGCTCGCCCTCGCGGAACAGGTATTCGCCAGCCTCGAACGGGCCGATGTGTTCCACCAGGCATTCCAGTTCGTGCAGCGCGGCCTTGTCGTAGCCTTCGGAACGGCACGCATTGGAGAACGCGCAGGTGCTGCAGAACTGGAAGTCGTTCCCGTCATCGGCGGGGAACACGCAGGGAACGGCGTGGAGCGGCATGATGTCTTTCGGCAGCGACATTTGAGTCCGCCTTTTTAGCACAGACGCGGGGTGAAGTCCGGCGAGGCGCCCGCGCTCCTGCGCGCGCCCGAGCACCCGGACGCGTGCGTGCCGGGACATCGCCGCATCCCGCTACAATCACGGCTCGTGCGGTCGCCGGCCGCATCGGAACATGACAGGCAGCGTGCCTGGAAGGGAGCGCATGGCGTTGGATTTTCCCGGATACAGCGTCATCTGCGAGATCGGGCGCGGCGGCATGGCGACGGTCTACCGGGCGCGTCAGGTGATGCTCCATCGCGAGGTGGCGCTGAAGGTGCTCACTCCCGCGCTGGCCGCCGAGCCGGTGAACGCGCAGCGTTTCCTGCAGGAGGCCCGCATGCTGGCCTCGCTGGAGCATCCGAATGTGGTGCCGGTCTATGACGTGGGCGTGACGCCCGAGGGCCGGTACTACTTCTCGATGCAGCTGCTGGAGAACGGCGACTTCGCCTCCCGTCTGGAACGCGGCGTCAGCCAGTCCGAGCTGGTGCGGGTGCTCGCGGCGGTGGCCGATGCGCTGGGCTACGCGCACGCGCGCGGCTACGTGCACCGCGACGTGACGCCGACCAACATCCTGTTCGATGCCGATGACAACCCGCGGCTGACCGATTTCGGCATCGCGCGGGCCTTGTCGGCCTCCTCGCGCATTACCGCGTCGGGGCTGTCGGTGGGCACCAGCCACTACATGAGCCCGGAGCAGGCACGCGGCGCCGAGGTCGATCCGCGGTCGGACATCTACAGCCTGGGCGTGGTGTGCTACGAGGCGCTGACCGGAAAGACGCCGTTCGAAGGCGGCGATGCCTTCGCGGTGGCCTATGCGCACGTGCACGAGCAGGCGTCACCGCTGCCCGCCGAACATCTCGGCTGGCAGCCGCTGATCGACCACTGCCTGGCGAAGAATCCCGAGGAACGCTTCCAGGACTGCGCCCAGTTCATCGCCATGTTGCGCCGGATCGCGGCGCCGCTTCGCCCGGTCAGCGGGCCGCAGCCGGCGCAGGAGGTTTCGGAGTATCCGCGCTCGGACGCGCTGTCCGACGTGGCCGCCGTCTCGCGGGAATCGCGGGCGGCGCAGGGCGGAGATGAAGATGAGGGGCGTGCCGCCGAGGTGTCCTTCCTGTCGCGCTGGGCAGGTCCATTGACGGGGCTCGTCGGGCTGGTCGGGATCCTGGCGCTCTTTGCCTGGCGGCCGTGGGGCGATGCGGTGCCGGAGGCGCCCGTGATCGGGCACGAGGCGGTGCTGCTGCAGGATACGTCGGCGGATGGTTACGGCGACGGCTACGACGATGGTTTGAGTGCTGAAGAGGCGGCCGAGCTGGCGGCGCTGGCATCGCAGCAGGGCGTGGATGATCCGGTGCGTGTCCTGCTGCTGGAGGCACGCCGCGATTTCGCCGCGCGACGCTACACCTCGCCTCCCGGCAACAACGCGCTGGAGCGCTATCGCCAGGTGCAGGCGCGCGAGCCGGACAGCCGCGAGGCGCGCGCCGGCATCGAACGCATCGCACAGCGCTATCTGGCGCTTGCCGACGAGCAGGCCGGCGACGAGGATCCCTCGCTGTGGCTGGGTTATCTGCAGCGCGCCGGTGAGCTGGCGGAGGAGTTTGCCGTGGAGTCCGTGGCGGCAGGCGTTGCGGCGCGACGCGAGGCGTGGCTGGAGCGCACGCTGGAGGATGCCGAGGCGGCGATCGCGGCCTGGGATCGCGAGCGCGCCGTCGTGATGTTCGAACGCGGCCTGGCGCTTGCGCCCGATTCGCTGGCCCTGCAGCAGGGATTGGAGCGCGCGCGGCGGATCGGTCGCGACGGCTTCGCCTTCCGCGACACCGTGGGGGGGCAGGCCGGGCCGGACATGCGCGTGGTCAGAGGCCTGGCCTACGGGCGCAGCCCGGTCACCGTGGGCGAATTCCGCCTTTACTGGGAGCGCGTTGGGGCGGAGCGTTTCGGAAGCCTTCCGGCCAACTGCCGCGACCGCGAATCGCTGTTCCGCGGCTCGCGCAAACGGACCTTTCTCGACCCCGGCTTTCCCCAGGACGATTCGCATCCGGTGGTGTGCGTGACCGCGGCGATGGCCGACGACTATGCGCGCTGGCTGTCGCAGATGAGCGCGCGGGCCTACCGGGTTCCGTCGAGCGCGGAGCTGCAGGCCGTGGGAGTCGGCGGCGCCGAGGACTGCAGCGCCAATGTACGCGATGCCGCGTATCGCGCGGTACATGGCGGCAGGGATGCGGTAGGGTGCGACGATGGCCATGCGGCGACCGCGTCGGTGACGGCATTCCCGCCGGCCGCCAACGGCTTGCGCGATACCCGCGGCAACGTGCGCGAGTGGACATCGGACTGCGTGGGAGGGGCATGCCGAGAGCGTTTGGTCTCCGGCGCCAGCTGGGCGTCGCCGGCCGCCGATGGCGCGACGCGCACCTTCCCGGCGGACACCGGATTCAATACCATCGGCTTTCGAGTCGTGCGTGAAATTCCGTGAACAGAGTGAGGGGCGAATGAAACTTTTCTTTCCGGATGGCGAGCATCCTCAGGTGCTGGTCGGGCAGGGGACACGGCTTGTGGGGAGCGATCCCGCGGCGTCCATCGTCCTTGCAGCGCCTAACGTCACGGCGCGCCACGCCGAACTGGTACGCGACGGGGATGCGATCAGGCTGCATGCCCTCGACGGTGCGGTGACGCTCAACGGTCAGGCGCTTGCGGCAGGCTCCACGACGGCGCTGAAGGCCGGTGACCTGCTTGGCTTCGGCGGGGTCCAGGCGCGCCTGGTCGAGATCGAGAAGGCCGGGGCCGCGCCCGCGCAGCCGCGGCCTGCGCCGGTGGACGAGACCGGCGCCACGCGCGTGCGCATGGCGGTTCCGCGCTTTGTCCTGCGCGGCGTGTCGGGTGCCGCGTTCGGGAAGGTGTATCCGGTCCTGGCCCAGCAGACCATCGGGCGCCAATCCGATTGCGACATCGCCATTCCGAGCGAGGAAATCTCGCGCCGCCATGCCCAGGTGAAGCCGACGCCGGCCGGCCTGATGGTCGAAGACCTGGGGTCGTCCAATGGCACCTTCATCAACGGGCAGCGCGTGCAGCAGGGCCTGCTGAAGCCAGGCGAAGAGCTGCGGCTGGACAATATCCGCTTCCTGCTGGTGGCGCCCGGAGCGGAAATCCCGACCGTCTCGACGCTGGCCAAGGGCAACGAGCCCGCGGCGTCGAAAGGAAGCTCGGGTGCAGGCTGGATCGCGGTCGCATTTGTGGCGCTGGCGGCGGCGGGAGCGGCGGCGTACTACCTGTTCCTGCGCTGATCGCGGGCGCATCACGCGCCCTGCCGATCGTGGATTTCAATACGCCGGCATTCGCCGGCGTATCCGTGTGCGCTGTCAGTAGGCTTCGTTGTGCACCGACTGCACCGCGCGCCCGGAAGGGTCGATCACGTTCTTCAGCGAGGCATCCCACTCCAGCGCCGCCGCCGTGGAACAGGCCACCGACGGCCCGCCCGGCACGGTTTCCGCCGCCCAGGGCTGGGGGAAGTGCTTCTCGAACAGGGTGCGGTAGAAATAGGCTTCCCTGGTCAGCGGGGTGTTGTATGGGAAGCGGAAGCGCGCGTTGGCCAGCTCCGCCTCGCCCACCTGCTGCTCGGCATGGGCCTTGAGCGAATCGATCCAGGAATAGCCCACGCCGTCGGAAAACTGCTCCTTCTGTCGCCACAGCACCGAATCGGGCAGGTAGCCGGCGAAGGCTTCGCGCAGGAACTGCTTTTCCATGCGGCCGCGCGCCTTGCCCGAGAGCTTCACCTCCGGATCCAGGCTCATCGCCACGTCGATGAAGCCGCGGTCGAGGAAGGGCACGCGCGCCTCCACGCCCCAGGCCGCCATCGACTTGTTGGCGCGCAGGCAGTCGAAGAGGTGCAGGGCATCGAGCTTGCGCACGGTTTCCTCGTGCAGGGCCCGGGCATTGGGTGCCTTGTGGAAGTAGAGGTAGCCGCCGAAGATTTCGTCCGAACCTTCGCCTGAGAGCACCATCTTGATGCCCATGGCGCGGATGCGGCGCGCCATCAGGTACATCGGCGTGGAGGCCCGGATCGTGGTGACGTCGTAGGTTTCCAGGTGGTAGATCACGTCCGAGAGCGCGTCGATGCCCTCCTGCACGGTGAAGTGCAGCTCGTGGTGCACCGTGCCGATGTGCGCGGCCACGTCGCGGGCATGGCGCAGGTCGGGCGATTCACGCAGACCGATGGCGAAAGTGTGCAGCTGCGGCCACCATGCCTCGGTGCGGCCGTCCTCGTCCACGCGCCGGGCGGCGTACTTCTTGGCGATCGCGGCGACCAGGGAGGAGTCCAAACCGCCGGACAGCAGCACGCCGTAGGGCACATCGCTCATCATGTGGCTGCGCACCGCCGATTCGAGCGCGTGGCGCAGCTTGCCGCGGTCGGATTCGGCACCGGCCACGGCGGCGTAGTCGCGCCAGCGCGGCGCGTAGTAGCGCACCGGTTCGGCGTCACCGCTGCGCCAGAAGTGGCCGGGCGGAAACTCCCTGGCCTCGCGGCAGATGCCCGCCAGCGCCTTGAGCTCGGAGGCCACGTGCAGGTTGCCGTGGACATCGTGCCCGTAATAGAGCGGAATGATGCCGATGGGATCGCGCGCCACCAGCCAGGTGCCGCGCCCGGCATCCCAGAGCACGAAGGCGAACATGCCTTCCAGCCGGTTCAGCCAGTTCGACACCGAATCGGCATCGCTGCCGGCCAGATACAGCGGCAGGATCACTTCGCAGTCCGAATGGGTCTGGAAAGCGTAGCCGGCCTCGTGCTGCTGGCGCAGCGCGCGGTGGTTGTAGATCTCCCCGTTCACCGCCAGCACCAGCGAGCCGTCCGGGCTGCGCAGCGGCTGCGCCCCTGAATCCACCCCGACGATGGCAAGGCGCTCGTGCACCAGGATGGCGCGCGCATCGTCATAGATGCCCGACCAGTCCGGTCCGCGGTGGCGCATCGTGCGCGACTGCTCCAGCGCCTGCGCGCGCAGGGCTGCGGGATCGGACTTGAGGTCGAGGATGCCGAGGATCGAGCACATGGCGGTGGCCGCGAGAGGAAGGGCCCGATCCTATCAGTCGCCGCGACGATTGTGCAGTGCCGCAATCAGCCCGGCGGCGCACCGGACATGTCGCGTCCGACGCACAGCCGCACCGGGGCAAAGCTGCGGCGGTGCTCGGGGCAGGGGCCGTGCTCGCGCAGGGTGGCGAGGTGCTCGCGTGTGCCGTAGCCCTTATGCCGTGCAAAGCCGTAGTGCGGCCAGCGCGCGTGCAGTTCCAGCATCATGCGGTCGCGGGTGACCTTGGCCAGGATCGAGGCCGCGCCGATGGCCGGGTCGCGCGCGTCGCCGCCGACCCAGGCTTCGGCCGGGCAGGGCAGGTCGGGCGGCAGGCGGTTGCCGTCGATGCGCGCCAGCTCCGGGGCCATCGGCAGGCCGCGCAGCGCATCGCGCATGCCGGCGAGAGTGGCCTGGAAGATGTTGATTTCGTCGATCCGCTCCACCGTCACGATTTCGATGCGGAAGGCCAGCGCGCGCGCGCGGATTTCGTCGAACAGGACATCGCGGCGCCTGGCGCTCAGTGCCTTGGAATCGCCAATACCCTCGATGGCGCGCGCGGGATCCAGGATCACCGCGGCCACCACCAGCGGGCCGGCGAGCGGACCGCGGCCGGCCTCGTCCACGCCGGCGACACGCGGTTCATCGGATGGGGAGGCGCTGGAGGATCGTGGCATCATTCGACCCTCACCCCGGCCCTTTCCCGAGGGGAGAGGGAGAAAGACCGAGCAGTTCCGCAACCGCCGCCGCGGCCGCGTTCGATGCGTCGCGTCGCAGGTCAGTATGGATGCGCGCAAATCGTGGCTCCAGCGCGGCGGTGCACTCGGGATGGGCGAACCAGTCGGTCACCGCGGCGGCGATCTTTTCCGGGGTGCAGTCGGCCTGCATCAGTTCAGGCACCACGGCCTCGCCGGCGAGCGCGTTGGGCAGGCTGTAGCGATCGGTCTTCAAGAGGCCCAGGCCCTTGACGATGGCGTAGGTCAGCCCGGCGATGCGATAGGCCACCACCATCGGGCGTTTTGCGAGCAGGGCTTCGAGCGTGGCCGTGCCGGAAGCCAGCAGCACCACGTCGGAGGCGACCATGATCTCGCCGGCGCGCCCGTCGACGAGGTGCACCGTCGGCAGCGCCGTCCGCTGCGCCAGCATCGCCTCGATCTGCGTGCGGCAGGCGGCGTTGGCGGCGGGAATCACCGTGACCAGGCCGGGCACGCTCCCGGCAATGCGCGACAGGGCATCGAGGAAGACCGGCAGGAGGCGGTCGATCTCGCTTCTTCGGCTGCCGGGCAGGACGGCAAGTATCGCGGCGTTTGGCGCCAGGCCGAGCCCGGCGCGCGCGCCGGCGCGGTCCGGCTCCAGCGCCATCGCATCGGCCATCGGGTGGCCGACGAAGCGCGCATCGACGCCGTGGCGCGCGTAGATCGGCGGTTCCATCGGGAACAGGCACAGCACCCGATCCGCGCTGCGCCCGATCTTCGCCGCGCGTCCCGCGCGCCAGGCCCAGACCGACGGGCTGACGTAGTGAACCGTGCGAAAACCACGATCCTTCATCCAGCGCTCGACGCCGAGGTTGAAGTCGGGCGCATCGATGCCGATGAAGACATCGGGCTTCCACGCCAGCAGGCGGCGGCGGAAATTCCGGCGCAGGCGCAGCAGGCGCGGCAGGTGCGCCAGCACCTCGGCCAGCCCCATGACCGCCAGTTCCGAGCAGTCGTGCCAGGCCTTGAAGCCTGTGGCGCGCATCTTCGGCCCGCCGATGCCGGCAAACTGCGCATCGGGAAAACGCTCGCGCAGTCGCGCGATCAGCCCCGCGCCCAGCAGGTCACCCGAAGCTTCACCCGCGCACAGCGCGATCCGAAGCCGGTTCGCGCGATTCCCGATTCCCGATTCCCGATTCCCGCCCATCAACGCAACAGCGGACGCTCCGCGCCCTCGACGAAGCTCAGCATGGCGCGCACGTCTTCGCTCGAACCGGCCATTTCCGCAAGCGCGCCCTTGGCCTCGTCCAGTTTCGCTTCGCCCAGGTAGAGCGCGCGGTAGGCGCGCTTGATCGCGGCGATGCGCTCGGCGTCGAAGCCGCGGCGCTTGAGGCCTTCGGCATTGATGCCGCGCGGACGGGCGTACTTCTCCTGCGCCACCATCAGGAAGGGCGGCACGTCGCCGTTGATGAAGGCACCCATGCCGATGAAGGCGTGGGCACCGATGCGGCAGAACTGGTGCACGCCGGCGAAGCCGGAGAGGATCACGAAGTCGCCGATGGTCACATGGCCGGCGAGCGTGGCGTTGTTGGAGAACACGCAGTCGCTGCCGATGCGGCAGTCGTGCGCGATGTGACAGTAGGCCAGTATCCAGTTGCGGTTCCCGATGCGGGTGATGCCGCCGCCTTCGCCGGTGCCGCGGTTGATGGTGACGAATTCGCGCACCACGTTGGCGTCGCCGATTTCCAGCTCGACCCGCTCACCGCGGTATTTCTTGTCCTGCGGCTCGCCGCCGATCGCGGCGTGGCCGTGGAAGACATTGGTGCGGCCGATGCGGGTGGGCCCCTGTACGGTGCAGTGCGGCCCGATCCGGGTTCCTTCGCCGATGCTCACTTCGGCGCCGATCACGCAGAACGGCCCGATCTCCACGTCCGCGCCCAGCGTCGCGCCCGGATCGACGAGCGCGGTTGGATGGATGCGGGCGCCGGCCATGCTCACTTTTCCCGTTCGGCGCAGAGGATCTCGGCGCAGGCCACTTCCACGCCGTCCACCAACGCCTGGCACTCATACAGCCCCATGCGGCGCAGCATGCGCTTTTGCGCCACCTCCAGCACCAGCTGGTCGCCGGGGCCGACCATGCGCGAGAAGCGCGCCTTGTCGACCTTGACCAGATAGGACGGCGCCGGCTCCTTGCCGCTGTGCGGGTCTTCCGAGAGGCGCGTGAGCAGCCCGCAGGCCTGCGCCATGGCCTCGACGATCAGCACGCCCGGCATCACCGGGTGGCCGGGGAAGTGGCCCTCGAAGAACGGTTCGTTGATCGAGACGTTCTTGATGGCGGTCAGACGCTGGTGCGGAACCAGCGCCACCACGCGGTCCACCAGAAGGAAGGGAAAGCGGTGCGGCAGCAGTGCCTGGATGCGACTCACATCGACGGGCAGGGCCACTGCGGCGGAAGATTCTGTCATCGGCTGAAAACTCCTGTGCATCATCGGCGCGCCGACGGACGGCGGCCCGGCATGATCGCATGGCGATGGTGCCGCAGGAACCCCGATGGGCTCGGAGCGTCAGCCCGAAGGCGTCTTGCCGAGGCGGCCCAGTCGCGCCAGCGTGCGCGTCCATGCGTGCGCCTCGCGCGCGGGGATGGCGGAGCCGTAGACGCCCGGTTCGGTGATCGATCGGGTCACGAAGCTCATCGCCTGCACCGTCACTCGGTCGGCTACTTCCAGGTGCCCGGCGATGCCGGCGGCGCCGCCGATCAGGCAGTGGCGGCCGATGCGGGTCGAGCCGGCGATCGCGACGCAGCCGGCGATCGCGGTGTGGGCGCCGATCACGACGTTGTGCGCGACCTGGATCTGGTTGTCCAGCCGCACGTCCTCTTCCAGCACGGTGTCTTCGAGCGCGCCGCGGTCGATCGCGGTGTTCGCGCCGATCTCGCAGTCGTCGCCGACCTGCACGCCGCCCAGCTGCGGCACCTTGATCCAGCGGCCCTCGTGCATCGCCAGTCCGAAGCCGTCGGCGCCCAGCACCGCGCCGGGATGGATGCGCACCCGCGCACCGAGGCGCACCCGCCTGACCAGAGTGACGCGCGCCACCAGTTCGCAGTCCTCGCCGACGATGCAGTCCTCGCCGACGACGCACCCCGGCCCGAGGCGCGCACCGCGCAGCACGCGGCTGCGCGCGCCGATGCTGGTGTGCGGGCCGATCTCGGCATCAGGATCGATCACCGCGTCGGGTGCAAGGACGGCGCTCGGGTGGACCCCGGGCGCGAATGGTTCGCGTGGCTCGAACAGCGCCGCGATGCGGGCGAAGGCGACGTAGGGGTCGTTCGCCACCAGCGCCTCTCCCGCCCAGTGCTCGAGATCACTCGCGCGCAGCACCAGGGCACCGGCGCGGGTGCCGGCCAGCTCGCGTCGGTAGCGTGGATTGGCCAGGAATCCGAGTTGGCTCGCGCCGGCGGACGCCAGCGTGGCCACGCCGGCAATCGTGCGTGCCGAATCGCCGCGCAGCTCCAGCCCGAAGCGCTGCGCCAGCTCGCCCAGGGTGAAGACGGGCGCTTCCACGTCAGGGCTTGCCGCCCTGCTGCTGGCGGCGCAGCAGGGCCAGCACGTCGTCGGTCACGTCGATTCGCCCGCTGACGTAGGCCACCGGGCTGGTGACGATCAGGTCGTAGCCGTGTTCGCGCCCGTGCTCGGCGATCGCGTCGTTGATCAGCGGCCAGGCGCGCTCGGTTTCCTCGTCGACGCGCGCGTTCAGCTCGTCGCGCAGACGCCCGCGGGTGCGTTCGATCGAACGGCGCAGGGCGCCCGCCTGGCGCTGGAGATCATCGCGCTCTTCGGCGGTCAGCGCCTTGCCGGCGCGCAGCTCCAGCTCGGCGAGCCGGGCCTCCTCGATGCGCAGTTCGGCGTCGCGCGCATCGAACTCCTTCTGCATCCGGCCGCGCGCCGTGATGATCTGCGGTGCGCTGACGAGAAGGCGCTGCATGTCCACGTAGCCGATCCGCACCGACTGCGCCGGTAGCGGCTGGGCGAAGACGCCCAGGATGCACGCCAGCACCACGGCCCACGCGCCCCGCATTGCGGGTCGCCGAGGAGGGTGGGGGGCGTGCGGCAACATGGGTGCGGCTCCATCCGGCCGGTGCTCAGAACTGGGATCCGAAGGAGAACTGCAGCCGCTCGGTACGGTCATCCCGGTCGGACATGAACGGGTAGGCGAAGTTCAGCACGATCGGCCCGACCGGAGCCTGCCACTGCAGCGACACGCCGGCCGATCCGCGGAATTCGCGGAACTCGAAATCGCTGGCGTTGCGATAGACGTTGCCGAAGTCGATGAAGGCGGACAGGCGGGTCTTGTCGGTATCGAACAGGGTCGGGAAGATGGCCTCGATCGTGCCGGTGGTCTTGACCGCGCCACCCAGCGGCTGGCGCCAGTTGCTCAGCGCCGCGGTGGCCCATGGCCCCAGGGTGTTGTCCTCGAAGCCGCGGATCGAGCGCACGCCGCCGGCGTAGAAGTTTTCGAAGAACGGCAGGCCGTCGGCCACGACCTCGCGGGCCACGGAGCCGTCCTCGTTGTGGATCACCCGCTCCACGCGCTTGCCGTAGGAATCGCCGTAGCCCAGCTCCGCGCTGGTCAGCAGCACCAGGGCGCGGTGTATCGGCCAATAGCGGGCGAACTGGTAGTTGAACTTGTAGTACTCCACGGTGGAGCCGGGCAGGGTCAGCTCGGCCGCCACGCGCTGGTAGGTGCCGCGGGTCGGGTTCCAGTAGGCGTTGCGCGAATCGCGCGCCCACGAAAGCTCGGTGCGCCAGGCGTGGAAGGTGCGCTTTTCGAGTGCGTCGATGTAGTCCACGATCGGCTGCGCGGTATAGCCCTCGACTGGCCGGATGGTGTTGTAGTCGATGCCGAAGGTCAGGCCCACGGTATCGGTTTCTGACAGCGGCAGGCCGAAGATGGCGCGCGCCGAGGCGCGGTCGGCGTAGTAGGTGGCGATGTTGAAGTTGGACTGGTCCAGCTCGTAGTAGGTCAGGTTGTACCCGACCGAAACGCCCTCGCGGGTGTAGTAGGGGTCGAAGTAGTTGACGTCGTAGCGCTTGGAGTAGGCGTTGTTCTGGATCGCCAGGCCGATGCGGTTGCCGGTTCCGAGGAAGTTGTTCTGGCTGACCGAGAGCGAGGTGATGAGGCCGGCGAGCTGCGAATAGCCCAGGCCCACCATGAAGCTGCCCGAGGTGGTTTCGGTCACCTTGAACACCACGTCGACCTGATCGTCGGTGCCCGGCACGGCGGGCGTCTCGATCTCCACGTCGCTGAAGAAGCCCAGGCGGTTGAGGCGGATCTTGGAGCGGTCGATGGCCGATTGCGAATACCAGCTGCCCTCGAACTGGCGCAGTTCCCGGCGCATGACTTCGTCGCCGGTGCGGGTGTTGCCCACGAAGCGCACCTGCCGGACCTGTACGCGCTTGCCGGGTTCCACGTAGAAGTTGATCTTGACCTTGCGGTTCTCGCGATCCACCTCCGGAACCGGCGTGACGTTGGCGAAGGCGTAGCCGATGTTGCCCAGCAGTGCGGTCATCGCGTCGGAAGTGATTTCCAGCAGGCGCCGCGAGAAGACCATGTCGGGCTTCACCAGCACGAGTTTTTCCATTTCCTCATGCGGAATGACCGTGTCGCCGGTGACGATGGCCTCGGAAATCGTGTAGATCTCGCCCTCGCTCACGTTCGCGCTCAGGTACATGTCGCGGCGGTCAGGGCTGATGGAAACCTGGGTCGATTCAACGTCGAAGTCCACGTAGCCGCGGTCCAGGTAATAGGAGTTGAGCTTTTCCAGGTCGCCCGACAGCTTTTCGCGCGAATACTGGTCGTCGCGCTTGTACCAGGACTTCCAGTTGGTGGTGCCGGACTCCCAGCCCTTGCGCAGTTCGTCCTGCTCGAAGGTCTCATTGCCCACGATGTTGATGTGACGGATGCGTGCGGCCTTGCCTTCCTTGATGTCGATCTGCACGTCGACCCGGTTGCGGTCCAGGGGGGTGATCGACGGCTGCACCGTGACGTTGTACTTGCCGCGGTTGTTGTAGGCGCGGGTCAGCTCCTGCACCACGCGTTCGAGCTGGAGGCGGTCGAAGGTCTCACCCTCGGCCAGACCGATTTCCTTGAGGTTCTTGTTCAGTTCCTCGGTCTTGATGTCCTTGTTGCCGATCAGCGTGATCTTGTTGATGGCGGGCCGTTCCTGCACCGTCACCACCAGGATGTCGGCCTGCCGGTCGAGGCGGATGTCGTTGAAGAAGCCGGTGCGGAACAGGGCGCGGATGGCACGCGCGGCGGTCGCCTGGTCGACGTGGTCTCCACGCTCCAGCGGCATGTAGGTGAACACGGTTCCGGCAGAGATGCGCTGCAGGCCATCGACGCGGATGTCGCTGATGGTGAACGGCTCGAACGGCTGGGCGGAGAGGCTTTGCGCGTGGACATGTGTGGCCAGCGCCAGCGAGGCGAGCAGTGGTGCAGCGACAGCAATACGCTTCATGGGAACATCCGGGTAGAGGCGGCGCGATGGCGCCGCGTGCAGGCAACGGGACGAAGGAGGAGGAGGCGCAACGAAGCGCCGCGGGACGGATGCCGGCCGCAGGCGATGCGGGTCATGAGGGGAAATCCTTGCACATGGTCCTCGTCGTCGGCGGTGGGCGGAAGGCAGGCGGTCAGGACGACACCAGGTGCAGGACATCGTTGTAGAACGCCAGGCCCATGAGCCCTACCAGCAGGATCATGCCCACGAACTGGCCGGCGATCATCGTGCGCTCGCTGACCGGGCTGCCCTTGACCATCTCGATAAGGTAATACAGGAGGTGACCGCCGTCCAAGATGGGAATGGGCAGCAGGTTCATGATGCAAAGGCTCAGGCTGAGCATTGCCAGGAAGGACAGGAACCAGGCCAAGCCGAGCTGGGCGGAGGCGCTGGCGTACTGGGCGATGGAGATCGGACCGTTGATGTTCTCCAGCGACACCGCGCCGCGCACCATGCGCCACACGATGCCGAGCGTGGAATTCGTCAGGCGCCAGGTTTCGTCCAGCGCCGCGCCGACGGCGTCGATCGGGCCGAAGCGCAGCAGGGCGTCGTGCTGCACCGTCACCCGGGGCGCCGCGATGCCCAGCAACCAGCGCGGCGGATCGGCGCTGGCGTCATAGGCCGGCTGGATCTGCGTCTCGTGGCGGGCGCCGTCGCGCTCGAACACGACGGTGAGCGGTGCGTCGCGGCTTGCCTGGGCCTGTACCGCCGCGCCGATTTCATCCCAGCTTCGCAAGCTGCGATTGCCGATCCGGAGCAGGTGGTCTTCCGCCCTGAGGCCGGCGCGTGCGGCGGCGCCGTCCGCGGTGACCTCGCCGACCCGGGGCGGCAGCAGGAACTGGCGCGGCACCATGCCGATATCCCGCAGGACCGACGCCGGCTTGGGCGGAGGCGAGAGGTTTTCGAGGCCCAGGTTCAGCTGCGCGCTGTCGCCGTTGCCGCGCATCACTTCGACCTGGATCGGGCGCTGGTCGACGGCTGCGGTCGCCAGCGCCATCTGCACGTGGGTCCAGGTGTCTACGCGCTGCCCGTCCACCGCCAGGATGCGGTCGTCCGGGCGCAGCCCGGCTTCGGCCGCGACGCCCCGCACCTGCCCGACCAGCGGCAGGAAGTCGGCTTTTCCGATCACGAACATCGCCCACAGGAGGGCGATGCACAGGACGAGGTTGAACAGCGGGCCGGCAGCGACCACGGCAAAGCGCTGGTAGACGCTCTTGCGGTTGAAGGACTGCGGCAGCAGCGCGTCGGGCACGTCGGCCTCGCGCTCGTCGAGCATCCGCACGTAGCCGCCCAGCGGGATCCAGCCGATCACGAATTCGGTGCCGTTGCGCCCGATGCGGCGCCAGATCGGGCGGCCGAATCCCACCGAGAATCGCAGCACCTTGACGCCGCAGCGCCGTGCCACCCAGTAGTGGCCGAATTCATGGAAGGTGACGAGGATGCCGAGGCTGACGATGAGCCACCAGATCCAGCCTGCGTACTGGGACATGATTCAGAGGGCCTCGTCGTTGATCAGGGAACGCGCTGTCCGGCGCGCGCGCGCGTCGATGTCCATGAGCGTTGCGACATCCTGCGCTTCGCGCTCATGCAGCTGGGTCAGGGTGGATTCCAGCAGCGCCGCGATGCCTAGGAAACTCAGCCGTCCCTGAAGAAAGGCTGAAACCGCCACTTCGTTGGCGGCGTTGAGGATGGTGGTGGCCGCCGGGCCCTCGCGCAGCGCCTCGCGCGCCAGGCGCAGGCAGGGGAAGGCCGCCTCGTCCGGCGGCTGGAAGTCGAGCCGGGCGATCGCCGCGAGGTCGAGGTCCGGCACGCCGGCGTCGATCCGCTCGGGCCAGGCGAGCCCATAGGCCAGCGCGGTGCGCATGTCGGGATTGCCGAGCTGGGCCAGCGTCGAACCATCGGAATACTGCACCAGCGAGTGCACGACGCTCTGCGGATGCACGATGACCCCGATACGCTCCGGCGGCGCATCGAACAGCCAGTGCGCCTCGATCACTTCCAGGCCCTTGTTCATGAGGGTGGCCGAGTCCACCGAGATCTTCCGGCCCATGCGCCAGGTGGGGTGGGCGCAGGCCTCTTCGGGGGTGACGGATGCGAGGCGTTCGCGGCTCCAGCCGCGGAACGGCCCGCCCGAGGCGGTCAGTACCAGGCGCCGCACTTCGGGCCGGGCCGCGCCTCCTATCGCGGGGGCGGGAAGGCACTGATAGAGCGCATTGTGCTCGCTGTCGACCGGAAGAAGCGGTGCGCCGGAGGCGCGCACGGCCTGCATCAGCAGGGCGCCGCCCACCACGATGGATTCCTTGTTGGCCAGGAGGATGCGCTTGCCCGCGCGCGCCGCGGCCAGGGTCGAGTGCAGCCCGGCCGCGCCGACGATGGCCGCGATCACGGTATCGCACAGATCGGAGGCGGCGGCATCGGCAAGCGCCGCGGCGCCCGCCATGGGGCGCGTCGCGGGCGAGGAGTCCGCCAGCGCATCACGCAGGGCACCGTAGCGATCTTCCTGCGCGATGATGGCCACGTCGGGCTGGAATTGACGGCACAGCGCAACCAGCCCGTCGACGTCCTGATTGGCGCTCAGCACGCTGGCGCGGAAGCGCTCCGGATGGCGCGCGATCACGTCCAGTGCGCTGCCGCCGATGGATCCGGTGGCGCCGAGGATCGCGATCCGTCTCACAGCCCGAACCACGCCTTGAGGATGGCCAGCACCGGCAGCGCCGCGAGCAGGCTGTCGATGCGGTCGAGCACCCCGCCGTGCCCCGGCAGCAGGGTGCCGGAGTCCTTGGCCCCAGCCTGGCGCTTGATGACGCTTTCGAACAGGTCGCCCAGCACCGACGCCAGCCCGGCGGCGAGGCTGATTGCGACCAGGAGCGGAAGTTCGCCCAGCGCCACGTCCAGCAGCGGTGCCATGGCCAGCGCCAGCACCAGCACGCCGAACAGGCCGCCCCAGAACCCGGCCCAGGTCTTGCCGGGACTGATGGACGGCGCGAGCTTTCGCCCGCCGAAGCGGCGCCCGGTGAAGAACGCGAAGGTATCGGCCGCCCAGACCAGCAGCAGCGCATAGAGCGCCCAGAGCGCGCCGTCGGCGTGCAGCAGGGCGAAGGCGCACCAGGTGGGCACGATCAGCAGCATGCCGATCAGGAGTTTCAGCAGGCGGGTGCCTGGCGACGCCGCCTTGGCCAGCGCAGGGCGGCGCAGCCAGGCCAGTGCGCACAGCCACCAGAGCGTTCCGGCCAGCGCGACCCAGGGAAACAGCGCCGACCAGCCGAAGCGCGCCAGCCAGGCCATCGCGGCGGCGTGGGCGAGCAGGATCAGCGCACGGCCGACGGGAGACGTGAGGCCGATCAGCCGCGTCCACTCCCACAGGCCGGCCAGCAGCACCGCCGCGACGAGGGCCATGAGCACGCTCGTGGGTAGGAGTAGGATGCCGGCGATGACCGCCGGTGCGAGCACGAGGGCGGTGATGACGCGCTGCCTCATGGCGAGGACTCCAAGGCGACCTGTTCCGAGGTTCGTCCGAAGCGGCGCTCGCGGCGCGTGAATGCATCGAGCGCGCGCTGCAGCTCCGCGGCGTCGAAATCCGGCCACAGGGTATCGGTGAAATACAGCTCGCAGTAGGCCATCTGCCACAGCAGGAAATTGCTGATGCGCATGTCGCCGCCGGAGCGGATGAAAAGATCAGGCTCGGGCAGGTCGTGCAGCGCCAGCGCCGCGCCCAGCCGCGCTTCGTCGATGGCGTCGGGCGGGAGCGATCCTTCGACGGCCTGCCGCGCCAGGGTGCGTGCCGCCTGCACCAGATCCCAGCGGCCGCTGTAGTCGGCCGCGATGGTCAGGTGAAGTCTGGTGTTGTGCAGGGTCAGCGCCTCGCCGCGCGCCATGCGCGCGCGGATGTTCGGGCTGAACGCCTGGCGCTCGCCGATGAAGCGCAGCCGTACGCCGCGGCGGTTCAGCTCGTCCACTTCGCGATCCAGGGCGCGCAGGAACAGCTGCATGAGCGCACCGACTTCCTCGTCCGGGCGCTGCCAGTTCTCGCGTGAAAAGGCGAACAGCGTCAGGGCCGGAATGCCGGCGTCGAGACAGGCGTCGATGCACAGGTTGGCCGCGCGTGCGCCGGCCCGGTGACCCAGGCTGCGCGGCCGGTGGCGCGCCGTTGCCCAGCGCCCGTTGCCGTCCATGATGATGGCGATGTGGCGCGGTCGCGGGAACTCGGGAAGAGGGAATGGGGAATCGTTCAAGCAGAACCCGCAGCGTTGGGTGTCACGTATTGCAGCGGGCACCCTGGCGCCGCCTTCCAATCTCGTTCATCGATTCTCGGTTCCCGGTCCGCTCACACCGCCATCAGCTCGTCTTCCTTGGCCTTGACCACGGCATCGACGTCCTTCACGAAGCGGTCGGTGAGCTTCTGGATGTCGTCTTCGGCACGGCGCTCGTCATCCTCGCTGATCGACTTGGCCTTCTGCAGCTCCTTCACCTGCTGCAGCGCGTCACGCCGCACGCCGCGGATCGCCACCTTGGTGTTTTCCCCTTCGCCGTGCACGTGCTTGGCCAGCTCGCGGCGCCGCTCCTCGGTGAGGGGCGGCAGGTTGATGCGGATCACCGTGCCGGCGGTGTTCGGGGTGAGGCCGAGGTCGGAGGCGTAGATCGCCTTCTCGATCGCGCCGATCATGCCCTTTTCCCAGGGCGTGATGGTCAGCGTGCGGGCATCGGCCACCGAGACCGTGGCCACTTGCGAGAGCGGCATGTCCGAGCCGTAGTAGACCACCTTGAGGTTGTCGACCAGCGAGCTGCTGGCGCGGCCGGTGCGGACCTTGGCCAGCTCGAAGCGCAGCGCGTCGATGGACTTGGCCATGCGGGCCTGGGTGTCGTTCTTGATGTCGTTGAGCATGGGCCGGATTCCGGTCGAATGAGATGGGCAAACCGGAAGTATAGGCGAAACCCGCCGTCGCGATGGCGGGCAGGGAATCGACGCCTGGACGGAGGTCAGGTGCGCCCGTGCACCAGGGTGCCGATGGCCTTCCCCTGCACGATGCGCTTGAGATCGCCGGGGCGGGTGATGTCGTAGATGCGCAGCGGCAGGTTGTAGTCGCGGCACAGTGCGATCGCCGCGGTGTCCATCACCTGCAGGTCGCGCGAGATGACTTCGTCGTAGGACAGGTGCTCGAAGCGGCGCGCGTCCTTTTTCTTCTTCGGGTCGGCGTCGTAGACGCCATCGACCTTGGTGGCCTTGAGCAGCAGTTCGGCGCCGATTTCCACCGCGCGCAGCGCCGCGGCCGAATCGGTGGTGAAGAAGGGGTTGCCGGTGCCGGCGGCGAACAGCACGATGCGGCCCTTTTCCAGGTGGCGTATGGCGCGCCGGCGGATGTAGTCCTCGCAGACTTCGTTGATCTTGATCGCGCTCATCACCCGCGCGCGCGCGCCGAGCTTTTCCAGCGCATCCTGCATGGCCAGCGCGTTCATCACGGTGGCGAGCATGCCCATGTGGTCGCCGGTGACCCGGTCCATTCCGGCCGAGGCCAGCCCGGCGCCGCGGAAGATGTTGCCGCCGCCGATCACCAGGCCGACTTCCACGCCGTCGTTCTGCAGCTCGACGATCTCGCGCGCAAGCCGCACGAGTACGTCGGGGTCGATGCCGTAATCGGTCGCGCCCATCAGCGCCTCGCCGCTGAGTTTCAAGAGGATGCGGCGATACTTCGGCGCGGCGGGGGCGTTCATGGTCGGCTCCGGAGGCACAAAACGCGGGAATTGTAGCGGGTCGGATGGGGGAAAAGGGCGTGTCCGCGCCCTTCCGCCCTGCGCCGGGCATGTGCCCGATGCGTACGCCCTCGGCCACCCTCGAAAATGAAGAAAGCCGCGGTTTCCCGCGGCTTTCTCCGGTCTGGCGATTTGCGCAACGCTCAGGCCAGGCCGGCCTGCTTCATCACTTCGGCGGCGAAGTCGTCTTCCTTCTTCTCGATGCCTTCGCCCACCACCAGCCGCTGGAAGGAAAGCACTTCGGCGCCTTCCTTGGCCAGTGCCTGGGCGACGCTGACGTCGCTGTCGAGCACATAGGCCTGACCGGTCAGGCTGATTTCGGAAAGCGTCTTGTTGAGCTTGCCGGAAATCATCTTTTCCTGGATCTCCGCGGGCTTGGTGCGGTCCTTCTCGCTCATCTGGGCGAGCGCGATTTCCTTTTCCTTGGCCACGAAATCGGCCGGTGCGTCGGCCGGGGTCAGGTACTGCGGGTTCATCGCGGCGATGTGCATGGCCAGGCCCTTGGCCAGCTCGGGCGAGCCGCCCTTGACGTCCACCAGCACGCCGATGCGGCCACCGTGGACGTAGCCGCCCACGTTCTGGCCGCCGGCCAGCGCGGCGACGCGGCGGACCTGCACGTTCTCGCCGACCTTGGCGATCAGCGCGGCGCGGGCTTCCTCGACCGTGGTGCCGTCGGCGAGCTTGACCGCCTTGAGCGCTTCGGCATCGGTGGCGCCGTTGGCCAGTGCGGCCTGGGTGATGGTCTCGACGAACTGCACGAAGTTTTCGTCCTTGGCCACGAAGTCGGTCTCGGAGTTGACTTCGACCAGCACGGCCCGAGCGCCTTCGATGGCCATCGCGATGCGGCCTTCGGCGGCCACGCGGTCAGCCTTCTTGTCGGCCTTGGCCAGGCCGGTCTTGCGCAGGTGCTCCATCGCGGCGTCGATGTCGCCGTTGTGCTCGGTCAGCGCCTTCTTGCATTCCATCATGCCGGCGCCGGAGCGCTCGCGCAGTTCCTTGACCAGGGCGGCGGTGATTTCCATGGTTACCTCGATGTGTTCCAGAAACGTGGGGCGCGCGTCGCCTGGGCGATCGCGCGCACGGGAGTTGCGGCCGCCCGTTTCGGATCGGCGACCGCGGGGCGCGCCCGGTTACTCGGCGCCTGCGTCCTTGTCGGCGCGCGGTGCGCGCTTGGCCGGAGCCTTCTTGGCGGCCGGTGCACGGCGCGGAGCCTTCTTGGCTTCGGCCTCATCCTTGACGATCGGGTTGCCCTGCTCGTCGAGCTCGATGAACTCGTCGTCGCCGGCGGATGCCACGATCGGCGCAGCGGACTTGCCTTCAAGCACCGCGTCGGCGGCGGCGCGGGCGTACAGCTGCACGGCGCGGATCGCGTCGTCGTTGCCCGGAATGGCGTAGTCGACCAGGTTCGGGTCGTAGTTGGTGTCGACCACGGCGACCACCGGAATGCCGAGCTTGCGGGCTTCCTCGATCGCGATGTTCTCGTGGCCGATGTCGACCACGAAAAGCGCGTCGGGCAGGCCGTTCATGTTCTTGATGCCGCCCAGCGACTTCTCGAGCTTTTCGCGCTCGCGCTGCAGGCTCAGCACTTCATGCTTGACCAGCTTGGTGAAGGTGCCGTCGGTCTCGGCGGCTTCCAGCTCCTTGAGGCGGGCGACGGACTGCTTGACGGTGCGGAAATTGGTGAGCATGCCGCCCAGCCAGCGCGCCGAAACGTAGGGCATGCCGCAGCGCGTGGCTTCCTCGGCGATGGCCTCGCGGGCCGAACGCTTGGTGCCGACGAACATGATGGTGCCGCGCTTCTGCGCCATGCCGGAGATGAAGTTCATCGCGTCGTTGAACAGCGGAACCGTCTTCTCCAGGTTGATGATGTGGATCTTGCCGCGCGCGCCGAAGATGTATGGCGCCATCTTGGGGTTCCAGTAGCGGGTCTGGTGGCCGAAATGGACGCCGGCTTCCAGCATCTGGCGCATGGTGATCTGTGACATGGTTGAAACTCCTGATGGTGGAACCGCTTGCCGCACGCCGGTTGTCATGGACGTCGTGCGGGCCTGGCGTCCGGTCGCAAAAGGCGGCGGGTGCCACGATTCCGGGGTTGGGCCTCCACGCGGCGCCGTTGCCGAACCCCGAAGGGCACCCCGGAACGGATGCAGGCCGCGTGTGTGGATTCACCGCTGACGTGCGGTGTGGACGGCGCAGGGCAGGATTTGCCCGGCAAAGCCGGAACATTGTATGCGATGGGCGCGATCGCGGCAATCTGGCGCATGACCGGCGCGTGATTCGTGGCGGAGGACCGGCGCGGCCCTCCGCCACGTGCGCATCAACGCTCGCTGCCGCCGAACGTGTGGGTGTATTGCAGGTAGAAACTGCGCCCCTGGGTGTCGAACCAGGAGATGTCGTAGTAGGGATAGCTGGTGTAGGTGGGATCGACCGGCGGCATCTTGTCGAACAGGTTGACCACGGTGAGCGAGAGCTGCGCGCGGTCGGTGAAGGCGAACTGCAGGTTGGCGTTGTAGCGCCAGGTGGCCGGGATGGTGGGGCCCGGGTCGCCGTCTTCCCACACCTCATCGTACGACCAGCCGTTGGGCAGGCGTCCGATGCGGGTGCCCTGGAGCGACGCCGCCCAGGCCTCGCGCGACCATGACAGCCGGGCGCTGCTCTTGGTGCGCGGGATGTCGTAGCCACTGTTCACCGCGAACATGTCGATCACCGGTGCATCCGGATACAGACGGATCTCGTGGCGATCCACCCAGGTGTGCTGGGCGCTGAGGCGGAAGGTGCCGACTGCGCTGTCCCAGCGGATGTTGGCGCTGGCGTCCAGGCCGCTGGTGGCTTCGCGCGCGATGTTCACCGGATTGACGTGGACGCCGTAGATCGCGCCGCCGGCGGTACGGGTGATGCGCGAAAGCATGTCGGCGCAGGTTTCGGGGCTGCCGCCGGCGCTGCCAAGGCGGCAGTCGCGCTCCCAGCGCATCACGTCGCTGGCGCGCATGTCCTGGACCTGGTCGCGCATGTCGATGTCGAACCAGTCGAGCGAGAGGTCCAGGAAGGAGGTCGGCGACCACACCAGGCCCATCGTCCACGAGGTGCTGGTTTCCGGCGCGAGGTCGGGGCTGCCGGTGCGGCTGCGGATGATGCCCTCGTCGCTATAGCTGCAGTCCTCGATGCTCTCGTCCGGCTCTTCGCTGGCGCAGCGGAAGTAGTCGATCACCGAGGTTTCGTCGTTGCCAGGGCCGGCGAAGACGTAGTGCAGGTCGGGGGCGCGGAAGGCGGTGCCATAGGAGCCGCGGACCAGCAGGCTGTCGAGCGGGCGCCATTCCAGGCCGGTGCTCCAGGTGAGCTTGCCCGGATGACGCCCGGCGAAGCGGTACTGGTCCTGGCGGGCGGCGACGCTGAGGTTGAGGGTTTCGAGCACCGGCATGCGCAGTTCGCCGGCGACCGCCCAGCGGCTGCGGCTGCCCTTGCCGTCGGAATCCTTCCAGCTGTAGTAGTAGTACTGCGTCGCCAGCGGATCGGGCTTCAGGTCATAGCCCTGGTGTCCCACTTCGGCGGTGGCCGCGAAGCCCGCGGCGCCGCCGCGCAGTTCGAACAGCTCGGACTGGGTCAGGGTGAAGGCCAGGGTCTGGCTGTCGGACTGCGGATGGTAGGTGGTGTAGGCGAAGATGCTGTCGTACTCGCTCCGGCTCAGCGGGGTGTAGAGGCGGTTCGGATCGGCATTGAAGATGGGGTATTCGTCGCCGCGCCAGGTGTGGCTGCCCGGCTGCTGCTCGCCCAGGAACAGCCGGTTGGCGCTCGCGGCCACGATCTGCGGCCAGCTGATCCTGGCCTTGTACTGCGAATGGCTGAAGGCCGCCTCGTAATCCCAGTTGCCCCGGAGGATGCCTTTGAAGCCGGTGGTCAGGCCGAAGGTGTCCTGGGTGGTGTCGACCATGCCTGTCTCCAGGCCGCCCATTTCCTCCAGGGTGAAGCGGCGCTGCCAGTACTCGATCTGCTCGGTGGCCTGGTTGTAGAAATAGCCCTCCTCGTTGCCGTCGGGCATCATCAGCGACCAGGTGCGCGGCGCGCGGAACAGGGACACCTTGTGGTGGCCGGCCTGCACGTCGGCGAACCACTCGCTGCCGTTGCCCAGCTGATGGCTCATCGAGGCATAGCCGTTGGCACCGCGCCGCTCGCTGATCATGGTGCGATAGGCCACGCCGCGCTCGCTGCCGCAGTAGTTGCCGTAGTTGCGCCGATAGGCGTAGCCCATCGTGCCGCCGTTGAGGTGCGAGAGGCCGGCGCAGGTGTCTTCGCCCGGATCGATGTAGTCGTCCCACCAGTCGGTGAGGAGGAAATCGCGCGGCGGGTAGCCGTAGCGCGAGGGATTGGGCGCGTCGGCGCTGGAATCCTGCTGTTCGCGCTGGTAGCCCCAGAGCGGGCGCTGGTCGCGGAATTCCAGCCCGGCGACGAGATTGAAGTTGCCGCGCGAGAAGCCGCTGGAGAGGTTGAGCACGTTCGACTGCCCGCCGCCTTCCTCGGTCCAGCCGTAGCGGTAGTCGATCGTGGTGCCGTCGGCCTGCTTCTTCAGGATGAAGTTGACCACGCCGGAGATGGCGTCCGAGCCGTAGATGGCCGACGCGCTCCCGGTGAGGATTTCCACGCGGTCGATCATGCCCAGCGGGATGCTGGAGATGTCGGTGAAGTTGCTGCGTCCCTGGAACGGCAGGGGGAAGTCGGCGATGCGGCGGCCGTTGACCAGTACCAGGGTGTGGTTCGGGCCGAGGCCGCGCAGGTCGACCTGCTGTGCGCCGGGCGAGAAATCGGCGCCGCCGGCCGACTGCTGGCTCTGGGTTTCGCCACCGTTGACGGTGAGCGAGCGCAGCAGGTCGGGAATCGTGGTGAAACCGCTGGCCTTGATTTCCTGCGCCGTGACTACCGAGATCGGCGCAGGGCCCTCGACCTGCGCGCGCGGGATGCGCGAGCCGGTCACCTGGATGGTTTCCAGCGTTTCCGGCGCTTCCTGTGCAGGGGCGGACGGCGTGGACTGGGGCGCCGGCTCGCCGGATGCGCCGGCGGAGGCGGGCGTGCCAGCCAGGATCAGCACGGCGCCCGAGTCATCCCGGTTGGCCTGCAGGCCGCTGCCGGCGAGGAGTTGCTGCAGCGCCTGCTCGGCGCTGGCGGCGCCGCGAACCCCGCCGGTGCGGTGCCCGCGCACCTGCTCGGCGCGGTAGACCAGCTGCAGGTCGGACTGCCGGGCCAGCGCGTTGAGGGCCGTTGCCAGATCGCTTGCGGGCAGGTCGAACGGACCGGATGGCGTTTGCGCCTGGGCCGCCAGCGCGGCGGAGCAGGCCAGGCCCAGGAGCAGGTGTCGGAGCGGGTGACGCATGAGCTTTCCCCAGTGAGGCGCTCGGAGCGGCGCCTTTCAGGATGGGATGACGAACGAGCGGTGCCGATCCCGCCCTCGCCTCAGAGCGAGTGCAGGACGATGCGGTCGGGCAGGCGCTCGGCGCGGAGGGGAAAGCCCCGTTCCAGCAGATGGATGAAGCCGTCCAGGTTGTCCCAGCGGAAGTTTCCGCCGATCCGAAGCCCCGCCGCTTCCGTGTCGGCGAGCTCCAGCTTGCGCAGGTTGAAGCGGTTGAACTCGGCGGCGGCGTCGGCGAGTGAGGCGTCTTCGAAGCCAAGGTAGCCGCTGCGCCACTCCAGCATGCGTTCTGTATCGGCTGGCGTCATGGATTCGATCCGGACGCCTCCGGCGTCTGCGAAGGCGACGTGGCCGGCCGAGAGCAGGGCTACGGACGGCGTGGTGCCATCGACGTCGGAGGCGCGCTCGAAACGGACCCGGCCCTCGGTCACCACCACGCGCGAGCCGGGCGCCGCGCGGCGCACCGAGAAGCGGGTGCCGACGGCGGTGACGCGGGTGCTGTCCACCTGCACCACGAACGGCCGGGCCGGATCGTGGGCCACGGTGAAGATCGCCTCGCCGCGCAGCAGCTGCACGCGCCGGTCGCTGCGCCTCATCGTCACTTCGATGCGGCTGTCGCTGCTCAGCGTCACCAAGGTTCCGTCGACCAGCGTCGTCGATTCGATGTGTCCCAGGCCGCTTGCCAGCGTGGCGTGGTGCCGCCCGCCCGCCTGCCAGCCAAGCACGCCGGCGATGCCGGCGGCGGCCAGCGCGAGCGCCGCCGCGATGCCGCGACCCCAGCCCCGCTGGCGATCGTCAGGACGGCGGTAACGCATACGCACGCCGCGCATGTCCGGCGGAGACGGCATGGCCGCCTTCTGTCCGGCGGCCGCGGGGTCGTGCCAGGTGCCGCGCGCCGGGACGTGTCCCGGCGCGAGCCCTGCGCCCAGGGCGCGCAGGCGCGCGGCCTCGTCCCAGGCTTCCTGCAGGCGCAGGAAGGCGACCCGGTGCGCGGTGGATTCACGCAGCCAGGCCCGCAGCTGCGCCTCGTCGCACGGTGACCAGCTGCCCGATTCGCGCCGCGCGAGCCAGCGCGACGCCTCGCGCTCAGTCTCCGCCATGCTGGTCATGCCGCGTCTCCCGATGGCTTGCCTCGGGCGCCGTACGCACCTCCGCGCCGCCGTAGAGGCGGTCGGCGAGCAGGCGAATTCCCTTGGCAAGGTGCTTTTCCACGGTTTTCTCACCGATGTTCAGATGGCGGGCCACGTCTTTCTGCGGAAGATCCTCGACCCGGCGCAGCCACACCACCTCGCGGCAGCGGTCGGGCAGGGCGTCGAAGGCCTCGGCCAGGCGCCTGAGCAGCTGGCGGCCGCTCAGCCAGCGCTCGGGCGAGATTTCCTCGATCAGGTAGACGTTCGAAGGTTCGAAATCACCCACTGCCTCGATCGACACGACCTTCTGGCGCCGGATCCTGTCCGCCATCAGGTTGCGCGCGGTGGTGAAGAGGAAGGCGCGCGGCGACAGCGGCCGCTCCCGCAGCGCGGCCTCGTAGACGCGCACGTAGATTTCCTGGCGCAGATCCGGAATCTCGTCGCGCTGGCTCCATCGCCGGGCCAGGAAGTGCATGAGCGCCGGCTCGTGCACCAGCACTTCGGACGTGAACCAGCGGTCAAGGTCGTCGAGCATGTCCGCACTCTAGCGCAGGGCGGGTGTGGCACGGCGTGCGGGAATCGTGAGACCGATTCGTCTACATTGGACAACCCGCCGCCGTGGTCGGGAACGTGCGATGGAAAACATGGACATGCAAGCAGCAGGCCGCCGGTTCGCGGCGCATCTGGCAATGGCTTTCCTCTGGCTTCTCCTGACGGGCCAGGCGCTCGCGGCGGGCCGTGTCGATCATCACGTCATCGGCGACCTGCGCGCCCGCACGCCCGGAACGGTCGCGCCGGGCCTGCTGCTGATGGGCGGCGGTGACCGCAATCACGAGGCGCTGCGCTGGTTCATGCGGAAGGCCGGTGGCGGTCACGTCGTGGTGCTGCGCGCCTCCCTGGGTGGCGAGATCGGCGAGGAGTTCTTCAACGAGATCGGCGGCATCGCCTCGGTGGAAACCTTCGTGTTCCACGATCGCGAGGGCGCCTACGACAAGGCCATCCTCAAGCGCATCCGGCGCGCCGACGGCATCTTCATCGCCGGCGGCGACCAGTCGCGCTACGTGCGCTACTGGCGAGGCACGCCGCTGGCCGGTGCGCTGGATGCTCACGTGCGCGCCGGCAAGCCGCTGGGCGGCACCAGCGCCGGGCTGGCGATCCTGGGCGAATACCTCTACGGCGCGATGGTGGGCGGCAGCCTCATCAGCGCGCACGCGCTGTCCGATCCGCACGGATCGGACACCACCATCGAGGGCGATTTCCTGCATATCTCCCCGCTGCACGGCTGGATCACCGACACGCATTTTTCCGAACGCAACCGCCTGGGCCGGTTGTTCGCCTTCATCGCCAAGGCAGAGCGGATCGCCGGCAAGCCGATCCGCGGTCTGGGCGTGGACGAGGATGCCGCCGTGGTGGTGGAAGGCGACGGCAGCGCACGCGTGTACGCCACCGCGTCAGGCGCGGGCGCGAGCCTGGTACTCGGCGGCTTCCCCGAAACCGCAGAGGATGAACCCCTGCATCTGTCGCGCGTGGAGGTGATCGGCGTGGGGCCGGATTCGCTGCTGCACCTGCCTTCCGGCCGCGTTGAGCGCCCGGCCTTCCGGCGCCATTACGCGGTGGATCGCGGCGCTCTCAGGGCACTCGACCAGCCCCTTCTCGTCATCCACGGCGGCGCCGGCGTGGAGAAGGCCGACCTGTTGCCGGAGGATGCGGCCGCGGCGCGCGCCGCGCTCGAGGCGGCCCTGCGCGCGGGTCACGCGCGCCTGCGCGAGGGTGCGGCGGCGCTCGATGCCGTCACCGCCGCCATCACCGTTCTGGAGGATGCCCCGCAGTTCAACGCCGGGCGCGGCGCGGTGTTCACCCACGACGGTCGCAACGAGCTGGATACCTCGATCATGGATGGCGTCAGCGGCAGGGCCGGCGCGGCAGCGGGATTGCACCGGGTGAAGAACCCGATCCAGCTGGCGCGCGCCATCATGGACCATTCGCGCCACGTGATGATGGTGGGCGAGGGGGCGGAGAAATTTGCCGTCGAGCAGGGCATCGCCCTGGTGGATCCCGCCTATTTCCGCACCGAGAAGCGCTGGAACCAGCTGCAGCGGGTGCTGGCGGCAGAGTCCGCTGCGCAGGCGCGTGGCGAAACTTCGCCAGAACCGCCGGGCAAGGCCTATTTCGGCACCGTTGGCGCACTCGCGCTGGATGCTGCCGGCCACCTTGCGGCGGGCACGTCGACGGGCGGCATGACCAACAAGCGCTACGGCCGCGTGGGGGATTCGCCCATCATCGGCGCCGGTACCTGGGCCGATGCGCGCTGCGCGGTGTCCGGCACCGGGTGGGGCGAGTTCTACATTCGCCACGCTGCTGCGCACGACGTCTGCGCGCGCATGGCCTATACCGGCCAGTCGCTGCAGCGCGCTGCAGATGCGGTGATCAATGGGGTCATCCCCGCCGCCGGAGGCGACGGCGGCGCGATCGCGCTGGGCGCCGACGGCAGCGTGGCCTTCCCGTTCAATACCGAGGGCATGTACCGCGGCTGGATCGGGGCCGATGGCGTGCCGCACGTGGCGATCTTTGCGGATGAGGCACTGCCGATGCCGCGCTGACCGGGAGCCTGCGGGAAATCCGCGCGTCCGGGCTTTCGGCTCAGGACACCGGCAGCGCCCGCATCCGCTGGATCAGCGCGTCGAGCTCGGGGTCGTCCGGGCGCTCGCGGCCCAGCAGCCATGGCCACAGCCGGGTGTCCTCGCAGTCCAGCAGGCGCAGGTAGGTCGCGCGTTCGGTGGCGTCGGCCTGTGACCAGCGCTGGTCGAGGTAGCGCCGCAGCAGGATGTCCAGCTCCATCATCCCGCGCCGGCTGCGCCAGCGCACGCGGGAGAACTGTTCGGATTCGTCGCTCACGAGGATCGGATGCCGCGGCTCAGACGCCGCGACGCTCCACGATCAGCTTCTTGATTTCCGCGATCGCCTTGGCCGGGTTCAGGCCCTTGGGGCAGGTGCGGGTGCAGTTCATGATGGTGTGGCAGCGATAGAGTTTGAAGGGATCTTCCAGCTCGTCCAGACGCGCGCCGGTGTCCTCGTCGCGCGAGTCGATGATCCAGCGATAGGCCTGCAGCAGGATGGCCGGGCCGAGATAGCGGTCGCCGTTCCACCAGTAGCTCGGACAGGCGGTGGAGCAGCAGGCGCACAGGATGCACTCGTAGAGCCCGTCGAGCTTCTTGCGGTCGGCCGGAGACTGCAGGCGCTCCTTGGTGGGCGCGGGGCTCTGGGTGCGCAGCCAGGGGCGGATCGAGGCGTGCTGGGCGTAGAAGTGGCTCAGATCGGGCACCAGGTCCTTCACCACCGGCATGTGCGGCAGCGGGTAGACCGGCACCTCGGGCTTGTCGCAGCTGGAGATCGCGCAGGTGCAGGCCAGCGTGTTGGTGCCGTCGATGTTCATCGCGCACGAGCCGCAGATGCCCTCGCGGCACGAGCGGCGGAAGGTGAGGGTGGGATCGACTTCGTTCTTGATCTTGATCAGCGCGTCAAGAACCATCGGGCCGCAGCTGCCCAGATCCACCTCGTAGGTGTCGGTGCGCGGATTGGCGTCGTCGTCCGGGCTCCAGCGGTAGATCTTGAAGGTACGCACCGGGCCCTTCGGATCTTTCACCGGGAAGTGCTTGCCCTTCTGGACGCGGGAGTTTCTGGGGAGTCGGAAGTCGGCCATGGTCTTGAATCCGGGTGTCGTGGGTGGAGGATGGGGAGCGGGAGGCGGGAATCAGGCGTTCTGGGTGACAGGGCTCCGATTCCCGGCGCTCGCCATCAGTACACGCGCTTCTTGGGCGGGACGACGTCCACCTCGTCGGTGAGCGTGTACATGTGCACCGGGCGGTAGTCGAAGTGCACCGTGCCGTCGGCGTCGAGTCGGGACAGGGTGTGCTTGAGCCAGTTGCTGTCGTCGCGCTCCGGATAGTCCTCGCGCGCGTGCGCTCCGCGCGATTCGGTGCGGTTGAGCGCCGAGTTCATCGTGACCACCGCCTGGCCCAGGAGATTCTGCAGCTCTAGGGTTTCCATGAGGTCGGTGTTCCAGATGAGCGAGCGGTCGCTGACCTCCACGTCCTTGAAACTGTGGAAGACCTTGGCGATCCGGCCCACGCCTTCGGCCAAGGTTTCGCGGGTGCGGAACACCGCGGCGTCGGACTGCATGGTGCGCTGCATGTCGAGGCGGATCTGCGCGGTGGGCAGCGAGCCCTTGGCGTGGCGGATCGCGTCGAAGTTGGTCAGGGCCTTGTCGATGCTGGCTTTCGACGCCTGCTTCGGCTTGCCGAACCTGGTCAGCGTTTCGGCGCAGCGGTTGGCCACAGCGCGGCCGAACACCACCAGGTCGAGCAGGGAGTTGGAGCCGAGGCGGTTGGCGCCGTGCACCGAGACGCAGCCGGCTTCGCCGATGGCGTAGAGGCCCGGCACGACCGCGTCGGGGTTGCCGTCGCGCAGCTGTACCACTTCGCCGTGGCGGTTGGTCGGAATGCCGCCCATGTTGTAGTGCACCGTGGGCAGCACCGGGATCGGCTGCTTCTCCACGTCCACGCCGGCGAAGATGCGCGCGCTCTCGGCGATGCCGGGCAGCCGCTCGTGGATCACTTCCGGCCCGAGGTGGGTGAGGTCGAGAAGGATGTGGTCCTTGTGCTCTCCCACGCCGCGGCCCTCGCGGATCTCGATGGTCATGGCGCGGCTCACCACGTCGCGCGAAGCCAGATCCTTCACCTGCGGGGCGTAGCGCTCCATGAAGCGCTCGCCGCTGGCGTTGCGCAGGATGCCGCCTTCGCCGCGCACGCCCTCGGTGATCAGGCAGCCGGCGCCATAGATGCCGGTGGGGTGGAACTGCACGAATTCCATGTCCTGCAGCGCCAGTCCGGCGCGCAGCGCCATGCCGCCGCCGTCGCCGGTGCAGGTGTGCGCCGAGGTGCAGCTGAAATAGGCGCGGCCGTAGCCGCCGGTCGCCAGCACCACGCCCTGCGCGTGGAACACATGGATGTCGCCGGTGGCCAGCTCCAGCGCGATCACCCCGCGACAGGTGCCGTCGTCGTCCATCAGAAGGTCGAGTGCGAAGAACTCGATGAAGAAGCGCGCGTCATGCGCCAGCGCCTGCTGGTAGAGCGTGTGCAGCATGGCATGGCCGGTGCGGTCGGCGGCGGCGCAGGTGCGCTGCGCGGGCGGACCTTCTCCGAACTGGGTGGTCATGCCGCCGAAGGGGCGCTGGTAGATCTTGCCGTCCTCGGTGCGCGAGAAGGGCACGCCGTAGTGTTCCAGCTCGTAGATTGCCGGAATCGCCTCGCGGCACATGTATTCGATGGCGTCCTGGTCGCCCAGCCAGTCCGAGCCCTTGATGGTGTCGTAGAAGTGGTAGCGCCAGTCGTCGTCGCTCATGTTGCCCAGCGCGCCGGCGATGCCGCCCTGCGCCGCCACGGTGTGCGAGCGGGTGGGGAAGAGCTTGCTGATGCAGGCGACGTTGAGGCCCTTTTCGGCCATGCCGAAGGTGGCGCGCAGCCCGGCGCCGCCGGCGCCGACGACCACGACGTCGTATTCGTGATGGATGATCTTGTATGCGGACATGGAGGACTCAGGCGGTAAAGACGATGCGGCCGAGGGCCACGACGGAAGCCAGGGCGCCCAGCGAGCAGGCGAACAGCACCAGGAGTTGCACCGCCACGTTGAGGTGGTGGCAGCGGACGTAGTCGTCGATCACCACCTGAAGGCCCATGCGCAGGTGCCAGAACAGGGCGACGATGAAGGAGATCAGCAGCACCGCGTTGAGCGGATTGGCCAGGGTGGCGCGCACGGTGACGTAGTCGGCCGGGATCAGGGTGATCAGCAGCCACACCATCCAGGGCGTCAGCAGGGCCAGCGCCACCGCGGTGATGCGCTGCCAGATGAAGTGTTCGGCGCCGCTCTTGGCCGAACCCCAGTTGCGGGCTTTTGCCAGCGGATCGCGCAGCGGGTCGCGGGAAATCATGCTGCACCTCCCGCCGTGAAGCCGAAGTACCAGGCGAGCAGGGTGAACAGCACGGTCAGCGCCAGCACGAGGTAGCCGCCCTTGTAGAGGCCGGGGATGGAAAAGCCGACGCCGGCATCCCACACCAGGTGCCGGATGCCGTTGAGGAAGTGGTAGACCAGCGCGAAGACGAAGCCGGCCAGCACGATGCGTCCGCCGATCGAGCCGACGCAGGCGGTGAAGGCCTCGTAGGCATCCGGCCCGCGCATCACGGCGATCAGCCAGGCCGCCAGCAGGAAGGCGCCGAGCGTCAGGGCGACGCCGGTGGCGCGGTGCAGTAACGACATCACCGATGTGATCTGCCAGCGGTACAGCGACCCCAGCATGAAGGGTGACAAGGGGCGTTCGCGTTGCGACATGGACACGCTCTCGTTGACGGGAAACGAAAAAAACCAATCGCCACCGTCGCCCCGGAAGGGCGGCGTCGGCGTCAGAAATCGATGCAGCGTCCGTTCATTTCCCAGTCGCCATAGCGTGTCGGGTCGAGACCCTCGCGGCCTCCGACCTCGGCCGACGCGACGCCCTGCGGTGCGGGTGTCTGCGGCGTCGTGCGCTCGTTCGGGGCGGGTGCTGGCTCGGGAGCTGGCGGGGTTTGGCCTATCATGGCGAACCGTTCGTGCAATGCACAAAGAGTAGTACCGCGCCCCATGACGATCAAGCCGGAACCTGCGCTGAACCTGCTCCATGCGCTCGACAGTGGCGGCGTGCTGCAGCTTTCCGGCCGCGACGCGCTGGCCTTCGCGCAGGCGCAGTTCGCCAACGACGTCACGCTGCTTGCGGATGGGCAGTGGCAGTGGAGCCTGTGGCTGTCTGCCAAGGGACGGGTGCAGGCGGTGTTCGCGCTGCTGAGGCTGGACGCCCAGACGCTGCTGCTGTGGCTGCCCGATCTGGCTCCAGAATCCTTCGCGGAACAGCTCCGGCGTTTCCGCTTCCGCAGCAGGCTGGAGATCAGCGCGTTGGCCGATGCGCAGGCGATGATCGGATTCGAGTCGCCTGCGCAGCGGGGACTGCAGGCCCGCGGCAACATCGCCGATCTCGTGCGTGACCCGCAAGGCGGCTGGTCGCGTGTCGCACTCGACATGGGCGGCGTCAGCCCGCGAGTGCTCTGCCTTGGCGCGCAGGCGGATGCGGGCGTTCGCGCCGATGCCGCCGCCATCGCGCGCTGGCGCATGGACGATCTCGCCCACGGCCTGCCGCGGCTGGATGACGACGGCGTCGATGCCTTCACTCCGCACATGCTGGGGTTGGAGCGCCTGGGCGCCTTCAGCGTGAAGAAGGGCTGCTATCCGGGCCAGGAAATCGTTGCGCGTACCCACTTCCTCGGTCAGGCCAAGCGCGGGCCGCTGCGTTTTCGGCTGGAGGCCGGGGCCGTGCCGGGCGCGCGTCTTGCCGCCGCAGACGGTTCGATCGCCCAGCGGGTGAGCGTGGCCCGCTGGGGCGAGCGCGTCGAAGCGCTCGCCGTGGGTCCGCGGGACGTGCCGCCGCAGCTGTGGCGCGCGGAAGACGGCAGCGAGGCCGTCATCCTGCCGCTGCTGGAAGGGCTGGCGCGCTGACCCGCTACGCGGCCCGGTAGTTGTCCACCTCGCGGTATCTGCGCGCCACCAGCCCGAAGACCAGCGCCGCGACCAGCGCGAAGGCGGCGAAGAAGAACATGAGGAACGCGGTATCGCTCAATCCGGTTCGGGCGATCTGGCCGGTGACGGCGTCGTTGCGCACCGCCGCGTTGGACAGCAGCACCCACAGGTTGCCGATGGTGGTGGTGAGGTTCCAGAAGCTCATCACCACGCCCTTCATCGCCTGCGGTGCCTGGCTGTAGGCGAACTCCAGCCCGGTGGCCGAGACCAGCACCTCGCCGAAGGTGAGGAGCGCGTAGGGCAGCACCTGCCAGACGATGCTCATCGCGTTGCCCTCGTCCATCATCACCTGGATGCCGCCGACCACGATCCACGCCAGGCCGCTGAAGGCGATGCCTGCCGTCATCCGGCGCAGCGCGGTCGGTTCCCAGCCCAATTTGCGCAGCATCGGATAGAGCACGAGGTTGTTGAACGGGATCAGGATCATCACCAGCGCCGGATTGAGCGCCTGCATCTGCGAGGAGACGAACCAGCCCGGCTTGGTCATCGCCTCGCCCTGGATCACCCAGGTGGACGCCTTCTGGTCGAACAGCGAGAAGAACGGCGTGGTGAGGGCGAAGATCACCAGCACCTTGAGCACGCTGCGCACCCCGTCCACGGCGGCATCGGGATGGACGCCGCGGGCGCGGTCGAGCTGCAGCCAGGCGCCGCCGCCCACGCCGCCCAGGATCGCCACCAGCGCCAGGCAGGCGCAGATCACGAAGCCGAGCGTGGGCATCAGCGCGAACGACGCCGCCGCCAGCAGCACGCCCGCCACCGCGATCCAGTAGCCCAGCCCCAGCGTGCCCCGGCCGTCGCGCGCCAAAAGGGCGGTGCGCACCACCTTGGCGAAGGAATGCGGATCGGAGTTGCCCACCGGCGGCACCATCACGTAGTGCCTGCGGCCCAGCCAGAACACGAGAGTGGCGATGAACATCAGCGCGCCCGGAATGCCGAAGGCCACCGCCGGGCCGAAGTGCTTGAGGAACAGCGGCATCGACAGGGAGGCGAACAGCGAGCCGAAGTTGATGATCCAGTAGAAGCCGTCGAACACGATCTTGGCCAGGTGCTTGTTCGACTGGTCGAACTGGTCGCCCACGAAGGAGGCCACCAGCGGCTTGATGCCGCCCGCGCCCAGCGCGATCAGCCCCAATCCGGTGAAGAAGCCGGTGCGGCTGTCCTCGAACAGCGCCAGACAGGCGTGCCCGGCACAGTAGATGAGCGAGAACCACAGGATGGTGTTGTACTTGCCGAAGAAGCGATCGGCCAGCCAGCCGCCCAGCAGCGGGAAGAAGTACACCCCGATCATGAAGCTGTGCATCAGATCCTTCGCCGCCAGCGCGCGTTCCCCGTCGCTGAGGATGTGCTGCAGCAGGGTGGATGTGATCAGGAACTGCACCAGGATGTTGCGCATCCCGTAGAAGCTGAAGCGCTCGCAGCCCTCGTTGCCGATGATGTAGGGGATCTGGCGAGGGAAGCGGGCGCGCGGCGCGGCTGCGGTTGAACTCATGCGTGAGGGCCTGGAAACAGGGGAAAGCGCGGCAGTGTGCCCAAAGTGGCGGCAAAGCCCAAGCCGCAGCGCCGCATGGATGCTGCGTCGATGCTTCGGGTGATTGCGCATTACGCGCGGGCTGCCGCGCACCGCGTTTTTGCCGTGCATCAAGCTTTCGCCTCACATGGCGGCCTGCAGCGGCGAACGCCTGTGCGCAGCGGAAGCGATGGGTGAAAGTGTGAACCAGCCGGCATCTGTGGCACGCCGTTGCCGCGAGCAGCGGCAAAGCGGCGGCGCATGGCTTGCGGGAACGTGCTGTCACAACGATCATCGACCGCCCCTGACTGGAACAGGAGAGCGCGTGTCGGAGCCGACAACGAACGCGGTCACGCCGGCACCCAATCCCATGCCATGGAGGTATTCGGGCGCGCTGCTGCTGGGGGCACTGCTGCTGCTGTTCGCGCTGAACGCGCTGATGGACACCGGTGCGCGCGTCGAGGATGTCGGGGTACAGCGTTTCGACAGCGCGTGGCGCACCGTTGGCGACGGCGGCGAGGGGTTCGGGCCGGCGCCGATGCGGCTGCCCAGGAACTGCCACTCGCGGGATGAGTGCGAGCACGTCTATCGGATCAGGTTCGAGCATGATCGGACCGGGGACGGGCCGTTCGCGCTGTACGTGCCGCAGTTCACCGGGCGCATCCAGGTCGCGCTCAACGGCGTGCCGATGGCGGACAGCACCCTGGCCGAGACCTCGTTGCGCCAGGGCCAGGGCGCCCCGCAGATCGCCACTGTGCCCGAGCGCCTGCTGCAGCCTGGTTTCAACGAAATCAGCGTGGTGCTGAGCGGGCGACTGGGTCAGGGCGCGGTCGGCCCGGTGTTCTTCGGCCCGGAGAACCGGCTGCGCGACGACTACGAAGCCGCGCATTTTCTGGTCGTTGGCCTGTCGCGCCTGATCGACGGGGCGCTGCTGGCGATCGGTTCGATCCTGCTGCTGATCTGGCTCGCGCGTCGCCAGGACCAGCTCTACCTGCTGTGCGCGACGATCTCGCTGAGCTTTGCGCTGACCTCACTGGCACCGCTGATCGCCAGCGCCTTCGGCGACTTCCTTCTGATGCCGCTGAACACGCTGCGCTTCGTTGCCGTCTGCCTGTTGCTGCCCTTCGTCTGGCAGCTGACCGGGCGCACGCCGCCGGTGCGCACGCGCTGGTTCCTCGTGCCTGGCGCGCTGATGATGCTCTGCTTCCACGTCCTGCCTGCGGCCTGGTCGATGTTCCTGCTGCTGGCGCTGTTCATGCCGCTGGCGCTGGGCCTGGCGGTGCTGGCGCTGTGGCAACTGTGGCGGGCCGGCGTGCGCGGACGCGATCGCACCGCGCTGACCCTGCTGGTAGCGGTCGTGGTCCTGCTGGCGCTTGCTGTGCGCGACCATCTGGTGCTGAGCACCGGCGTTGGCCGGGCGTACGTGCTGCTGGCGCGCTTCAATGGCCCGATCCTCGCTTTCATGATGGGCGCGATCGTGCTGCGCGGCTTCGCCGAGGGCCTGTCTCTGCTGGAGGACTTCAACGCGCGCCTGCGTCACGATGTGGCCGCCGCACGGGTGAAGCTGCAGCAGGCGTTTGCGCGCGAGCAGGCGCAGGCGCAGCGCGAGACGCTGGCCACCGAACGCATGCGGCTGATGGGCGATCTGCACGACGGCATCGCCGGGCAGCTGGTATCCATCGTGTCGCTGAGCGAACGCGCCAGCGGCCCGGTGGCCGAGGAAGTGGCGCGCGCCAGCCACAGCGCGCTGACCGACCTGCGTCTGGTGGTGGATTCGATGGAGGATTTCGGCGACGACCTGGGCATGATGCTGGTCGCCTTCCGCGACCGGATCGAACCGCAGCTGCGCCGTTCCGGGCTGCGTCTGGACTGGAAGGTGCACGACCTGCCCGACCTGCCGGGGCTGTCACCCACGCATACGCTGGATCTGTTCCGCCTGCTGCAGGAAGCGGTGAACAATGCCGCACGGCATTCCGGCTCGGACGTGGTGCGGATCGAATCGCCGCCGCGGCCCGGCCACGGCGTGCGCCTGATCGTGCGCGATCATGGCAAGGGCGGCGCGCAAGCAAAGCGCGGGCATTACGGCATGGCCAATATGCAGCGCCGCGCACGCGCGCTGGGCGCCGAACTCAGCGTGGAAAGCGATGCCTCGGGCACGCGCGTGATCGTGGACCTGCCGCAGCACCTGGGCGGCGGGCATGATGCCGCCGTCACAGCGTGATGAGCTTGCGCGATACCGCCTCGAACACCGCTTCGCCCCGGCTGTTGACCTCGAGCTTTCGATAGATGCTCTTGATGTAATTGGGCAGGGTCTTGCGCGAAATGCCCAGGCTGTCGGCGATCTCGTTGTAGCTCATGCCCTTGGCGATGCCCCACAGGATATCGGTCTCGCGCCCGGTCAGGATCAGCGCGGCATTTTCCGCGTGTTCCGGATCTGTGTGCGGTGCCGACCGCAGGCGGCGCAGCAGGTAACGCGCGATGCCTGCCGACAGTGGCGACTGGCCGTTGAGCACCTGCCGCACGGTGTTTCCGATGTCTTCGGGCAGGGCATCCTTGACGATGTAGCCGCTGGCACCGGCGGCGATTGCCGCGATCACACTGGCTTCGTCGCACAGGACGGAGATCACCAGGATTTCCACCTCCGGATGTGCGGTGTGGACTTCGGCGGTGAGATCGGCACCGTGGCCATCGGGCAGCTCCAGATCGGTCAGCAGGACCCGCGGCGGCGTGCTGCTGATCGCGGCGCGCGCGGCAGCCAGGCTGCCGACAGACTCGACCGCGAATCCGGGATCGGCCGCCAGCGCATCGTGCAGGCGCTGGCGCGTCGGGGCGTCGTCTTCGACCAGCAGGATTCGGATCATTTCCATGGTGGCGACATCGTGCTCGCAACGGCTCCGTAAAGTCGATCCCGGGTGCCTTCGCCGGCAGCCGCGCGGTCTGGTGCCTGCTGCCCCGCGTCGGCGAAGCAGGGGATGGCCGATGGGCGGATTCATGTGGCTTGCGGGGGGTTGGCGCGCCAATCATTGCGCCCATGCGAGACGCGGCGCATGCCATGTTCATGGTGTTGTCCGCTTCGGCTGCCGGCGGTTTCATGGGCTGCATCACGCCACGTCTCCCGGGGAAACCATGAAGCGTCTGCCTCGCTCATCGAAATTGCGGCATGGGCTGCTGCCGATCTTTCTGCTGGCGACGCTCGCACGGGCGGGCGGCGGCGAGGGGGTTTTCGCGGACGGGTTCGAGGATGCCGGCGCGGCCCGGCCGCCCAACATCCTGTTCATCGTCATTGACGATTTCGGCCTGGACCAGCTCGACTTCTACGGCCACGGCGGCCTGGTGCCGCCGCGCACGCCGAACCTTGCAGCCATCGCACAGGCCGGTCTGAAGTTCCGCAATGCCTGGGCCATGCCCACCTGCACCCCGACGCGCGCGACCTTCTTCACCGGGCGCTATCCCTCCAGCACCAATATCCTCAACGCGGTGGTGCAGACCGATCTGGCCAACTCGGAAATCTCGCCCTACGAGATGACCCTGCCCAAGCTGCTGAAAACCGCCGGCTACACCAACGCCATGATCGGCAAGATGCACCTGACCGGCACCAACCTCGGCACTTCGGCAAACCTGCCCTATGGTCTGCAGACCATGTGGAAGCTGGGTTGGGACCACTTCGACGGTTATCTCGACGGCGCGCCCTATCCCATCGACACCCGCGCCGGCCTCGGGACCTTCGGCGACGACCCGAACGGTGGACCTTTCCTCTGCGGCTTCGTGCCCAACACCACCATGGACGCGACCCACGGTGCCGACACGGGGGCCTGCTATTTCGTGGGCAACAGCTGCGAACAGATCGTGCGCAATGATGCCGCCGGCCTGCGCACGCCGGGCCGCGCCTGCCTGGATCGCGGCGGCATCTTCGACCCCAACCAGACCTGCCAGGCGGCCGCGCCGGCGCATATCGACTTCACCGAACAGAACGGCTACTACACCGGCAAGTTCGTCTGGAGCGATGCCCAGGGCAACAGCGGCGAGGTGCTGTCGACCGATGCCTCGGCGCGCGGTTACCGCAGCACCCTGGAAACCGACCGCGCCATCGCCTGGGCGAACGCGCAGCCCGCGAACCGGCCCTGGATGATGTCGCTGGGGTATTCGGCCATCCACACACCGCTGCAGGTGCCCCCGCTGGCGCTGATTGCGGCCGATACGCCAGGGCGCAACGACAACCTGGTCTGTTCGCCGGCCTCGGACGTGGAAGGCGCGCCCGGGCAGATCATCGGCATGATCGATGATCGCCTGATCACCAACCTGATGGTCGAAGCGATGGACCGGGAGATTGGCCGCCTGCTGGTGGAAATCGGGCTCGCCACATGGAACCCGGATGGCACGCTGCACTACGACCCGGCCAGTACCAATACCCTGCTGGTGGTCATGGGCGACAACGGCACCTACGTCAACAGCGTGAAGTTCACCTCGCCCGGGCGTTTCGATCCGGCGCGCGCCAAGGCTTCCCCCTACCAGACCGGCGTCGGCGTGCCGCTGCTGGTGGCCGGCCCGATGGTCGTCTCCCCGGGCCGCGACGTAACCCACCAGGTCAGTTCGCCCGACCTCTACCGCCTGTTCGCGGACATCGTCGGTGCGGACATCGGCGCGCACGTTTCCCCGGACCGCCCGCTGGACGCCCAGCCGATGCTGGCCTACCTGACCGATCCCGGCCAGGGCGCATTGCGCACGATCAACTTCACCGAGATGGGTGCCAACTTCCCCAACCCGGCCGCCGGCGTCGTGGCCCAGCCCTGTGTGGTGGAGGCTGCCGACACCTGCTTCGTGATCTTCCCGAACAAGGCCCTGTGCGACGATCAGGGCGGGGTCTGGTATGGCGCGGGGTCCGTGTTCAGCGGCGTACCTGCCGCCGGATTCGACCACTGCGGCCAGGTCATGTCCTATCGCCGTGCGCTGGATCCGGCGGACGTCACCCGGGTGCTGCCCGATGCGTCCAAGGCGGCCAGCGACGGCACCTACAAACTGGTCCGCCAGAACCGCAAAACCTATACCCTGGACCTTGCCAATCCCGTCAACTCCACCTACACCGGCGTCAATACGAATGTCGACGAGCTCTACCGGATCGACATGCTGGCCCTGCCCGATCCAGTGCTCGACAAGGAGGGGACCGAGCTTGCCATCGGCGAGCCCCCGCTGGACGTATCCGCCCTCAGCCCCGAGGCGCAGACGGCCTATGGCGTGCTCTCCGCCGAACTGGACCGGCGTGATGCGGTGGCCGCCTACAACTACAGCTACGACGCCATCCAGTGCCCCGGCGATGGCAACCGCGATTTCAGGGTGGACAACGCCGACCTGCTCAACTGGATCGAGCTGAACGGACTGAACCAGCTCAACGGTGCGGGCCAGTCGACCTGGTACGACTTCAACCACGACGGCAAGACCGACGAGCTTGACCTGAACATCATCGTTGCCAACCTCGGTGCCACCTGCGTGCCGCCGCCGCCCTGAGACAGGAGTCAGCCGTACCATGCACATTTTCTTGCCCAGGCGCGTTGTCCTGACGCTCGTCATCTCCATGCTGCCGCTGGGTGCATCGATGGCGCAGGATGGAATCTTCGGCGATGGCTTCGAGACTCCGCCGCCCAACATCCTGTTCGTGGTCATGGACGATGTCGGCATCGACCAGATGGCGGCGTTCGGCTATGGCGGCGCGACCGCCCCGCCGATGCCCAATATCGAGGCCATTGCCGATGCCGGGGTGAAGTTTCGCAACACCTGGTCGATGCCCGAGTGCTCGCCCGGCCGCGCGGCGTTTTTCACCGGGCGCTTCCCGTTGCGCACGGACATGTACCAGGCGCTGGGGCCGAACGACCTGGCCAACTCGCAGCTTTCCCCGCACGACCTGACCGTGCCAAAGCTGCTGAAGAGGGCGGGCTATGAAAGCGCCATGTTCGGCAAGTTTCACCTAGCCGGACCCGAACACAACGAAGCCGGCAACGCCACGCCGGCGGTGCTGGGCTGGGATCATTTCCACGGATGGGTCGGCGGTCTGCCCGGCTCGATCGACACCACTGCCGGCGACGTGTACGAACCCGGGCGCTGGAGCTGCGGCTTCTATCCGCACCATTTGGCAGGTGCCTGTCACTTCAGCGACGGATCCTGCGCATCGATGCCCGCGCCGCCGGTCATCGGCAGCGACAGCAGCGGCCTGGCCTGCATGGCCCAGGGCGGCATCTTCGTGCGCGAACAGGCCAGCTGCAGCGATCCCCTGCCGCCGGGCGTGAGCCTGGAATTCAACCGGGAGAACGCCTTCTACGTTTCACCGCTGGTGATCGTGGACGATGGCATCGTCGAAGAAGTGCCGCTGACCGACCCGCGTGCGCGCGGCTACCGCACCACGATCGAAACCGATGCCGCGATCGCCTGGATCAATTCACGCCCGGCCAACGCGCCGTGGATGGCCACCGTCAGCTATTCGGCCGCGCACACGCCCTGGCAGCCCGCACCCATGGCGCTGGCACCTCAAAGCGGCCCGCAGATTGCACAGCTGCTGCCGGATTCGCCGGACTTTTCCGGCAATATCCTGGACTGCACCAGCACCGTGCACGGACGCATCATCCAGAACCAGATGACCGAGGCCATGGATACCGAGTTCGGTCGCCTGCTGGTGGAAACGGGACTGGCCACACGCGATGGTCAGGGCGATCTGGTGTACGACCCGCAGGCGGCCAATACGGTCATCGTGATCGTCGGCGACAACGGCTCGCTGGGCTTCGCGGTCAAGCTGCCTTTCAGCCTGTCGCTGGCCAAGGGCACCTCGTACCAGACCGGCGTGTGGGTGCCGCTCATCGTTGCCGGGGCACCGGTGACGCAGCCGGGCAGGGCGGTGGAGCATATGGTCAACACCGTGGATCTGTTCCAGTTCTTCGGAGAGCTTGCGGGCCTGGACGCGCGGCAGGAAGCGCCGCGCACGATCGACTCGGTGCCTTTGTTGCCCTATCTGGAGAATCCCGCGCAGGACAGCCTGCGAACCATCAACTTCACCCAGGCGGGCATCAACATCCAGGCCAACGACGGCCGCAATGGTCCCTGCATCCTGAACCGGACCAGCCAGGCTGGCGGCAGCTGCACCCAGATCCCGACCTCGAAGAGCGTGTGCGAGGACAACCTCGGCGTCTGGTGGGGCGCGGGTTACACCGATCCCATGGTGGTGGACAACGGCGGCGCGGGCTACGCGCGCTGCTGGCAGGTGAACCAGGCCATCCTCGCCGACGATCCGGGCGGCCTGCAGGTCGAAGTGCTGGCGGAACGCTCGGTCGCCATCCGCGATGCCGACTACAAGCTGGTGCGCAACACCGCAGTCAACTACGACAGCGCCACGAATGACGCCCGCGAGGACACCAGCATCGAGTTCTATCGGGTCGATCAGGCCGTGCCCGTGCCCATGCTGGAAGACCCGGCCAGCAACAACCTGCTCGACGGCGCACTGACTCCCGCGCAGCAGGCCGCCTATGACCATCTGGCGGCCAGGCTGGACGAGCTGCTGGCCTCTCAGCCCGACTGTCCGGGCGATGGCAACCAGGACGGCGTGGTGGACGCGGCCGACTTCGCCGAGTGGCAGCGCATCGCCAACCAATGGGGCCTGTCCAGCGTTTACGATTTCATCGTCGGTGGCGTATTCGACGGTGTGACCGACGCCACCGACGGTGCCATCGTGCTGTCCAATCTTGGAACCACCTGTGCGCCAAGCCATGCCGTTCATTGAGCAGACATCGCGTCGCAAGCTGCTGCTCGGCGGCGTGGCGCTGGGTGCCGCCGCCGTCGCCGGCGCACTGGGCGGGCGTTTCCTGGCGCGCTCGCAGGCACCGCGAGTCATCCTCGGCGACGGCGCGAGCGGCCCGCTGGGCATGGCCTGGATTCCCGGCGGCACGTTCCTGATGGGCAGCGGACACAGGCTGGCGCAGGAAAACGAACGACCCGCACATCCGGTGCGCGTGGACGGTTTCTGGATGGACACGACCCACGTCACCAACGATCAGTTCGCCCGATTCGTGCGCGAAACCGGCTACGTCACCACCGCCGAGCGCAGGCCCGACTGGGAAACCATCCGCGTGCAGCTGCCGCCGGGCGTGCCCAGGCCGCCGGACGAGGTGCTGGTGCCCGGTGCCATGGTGTTCACCGGCACCCGCGCGCCGGTGCGGCTGGACGACTATTCACGCTGGTGGAGCTATGTGCCCGGCGCACAATGGCGTCATCCGCAAGGCCCGGGCAGCACGATCCAGGGCAAGGGTGAACATCCGGTGGTGCAGGTCAGCCATGAGGACGCGCTGGCCTACGCCCGCTGGGCCGGCAAGCGGCTGCCGACCGAGGCCGAATGGGAGTTCGCCGCGCGCGGCGGCCTGGAGCAGGCCACCTACGCCTGGGGCGACGAACCGACGGGTGCCGATGGCGCGAAGCTGGCCAACTACTGGGATGTGAGGCAGCGTCCATTCCCCGTGGTAAAGCCCGGGGCGGGCGGCGCGGAGGGCACCCTGCCGGCCGGCGCCTTTCCTGCCAACGGATATGGCCTTTACGACATGACCGGCAACGCCTGGCAGTGGGTGGCCGACTGGTACCGCGCCGACTATTTTGCGGGCCAGGCGCAGCGCGCGAGCGATCCCATCGACAACCCGCAGGGGCCGGACGACTGCTACGACCCGGCCGATCCGGGCGTCCCCGTCGGTGCGCCGAAAAAAGTCATCCGCGGTGGTTCTTTCCTGTGCAACGAGGACTATTGCCTGTCCTATCGCCCCAGCGCGCGCCGCGGCTGTGATCCGCACAGCCCCATGTCGCACTTGGGCTTTCGGCTGATCAGCGCGGCGTGAGGGTGCAGCCGTTTCCTGCCCCGGTCGTGGCAACACCTGCGGCAGTGCTCTGACCCGAGGCCGACCGCCGGCATCCCCTTGCGCCGCGGGGCCGTTGCCTGACCGTACGGTTCATCGGGCGTGCCACGGCGGCACCCGCAAACCGCTACAATGGCGGGCTGAATTCTTCCGCATTGGAGCGACCATGTCTCACGCCATCCTGAAGGCCCTGGGCCTGTCCGACGTCAATTCCGGTACCTATCTGGGTCGCGGGGAATGGTCCAGTGCCAGCGCCGGCAGGATCACGCCGAAAAACCCCACCACGGGCGAGGTGATCGCGACGGTGGAGGCCACCACGGCGGCCGATTACGAAACCGTCATCGCGCGCGCCCAGGAGGTTTTCAAGATCTGGCGCACCACCCCGGCGCCGCGCCGCGGCGAGGCCATCCGCCTGTGCGGCGAGGCGCTGCGCCGCCACAAGGACGCGCTCGGCTCGCTGGTGGCGCTGGAGATGGGCAAGTCCAAGCCCGAGGGCGACGGTGAAGTGCAGGAGATGATCGACATCGCCGACTTTGCCGTCGGGCAGAGCCGCATGATGTACGGCTACACCATGCACTCCGAGCGCCCCGGCCACCGCATGTACGACCAGTACCACCCGCTCGGTCTGGTCGGCATCATCAGCGCGTTCAACTTCCCGGTCGCGGTGTGGAGCTGGAACAGCTTTCTAGCCGCGGTGTGCGGCGACATCTGCATCTGGAAGCCCTCCAACAAGGTGCCGCTCTCCGCGATCGCGGCGATGAAGATCTGCAACGAAGCGCTGCGCGCCGGCGGCTTTCCAGACCTCTTCTTCCTGATCAACGACGTGGATCATTCACTGGCCGAGACTCTGGTGGACGATCGCCGCGTGGGGCTGATTTCCTTCACCGGCTCCACCCGCGTGGGCCGCCGGGTGAACGAGCGCGTGGCGCACCGCATGGGCCGCTGCCTGCTGGAGCTGGGCGGCAACAACGCGATAATTCTCGATGAAACCGCCGACCTGAAGCTGGCCGTTCCCGGCATCGTGTTCGGCGCGGTCGGCACCGCCGGACAGCGCTGCACCACCACGCGCCGCCTGATCGTGCACGAGAGCATCCACGACGCCGTGTTGGCGACCTTGATCAAGGCCTACAAGCAGGTCGAGAGCAAGATCGGTGATCCGACCGATCCGGCCAACCTGATGGGTCCGCTCAACAGCCCCGAGGCGGTCAGCGAGTTCCTTGCCGCCATCGAGAAGGCCAAGGCCAGCGGCGGCACCGTGGAAACCGGCGGCACGCGCATGGATCGTCCTGGCAACTTTGTGCTGCCGGCCATCGTCACCGGGCTGAAGAACTCCGATGACATCGTGCAGCACGAAACCTTCGCGCCGATCCTCTACGTGATGAAGTTCAAGGCCCTGGACGAGGCCATCGACATGCAGAACGGCGTGCCGCAGGGCCTGTCGTCCTCGATCTTCACCACCAACCTCAAGAGCGCCGAGAAGTTTCTCTCGGCGGCCGGCAGCGATTGCGGCATCGCCAACGTCAACATCGGCACCTCCGGCGCGGAAATCGGCGGCGCTTTCGGCGGCGAGAAGGACACCGGCGGCGGGCGCGAATCCGGTTCTGATGCGTGGAAGGTGTACATGCGCCGCCAGACCAACACCATCAACTATTCCGATTCGCTGCCGTTGGCACAAGGCATCAAGTTCGATCTGTAATCGGGAGCCGGCGCGCCCTTGCGCGCGCCGGGCCACCTCATCCGCCTTGGAGACCGATCCGCATGAACACTCCTTCCCCTTCTCCCCGGACAACCAGCACGATGGCCGTGGTGAGCCTGGTTTCGGGCATCCTGTCCTGGCTGGCGATTCCGCTGCTGGGCGCGATCGTTGCGATCATCACCGGGCACATGGGGCGCGGCGAGATTCGCCGCAGCGGCGGCGCGCTGGGTGGCGACGGGCTGGCGGTCGTCGGGCTGGTCCTGGGCTATCTGCAGCTGGCGCTGGTCATCCTTGGAGTCATCGTGCTGTTCATGTTCTTCGGCGGGCTGGCGTTCCTGGCCACGCTGGGCCAGTGATCTGAAGAGGCTGGAACGCTGGCGCTGCCGGCGTCGATTCCGCTAACGTTCCGACGTGATTCGCGGCACGAATCACATTTTGCGCGCCGAGGCCCGAGGCCGATGTACCCAATGCTGCGACCTCTGCTGTTTTGCGGTGATCCCGAGACCGTGCACGAGCGCAGCCTGGCCTGGGCCGATGCCGCGCACCGGCTGGGCCTGGCCGGACTGGCGGCGCGTCGTCCCAAGCCGTTGCCGACCCGGGCCTTCGGGCTGACCTTCGAGAACCCCGTCGGGCTCGCCGCGGGCATGGACAAGAACGGCGCGCACGTCGACGCGCTCTCGCATCTGGGCTTCGGCTTCATCGAAGTCGGCACCGTCACCCCGCGCCCGCAGTCCGGGAATCCGCGGCCGCGGCTGTTCCGCCTGCCGGAAAAGCAGGCCATCATCAACCGCATGGGCTTCAACAACGAGGGCGTCGATGCGCTGGTGAAGAACCTCGCGCGCACCCGCTGGAAGGGCGTGATCGGCGTCAACATCGGCAAGAACAAGGACACGCCAAACGACCATGCGCTGCGCGACTACCTGCACTGCCTGGAGCGGGTGTGGGACGTTGCCGGCTACATCGTGGTCAACATTTCCTCACCCAACACCGCCGGGCTGCGCGAGCTGCAGCACGGCGATCCGCTGCGCGCGCTGCTGGCCGGGCTGCGCGAGGCGCAGGAGCGCCTGGCCGCGCAGCGCGGCGCGCGCCGCCCCGTGCTGGTCAAGATCGCGCCGGACCTGGACGAGGCCGCGCTGCATGCGATGGCTTCGGCACTGAACGTGGCCGGTGTGGATGGCGTCGTTGCCACCAACACCACGATCGATCGCAGCGAAGTGGCCGGCCTGCGCCACGCCGGGGAAGCCGGCGGGTTGTCCGGTGCGCCGCTTTATGGCGTGGCGACCGAGGCGCTGCGCCGGCTGCGTGCGCATCTTGATTCCAGTATTCCGATCATCGGCGTGGGCGGCATCCTGAGCGGTGCCGACGCGGTGGGAAAACTCGCGGCCGGCGCGCTCCTGGTGCAGTGCTACAGCGGCCTGGTCTATCGCGGGCCGGCTCTGGTGCGCGAGTGCGTGGAGGCGATCCGGCGTCGGCGGGAACGGGGCGTGCGGCGCTGATGGGGCAGGCGTATCACCTTGCCGAACACATTTCCCTGGCCGGCCGCAACGGCTTTCGCGTGGCGTCCCGGGCCGAGCTGTTCGTCGACGTGCGCCGCGCCGAGGCCTTGCCCGAGCTTTTCGCCATGCCCTACCTGCAGCGCGCGCCGCTGCTGGTGCTGGGCGAGGGCAGCAATACCCTGATCGTGGGCGACGTGCCCGGCGTGGTGATGGCCATCGGCGCGATGGACCGTCAGGTGCTCGGGCACGACGACGATGGCGCACTGCTGCGCGTTGGCGCGGGCGAGCGCTGGGACGACGTGGTGGCCTGGAGCCTGGGCCTTGGCTACGCGGGGCTGGAAAACCTGGTCCTGATCCCGGGGCTTGCCGGTGCCGCGCCGATCCAGAACATCGGCGCGTACGGCACCGAGGTGGGTGAATTCATCCAGACCGTCGAAGCCTGGGATCGGCAGGCCGGCGCGCTGGTGCGGCTGGATCGCGCCGACTGCGCCTTCGGCTACCGTGATTCCGTATTCAAGCGCGATCCCGCGCGCTGGCTGGTGACGGCGATCGAGCTGCGTTTGCCGCGCCGGCATCCTCCGCGCATCGGCTATCCGGGCCTGCCGGAGGAACTGGCGCTGCTGGGCGCCGGCGATGCGCCGCGTCCTGCACAGATCGCCGAGGCCGTGTCGCGCCTTCGCACCCGCAAACTGCCCAATCCCGCCCTCGAACCAAACGTCGGCAGCTTCTTCCGCAATCCGGTGGTTGCCGCCGACCACGCGCGGGCGCTGCAGCGCGACGAACCCGCCATGCCGGCCTGGGCCGTCGACGAGGGGCAGGCGCGCAAACTCTCGGCGGCCTGGCTGATCGAGCGCGCCGGCTGGAAGGGCTTTCGCGAAGGCGACGCCGGCGTGTCGGCGCAGCACGCGCTGGTGCTGGTCAACCACGGCCAGGCCAGCGGCGCAGAGATGTTCGCGCTGGCGCGGCGCGTGGCGATGTCGGTGCACGAGCGCTTCGGTGTGTGGCTGGAGCCGGAGGCGCGCATCGTCGGAGCGCACTGGGATGCGCCGGGCGCACCGGCAGCGGCCGCCGCCGCCCCGGCATGAGGCGGGCGCGCCAGCCCGGGCACCGGATGAACGTCTCCGCCAGCGCTCCGAATCGCGAGCTGCGCCGCGCCATTGCCATGATGCTGGTGAGCACGCTGTTCTTCGGCTCGATGGCGGTGACGATCCGCCTGGCCTCGGCCGAGCTGCATCCTTTCGAGATCGCGTTCTTCCGCAACCTGTTCGGCTTCGTGTTCGCGCTGCCGCTGCTGTTTCGCCACGGGATCGGCCTCTTGCGAACCAGCCACCTGTCGCTGTATTTCATGCGCTGCCTGATCGGCATCGGTTCGATGCTGTGCGGCTTCTGGGCGATCGTGCACCTGCCGCTGGCCGAGGCGATCTCGATCTCCTACTCGGCGCCGCTGTTCGTCACGATCGGCGCCGCGCTGGTGCTGGGCGAAGTGGTCCGGATCCGGCGCTGGAGCGCGGTGGTGGTCGGGTTTCTGGGCGTGCTCCTGATCGTCCGTCCCGGAGGCGCGAGTTTCAATGTGCATACCCTGGCCGCGCTGGCAGCGGCGGTGCTCAGCGGTAGCGTGGCGATCAGCATCAAGTTCCTTTCCCGCACCGAAAAGCCCGATGCCATCGTGCTCTATACCACCCTGCTGTGGGTGCCGATGTCGCTGGTGCCGGCCCTGTTCGTCTGGACCTGGCCGCACGGCATCACCTGGCTGTGGATCGTGCTGGCGGGGTTCTTCGGTACCGCCGGGCACATGTTCTGGACCCGCGCGCTCAAGTCCGGCGACGCTTCGCTGCTCACGCCGATCAGCTTCGTGCAGGTGCTGGTCGTGGGCGTCTACGGCTGGCTGTTGTTCGATGAAACCGTGGATCGCTGGACCTTTGCAGGTGCCAGCGTCGTGCTCGCCTCGAACTATTACATCGCCTATCGCGAGACGCGTCTGGCGCGCCAGACAGTGACCGATCCCGACGTCGGGTCGCAGAGTCGACTTTCGGGTTGACGCGGACGCGTGCCCGTCGCATCGTTGCCCGCACTCTGCCGGGGCAAGACCCAAGTCGCGTGCATCCATGACTCCATCCGACCCAGATACGACCCAGCGCACCCTGATTTCCTCCGGCCCGGCGCGCGCGGAAAGGCAGGGAGCCTGCCTGATCGTGATCCACGGCGCCGGTATCGGGCAGCGTGTCGATATCGGCGAGCGCCCCACGCGGATCGGCCGCGACCGCGAATGCGACCTGTACATCGCACATCCGTCGGTGTCGCGCCGGCACTGCGAGATATGGCGCGCCGAGGATCGCTATCGCGTGCGCGACCTGGGCTCGACCAATGCCACACGCCTCAATGACCGCGTGGTCGAGGTGGCGGATCTGGCCGATGGCGACCACCTGACGATCGGCGAAAGCATCGTCAAGTTCATCAGCGGCGCCAGCGTGGAGGCGGGCTATCACGAGGAAGTCCACCAGCAGGCCACGCACGACGGGCTGACCGGCTTTTACAACCGCCGGCAGTTCCTGGACATGGTCGAGCGCGAACTGGTGCGCGCGGCCCGTTCGGACGGCGCGCTGGCCTTCGCGATCCTCGACATCGACCTGTTCAAGCGCATCAACGATACCTGCGGCCATCTGGTGGGCGACTCGGTGCTGCGCCAGATCACCGCGACCATCCGGCGCGGAATGCGCGCCGCCGACGTTGCCGGGCGAATCGGCGGGGAGGAGTTCGGCCTGCTCATGCCCGATCTCGGCGACGGGAGCGCGCTGGCCCACGTCCAGGCGCTGCGCATCGCGGTGGAACAGTCGACCTTCGCCTTTGCCCCGATGTCCGGCCCGGTGACCATCAGTGTTGGTCTGGCGTCGTTCGGCAATGCGTATCCGGATCGCGCCTCGCTGATGCGCGCCGCGGACCTGGCCCTGTATCGCGCCAAGCAGACCGGGCGCAACCGCGTGGTGGTTGCGGCGCCGGACGCCGCCTAGCTCGCGCGAATCCGCAATCCGGCGCAGGCGCGAACCCTGCCTGCGCCGGAGCTGGCGGTGATGCGGACTCAGTCGTCGAGCTGCTCGCGCAGCACCGCGCCGGTGTACGGATCCACGCGCAGTTCAATGCGTTCGCCACGGGTGTTGACCGCATCGGCTTCCCAGTATCCGTCGCTGTCGTAGTCCAGGTCGTGGATGCGCGTGTAGCCGGCCTGGGTCAGCGCCGCGTGGATCCGCTCGGCGCTGAGCGGCGTGGCGCCACCGTCGTCGGGGGCATTGAGGATGGCTCCGCTGGTCGGGTGCACGACAAGGTCGATTTTGCGCCCGAAGCGGTCCACCGCTTCCACCTCCCAGAAACCGTCGTCGAATTCGAGGTCGGTGATGCGGACATAGCCGGCCGCAAGCACCCGCTCGCGCACCTGCTGGGCCGGGATCGCGCCGTTGCCGCGCGCATCGAACGCCGCCACGCTACCGCTGCCGGGATCGACGATCGCGCTGATCCGCAGGCCTTCGGCCGTGGTGGTTTCCGCAACCCAGAAACCGTGCCGGAACTCCAGCTCGTAGGGGGCGTGGTATCCGGCGGCCGTGATGCGCTCCAGGGCCGTTCCGGCGTCCTGGACAGGCGCGCTGCTGGCGGCCATTGGCAGGGCCAGGGCGAGGCTCGCGACCAGATGGGTGAGCTTGATCATGGTGAATCTCCGTGTGGGGATGGGTATCGGCGCTGGCCGACGGGAGCGAAGTCTGCGCGGGCCTTCCTAAACGGCTTTTGATGGCGCTGTTAACGGATGATTTAATGCGTCCATCCCAGCATCGTGCGCCATGAAGAAACTCCTGCTGCTGTCCCTCCTGCTGTCTTCCGGCCCGCTTGTCGCAGGTGACCAGGCCACGGTTCGTCGCGCGGTTGCGGAGGGGCGGCTGCGGCCGCTGACGGAAATCATCGCCACCGTGCAGGCGCGCCATCCGGGCCGCATCGTGGATGTGGAACTGGAGCGCGCGCGCGGCGGCGCGTACGTCTACGAAATCGAGATCCTGATGCCGGACCGCGGCACGCTGGAGATCAAGGTGGATGGCGCCAGCGGCGACATCATCGAGCCGGGCGGGCCTTCCGCACACGGGTATCGCCCGCTGCCCGAGCTTCTGCGCGAGGTTCAGGCGCGCCATCCCGGGCACGTGATCGACGTGGGGCTGGAGCACGGGAATTACCAGATCGAACTGGCCCGCGAGGACGGACGCCGCCTGCATGTGGTGATGGATCCGGTGACCGGTGCCATGGTGGAAGACGCCGCGAGCGATGCCGACCTCGGCACCATGCGGCCGATGGCCGACGTGATCGAGGCGGTGCTGCAGCGCTATCGGGGCACGCTGATGGAAGGTGAATTGGAGCGCAGCGACGACGGACGCCACTTCTACGAACTGGAAATCATGGGTGACGACGGACAGGAATACACCGTGCACGTGGACGCCTTCAGCGGCGAAGTGCTGCGCGAGGATGCCGACTGATGCGTGTGCTCATCGTCGAGGACGACGTCGCGCTGGCCGGCCGCATCGCGCAGAGCCTGTCGCAGGTCGGCCTGCTGCCCGAGCTGTGCCACGATGGAAAGGAGGCGGCGTTCCTGGGCGCCACCGAGCGCTACGCGGCGGCGGTGGTGGATCTTGGCCTGCCGGGGCAGGACGGCATTTCGCTGATCCGGCACTGGCGCGAACACGGCGGCGACTTCCCTGTGCTGATCCTCACCGCGCGTGGGCGCTGGAGCGACAAGCTCGCAGGCTTCGGCGCGGGTGCCGACGATTACCTCACCAAGCCCTTCGAGCTGGAGGAAGTGGCGCTGCGGCTGCGCGCCCTGCTGCGACGCGCCGGCGGGCACGCCGATCCGGTGCTGCAGGTGGGGCCGCTGCGCTATGACACGGTGGCCTCGCGCTTCAGTCTCGACCACGCGCCGCTGCAGCTGACCGCGCAGGAACAGCGCATCCTCGCCTACCTCATGCACCGCGCAGGCCAGGTCGTCAGCCGCAGTGACATTGCCGAACAGGTGTACCAGCGCGACCTGGAGCCCGATTCCAATACCGTCGATGTGCTCATCGGTCGCATCCGCCGGAAGCTCGGCCGCCCGCTGATCCACACCGAGCGCGGGCTCGGGTTCCGCCTGGCCGAACCGGCGGACTGAGCGATGCGCCTGGGCCTTGCGGGGCGACTGATCCTCTTCGGCGCGCTGGCCGCGGCGGCGCTGGCGCTGGTGGCCTGGTGGGTGCTGCACGGGGCCCTGCACGAGGCCATGCGCAGCAGCTTCGAACAGCGACTGACCGAACGCGCCGAGCTCATCGCCGCGCGTTTCACGATCCGGCAGGACGGTGTGCTGGCCTACGCGGAGCCGCGCGGTGGCGATGACTTCGGGCGGATTTTCTCGGGCTGGTACTGGCGGGTGCGGGGCATGCCGCAGGAGGTGCATTCGCGTTCGCTCTGGGATGCGGAGCTGTCCGCGCTCAAGGAGCAGGCTCCATCGCGCCTGGATGCGGTGGGGCCCCGGCAGGAGCCTCTGTTCGGCATCGTCCATGCGTTCACGCAGGGCGATCGCGGCGACCTGCAGCTGGAGGTTTTCGGCCCGGCGGCGCCGGTGCTGGACGAACTGCGCGCCTTTGATCGTCGCCTGCTTCTCATGCTCGCCGGCCTGCTGCTGGCGCTGGGCGCGGTGTCGCTGATCCAGGTGCGCTTCGGCCTGCGCCCTCTGGCGCGCCTGCGTGCCGCGCTGACGGCGGTGGAGGACGGCACGCGCGAACGGCTTGGCACCGGTTACGGGCCGGATCTGGATCCGTTTGCCGGTGAGCTCGACGGGCTTCTCGAACGCAATGCGCGCATCGTGGCGCGCGCGCGCGGCCATGCGGCCGATCTGGCCCATGCGCTGAAAAAACCGCTTGCGCTCCTGCGGGGAGACGCCGATGCCGCCGACAGCGTGCCTTCGCAGCGGGTTCGCGCGCAGGTCCAGGGCGTGGCGCGGCTGATCGACCGGCATCTGGCGCGTGCCGGAAGCGGCGCGGGTGAGCGGCGTCGCGTCGCGCTGAAGCCGCGGGTGGATGCGCTGACCCTGCTGATGCGCCAGCTGCACGCGGCGCGCGCCCTGGACTGGCAGGTGGACGTGCCCGATGCGCTGCACTGGCGTGGCGAACCCACCGACCTGGAGGAAATGCTCGGCAATCTGATGGACAACGCGGGCAAATGGGCACAGGCGCAGGTACGGATCAGCGCGCGTGGGCACCAGGGCCGGCTGCGGATCCAGATCGACGACGACGGCCCCGGGCTGGGCGACGCCCAGCTGGCCCAAGCGGCGCAGCGCGGCACGCGCTTCGACGAACAGGTGGAAGGCAGCGGCCTTGGCTTGGCCATTGCCGCCGATATCGCCGGCACCTATCAGGGCACGCTGGAGCTGTCGCGCGGGCCGTTGGGCGGGCTGCAGGCGACGCTCACGCTGCCGTGCTGAAGCGCGGCCGGGCGGGGCGCGGACGACGCATGGGCGGGTGAGCGGCAGGCGGTTCTCATGCTGCAGCGCGTCATGCTAGCCTGCGGTTTCCATTTACTGCCGAAGGCCAGCGATGTCGCGCGCGTTCAATTTCAGTGCCGGACCCGCGACTCTGCCCGAGTCCGTCCTGCGGCAGGCGCGCGAGGAACTGCTGGAGTGGGGCGCCGAGCGCGCCTCGGTGATGGAGGTTTCGCACCGTGGCAAGGCCTTCATGGCCATGGCCGAACAGGCCGAGCGCGACCTGCGTGACCTGCTCGCCGTGCCGGAGGACTATCGCGTGCTGTTCCTGCAGGGCGGGGCATCGCAGCACTTCGCGCAGGTCCCGATGAATCTGGCGCGCCCCGATCAGACGGTGGACTTCATCCTTACCGGCAGCTGGAGCGAAAAGGCCCTCGCGGATGCCGCGCACGTCGCCCGCCCCCGCGTGGCGGCAAGTGCGAAGGACGGGGGGTTCCACTCGATTCCGGCGCGCGCGCAGTGGCAGCTGTCGGCCGACGCCGCCTATGTCCACATCGCGTCCAACGAGACCATCCACGGCGTGGAGTTCTTCGATGCGCCCGACGTGGGCGGGGTGCCGCTGGTGGCGGACATGTCCTCCAATATCCTCTCGCGCCCGATCGATGTCTCGCGCTACGGGCTGATCTTTGCCGGCGCACAGAAGAACATCGGCCCCTCGGGCCTGGTGATCGTCATCGTGCGCGAGGATCTTCTCGAACGCAGCGCCGGCCGCGCGGCGCGGATCTTCGACTACGCCGCTCACGCGCGCGAGGGCTCCCTGCTCAACACCCCGCCGACCTTTTCCTGGTACCTCGCAGGCCTGGTGTTCCAGTGGCTCAAGGCGCAGGGCGGGCTCGGCGCGATCGCCGCGATCAACGACCGCAAGGCCGCGGCGCTTTACGCCGCGATCGATGGCTCCGGCGGCTATTACGCCAATCACGTCGATCCGGCGACCCGTTCGTGCATGAATGTGCCCTTCACCCTGCACGACGCCGCGCTAGATGCGGCGTTCCTCGAAGAATCGCGCGCCGCCGGCCTGCTGGCGCTCAAGGGTCATCGATTGGTCGGCGGCATGCGCGCCTCGATCTACAACGCGATGCCCGAAGAGGGCGTCGCGGCGCTGGTCGATTTCATGCGCGACTTTGCGCGGCGGCACGGCTGAACATCGTGTCCGCATCCTTCCACGCCCCCTATTCCACCGCAGGATTCCCATGACGTCTCCGAAGAAGCCCCGAAGCGCGAAGACCAGCAAGGACGCCGGCCAGCCCGCGACCCCGCCGGCGCTGGCGCAGGTGCGCGAGCGCATCGACGGCATCGACCGCCAGATCCAGGCCCTCATCGCCGAGCGCGCCGGTTTCGCCCTGCAGGTCGGCAAGGCCAAGGGCAAGCTCGCCGCCGCGGTGGATTACTATCGGCCCGAGCGCGAGGCGCAGGTGCTGCGCATGGTGGTGGACCGCAACGAAGGGCCGCTCTCCGACGAGCTTCTGGTGCATGTGTTCCGCGAAATCATGTCGGCCTGTCTGGCGCAGCAGGAGCCGCTCAAGATCGGCTACCTCGGCCCCGAGGGCACCTTCAGCCAGCAGGCCGTGCTCAAGCACTTCGGCCGCTCCGCCCACGGCCTGCCGCTGGCGAGCATCGAGGAGGTGTTCCAGGAAGTGGAGAACGGCGTCGCCGACTTCGGCGTGGTGCCGGTGGAAAACTCCGGGCAGGGCACCATCCAGGTCACCCTCGACCTGTTCCTGACCTCGGGGCTGAGGATCTGCGGCGAAGTGGAGCTGCGCGTGCACCAGTTCCTGCTCTCGCGCAGCGGCCGCATCGAGGATATCGAGCGCATCTACGCGCATCCGCAATCGTTCGCACAGACCGCCGGCTGGCTGCGGTCCAACCTGCCCAAGGTCGAAAAGATCCCGGTATCGAGCAACGCCGAGGGCGCGCGCCGCGCGCGCAACGCCGACGACGCCGCGGCCATCGGCGGCGAGAGTGCCGGACACGTCTATGGCCTCAAGAAGGTCATCATGAAGCCCATCCAGGACGACAAGGACAACACCACGCGCTTCCTGGTCATCGGCCGCCGCATCTTTCCGTCCTCGGGCCACGACCGCACCTCGATCCTGGTCTTCATCCACGACAAGCCCGGTGCGCTGTTCGACGTACTCAGCCCGTTCGCGCGCCACGGCATCAGCATGAACCGCATCGAGTCGCGCCCCTCGCACCAGGCCAAGTGGGAGTACGCCTTCTTCATCGACCTCGCCGGCCACGTCGAGGACGAGAGCATGAAGCAGGCGCTGGCCGAGCTGGAAGCCCACGCGGCCTCGGTGAAGGTGCTGGGTTCGTACCCGGTGGCGGTGCCTTGATGGGCGGGAATCGGGAATGGGGAATGGAGAATGGCGGTTTGCGGCGAGGCCGCAGTGCTCCCGCATTCCGTAGGTCGGGGTTATATCCCCGACGCCGCGGTGCCCCGATTCGTCGGCCGCGCAGGGCCGACCTGCCTCCCATCATCTGCCCGCAAGCCGCACCATGACCGCTTCCTCGACCTGGCAGGCCCGTCCCGGAACACCGCTGCGCGGCACGATCCGCGTGCCCGGCGACAAGTCCATCTCGCACCGCGCGATGATGCTGGGCGCCCTTGCGGACGGCGTCACGCGCGTCAGTGGATTCCTGGAGGGCGAGGACACCCTCGCCACCGCCGCCGCGTTCCGCACGATGGGCGTACGCATCGAGGACGACGGGCCGGGCCGCAGGATCGTGCACGGCGTCGGCATCGACGGACTGAAGCCGCCTTCCGTGCCGATCGACTGCGGCAACGCCGGCACCGGCATGCGCCTGCTGGCCGGGCTGCTCGCGGGCCAGGCTTTCGATTCCACCCTGATCGGCGATGCCTCCCTCACGCGCCGCCCGATGCGCCGCGTCACCGAGCCGCTGGCGCGCATGGGAGCGCGCATCGAAACGGCCGAAGGCGGCACGCCGCCGCTGCGCATCTTCGGCGGACAGGCGCTGGCCGGCATCGACTGCGGCTTGCCCGTGGCAAGCGCCCAGGTGAAGTCCGCGCTGCTGCTGGCCGGCCTGTACGCCAATGGTGAAACCACGGTGCGCGAACCGCATCCCACGCGCGACTACACCGAGCGGATGCTCGCCGCGCTGGGCTGGCCGATCGATTTTTCCCCCGGCTTCGCGCGGCTTTCAGGCGGCCATCGCCTCACCGCCACCGACATCGCGGTGCCCGGCGACTTTTCCTCCGCCGCGTTTTTCCTGGTCGCGGCCAGCCTGATCCCCGGTTCGGACCTGCTCATCGAAGGCGTCGGCATGAATCCGCGCCGTACCGGCCTGCTCGATGCGCTTCGCCTGATGGGTGCGCGGATCGATGCAGGCAACGCGCGCAAGGAGGGCGGGGAGCCGGTCGCCGACCTGCAGGTTCGCCACGCGCCGCTGCGCGGAATCGAAGTGCCCGAGCATCTGGTGCCGGACATGATCGATGAGTTTCCGGTGCTGTTCGTCGCCGCAGCTGCGGCTTCGGGCGCCACCGTGGTGCGCGGCGCGGCGGAATTGCGCGTCAAGGAATCGGACCGCATCGCGGTAATGGCCAGCGGCCTGCGCGCGATGGGCGCGCGCATCGACGAAACCCCGGACGGCGCGCTGATCCACGGCGGCGCACCGCTCGCGGCCGCTGACGTGGATGCCCATGACGATCACCGCATCGCGATGAGCTTCGTCGTCGCAGGCCAGCTCGCCAGCGCGCCTGTCACACTGCGTGGCTGCGCCACCGTGGCAACCTCGTTCCCGGGCTTCCTGGACCTCGCCCGCCGTGCAGGCATGGGACTCGCCGCGGCCTGATCCGTCCGACCTGATCCACCCGGGTTGTCACGGTGCGTGTCAAGGTAGTTGTCGCCTGTGATCATGCGGCTATCTTCGCCGCGATGCATTCGCGCTCGGGATTGAGTGCGACGCGCTGGACGGGTGTCCAGTTGCGGGTGTGTTGCGACCAGCGCCGGAGGTTCTGGTGTCGGGCCTGCCGCGGGGTTCACCTGCTTTCACGAATCCCCATTCCCGGTCCTCACACCCTGGCTCCCAGCGCTGCGGCTACGCGCAGGAGGTCGGAGAAGACACCCGCCGCCGTTACTTCCGGGCCGGCGCCGGGGCCTTGGACGACCATGGCGTTTTCGCTGTAGCGGCGGGTGGTGAACTGGACGACGTTGTCGGTGAGCTTGAGGTGGGCGAAGGCGTGGCTGCCGGGCAGGGCGAGGAGTGCGACGCGGGCGCGGCCGGCGCGGTCGAGCGTGGCCACGTAGCGCAGCACGTCGCCGCGCGCGCGGGCGGCGTCGAAGCGCTGCTGCATGACGGCATCGTGTGCCGTCAGGCCCCCCAGGAAATCTTCGGCGCTGCCGTCTTCCAGGCCGGGCGGGATCAGGGATTCGACCTCGACATCGGCGAGGCTCAGTTCGCGCCCGGCCTCGCGCGCCAGGATCACCAGCTTGCGGGCGACGTCGGTGCCCGAGAGATCGTCGCGCGGGTCGGGTTCGGTGTAGCCCAGCGCGTGCGCTTCGCGCACGAGTGCGGAAAACGGCTGGCTGCCGTCGTATTTGTTGAACAGCCAGGCCAGGGTGCCGGAGAAGATGCCTTCGATGGCGTGCAGTTCGTCGCCGGTGGTGAGGAGGTCGCGCAGGGTCTGGATCACCGGCAGTCCGGCGCCGACGGTGGCCTCGTAGCGGAAGCGCGCATTGCCGGCCTTGGCAGCGGCGCGGATCGTGCGGTAGCGCTCGATGGGGCCGGAGCCTGCCTGCTTGTTGGGGGTGATGACGTGGATGCCGGCGGCCAGCCAGCCGGCGTAGCGTTCCGCCACGTCGGGATTGGCGCTGCAGTCGATGATGACGGCGTGCGGTAGATGCGCGGCGTGGACGTGGGCGGTGAAGGCATCGAGGTCCATTGCGCCGGCGCCGTTCCAGCGCGCGCGCCAGTCCGGATCGTGTTCGCCCAGCCACATGCGCCGGCTGGATGCGAGGGCGCGCAGGCGCAGGTCGATGTTGGCTTCGGCCAGCAGGCGCGGCGCGTTTTCGGCGAGCTGGTCGAGCAGCGCCGCGCCGACCTTGCCGGGGCCGATCACGCCGACGGAGATGGTTTGCGGGGAGAGCCAGAAGCCGGCGTGCGCGGCGCGCAGCGCCTTGGTTTCGTCGGTGCTGGCGATGGCCACGGAGATGTTGCGCTCCGACGCACCCTGCGCGATGGCACGCAGGTTGACGTGGGCGCGTGCGAGGGTGGCCAGGAAGCGCGCCGCCACGCCCGGCCGGCCGGCCATGCCGTCGCCGACCGCGGCCAGCACGCTGATGCCGGTTTCGAGATGCACGCTCTGGATCTGCCCTTGCGCCAGCTCCTGGGCGAAGGCGCGTTGCAGCGCGGCCTTTCCGGCGGCGGCCTGGCTGTCGCGCACCACGCAGCAGATCGAGTGTTCGGACGAGCCCTGGGAGATCATCACCACCGATACCCGGGCGTCACGCAGCGTGGCGAAGACGCGCTCGGCGGTGCCGGGGACGCCGATCATGCCGCTGCCTTCGACGTTGAGCAGGGCAAGGCCGGAAACCAGCGACAGGCCCTTGGCCAGCGCGGCGCTGTGCGCGTCGCCCTGCGCGTCGATGCGGGTGCCGGGGTGTGCGGGGTTGAAGCTGTTGCGGATGAGGATCGGCAGGTTGCGCGCGATCGCCGGTGCCATGGTCTGCGGATGCACCACCTTGGCGCCGAAGTAGGCCAGTTCGCAGGCTTCGCTGTAGGAGATGCGGGGCAGGAATACCGCGTCGGGAACGACCCGAGGATCGGCCGAGAGCACGCCGTCCACGTCGGTCCAGATGTGCAGTTCTGCGGCCTGGAACAGGGCGGCGAAGATCGCGCCCGAGAAGTCGCTGCCGTTGCGTCCCAGCGTGGTGGCCACGCCCTGCGTGCTGCGCGCGATGAAACCGGTGACGACCACGCGCGGCTGCGGGTTTGCGGCGCGCCACTGTGCCAGGCGCGCGGTGCTGGTTTCCCAGTCCACCGCGATGCCCAGTTCATTGCGGCCCACGGCCAGCACCTCGCGTGCGTCGAGTGCGACGGCATCGCTGCCGAGGCTGCGCAGCGCTTCGGCCAGGAGGCGTGCCGAGAGCACTTCGCCCATGCCGTGTACGCGTTCCTTGGCGGCTTCGCCGGAAGGGCCGAGCAGGGCGATGGCGCCAAGGATTCCCGCCAGCTCCTGGAACTGTGCGTCGAGCCAGTCCACGGTGGGATCGGCCTGCGCGCCCAGCAGCGCGCGCGCGGTGGCGCGGTGGCGCTCCTGCAGCGCGGCCAGCGGCACCTGCCAGTCCTCGCCCTGTGCCGCGACGTCGGCGAGCGTGATCAGCACGTCGGTGACGCCCTTCATCGCGGAGACCACGGTCACCTGCAGCGGGTCGTCGCGTTCGGAAAGGATCGTTGCGACGTGCCGGTAGCGCGCTGCGTCGGCGACGCTGGAGCCGCCGAACTTGTGCGCGATGACGGTATCGCCGGCAGGCGCGGCAGCGGCTTCGGAAAGGGCAGTGGGGAACGCGTTCATCGGGGGCCTTGGTGATGGATGGCCCGCCTTCGCGTCGGATGGGGGTGGCTACGCGCCCCGCATCCTCGTCGAGGTGCGGAGCCGGGTTCGTTTCAACACACGACCGGACGCACCCCGGATGGAGTGGTAATCGTCATGGTCATGGTCGTGGTGCGCAGCAACATGGCGGCAAGCAGAACCTGTCGGGTGGGGGGCTGTCAAGGGGTGGGGCGGGATTGGGTGGGGAGGAAAGCAGCCACTTTCCCCGGATACGACATCACCCGTCGCACGCACCCGGATGCTGGAGCCGCCATCCGGCTGCCTTTTGCTTTCCTGTCTCCCATGCCCAGAATGACTACCTCCATTGCCACCACACCTGCCACCTTCATGGGCCATGCCTCCAGCGAAACCAGCCTGCGCCTGATCCAGTTGCTGCGGCTGGTGCCACGTCAGCGCAAGAAATCGGTGCGCGAGTTCCAGCGCGAACTGGATGCACAGGGCTATGTCACCACGGTGCGCACGGTGCAGCGCGATCTGGAAAAACTGGCCGAACTGTTTCCCATCCAGTCCGATGGAGCCAAACCTGCTGGCTGGCGCTGGGCGGCGGGTGCGGCGGATGTCTCCCTGCCTTTCATGGAGCCATCGGTGGCGCTGACCTTCCTCATCCTCCAGCAGCACGCCCGGCACCTGCTGCCGCCGCAGGTGCTCGAAGACCTGCAACCCCGGTTCGAGGAGGCGCACAAGGCGCTGGAACGTCAGCCCGATTCCGGCCTGCGGCGCTGGCCGCAACGCATCGCCGTCACCAGCCGCTCATTGCCGATGATTCCGCCGGACATCGACCCGGCCATCCAGCGTGTGGTGTTCGACGCCTTGGCGCGACGCCGCCAGTTGCAGGCCGAATATCGCCCCTACGCCAGCGAGGCGATCAACCGATACGTGCTGCATCCACAAGGGCTGATTGCACGCGAAGGCGTCATTTATCTGGTGGCGCTGGTGGACGACTACGCCGATCCACGCTCGCTGGCCCTGCATCGCTTCATCGCTGCGGACAGCGTGGAATCCCCCGCACGCGACCTGCCGGATTTCGACATCGACCGCTACGTGGCCGAAGGCGGCGTCTCCATCGCCACGGGCGGGCCGGTGAGGTTGAACGCCGTGTTCCGAAGTGTCCGTGCCCATGCGCTTACCGAAAGCCGCATCTCGCACGATCAGCAACTGGAAAAAATCACGCTCGCCGATGGCGGCACGGGCTATCGCCTCATCGCCACCGTGCAGGACACGCTGCAACTGACCTGGTGGCTGCAATCGTTTGGTGATGAACTGGTCGAGTACACCAAGGTGCCAGTGGCCTGAAAGCTGCGGGGATGGCGGGTTCGATTTTCCTTGCCGGCTCGGATGCGACACTGTCTGTCGCGTCTTCGTGTGGAAATGGTTTCCGGCCCGCTCCGGCCAGAACCCGTCACCACTTGAGGAACCCGCACCCGCATGAAAATACGCATCCACCGTGGCACCCGCCAGATCGGCGGCACCTGCATCGAAGTCGCCGCCGAATCCACCCCGGGCCGCATCGTGCTCGATCTGGGATTGCCGCTGGATGCCGATACCGATGACATCGCCAGCTTGATGCCCGATGTGCCCGGCCTGCACGATGCCAGCGACGATCTGCTCGGCGTGCTGATTTCTCATCCGCATCAGGATCATGTCGGCTTGGTGCATGCCATCCATCCGGCCATTCCCATCGGCATCGGTGCCGCCGGGCAGCGCATCCTCGACCGCGCTGCCGATTGGCTGGAGCGCCCGAAGCTCGATGAACGTGTGTTGATCCACTGGCAATCCGGCAAACCCGTCACGCTCGGCCCGTTCACCATCACGCCTTTTCTCGTCGATCACTCCGCTTATGACGCCTACGCCTTGCTGATCCAAGCCGATGGCCAGCGCCTGTTCTACAGCGGCGATTTCCGAGGCCATGGACGCAAGGCCAGGTTGTTCGAGAAACTGCTGGCAAACCCGCCGCGTGATATCGACGTGCTGATGATGGAAGGCACTGTCATCGGGCGCGAGGGTGAAGGTGAGCCATTCCCCGGCGAAAGCGATCTGGAACGCGATTTCGTCGATGCGTTCAACAGCGCGGAAGGGCTGCGCCTAGTGTGGACCTCCACCCAGAACATCGACCGCATCGTGACTCTTTACCGCGGCGCCAAACGCAGCGGCAAGCGATTGGTGCTGGACGCCTTCACCGCCGAGATGCTGGCGGCCACGGAAAACCCGAACCTGCCGCAGGCGCACTGGCCACATATCGGCGTGTACGTGCCCGAATGGATGCGCCGCAAGATCGTGCGCGACAAGACATTCGAAAAACTGGAGCCGTTCAAACCCCGCCGCGTGTATTTGGAGCACCTCGATCCGGCACGCGACATTCTGCTGTTCCGCCCCGGCATGTTGAAGGAAGTCGCCGCCAAAGCATCGCTTGTTGGCGCGCAGCTCATCTATTCCAATTGGGGCGGGTATCTGGAAGAGGACAGCACAGAACCGGTGCGCGACTGGCTGGCGCAAAACGCCATTCCGATGCGCTGCATCCACACCTCCGGCCACGCCAGCGTCCCCGATCTCCAGCGTTTCGCCACCGCGCTGGCAGCGAAAAAACTGGTGCCGATCCATTCCTTCCACGGAGACAGATTCGACGAACTGTTCGCCAATGTGGATCGGCGTGACGATGGGGAATGGTGGCCGGCAGGAAATCAGGGAGGTGCATCGTGGAAATCGTGATTCCAGACCGCTGGAGGGGAAGGTTCACCCAGTTCACGCAGGACATGCAGCCACGGTACGACTGGTTGCGCGAACAGGTGTTGTCTGCTGAATCCTGGCTCGATGATCATGCGAATTGGCTCAAGCGTCTGGCGAAAACGGGCGGGCCGAACAGGCCAGATCGCCCGTGGCGATTTGGCATTCACCTCAGTTTCGTGCTGGATGCAAGCGATCCGGAGCACGATGAAGATTCGGACAACATCATGTGCGAAATGTTCGACACGCTGCCGCTAATTCCAGGTGATGCAGGTCGCTGCTATCCGATGATTGACTGGAATAATGACTTCCGCCACATATCCGATCACCCACCATGCCTTCGGAGCAATAGCTGGCTGATCCGCGCCTTGATGGACCGCCGCAATCCCTCATTGGGTTGGGAGAACATCATGCGGATTGGGCAGGTATGGGCAGAAGCATTTCTCGTATTCGAGAAGACATTCCCGCTCGATCCATCTGCGCCAGCCATTCCTGGGGTGCCGGTCGGCATCTTCGCCTGCAACAGTTTCGAGGGCGACAACTGGAAGAAAACCCTGTTCGCCAAAAGACACTCACCGCCGGAGTCTTGCAGTGATGCACTCACCTGCGGGCAAATTGCCAGACTGGATCAGATGAACACGCTCATGGCTGGCATCGAAACCTACTTCGGTACTTGTGGCCGCTGGTTTCATGCCGCCTGCACAAAGGGCGGGGCCAGTGCTCCCGAGAACGGTGAGGGCGGATGGAGCATGGATGCACGGGTGGAGTTTGTGCTGGATCAGCGTGACCCGCTGTTCCAGGTCGGCGGTGAAAACGCCATATATGCCAATGACCACGCCATTGCCAGTTGCATGGCCAGAAAATACCACGATATGTCCCGAACCACCCGCACGGCCTGGAACTGGAATGAATACGAGCGCAGGGCCGGACATCCGCTCGCGCACCAGCGCCATTGCTGGCTGTTCCATGACCTCTATGACCACTCCAACCCACGGCTGGGCTGGGAAAACATCCTGCGCATCGGCAGTGTGAAAACATGTACGCGGATACGCTTTGCCCAATCGTTTCCACTTCTGGGGAGGGAGTGATTGCACCATGACAACCGTTGCTTTCTCCCACCTGATTAGCCCCATCCCTCAGCTGGCCGTCTCAGGATATGAGACGCCGCTGCGAGACGATGCCCCCGCCGAACACGCAGGAGGAGGGACATGGGCATCAATGTCGTGCAGTTCCAACACGGGTTGTCGATGAACGAGTTCATCCAACGCTATGGCACCGAGGCCAAGTGCTACCGGGCCTTGTATCAGTGGCGTTGGCCGCAGGGGTTCCGTTGCCCGAAGTGCGAGGGCCGAGCCCGCTCGCGCTTCCGGCGTGGAACGACGGTGTACTACCAATGCCGCGCCTGTCGCCATCAGACCACGCTGACCAGCGGCACCTTGCTCGCCTCCACCCGATTGCCGCTGACCACGTGGTTTCAGGCGATCTACCTGCTCACCACGACCAAGACCAACATGGCAGCGCTGGAGCTCATGCGTCACCTGGGGGTGAACTACAAGGCCGCCTGGCGGCTCAAGCACAAGATCATGCAGGCCATGTTGGAGCGGGAAGAACCCAGGAAACTCAAGGGTTTCGTACAGATCGACGACGCCTACCTGGGCGGTGAGCGCAACGGTGGCAAGCCCGGGCGCGGATCGGAGAACAAGCAGCCCTTCCTCATCGCCGTACAGACGGACGAGAACCTGGAATACCCCGTCTTCGCCGTGATCGAGCCTGTGAAGGCGTTCGACAACGCGTCGCTCCGGGACTGGATCGAGCGCCGGCTGGAACCGGAATGCGAGGTCTATACCGATGGCCTGGCCTGCTTCCGGCAACTGGAAGAGGCCGGACACGCGCACACCACGTTGGTCACCGGCGGTGGTCGCGCCGCGACGCAGGCCAAAGGCGCGTGTTGGGCGAATGTGGTGCTGGCCAACGCCAAGCGTGCCATCAGCGGCGTGTACCACGCGGTGCGTCAGGCCAAGTACGCGCGTCGCTACCTGGCCGAAGCCGCGTATCGCTTCAACCGCAGATTCCGCCTGCGCGACATGCTGCCACGGCTGGCGACGGCGCTGACGCGCTGCAAGCCTTGTCCGGAGCGGGTTCTGCGCTTGGCGAACAACTTTCATGGCTGAGGGATGGGGCTAATCAGGTTCTCCCATGGCTAAGGAAGCGCGCTCTCTGGTTTCCAGTTCGGGATGCAGTGTCATGGAAGGCGTAGCCGCCAAGCCTGGCATCATCGAATGAACCTCTACATCGACACCGAGTTCACATCGTTGTCCGACCCGCGCCTGATTTCGATCGGTGCCGTGACGGACGATGGGCGCAGCTTCTACGGCATCGTCGGCGACTTCCCGCGCAGCGCGTGTACCCGATTCGTCCGCGAACAGGTGCTGCCGTGGCTGGACCTGCATCCTGCCGATGCGAATGTACCCTTCAACGTGCTGGCATGGCGCTTCCGCGATTGGCTGGCGGAAGTCTCGGTCTCCTCCGCGCGGCCCTGCCGGCTGTTCGTCGATGATGAGGCCGACCTTGAAATGCTGCGGCAACTCCTGCGCAAAGGCGGCTGGATGCCAGCGGATATCGAAGCCTGCTGCGTGCTGCACCCGCTGTCTTCGACGAATGGTGCGCTTTCTGCGCTCGAGCGCTGGTTCAATGAAAATCCCGGGCGACGCAGGCACAATTCACTGGACGACGCCTGGGCCTACCGCTGTGCAATCGCGGACCATCCCGCGTCCGTGCCAACCCCGACAGCCCAAGGAGATACCTATGAGCATGCTTGAATGGACCGAAGAGAATTTGCCGCAGCTCGGCAAACTGTTCCTGTTGAGCGTTGAGCAGAACATGCGACACGATGACACCAAGGTGCGCTTCGGCCTGACCGGCACCGGCGCGCGTCCGAACTACGAAGTCGAGTTTCCGAACGGGCGGCGACTGGCCTATGGCGGGTTGTCGCACGAGCAGGACACACGGGCAGACACATTCCACGAAAAGCGTATCTCGCAGGCTTTCAGTCGTCAGCAGATCAGCGATGCCATAAAAAAGGTGCCGAGTGCGACCGACAGACGGTGAAGGATGGCACGATCATCGCCTTATCCAGAGGATGTAGACATGCTGCCAGTTTACGCATTGTGGGTGTATCAAGACCCGGACGGCGGCTTTTTCCAGTGGCGAGTAGCCACCTTCCAATGGGAGTAGTCCCCATTTTCCTGCTTTTTGGTTCTTTCCACCCTTGCCAGCTTGCGGGGATAGCCAGGAATCTTCATCCAGAGCAGATCGTCGACTCCCCTATTGAAAGAAAGCGCCTTCTCGTCCTCGGGCCACTGGCTGAAAATATGGCCTTCTCCTTTTGGTAAAATCAAGGACGTGAAATTTTCACAGTCCTCAGGCTTTTCATTCGCGGAAGCTAGTACGAAAAAGAACTGTAGCCCTTCTGGTTCGCGCTCTGGCATCTGCGCCTTCGTGATCACATTGTTGGTACGGATAAGCTTTCTTGCTAACTGGACGCGATCAAAGGCAACATGCCCTTTGGCTTCAAGAAGAACCAGCAAGAGACGGCTTTCAACCGACAACAGAATAACTAGGTCTAAATCTTCCTGATTGCCGAGGATGGGATCTAGTCTGACCTTGTTGCTGGAGCCGATCTTCTTCTCATCGCAGGTGTCCCTTTCTACCTCCCATTTGCCCGCTACATCATGTGCATCCCGTTCTGCGGCTGTCAGCCGTAGCGCCGCGAACAGCCAGTCGATGTGGTAATCCATGCCGGCAAAAAGACATGCCCCATCACTTGGGAATTCTTTGACTTGGCCGCGCGTGAGAGTCTCCCACAGCGAATCGAGAAACTGCCCAGATAAAAACCCATCTGACTCACCGTAGTTTCCCTGCTGCCCCATATACGCGAAGCGCATCAAGTGATCGCGCTCCTTGGCATTGAAAGCCTTGAGATTGTCGGCCAGTCGCTTTCTGAGTGTAGTCCTGTCACACATGATTTCCCCTGCTTGATTTCCATTCATCCGGTTTGCAGTCTGCTGCTTGATGGTTTTGATCGCAAACTCCTCACGCCAATTTTCCGCGTATCACTCAAACCTCCCACTCACCCCACTCGCCGCTCGCCGCATTCTCGAACCGCGTGTACTGCCCACGAAACGCCAGTTTCACCGTGCCGGTCGGGCCGTTGCGTTGTTTGCCGATGATGACTTCCGCCAGGCCCTTGTCCGGCGAGTCGGGGTGATAGTACTCGTCGCGGTAGATGAACATGATGATGTCGGCATCCTGTTCGATGGCACCGGACTCTCGCAAGTCGCTCATTATCGGACGCTTGTCGCTGCGCTGTTCCAGGCTGCGGTTGAGTTGCGAGAGGGCGATCACCGGCAGGTTCAGTTCCTTGGCCAGTGCCTTGAGTGAGCGGCTGATTTCGGAAATCTCAGTGGCGCGGTTTTCCTTGTTTCCCGGCACCTGCATCAGTTGCAGGTAGTCGACCACGATCAATCCCAGTTCCTGCTCGCGTGCGAGGCGGCGTGCGCGTGAACGCAGTTCCGCCGGAGAGAGCGCGGGCGTGTCGTCGATGAACAGCTTGAGGTCACTGAGCGAGACTAAGGCCTGGCTCATTCGTGACCAGTCTTCATACTCAAGCTGTCCGGTTCGCAGGCGCTGGGCATTGATGCGCCCCAGCGAGGAGATCAAGCGATAGGCAAGTTGCTCGATGGACATTTCCATCGAAAACACGGCAACGGCCTTTCCGCTGTGCATCACTGCATGCTCGGCGATGTTCAACGCCAGGGCAGTCTTTCCCCTCGAGGGGCGGGCGGCAAGGATCACCAGATCGGCCGGTTGCAGTCCGCCCGTCGTCATCCGATCCAGGTCGATGAAGCCGGTGGAGAGTCCGATGGATGCGCCGGGATTATCGTGGCGCCTGCTCACCTCAACCAAGGCGGCCTTGAGTGCATTGCGTACGATGACGAATCCCTGCCCCGGGCGTTGATGGCTGCTGGCGATGGCGAGCAGCCGGTTTTCGGCTTCGACAAGGACTTCTTCGCTGCTACGCCCCTCCGGGTTGAAGGCCCGATCCGCGCTGGCGGCACAAACGTCTATGATCTGCCGCAGAGTGGCCTTTTCCCGAACGATGTCGGCACAGGCAGTGACATTGGAAGCCGATGGCGTGGTGCTGGCCAGTTCGAGGATGTAGCCGCTGCCGACATCCTTGTATTGGCTGGCATGGGCGTCGAACCACTCGGCCAGGGTCACGGCATCCCAAGGCTGGTTGCGTTCGGCAAGCTGGCAGATGGCGCGGAAAATCAGGCGGTGTTCGATGCGGAAAAAATCGGCCTCCGAAACACGGCCCTCGATGCGCTTGATGGCCTGTGCGGAAATCAGCAACCCGCCCAGCACCGCCTGCTCGGCCTCGATGGCGACCGGGCGGAATCGTCCGGATGGCTTCATGCCTGCGCCCCGTATGCCAACGCCAGCATCGAGAAATTGTCCGGCGCGCCGCGTTCCAGCACAGTCTGACGGGTGACTTCGACCATTTTCAGCGGGTCGGTTTCGGCGGCCATCGCCGCCCGCCATGCCGGCTCGTCTAGCACATCATGTACGCCATCGCTGCACAGGATCAGGCGATCACCGGGTTTGAGTTCGGTGGTTTCGCGGTGCACGGCAAAATCTTCGGCTTCCGGGTCGGCGATCAGGCAGTCGCTCAAGGCGTGGTAGACGCTGGCGTACTCGATGCCGGCCTGCGCTTGTCCTGTGTCGATCAGGTGCTGGAGTTCGGTGTGATCCCGGCTCAGTTGCGTGGTGTCGCCATTGGCGCGGATCAGATAGGCACGGCTGTCGCCGCTGTTGACGATGGCTAGGCGGTTTCCGCGCAGGTGTGCGGCAACGAGGGTGGTGGATGCGCCCCATGCGAGGCGACGCGAGGCGAGCGCGTCGCAGAGTGCGGTTTGTGCGGCGCGCACATGGCGGGTGCCTAGCAGGCCATCGAAGGACCACTCAGGCTGCGCCTGGAGCCGTTCGACCAGCGACTGAACCGTGAGCAGGCTGGCGCGTGCGGGCGTGGGGCTGGTGGCGACGCCATCGGCGATGGCGATCAGGACATCGGTGCCGGCATGCACTTCGCGGGGCGGCATGTCGGCGTACTGGCAGGCTTCGCCGGCCAACCACATGGCATCCTGCTGATGCCGGTTGCGGCCACGGTGCATGGTTGCGGCGATGCGCAGCCGCGTTGCGCCGTGCGGAGATTCACCCGGCATCAGGGCTGATCCTCGTCGATCAGCGCCACATCCACATCGCCCAGGTCGATCCGTCCACCGGCACCCACGGCTTCAACCCATGAAGGGGCCCCGCCTATCGCAACTTCCAGCATGTAGCCGCTGGGTTCGCAATCGGCCTCGACTTCAGCCTCCGTCGCCTTGCCGGCCCATTCGAGCAGGCGGGCGGTCTGCTCGGCGTTGAGCGTGATCTGCATTCGGGTGGTGTGCGTGGGCATCTGTGCTTCTCGTGGCCGTGTTGTTCGAGAAGCCTATTTCGGCATATCGCTGCGACGGACTGTGTCGCATTGCCGCAGGGTTGGGCCATCGACACAGGCCGGTCAGGGCTTAGCCCTGCACTGGCGGCCATTGGCGTGCGGTATGCACCAGCGCCAGAATCCACACCGTTTCGCCGTCGATCTCATAGATCAGGCGGTAGTTTTCGTGTAGCAGCAGTTCGCGGGTTCCTGAAATCCTGCTGGCCTTACCCATCTTTGGATGCGAGGCCAGCCTGGCGGCTGTGTCGCTGAAACGCAGGTCCATGCGAACGACGGCGAGGGGGTTGTCGTCTGCGATGTAGTCCCAAATGTCGGCGCGATCCTGCTCGGCCTCTGGTGTCCAGACGACTCTCACGCGGCGTCTGTTGCAGCCTTGTCACGTCGAGCGGAAAAGGCGGCTTCAACGTCTTCGTTCGATCGGCCGCGACCGGCACGCATCGAAGATCGACCCGCTTCGACCTTGCGCCGCAGGTAGTCGTCGTATTCGCGCGCCTGACGGCACTGTTCGATGTAGTTGCGCATCAACTCGCGCATGACCTGGGAGGCGGGCCGATCTTCGGTGGCGACGGCGGCCATGAAATCGGCGCGCAGCTCAGGTTCCAGCTTCATCGTGAAAACGGCGTCTTTCGACATGATGCGCCTGCGTCGAAAAGGTACTGACAAAGTGTATAGGTTCTCGCTCTTGCCTGCGGCTCACGGCTCGGTGGCAAGGGTTTGTTCGACCGCGCGCACGAACTGCGCCAGCGCCGCTTCCGATTCCTCCCGTTCAAGCTCGATCACCGCCTGCGCCAGCAGCGCCGCGCCGCAAAAACCGCAGGCCGCGCGCAGGCGGTGCAGTTCGTCGCGCGCGGGTTGGGTGTGCGGGGCGGCGAGGATGCGGTCGCGTTGGGTGGGCAAATCGTTGAGCATCAGGCCGCGCAGTGCGGCGAGTGTGGCGGGGTTGTTGGCGACGGCGGCTAATGCAGGGGCGTCGTCCCAGACGGGCGATGTGCCGATGGGTGCGGCATCGTTGCCAGCCGAAGCGGGCAGGGTGGTATCGGTGCCGAAGCCAAGTCCTGCCAGCGCATGGGCGAGTTGTTCCACCGACAGGGGTTTCGTCGCTACGGTATCGAAACCTTGTTGTCGCAGGTGCTGGTGCAGTTGCGTGCGGTCATCGGCGGTAAGCGCCAGCGCGGGTGCGTCGGCGCTGGCATGGGAATCCAGATTGCGGATGTGGCGCAGCGTGGCGATGCCATCGGCGCCGGGCAGGTTGAGGTCCAGTATCAGCACGTCAAAGCCCTGCGCGATGGCCGTTTCTGCCGCGCGTTCGCCGTTTTCGAAGGCCTCCACCTGCCAGCCCAATAGCGACAATGCCTCGCTCAGGAAGGCGCGGTTGACCGGATCGTCTTCGGCGAGCAGGGCGCGCTTCATCGTGGATGGCGGGTGTTTGGACAGACCCGGAGGATGAATCGGTGCCGGCGTGCGTGCAAGACCTGTCTACCTGTACGGCAGGCGCAATTCGCGCAAGCCCGGCAAGCCTGCGAACTCCGGATCTTTGTGGATCAGGACGGCATCTTGTTCCAGCGCGGCGGCGGCAATCCACGCATCGGCCAGCGAGAGGGGATGCTGTGCCTTCGTTGCTGCGGCGCGTTTCAGAAGTTCGGGCGACTCGTGCTGCCAGGCAATCGGCAGGTCCAGGCAATTGGCATAGGCATCGCGTCCGGCGGTTTCGCCTTCGTCCTTCCACACGCGGTACAGCACTTCCATCAGGGTGATGAAGCAGCCGTGGCAGGTGACTTGGCCGGTGGCCGATTGCACCAGCAGATCGGCCACCTGATCCGCGCCCGGCTCGCCATCGCGCAGGGCCAGCAGGGCGGAGGTGTCGAGCAGGTAGCGTTCCACGTCGTGCGCCCCTCAGGCGTCGCGCTTGCGGTCTGTTTTGCGATCGGCCAGAAGGGCTGCCGTGGTGCCGCCCTTGCCGCTGCCACGGAACCGGGTGATCGCGGCGCGGTAGTCGTTCGTCGTGGTGGCCGTCTGCGCACGAGCCAGAAGGTCGCGGTAGTCGGCCATGGAAATCAGGCAGGCCACTTCGCGCCCGCGCCGGGTGATGGAAACGGGTTCGCGTTGGGCGTTGTCCAGAAGTTCGCCGAAGCGGCTCTGGGCTTCCATCGAGGTGACGGCGCGCATGGGGTTCTCCATGAAACGGCAGGTTTCAGCCATTATGGCCAGAATGGCTGGTTGGGTGAAGTGTGGAAGGCGGGCGGCTCCGCTTCGTTTCATGAAGGCTCATGCAAGGCCATCGTGAGCGGCGGGGAGTTGGCTATGCTCGCGGAATGAATCGCCATCGCACTTTGGGCAAGTTCGCCGCCTGCTTCCTGCTGCTCGCGTTCGCCGCGCCGCTGGCCGCACGCACGCTGACGCTGGAAGTGGATCGGCTGAGCACGCCGGTGGCGCGTCTGGAGGGTCTGGCATTGTCGCTGCACTGGCCCGAAGGCGCGACGCGGGGCGAACTGGCCTTGAAGGCCACGACGCTGGATGCCGGCGAACTGGGCTATCGCTGGCGCGATCTCAACTGGGCCTGCGACCTGCACCAGCCCAATGACGGCATCTGGCAATGCGCCGGAAAACTCAGGGCGCGCGGCGCATCCGGGCTGGCGCTGTCCGCGCGGCTGGAAGCCGGTGCGCTGCTGCTGGAAGCCAGCGAAGGCCGCAGCCGCATCGCCGTGAATCAGCCGCGCGATACGAATGCGCCGACGCGGGTGGAACTGGCACGCGTGCCGGCCACCTGGCTCGCGCCCTTGCTGGCGCAGGCGTGGCGCGAGGGCAAGCCCACCGGCGGCAGCATCGATGCGGACTGGCGCATCGAACAGGGCGATGCCGGCATCGGTTTCGGCGGGCCGGTGGCCTTTTCCGGCATCGGTCTGGACAGCCGCGACGGCAGCATCGCCGCCGAGGGCATCGCAGGCAAGGGCAGCATTCAGGGCCGATTGACCGAAGCGGCCACCTCGCTGGAAGTGGCGTTCGAGCTTGCCGGTGGCGAGTTCCTGTTCGGCCCGCTCTATGCGCAATTGCCGGCCACGCCGGTACAGGCCGGCGCGACGCTGAGCAGCGGCGCTTCCGGACAATGGAACATCGAGGCGCTGCGCTGGAACGATCCGGGCGTGCTGGAAGCCCACGGCAGCGCGCTGCTGGATACCACTGCCGCCGCGCCCTTGCGCGAGGCCGGACTGCGTTTTTCGCTGGCGGCGCTGGACACGGCGCTGGCGCGCTATTTCGACAGTCTCACCGCGAGCTATGGCTTGGCCGGGCTGAAAGCCGGCGGCAGTGCGCACGGCGAACTGATATTGCGCGATGGTGACTGGCAGGCGCTGGACGTGACGCTGGCCGCGGTGGACGTAGAGGATGGCGCGCGCCGCTTCGGCGCCGGCGGAATGTCCGGCAGCCTGCGCCTTCGGCACGGCGATGTGGCGGCGGACAGCGAGCTGTCGTGGCGCAGTGCGCATGTGCACGGTCTGGGTTTGGGCGCGGCGCGTCTGCCGTTGCGCAGCGTGAACGGCGGGCTGGCGCTGACCGCTCCGGCGGAGATTCCGCTGCTGGGTGGAACCCTGCGATTGGCTGCGCTGAACTACGCTCCGCGCGCCGAGGGTGAGCGGCTCGACCTTTCCCTGGCGCTGGAGGACGCGGACCTGGGCGCGCTCAGTACGGCCTTCGGCTGGCCGGCCTTCAGCGGCAAGATATCGGGCGAATTGCCCCAGGTCCGCTACGAGAACCAGCGCCTGGAGTTTGCCGGCGGCCTGAGCGCAGGGCTTTTCGATGGGCAGGTGCAGGTTTCGCAGCTGTCGATGGAGCGTCCTCTGGGCGTGGCGCCGATGCTGGCCGCAAGCATCGATTTTTCTGGCCTGGATCTGGCGCCCCTGACTGGCGCCTTCGGTTTCGGCGAAATCACCGGCCGGCTCGACGGGCACATCCACGGCCTGCGCCTGGTGGACTGGGAGCCGGTGGCGTTCGATGCTGCATTCCGCACCGTGGCACGCCGCGGCGGGAGCCAGCGCATCAGCCAGCGTGCGGTGCGCGAACTGACCGAGGTGGGAGGCGGCGGCCTGGCTGCCGGCCTGCAGAATCAGGTGCTCAAGGCGTTTTCGAGCTTCGGCTATTCGCGCATCGGCCTGTCGTGCGTGCTTGCCAACAACGTCTGCACGATGGGTGGCGCAGGGCCGGCTGATGGCGGCGGCTACGTCATCGTCGATGGTTCCGGCCTGCCGCGGGTCAACGTGATCGGCCACCAGAAGAAGGTCGACTGGCCGGTGCTGGTGGGCCGGCTCAAGGCCGCGACCGAAGGCCAGATGCCGGTGATCGACTGATGGCATATGCCTTCGTGCGCTCCGGGTTCATGCGCCGCCTGTTCCAATCCGGACCGCCTTTGCGTTCCAATGTCCCCCTCGTTTCCTACCGGAGTCTGTCATGCGCAAGATGGGATGGGTTTTCGCCGCGTTCGGCCTGATGGTGCTTTCGGCCTGCGTCACGATCAACGTGTATTTCCCCGCCGCCGAGGCGCAGGAGGCGGCGCGCGAGTTCGTCGAGAAGGTGATCGGCGACGAGATGCCCGGCGGTCAGGCCCCCGCGCCGGTGCCGCGGCAGGACGGTGGCGGCATGGCGCTGCTGTCGTTCTTCATCGGCAGCGCGCACGCACAAACCCCTGACATCACCATTCGCACGCCGGCCATCCAGGCGATCCAGGCGCGCATGGCCGAGCGCTTCCAGAGCCAGCTCGCGCCGCACTTTGACAAGGGCGCGCTGGGCTTCGGGCGCGACGGGCTGGTGGTGGTGCGCGACGCGGGCTCGCTCGGGCTCAAGGATCGCGCGGCGGTCAATCAGGCGGTGGCCGACGACAACCGCGACCGCGCTGCCGTCTACCGCGAGATCGCGGTGGCCAACGGCCACCCCGAGTGGGAGCAGCAGATCCGCGAGACCTTCGCGCGGCAGTGGGTTTCCAGCGCGCGCGCCGGCTGGTGGTACCAGGATGCGGGCGGGGCCTGGAAGCAGAAGTGATGCGGACCGTCTTGCCTGGCCGAACGCGCATTCGTGCCGCGCGTGAGGCGCCGCCGCGCGGCTGATCGGGACGCGGTGTGCGCGCCCGCGGGCCTTCGCCGTGCCGCTGTCGTCCGGCCGCCCATGACTTTCGGCGCTGTGCGTGCGCCGCATGGCGCAGGATGATCGTGCGCTCATGCCCGTTCATGCCGCGAGGTCGTCCCATGCGCTCCATCCTGCTCCTTTCCATGGCACTCGCGCTGGCGGGGGGCTCGCCCTGCCTCGCATCGGCCGCGCCGGGCGCGCAAGCGGCGGGAGATGCGCTGGCCGCCACCGTCACCACCCAGCTGCCGCGCGGAGTGCGGCCTTCGCACTACGCCATCGAAATCGCGCCCGATGCGGGCGCCTTGCGTTTCGAAGGTCGGGTGAAGATCGACCTGGAGGTGCTTGAAGCCACCGACCGCATCGTGCTGCAGGCGGTGGACATGACGTTTTCCGACAGCACATTGACCGATGCCGGCGGCACGTCGCGCCGCGCCCGGGTGAGCGTGGATGCGGCCAGCCAGAACGCCACGTTTCGTTTCGGCAGGACGCTCAAGCCTGGCACCTACACGCTGGACACGCGCTACGTCGGCAGGATCGGCACGCAGGCCAACGGGCTGTTTGCGCTTGATTACCCCACCGCTGAAGGGCAAAAGCGCGCGCTCTTCACCCAGTTCGAAAACTCCGACGCGCGCCGTTTCGTTCCTTCGTGGGACGAACCGTTCCACAAGGCCACCTTCGACCTCGCCGTGACGGCGAGGGATGGCGAGATGGTGGTCAGCAACATGCCCGTTTCCTCTTCGCAAGACCTGGGCGACGGCCGGCGCAAGGTGGTGTTCCAGACCACGCCGAGGATGTCCACCTACCTGCTGTTCCTGGCCGTGGGCGAGTTCGACCGCATCGCCATGGCCCATGATTCGGATGTCGAGATCGGCGTGATCGCGCAGCGCGGCAAGGTGGAACAGGCGCTGTTCGCGCTCGATGCCACTTCCGACATCCTGCGCGAGTATGACGACTACTTCGGCGTCTCCTATCCGCTTCCCAAGCTCGACAACATCGCCGCACCGGGGCGCAGCCAGTTCTTCAGCGCGATGGAGAATTGGGGCGCGATCTTCACCTTCGAGCACTCCTTCCTGCTCGATCCGTCCATCGCCAGTACCTCTGATCGGCAGCGAGTGTTTTCCCTCACCGCACACGAAATCGCGCACCAGTGGTTCGGCAACCTGGTCACGATGGCGTGGTGGGACGACCTGTGGCTCAACGAAGGTTTTGCGACCTGGCTGGCCGGGCGCACGACGCGCGCCCTGCATCCGGAGTGGGACCGCAGCGGCGTCCGTCCGGCATTCACCAGCCGCGGCGCGATGGGGCAGGACGCCTACGCCACCAGCCACCCGGTGGTGCAGCACGTCGAGACCGTGGAGCAGGCCAGCCAGGCCTTCGACGGCATCACCTACGGCAAGGGCGCGGCGGTGATCGCGATGCTGGAGGACTACGTGGGCGAGATGGCCTGGCGCGAGGGCGTGCGCAGCTACGTCCGCAGGCACGCCTACGGCAACGCCGTGACCGACGACCTCTGGCGGGCGATGGAACAGGCTGCGCCCGGACGCCAGTTTCTGGCCGTGGCGCACGACTTCACCCGGCAGACCGGCGTTCCGCTGATCCGATCATCCAGCGCCTGCGTAGAGGGGCGCACCGTGGTGGCGCTGACACAGGGCGAGTTCACGATGGATCGCCCCGACAAGACCCCGCTGCGCTGGCGCGTGCCGGTGAGCGTGCGCGCAGGCGAGGGCGAGCCGGTGCGCGTTCTGGTCGATGGCAGCGCTCGGGTGGAGCTTCCCGGCTGCGCGGCGCCGGCGCGGGTCAACGCCGGGCAGAAGGGCTACTTCCGCACGCTTTACGAACCCGCTCATTTCAAGGCGCTGACGGCAGGCTTCGCGGCACTGCCGGCGGTCGACCAGCTCGGCCTGATGCTGGATGCCGGCGCGCTCGCCGGCGTCGGGCTGCAGCCGGACGCCGACCTGCTGGATCTGGCCATGCAGGTGCCGCTCGATGCCGTGCCCGAGCTGTGGCAATTGGTGTCGGGCACGCTGGAGGATGTCGACTCCCTGCTGCAGGGCGATGCGGAACGGCAGCGGGCGTTCCGTGTCTTCGCGCGCAAGCGGCTGGCGGAGAAGTTCCAGACACTGGGCTGGGAGGTGCGCAGCGAGGATGACGCAGGCCTGCGTCAGCTCCGCACCGGCCTCATCCGCACCCTGGGCCGGTTCGAGGATCCGCAGGTGCTGGCCGAGGCTCGGCGGCGTTTCGATGCCTCGTCGAGCGATCCCGCCGCGCTGCCGGCCGAGCTTCGCCGCACCGTACTGGGTGTGGTGGCGCGCAGCGCCGACGTGGCCACCTGGGAAACGATCCGCGGCATGGCCCGCAGCGAAACCTCGTCCCTGCTGCGCGACCAGTACTACGGCCTGCTGGCCGCGGCTGCCGATGTCGCGCTGGCACGGCGCGCGCTCGACATGGCTCTGACCGACGAGCCCGGGGCGACCAACGGCGCGGCGATGATTTCAGGCGTTTCCGTCGAACACCCGGACCTCGCCTTCGATTTTGCCGTGGCGCATCGCGCCGCGGTGGATCAGCGCGTGGACAGCACCTCCCGCGCCCGCTATTACCCGCGCCTTGGTGCCGGCTCGCGCAAGGTCGAGACCGCCGCGAACATCCGCGTCTTCGCCGAGCGGCACCTGGATTCGCGCTCGCGCCGCGAGGCCGAAACCGCCGCCGTGGGCATCGAGACCCGCGTGCGTCTGCGCGAAGCGCGCCTGCCACACGTCGAGGCCTGGCTCCGGCAACGTGGCCTCTGACCATCATTTCCCACGGATGGTCGCAGCGTTCCGGAGCCGGCACGGCACGATCCGTCGTTAGCGCAGGTCGTCGCGCCGTCAGGCGTCATCCCGTGCCGACCATCGCACCCCGCCGCGCGCCCTATCGATCGAGCGCGTGAATAGCAGCTCGCGGCGCCGGTCGCGGCGAACTGAACGTCCTGACAGACCCGCGCAGGCTATTCGGGGTCATCTGCACCGATTCGGTGAATTTCCCGGCCGGAGTCATGGACGCCCTTCGTCGCACGTGCTCCTCGCTGGCCCCCTCGTTCGGGGGGTGTTTCCGTGAACTGGGTCATGTTATCCTGCGCCCGTTGCAGCCTCGGTGCCGGCTTGGCCTGCGGGGCGCCAGATCCAGGGGATGGCGGGGAATGGGGGCAATCATGTCCGCTTTTTCGTTGTTTCCCCGTTTTATTCAGTACTTGCCCATCACCTCAAGGAGGGATTTGCTATGCCTAAACCCATGCTCAGCGTTCGGCCTCGTTTTGCGATTGCCGCCCTGTTTGGAGCCTTGTCCCTTGGCCTAGCATCGGTCGCGCAGGCGGATTTCACCAACGGCGACTTCGCTACCGGCGACTTCACCGGCTGGACCCAGAACGCCTACGTCGTGCCGAACAGCGGCATCACCGGCACTTTCCCGCCGACCACCGAGGCGCACCTGCAGCTCACCCCCAGCGGCGCGCCGATGTCCGCCGTGCTCGGACCCGGCAGCGCCGCCAGCACCGGCGGAGCGCTTTCGTGGTCGGGCAATACCGCGCGGGTCCACGACGAGGTGAACGGCGACAACAGGAGGGTCAGCTCGATCGAGCAGACCATCACCGTGGCCGCCGGCGACGTGGATACCGATGGCCGGGTGCACGTGCGCTTCAACGCGGCGCCGGTGCTCGAGGATCCCAACCACTCCGCCAGCCAGCAACCCTATTTCTTCATCGAGATCACCGGGCCGGGCGGCGCGTCGCTGTTCCACACCTATAATTTCGCTGGCGAGAGCGGCGTGCCCTGGCAGACCAGCGGCGGCTACAAGTTCACTGACTGGCAGGCCTTCGACGTTGCCCTGAATCCTGGGGTGGTCACCGTGGGCAGCACGCTGACGCTCAAGGCGATCGCCGCGGGCTGTTCGCCCACGGCGCACGCCGGTTCGGTCTACCTGCGCGGCGTGCGTACCGCCAGGCTGGTGGCGGGTGCGAGCCTCTGGGTGTCTGCAACCGGACCCGCGCAGGCCTGCGCGGGCACCAACGTCACCTACACCTACACCTACGAGAACAACGGCAGCGACCCGATGACCAACGTCATGGTCGAGGTCGAGATGCCGCAGACCAGCGACCCGCTGGCGACCACGTTCGTGAGCATCAGCAATCCGAGCTTCGGTGGTGGCACGTGCGTTGCGCCTGCGAACCCGGGCGATCCGGCGCTGTGCAGCATCGGTACCCTGCAGCCTGGCGATCTGGGTACGTTCACCATGACCGTCTCGGTGCCGGCGTCGGCCACGGGTAACTCGCTCAACAACGGCAACTACACGATTTCCGGCAATGACCCGGCGTCGGTGCTGATCACGCAGCTCGGGCCGTTGGTCCGTACGGTGCTCGACATCTGCCGCGCTCCGCCGACGCTCGTTCCGACCCTGGGCCAGTGGGGCCTGATTCTGATGGGCCTGGCGATCCTGGGCCTGGGTGGGCTTGCCACCCGGCGCCGCCTGTTCGAGTGATATGGGTGTTGCAGCGCGCGGGGCGGTGTCCGCCCCGCGCGTTTTTTTGATTGATCGATCTAGAGGGTTCCCGGCGATGCGTTCCGTCGTCTGCGGCTTGGCGTTGATGCTGTTGTTCCCGGGATGCTCGGGAGGCGCGGTGGCGGAACTGCCGCAGCGCGAACCCGGTGTGTGGGAAGTGACCCTGACCCCGGAGGGCGTGCGCCGAGCGCGTCCCGTAGTAACGCGCGAATGCACCAGTGCGCACGTCGATGCCAGGCTGCTGCTGTCGCAGGCACCCGGGCAGGAACACTGTGACGCGCCGCAGGTGCGCAGCAAAGACGGGAGCTGGGAAGTCCACACCGCCTGCCGCGTGCACGGCAACCGTATCGACACGACCTTCACGTTTGGCGGTGATTTCCAGGCCGACTACAGCGGCCGCTTCGAAACCCGCTACCGCGACGCGTGCCCGCGCAACCTGCCCGACTGCCGGGAAGCGCAGGCGTTTTCCGCCCGCCGGCTGGGCGACTGCCCGGCCGACATGCAGCCGGGCGACCGGATACTGCCGACAGGCATCGTGGTGCAGGCGCTGCCGGCAGAAGACCACAGCGACGACGCGCGCTGATTCTGCCCGAGAGACCGGCTGCAGCGGGTGGCCGCGAGCGTGGCGTCATGGATTTTCGGAAAGCGCTGGTCTGTCCGGCCCGCAGCGGGAACCTTTCCCGCGCTGCTGCGTCTGCCGGGATGAATCAACTCCTGCGGAGCCCGCTGATGCACCCCCGGTTCGAGATGCCGCCCGGCGCGTTGTCCCATGGTCTAGTGATGCGGGCGCGGCCCGTTTCGCGCGTGCGCTTCTTTGCGCCGCGACGTGATGCAATACGTCCGGTGCCATCGGCATGAACGCGAAGGGGAATGCGGTGCGAGCGGCAGATGCGGGAGTGGAGCGTGACTACGCGGCGCTTGACGACGCGGTGCTGGTGGCATGCGTACGGGCCGGGGAGCGCGAGGCGTTCCGGCAGGTGATGCAGCGCTGCAACCAGCGCCTGTACCGCGTGGCGCGCGGTGTGCTGAACGATGAATCCGAGATCGAGGACGTGATGCAGGAGGCCTATCTGAAGGCCTTCGAGAGGATCGACGGTTTTCGCGGCGAGTCCTCGCTGGCCACCTGGATCAGCCGCATCGCTATCAACGAAGCCATTGAACGCCTGCGCCGGAGGCACCCGACCGTGGACATCGACGACGTGGACGAGGCGGTGCACGATGCGGAATGCGTCACGTCCCTGTCGTTTCGCGCAGGCGGTGGCGATCCTGCCGCCGCCGCCGCGCGCGAGGAACTGCACCGCCTGCTGGAACGCGCGGTGGCCACCCTGCCTCCGGCCTTTCGCAGCGTCTTCCTGCTGCGCGATGTCGAAGGCTGTTCGACCGAGGAAACCGCTGAATTGCTGGCGATTCGCAGCGAGACCGTCAAGACCCGGCTGCATCGCGCCCGGCATCTGCTGCAGGGCGAACTGCGCGAGCGTGCCGAGGCGGCTCTTGGCGGCACCTTCCCCTTCCTGGGACGCCGCTGCAGCCGCGTGACCGAATCCGTGCTGGCGCGACTTGACGATCACTGCTGACTCTTTCCCTCCCTGGACACCGAGGAGTTGCACTCATGCTCAAGTACGTACTGATTCTCTTTCTCATTGGGGCTTCCGGCGGGCTGTACATGGCCACGCACGTGCTGCGCGGCCGGCTCGCGCCCTGGATGGTGTCCGCGCTGCATGCGCTCTTCGGTGCCACCGGTCTGACCCTGCTGATCATCACGATCCTGATGGAACGGCTCAGCGGCCTGCCCGTGATTGCGCTGGGCGTGCTGACCGTGACGGCGCTGCTGGGGTTTTTTCTGGCATCGATCCACCTCGGCAAGCGCGTGGCGCTCAAGCGCTATGTGTTCACCCACGCCGCCTTCGCGGTAACCGGCGTGACTCTCCTGATCCTTGCGATCCTGCTGCCGTGAAGCAGCCGCTGCACCCGGCGCTGGTGCATTTCCCGGTGGCCTGCTGGACGCTGGGCACGCTGACGGATTTCGTCGGCGCGTGGTGGGTGCGCTGGCCGCTGTGGCAGCTGGGCTTCGTGCTGCTGACCATAGGCTGCGCGATGGGTCTGCTGGCCGCAGCGGCGGGCTTCTACGAGCTGGCCCGTCTTCCCGACGAGCATCCAGCAGCGCGCGATGGAACGCACCACATGATGCTCGCGCTGGGCGCGTGGGTAGCCTATGCGGCAAGCCTCTTCCTGCGCATGGAGGGAACCACGCCCGCCGCGCCCGATGCCATCGCCCTGGGTGCCAGCGCGGTCGGGTTCCTGCTGCTGGTCGCCGCCGGTCACCTGGGCGCGCGGCTGGTGTACGTGCACGGGGCAGGGCGTCGTACCTGAAGGGTCTTCATGGGCGGGAATGAAAAAAGGCCCCGCGGTGCGGGGCCTTTTCGATCGTGCGGCCGATTCCCGCGTGGCCTGGGTCAGCCCTCGTCCCTGTAGGCATCCAACGGGATGCATGCGCAGAACACGTTCTTGTCGCCGTGAACGTTGTCCACGCGGCCCACCGGCGGCCAGTATTTGTATTGGCGCAGGGAGGCGAGCGGGAAGGCAGCCAGTTCGCGCGAATAACCGCGCGTCCACTCATTCGCGCTGACGGTCGCTGCGGTGTGCGGCGCGTGCTTGAGCGGGTTGTCCTCACGATCCAGTTCGCCGCGCTCGATCTGCCGGATTTCCTCGCGGATCTGGATCATCGCGTCGATGAAGCGGTCCAGTTCGTGCAGCGACTCGGATTCGGTCGGTTCCACCATCAGCGTTCCGGGCACCGGAAAGCTCAGCGTGGGGGCGTGGAAGCCGAAGTCGATCAGGCGCTTGGCCACATCCTCGGCGCTGATGCCGGTGGCCTTTTCCAGCGGGCGCAGGTCGAGGATGCACTCGTGCGCCACGAGACCGTTGCGGCCGGTGTAAAGGGTGGGGTAGTGCGGCGCAAGGCGTCGGGAAACGTAGTTGGCGGCGAGCATGGCGACCTGGGTGGCGCGGCGCAGGCCGTCGCGGCCCATCATCGCGATGTACATCCAGCTGATCGGCAGGATGCTGGCGCTGCCGTGGGCGGAGGCCGAAACCATCGGTACCGAGCCGTCGGCGTCCCTGTGGCCGCGCGGGAGGAACGCAGCCAGGTGCGACTTCACCGCGCAGGGACCCACGCCCGGGCCGCCGCCGCCGTGCGGGATGCAGAAGGTCTTGTGCAGGTTGAGGTGCGATACGTCGCTGCCCCAGGTGCCGGGCTTGGCCAGACCGACCAGCGCGTTCATGTTGGCACCGTCGGTGTACACCTGGCCACCGTGCCGGTGCACGATTTCGCAGATTTCCACCACGTCTTCCTCGAACACGCCGTGGGTGGAGGGGTAGGTGAGCATGATCGCGGCGAGGTTGGCCGAGTGCTTTTCGGCCTGCGCGCGTATGTCGGCCACGTCGACGTTGCCGTTGGCGTCGCATCGGGTCACCACCACGGACATGCCGGCCATCTGCGCCGAAGCGGGGTTGGTGCCGTGGGCCGATTCGGGGATGAGGCAGATGTTGCGATGGCCCTCGCCGCGGGACGCGTGGTAGCCGCGGATGGCGAGCAGGCCCGCGTATTCGCCCTGCGCGCCGGAGTTGGGCTGGAAGCTCACCGCGTCGTAGCCGGTGATGTCGACCAGCATGGCCTCGAGCGAGTCGATCAGTTCGCGGTAGCCGCCGGTCTGGTCGGCCGGGGCCAGTGGATGGATATTGCCGAACTGCGGCCAGGTGATCGGGATCATTTCGGCGGTGGCATTGAGCTTCATCGTGCACGAACCCAATGGGATCATGGTGCGATCCATCGCCAGATCCTTGTCGGCAAGCTGGCGCAGGTAGCGCAGCATCTCGTGCTCGCTGTGGTGGCTGTTGAACACCGGATGGGTGAGGAAGGCGCTGCTGCGGCGCAGTTCGGCGGGGATCAGGTCGGGCGCGGTCTGCTCCAGTGCCTCCAGCGACGGCAGTTCCCTGCCTTCGCCAAAGATTTTCCACAGCAGTTCGACATCCTCGCGGGTGGTGGTTTCATCCAGCGAAATGCAGATGTAGTCGTCCCATGCGCGGCGCAGGTTGACGCCCATCGAACGGGCGCGCTCCAGCAGCGCCTCGGTGGCGGCATCGGTCTTCAAACTGATGGTGTCGAAGGCCGAGGCGTGGTGCTCGCGCTGGTAGCCCAGTTGCGCCAGGCCGGCGCGCAGGATCGCGGTGAGCCGGTGCACGCGGGTGGCGATGCGCGTGAGTCCCTCCGGGCCGTGGTAGACCGCGTACATGGCCGCCATCACCGCCAGCAGCACCTGTGCGGTGCAGATGTTGGAGGTGGCCTTCTCGCGCCGAATGTGCTGCTCGCGGGTTTGCAGGGTGAGGCGGTAGGCGGGGTTGCCGTGCGAATCGATGGAGACGCCGATGAGTCGCCCGGGCATGGAGCGCTTGTAGGCATCGCGGCAGGCCATGAAGCCGGCGTGCGGGCCGCCGAAGCCGAACGGCACGCCGAAGCGCTGGCTGTTGCCGATCACGATGTCGGCACCCATTTCGCCGGGTGGTTTGATGAGGGCCAGCGCCAGCAGGTCGCTGGCCACCACGAATAGCGCCTTGTGCGCGTGGATGGTTTCGGCGTCGCGGGTCCAGTCGGCGATCCAGCCGCTGGACGCGGGGTATTGCGCCAGCGCGCCGAAGAAGTCGCCGCCCGCCAGCGCCGCGTTCCATTCCTCTTCGGATTGGACGATCTGCACCTGCAGGCCCAGCGGCTCGGCGCGGGTTTTCAGCACTTCGAGCGTCTGCGGGTGGGTATCACCCGAAACGAGGAAGATGTCGGATTTCGACTTGGCGCTGCGCCTGGCCAGCGTCATGGCCTCGGCGGCGGCGGTGGCCTCGTCCAGCAGCGAGGCGTTGGCGATCTCCATGCCGGTGAGGTCGGCCACCATCTGCTGGAAATTGATCAGCGCCTCCATGCGGCCCTGGGAGATCTCGGCCTGGTAGGGCGTGTAGGCGGTGTACCAGGCCGGGTTCTCCAGGATGTTGCGCAGGATCACGTTGGGCACATGGGTGCCGTAATAGCCTTGGCCGATGAAGCTGCGGAACACCTGATTCTTGTCGGCGATGGCGCGGAGCTTCGCCAGCGCGTCGACTTCGGTCAGCGATTCGGGCAGGGCCAGTTCCCCGGTGCCGGCGATGCTGGCCGGCACGATGGCGCGGGTCATGGCATCGAGCGAGTCGTGCCCGATGGTGCGCAGCATCTGCGCGATATCGGTCTCGTCGGGGCCGATGTGGCGGGCGACGAAGGCCTCGTGGTGTTCGAGATCGCGGAGCGTGGGCTTGGGCATGGTGGGTATCCGGAGGGTGGGCGACGGGTTTGGGTGCGCTCGCAGGCTCACAGCTTCGCTGCTCGAAATCCCTGCTCGTTCCGGCCAGTGGGCTTGCATGCCCACTGGCTCGCAGGCTTGCGGCCAGGCTGTCGAGTGATCTGCCCGGCCCGGTTGCTTGCATGCAACCGGGCGCTCGCAGGCTCACAGCTTCGCTGCTCGAAATCCCTGCTCGTTCCGGCCAGTGGGCTTGCATGCCCACTGGCGCTCACCGGGTTCATGGCTTGCGCCATGAAAAATCCCCGGCTCGCCCCTCTGTCCTTTTGCCTGAGAGTTTGGGGGCGCGTGCGGCTGCGCCCCTTGCCCCTTCGGCGCCGGGTTGCCCCGGTCTCTCCAGAGTTGTGTGCGCGCGGTGGTGCGGGGCCTGAGCGATTACGGGCGTTGCGCCTTCGGCAGCCGGTTGCGAAACCAGCTTCTCCCACCGTGCGGTGTGGACCAATGATACGCCATGCGGGCCGGTGTCGCAGCCGTGGTGCGGCCTACTGGCGGCCGTTTTCCGCGGGTGCCCGGCCGGCGGCCGGGGCCGTGCTTTCCGCACCGTCCGGTACGACCAGCACGCTCGGGACGAAGGCCACGGATACCCCCGGCGGCAGCGACTGGTGCCACTGCGCCAGCCGCGCCGTGATGGCGTCGCCGGCCAGCCACTGCGGTTCGGACGGATCGTATTGCTCGGCCTTCTCGCGTTCGGCGATCTGGCGGCGGGCGCGCAGGAAGGCGCGGCGGAAGCTGGCGCTGTGGTTGAGCCCGTCCACGAGAAAGCCCTGGCCGAACCAGGTGGCGTTGGCGCTGTTGCCGCAGCCGAACGAGGTGCGGTCGGCGCGCGCGGCGGTGATGACCAGGGTGCGCGGGCCGCGCAGTGCGTCGATGAAACCGCCCGAGTAGCAGGCCGAGATCACGACGACGCGCCAGTGGATGCCGGCGTCGTCTAGCGCATTGCGCAGGCGCAAGGGATCGAGCTGGTCCAGCGCCAGCGGCGGCTGGTTGACGTAAAGCGCGGGATCCTCGCTGCCGTGGCTGGAGAGGTAGAGAAAGAGGATGTCCTCGTCTACGTCCATGCGCCGCGAGATGCCGTCCAGCGCGCGCTCCAGGTTGGTGACCGTGGCCAGCGGCACCTCGTCGGCGCTTTCAGGATGATTGACCAGCCGCAGGACGCGCCCTTCGGCGTCGAGGCGGTGTGTCGCCAGCGCCGGCAGGAAATCCACCTCGTTGCGGAATGCGCCTTCGCTGGCATCACCGGCGAAGCCGACGACGTACAGATCGATCAGGCCGGGGCGCTGCGGTGCCAGCCGCGCCAGGGCCAGGTCCAGCAGCGGCGACTGGGCGTAAAAGGTGGCCTCCGGGTCATCCAGTTCGCTTGGATCGCGGTAGTTCCCGCCATCTATCCGGCTGTCGTCGGCCATTTGTTCGTAGTGCGTGGGCCAGTCGGTCTGGATCAGGTCGGGAACATCCAGCACCTGCCAGGGCAGCACGCTGATGGCGATTGCGGCAGCGGTTGCGGCCAGCGCGCGCCCGATGCCGGGGGCCAGAAACAGCGCCAGACGCAGGATGATGGCGCACCACCAGAGAACCTGGATCAGCCACCCGGTACCGAGGGATTCGCCGGCGGCGGGCGTCGCCGCGAACGCCGAGCCGATCAGGGTCGGAACCAGCCCCGCCGCCGCCAGCCATGCGGCAACGGTGAAGGTGAGCGCCGGGCGCTGCGTCAGGCGGACCAGCGCAGCGCTGGCCACGAGCAGCAGTGCCAAGGCGATTAGCAGCCCCGTCACTCCGTCGATCGCAAGAGTTCGCGGTGCCTCGCTCAGGGCCCACACCTGCGGGAGCGACAGCAGTTCATCGAGTGCCACCAGCACCAGCACCGGACCGATTCCGACGCGCGCCGGGATATCGCGCGGCGCGCGCAGCAGCGCCAGCCGCAGTCCATCGCGCAGCAGGGTGCGCAGCATGCTCACTCGGCTTCGGGATCGATCTGCGCGAAGTTCTCCACCCGCCGGTGCCCGTGCGCCGTCGCGCCGCTGCGCGGCTGCGGGTAGTCTTCGCGCCGGTCCAGCAGCACGGTGCGAAACCCGGCCTCGCGTGCGGCATCGAGCTCTTCCACCACATCGGAAAGGAACACGATGTCGGCCGGCGCGCGCCCGATGGCCTGCGCAATGGCACGGTAGCTGGCGGCTTCGCGCTTGCCACCGACCTCAGTGTCGAACCATCCGGAGAACAGTGCCTCCAGATCGCCATCAGCGGTGTGCCCGAAGAAGAGTTTCTGCGCCGGCACCGAGCCGGAGGAATAGACGTACAGCGCGTGACCGGCGGCGTGCCAGGCGCGCAGTGCGGGTGCGGAGTCCGGGTAGATGTGGGCACGGTAGTCGCCGGTGCGGTAACCCTCGATCCAGATTAGCCCCTGCAGGGCCTTGAGCGCGGTGTGCTTGCGGTCCTCGTCGATCCAGCCCTGCAGCACTTCGGCCAGCACCGCGTCCTGGCACACGCTGCCGGCATCCACCGCTGCGGCGTCGAGCCAGCGGCGCACTTCCGGATCGCTGCCGTGCTCGCGCACGAAGCGCGGCAGCGCGGCGCGCGCGTAGGGAAACAGCACCTCGCGCACGAACGAGATCGAGCTGGTGGTTCCTTCGATGTCGGTGAGGATGGCGCGCTTCATGCGGCCTGCCCGGCCTCGTAGCGTGGGAACCGCCGGGCGATGTCGCTGCCGGTGAAATAGCCGACCCAGCCGTCGGGTTCGGTGAAGAAGCGGATCGCGGTGAAGTCGGGCTCCGGCCCCATGTCGAACCAGTGCGGAGTGGCGTCGGGCACCGAAATCAGGTCGCCGGCCTCGCACAGTACCTCGTAGACCTTGCCGCGCATGTGCAGGGAGAACAGGCCCGATCCGGAGACGAAGAAGCGCACCTCGTCCTCCATGTGCGAATGCTCTTCAAGGAACTTGCCGCGCAGCGCCACGCGGTCCGGGTGGTCGGGCGTGACGCGGGCCACGTCGATGCTGCGGAAGCCGTACTGCTTCACCAGCTCGTCCACTTCGACGCGATAGGCGTCCAGGATTTCGGCGTGGCTGGCGTCGCGTGCAAGCGCGTGCGGCGTGGGCCATCGCTCGAAGCGCACGCCCAGCGCGTCCAGTTCGGCCTGGATGCGCGAGTGGTTTTCGGTGGAAAGTTCCGGGGTGGCGGGCCGGGTGTCGGAAAAGATGCGAAGGCGGCTCATGTGAACCTCTGCATGTGGAGCTCGCAGCCGAGCAGGAATTCGAAGGCATCCAGGTGGCGCCGGGCTTCGATCATGTCGCGACCCCAGGCGTACAAGCCGTGGCCCTCGATCAGATAGCCCCAGAGCGGCCCGGCATCGAGCAGCTGTTCGACCTGCGCGGCCAGCGCCGGAATGTCCTGACTGTTGGGCAGCACGGGAAGTTCGATCGCGGTTTCATGGGTTTCGTTGCCGGCCAGCGCCTTGAGCAGTTCATAGCCTTCAAGGCGCAGGCTGCCGCGTCGGGCGAACAGCCGGGATGCCACGGTCTGGTTGTGCGAGTGGGTGTGCAGCACGCAGCCCAGCTCCGGAAAGCGCCGGTAGAGCTGGGTGTGCAGCCCGGTTTCCGCGGAGGGACGACGGCTGCTTCCCACTGCACGGCCGTCCAGATCGACCACCATGAAGTCATCGGCGACAAGCCGGCCCTTGTCGCGCCCGGACACGGTGATCACCGCGTGGCCGGCGTCGAGGCGCATGGAGAAATTGCTGCTGGTCGCCGGCGTCTGCCCGAGGCGCGCGAGCTCTCCGGTGTGGAGGATCAGCGCGTCGATGCAGTGCGAGAGGCGGGCGGCGTCGGGGGATGTGGCGATGCTCATCGGATCATTCTAGCCGGATGCGCAGTGCGCGATGGGCGGTACGTACGGGTCGAAGAGGGCCTTCGGCGGCGCCCAAACGACGATCCCGGCCTGGGCCGGGATCATTTCGCGAAGGCGTATCGGCGGGTCTTCATGCCGCCTCAGTGGATGCCCTCCAGATCGCGCAGTTTGCTCGGCTGGCTCGCGAAGAATGCCGCGAGATCGAGCATGTCCTGATCGCTCAGCGTGCTGGCGAAGCCCAGCATGATGGGGTTGTTGCGGGCGCCGGACTTGTAGTCGCGCAGCGACTTGGCGAGGTAGTCGGGAAACTGGCCGGCGAGCAGCGGATACTGCGGATCGCCGATGCCGTTGCCATCGGCGCCGTGGCAGGCCTGGCAGATGACGGATTTGGCCTTGCCCGCCTCGGCATCGCCGACATCGGCGGCGAGGGTGGCGCAGGGAAGGATCAGGGTGGTGGCCAGCAGGGCCGCTCGGAAGATCATGGGGGGCTCCTTACTTGGCGGTGGTGAGGCTGGCGAGGTAGGCGGCGATGTCGACGATGTCCTGGTCGGAAAAGCCCGAGGCCTGTGCCTCCATCGTCGGATGCGTGCGGTTGCCGTTCTTGTACTCGGTCAGCGCGGCGACCAGGTAGTCGTAGTTCTGTCCGCCGATCTTGGGCACGCTGTAGTGCGGGTAGATGTTCTTGTAACCGGCGATGCCGTGGCATCCGGTGCAGGTATAGGCCTTGACCTTGCCGGCATCGATGTCTCCCTGGGCGGAAGCGGTGGACGTGACGATGGACAGGGCGAGTGTGGCGGCAAGTCGAAGCATGGGCATGGTGGGATGTTCCGGCACTGGCAGGTGGATGACGCGCGCCTGAACGGAAATCCGGCGCACGCTACCCCTAAGTATAAGCACGCGGTGCCGATCGCGGCCATAGCCGGACAGTGTCTGCGCCTTGTGGCGCAATGCCCGGGCCGTGCTCTGGCGGCTCGCCGGGCGGCCTGCGGTGTCTTGCGGCGGTCGTTGGTGGCGTGACTTGCGACACGCGCGCTGCTGCCGGAGCGCGCGCATGCTGCGCCACCCATGACACTGGAATAGTCTAGTGTTATAGTTGTCTACAACACCAGTATGCCCGGAGTCGCCCGTATGAACCTTCCGTTCCTCCCCTTCCGCGCCGCGCCGCGCGCCGGTCGCCTGGCGTCCGCCGCGATGATCCTGGCACTGGCCGCCTGCGGTGGCCAAGGCAAGGGGGATTCGGGTGCCGACGCCACGCGCGGGGCGGCCTCCAAGCCGCCTGCGGTGACCGTGGAAGTCGCCACGGCGAGCCTGCAGCCGATCAGCGCCAGCTACAACGCCACCGCCTCGCTGGAGGCGCCCAACGAGGCGCAGGTGGTGGCCAAGACCTCGGGCGTGCTGCTGCAGCTCCTGGTGGAGGAAGGCGACCGCGTGAAGGCCGGGCAGGTGCTGGCGAAGATCGATCCGGAGCGTCCGCGTCTGGAAGTGCAGCGCGCCGAAGCCCTGCTGCGCAAGCTCGAAGCCGAGCTGGCGCGCTCCAGGGAGCTCTACGAGCGCAAGCTGGTGGCGGCCGACCTCTACGAAAAGATCCGCTATGACGTGGATACCCAGCGTGCGGTCTACAAAATGGCCCGGCTGGAGCTGTCCTATACCGACATCGTGGCACCGATCTCCGGCGTGATCGCGCAGCGCTCGGCCAAGGTCGGCAACCTCATCCAGCTCAACGCCGCGGTGTTCCGCATCGTCGATACCTCGCGTATCGAGGCCACGCTCAACGTGCCCGAGCGCGAGATCGGCACCCTGCGCGTCGCGGCGCCGGTCGAGCTGCGGCTCGATGCGCTGCCCGGGCAGCTGTTCGTCGGCCGCATCGCGCGTATCAGTCCGGTGGTGGATGCGGGCAGCGGCACCTTCCGGGTGGTGTGTGCGATCGAGCCGGACGAGCGCCTGCGGCCGGGCATGTTCGGGCGCATCGCGGTGGTCTTCGATCAGCGTCAGGACGTGCTCACGGTTCCGCGCATCGCGCTGCTGGAAGGCGAGGGCGAGACGGCGGTGTATCGCGTGGTCGATGGCAAGGCGGTCCGCACGCCGGTGCAACTGGGCTACCTCTCCGGTGAACTGGCTGAGATCCGCACCGGCCTTGCGCTGGGCGATGTCGTGGTGACCACCGGCAAGGTGGCCCTGCGCGACGGCGCCCTGGTCGAAGTGATCGGTGGCGCGGATCCTGCGCCGCAGTCCGACAGCGCCAGCGCGACCGACTACTGATGGACGCGCCCAGCGCTGTTCCGGCGGGCCAGGGCGGTGGCCTGGCCGCATTCTCGGTTCGCCGCCGCGTCACGGTGGCGATGGCCACGCTCACGGTCGTCCTGTTCGGGCTGATCGCGCTGGCCGAACTCAAGGTCAACCTGCTGCCGGATCTCACCTATCCCACCCTCACGGTGCGTACCGAGTACACCGGCGCGGCGCCGCAGGAAATCGAAACCCTCGTCACCGAGCCGGTGGAAGAGGCGGTGGGCGTGGTCAAGGGCCTGCGCCGGCTCAAGTCGATCTCGCGCACCGGACAGAGCGACGTGGTGCTGGAGTTCGCCTGGGGCACCGACATGGACCAGGCCAGCCTGGAGGTGCGCGACAAGCTTGAAACGCTCAACCTGCCGCTGGAGGTGAAGGCGCCGGTGCTGCTGCGCTTCAATCCATCGACCGAGCCGATCCTGCGCCTCCTGCTGACCGGCAGCGGTTCGGGCGAAGGGGCCGAGGCGGCGCTGATGCGCCTGCGCCGCTACGCCGACGACGAGCTCAAGAAACGGCTGGAGCCGGTTGCCGGCGTGGCCGCGGTGAAGGTCGGCGGCGGCCTGGAGGACGAGGTCCAGGTGCTGATCGATCAAGGCCGCCTGGCGCAGCTGCGCCTGCCGCTGGATACCGTCATCAGCCGACTGTCGCAGGAGAACGTCAACATTTCCGCCGGCCGTCTGGAAGAGGGCAGCCAGCGCTATCTGGTGCGCACCATCAACCAGTTCGAGAACCTGGAGCAGATGCGCGACCTGCTGATCACCGGCGGCAGCGCCGGCGGCGGCAGCGAGGCCGCGCAGGAAGCGGCGCTGGCGACCTCGCGCATTGCCGCGCTTTCAGCCGAGGCTGCGGCCGCGGCAGCCGCGGCGAACGCCGCCGCGCAGGGCGATTCCAGCGCGCCGGGCGGCGGCCTTCCGATCCGCCTGCGCGACATCGCCACGGTGGAGCAGGGCTACAAGGAACGCGAAGCCATCATCCGCCTGGGCGATACCGAGGCGGTGGAGCTGGCGATCTACAAGGAAGGCGATGCCAACACCGTGAGCGTGGCCGATGCCGTGCACGCCGCGCTTGAATCCACCCGGCAGATGCTGCCGCCCGGCATCGGACTGACGGTGATCGAGGACCAGGCGGTGTTCATCCGCCAGGCGCTGCACGAGGTGCGCGTGGACGCGCTGATCGGCGGCCTGCTCGCGGTGCTGATGATCTTCTTCTTCCTGCGCGACGGCTGGAGCACCTTCGTCATTTCGCTCACGCTGCCGGTCTCGATCATTGCCACCTTCTTCTTCATGGGGCGGTTCGGGCTTTCGCTCAACGTGATGTCGCTGGGCGGGCTGGCGCTGGCCACCGGCCTGGTGGTGGACGACTCCATCGTGGTGCTCGAATCCATCGCCAAGGCGCGCGAGCGCGGCCTGGGCGTGCTGCGCGCGGCGGTGGAAGGCACGCGCGAGGTGGGCATGGCGGTGGTGGCCTCGACGCTCACCAACGTCGCGGTGTTCCTGCCGCTGGTATTCGTGGAGGGCGTTGCCGGACAGCTGTTCCGCGATCAGGCGCTGACCGTGTCCATCGCGATCCTGATGTCGCTGGCCGTGTCCCTCACCCTGATCCCGATGCTGTCCTCGCTCAAGTCGCGTGCGCCGCTGCAGTTTCCCGACGAGGCACCGCGCCAGGAATGGGCACCGCGGCAGGCCCCGCTGCGCGGGCTGGCAGCGATCCTGCGCGGCATCCGGCGCGCCATCGGTGCGGCGTTCTTCGCGCTGGGCTACGTCGTCTCGCGCCTGTCGCGGCTGCTGTCGCGCGTGCTGGGCGGCGCGCTGCTGCGGATCGGCGCCGTGGTGATGAAACCCTACGACGTGGCCGCGACGCGCTATGCCGCACTGCTGCCGCGCGCCCTGCATCGTCCCGGACTGGTCCTGGGGACCGCGCTGGTGGCGTTCGTGTCCACCATGGCGCTGGTGCCCACCCTGGGCGTGGACCTGATCCCGCAGCTGGCGCAGGATCGCTTCGAGCTGACCATGAAGCTGCCGCCCGGCACCCAGCTGCGCGACACCGATGCGCTGGTGCGTGCGGTCTCCGCGACGCACGAGGGCAAGGACGGCATCCGCGCGCTGTACGGCGTGAGTGGCGCCGGCACGCGCATGGATGCCAACCCGACCGAATCGGGCGACAACATCGGCAAGCTCAGCGTGGTGATGGAACACGGTGCGCCGCGCGGTACCGAAGCGCGCCTCACCGACAGCCTGCGCGCGACGCTGGAACGCTATCCCGGCATCGAGAGCAAGTTCGGCCGCCCGGAAATCTTCAGCTTCTCCACGCCGCTGGAGATCGAGCTGCGCGGCTACGACCTCGACGCCCTGCGCGTCGCGGGCAACCGGCTCGCCCAGCGCATGCGCGAATCCGATCGCTTCGTCGACGTGAAGTCCTCGGTGGCCGACGGCTATCCGGAAATCCAGATCCGCTTCGACCAGGAGCGCGCCGCGGCGCTGGGCATGACCACACGGCAGGTCGCCGATGCGGTGGTCAAGAAGGTGCGCGGCGAAGTGGCCACGCGCTACAGCTTCCGCGATCGCAAGATCGACGTGCTGGTGCGCGCGCAGGAAGCCGACCGCAACTCCGTGCAGGCCATCCGAAGCCTGATCGTCAATCCCGAGAGCGCCCGCCCGGTGACCCTGGACGCGGTGGCCGAGGTGGTGGCGACGCAGGGACCGAGCGAGATCCACCACGCCGATCAGGTCCGCGTCGCGGTGATTTCCTCCAGCCTGGCCTACGGCGACCTCGGCAGCGCGGTGCAGGAGGTGCGCGACATCGTGGCGGCCAATCCGCTGGGCGCGGATCTGGGCCTGCACATCGGCGGTCAGGGGGAAGAGCTGCACGACTCGATGATGTCGCTCCTGTTCGCCTTCACCCTGGCGATCTTCCTGGTCTACCTGGTGATGGCCTCGCAGTTCGAGTCGCTGCTGCATCCCTTCGTGATCCTCTTCACCATTCCGCTGGCTCTGGTGGGAGCGGTGCTGGCGCTGCGCCTGAGCGGCTACAGCCTCTCGGTGGTGGTGTTCATCGGGTTGATCCTGCTGGTGGGCATCGTGGTGAAGAACGCCATCCTGATGATCGACAAGGTCAACCAGCTGCGCGAGGCCGGGGTGGCCAAGCATCAGGCCATCGCCGAGGGCGCGGTGTCGCGCCTGCGGCCCATCGCGATGACCACCATCACCGCGCTGTTCGGCTTCCTGCCGCTGGCGCTCAGCAGCGGTGAAGGGTCGGAAGTGCGCGCGCCGATGGCCATCACGGTGATTGGCGGGCTGGCGGTATCGACGCTTCTGACCCTGTTCGTGATTCCGGTGATGTACGCGCTGCTGGATCGCCGCTCCGATGCCCATTATGTCGAGCGCGCCAAGGCCATTGGCGAAGCCGAAGGCGGGGAGCTGCCGGCGTGAGCATCGTCGAGACCAGCCTGCGCCGGCCGGTGACGGTGGTGATGTTCTTCCTCTCGCTGATCGTGATCGGCGCGATCGCCAGCGTGCGCCTGCCGCTGGAGCAGTTTCCCGAGATCAATGCGCCGTTCCTGATGGTCTCGCTGCCTTACGCCGGCTCCACGCCGCAGGAGATCGAGCGCACCCTGGTGCGGCCGGTGGAGGAAACCCTCGCCACGCTGCCGGGAATCAAGAGGATGCGCGCCCAGGCGCGCGCCGACGGCGGCAGCATCTTCATGGAGTTCAGCGACTGGAGTCGCGACATCGCCATCGCCGCTTCCGAGGCGCGCGACCGCATCGACGCGATCCGCGCCGACCTGCCGGATGATTTCCAGCGCTATTTCGTCTTTAAGTTCTCCACCACCGACGACCCGGTGCTGCGCATCCGGCTGGCGTCCGATTCCATCGACCTGACCGCGGCCTATGACCTGATCGACCGCGGCCTCAAGCGTCGCCTGGAGCGGCTTGCTGGCGTGGCCAAGGTCGAGGTTTCCGGCGCGCCGCCCAACGAGGTGGAAATCGCCATCGATCCAGATCGCCTGACCGCGCACGGGGTCAGCCTCAACGATCTTTCGCGCCGCCTGCAGGCGGTCAACTTCTCGGTGTCCGGTGGAAGCATCGACGAGGGCGCGCGCCGCCTGCGGGTGCAGCCGATCGGCGAGCTGCGCGATCTTTCCGAACTGCGCGACCTGGTGCTCGATGCCCGTGGCCTGCGCCTCGGCGACGTGGCCAAGGTCCAGCTCAAGCCCGCGCGCATGGACTATCGCCGCCAGCTCGACGGGCGCCCGGCGGTCGGCATCGACATCTATCGCGAGCGCAACGCCAATCTCGTGGACGTCTCGCGCACCGCGAAGACCGAGCTGGACGCCATCGCGCAGGAGCCGGAGTTTTCCGGCATCCGCTTCATTTCCTTCGACGACCAGGGCAGCAACGTCACCGATTCGCTGCTGGAGCTGACCGAGGCGGGAATCATCGGCCTGCTGCTGGCGATCGGCGTGCTGTACTTCTTCCTGCGCCACTGGCCGTCCACCCTGATGGTGACGCTCGCCATCCCGGTCTGTTTCGTGATGACGCTGGGCTTCATGCACTTCTTCGGCGTCACCCTCAACGTGCTTTCGATGATGGGCCTGCTGCTGGCGGTAGGCATGCTGGTGGACAACGCCGTGGTCGTGGTGGAGAGCATCTACCAGGAGCGCGAGAAGCATCCCGGCGCGCCGCGCCTTGCCGCAGTGATCGGCACCCGCCACGTTGCCATTGCGCTGTCCGCGGGAACCCTGTGCCACTGCATCGTATTCGTACCCAATCTGTTCGGCGAACCCAACCAGCTGAGCATCTTCATGGTGCAGATCGCGGTCACCATCACGGTCTCGTTGCTGGCCTCCTGGCTGGTGGCGATCAGCCTCATCCCGATGCTCGCCGCGCGCCTGAAAACCCCGCCGGCCGCAACCGATGCGGACGGGTTCATCGGCAGGATGCGCCAGCGCTACGCCGATCTCCTGCACTGGAGTCTGGCCCACCGCGGCTGGAGCGTGATGGCGATCCTGCTGATCGTCGCGGTGAGCCTGATCCCGATGAAGTACATGAAGGTCGACCTGTTCTCCAACGGTCAGGGCCGCACCCTCAATCTGAACTACCAGTGGCGCGGCGCCTACACGCTGGAGCAGATGCAGCAGGAGATCGAGCGGGTGGAGGGCTGGGTCGACGAGCGACGCGACGCGCTGCAGGTCGAGCAGGTCTATTCCTGGTTCGCCGAGCAGGGCTGGGGCGGTACCCGCCTCACGCTGCGCTCGACCGGGGGCGGTCTGCGCGACACCGGGGAAATCATGGAGGAGATCCGCCGCGGACTGCCCAAGTCGGCGCGCGCCACGGTCGGCTTCCAGAACCAGGGCGGCGGCGGTGGCGGCAGCCAGGAGGGCATCTCGATGGCGCTGGTGGGCGACTCGTCGGAAACCCTGCGCGAGCTGGGCGATGCGCTGGTGCCGCTCCTTGCCCAGCGCCCCGAGCTGCGCGACGTGCGCGTGGAGACCGGCGACCGCAACAGCGAGCTGGCGATCCACGTGGACCGCGAGCGCGCCGCGCGCTACGGATTTTCCGCGCAGGAGGTGGCCAGCTACGTCGGCATCGCGCTGCGCGGAACGCCGCTGCGCGAGTTCCGCCGCGACGGCAGCGAAATCCCGGTGCAGCTGCGCTTTGCCGATGCCCAGGAAACGCGCATTTCCGACCTGAGCGGCTTCATGCTGCGCTCGTCGGCCGGAGAGCAGATTCCGCTGATGTCGCTGATCGATGCAGACCTGCGCCCGTCCGCCACCCAGGTCACGCGCGTGGACCGGCAGACCATGCTGGAGCTCAAGGCCGACCTTGCGCCCGGTGCCACGGCACCCGACGCGCGCCGCGCGATGGAAGCGGTGATGTCCGCCACCACGCTGCCCGCCGGCTACGGCTACACCTTCGAGGGCGCGTTCCGGCAGAACGACGAGGCCGGGCAGCAGATGCTGTTCAACACCCTGATCGCGCTGGTGATGATCTACGTGGTGATGGCGGCGGTGTTCGAGTCCCTGCTGTTCCCCGCCGCGATCCTTTCGGGTATCGGGTTCTCGATCCTGGGCGTGTTCTGGCTGTTTGCGCTGACCGGCACCACGTTCACCATCATGGCCTCGATCGGCATCCTGGTGCTGATGGGCGTGGTGGTGAACAACGGCATCGTGATGGTGGAGCACATCAACACCCTGCGACGCGGCGGATTGCCCCGCACCGAAGCCCTGGTGCAAGGGTGCCGCGACCGGCTGCGGCCGATCCTGATGACCATGGGCTGCGCGATCCTGGGCATGGTGCCGATCAGCCTCTCCACCACGCAGATCGCCGGTGGCGGCCCGCCGTACTACCCGATGGCACGCGCTATCGCCGGCGGCCTGGCGTTCTCCACCGTGGTCACGCTGCTGTTCCTGCCGACGATCTACGCGCTGCTCGATGACCTGCGCCTGGCGATTTCCCGCGGCGCCGCGCGGATCCGCGGGTCCGGCGAGGCGATCGGGCCGGACTCAGGCGCGCGATCGCTGGAGGAGCCGGGCGGCTGAGCGGTCCCGAGGGGGCTGGGATGGAACCTTTCACGCCCCTTCGAGGAACTCCGCCACGGCCGGGGCGAAGCGCGCGAAGTCCACGAGGAAGGCGTCGTGGCCCTGCGGCGAAGGGAAGGCCAGGCACTCGGCCCGGCTTCCGCCCTGGCGCAGCCCCTCGGCGATCTCTTCCTGCTGGCTGATCGGAAACAGGATGTCCGTGGTGACGCCGAGTACGCGCGCACGCGGCACGCGCAGCCCGGCCAGCGCCGCCAGCACGTCGCCGCCGGCGTATTCGGACAGGTCGAACCAGTCCATCGCGCGGCTCAGGTAGAGGTAGCAGTTGGGGTCGTACTGGCGGATGAAACGTCGCGCGTGGCCTTCGAGGTAGGACTCGACCTCGAATTCCAGCCCGAAGGGATCGTCCTCGCGGCGGTCCGGATCCAGCCGCACCCGGCCGAAGCGGCCATCCCATTCCAGCGCCGAACGGTAGGTGATCACGCCCAGCTTGCGCGCCATGCGCATGCCCGATTCCGGATAGTTTTCCCCGCCGTAGCCGCCCTGGTCCCAGGCCGGGTCGAGTCGGATCGCCTCGCGCTGCAGCGAGCGGATGGCGATGGAGAAGGGCAGCGCGCGGGTCGCGCCGGAAATGTTGATGTAGGAGCCGACCGTGCCGGGAAACTGCTGCAGGTAGGCCAGTGAGGACATGCCGCCCAGCGAGCAGCCGATCAGGGCGGTCAGCCGTTCGATGCCCAGCGCCTGCACCAGCGCGCCGCTGGCGGCCGCGATGTCCTCCACGGAAAGGTCCGGAAAGGCGAGGCGGTAGGGTTCGCCGGTGGCCGGGTCAGGCGATGCAGCTCCGGTGGAGCCCTTGCAGCTTCCCAGCGGGTTGGCGCAGATCACGAACCAGCGGCGGGTGTCGATGGCTTTGCCGGGACCGATCATGGCCTCCCACCAGCCCGGCTCCGGATTCTCCGGATTGGACGCCGCGTGCGCGCTGGGCGACAGGCCGGTGTGGATCAGGATGGCGTTGTCGCGCGTCGGCGACAGCGTGCCCCAGGTCTCGTAGGCCAGGCGCGCAGCGACGAGGCTGCCGCCGCGTTTCATCGCGAAGGGCGAGGGCAGGTCGAGGAAGCGGGTTCCGGGCGTGATGAACTCGGCCACGGCGGACTCACAGGATGCGGTCGATGACCAGTTCGAGCGGTTCCGTTCGCGTGCTGGCAACCGGCGGCGAAAGGGTTTCCAGATCGCCCGGCTGGGCCTGCGCGCTGCCGGTGCGCGAGATCCGCGCGCCCACTACCACCTGGGCCACGCTGGAAAGGTTCATCTGCGGCACCATGGCGTGGCTGTCGTCGAGCGTGAGGGTGAGCGGCAGGTCGCGTGCCGCCAGTCGCTGGATCGCGAGCGGTGCGCGCGAGCCCTCCGGCGCGCGTGCATACACGAACAGCGTGTCATCCGGTGCCATGCGGCCGGCCAGGGCGGGCGAGAGCGATACGTGGACGGTGAGGCGAGGCCCACCGGGCTCGTCGGTTTGCGCCGCCGCGGGCGGTGCGGGCGCAGCGAAGCCGGCCTGCGCCTTCAGTTCCTCAATGCGCTGGCGCAAGGTTTCACGGGTCGGGTTGTCGGCGGGAATGATCGCGAGCAGGTTCTCCCAGACCGTCAGGGCGGCGTCGTTCTCACCCGCCTGGTAGTGCGCGATGCCGCGCAGCCACAGCCCGCGCTGATTGTCGGGTTCCAGCATCAGGGCGCGGTCGAGCAGCAGCAGGGCGTCGCCTTCGAATCGGCGCGAGGCCGAGGCCAGCGTCTGCGCCTCGGCGTATTCGACCATCACGCCGCCGGATTCGGGGGCCAGCGCCATGGCGCGCGAGAAGGCGTCCCGCGCGTCGGGGAAGCGTTCGATGCTCTTGTAGGCGCGGCCCAGCAGCAGCCAGCCTTCCAGGTCATCGGGTTCGCGCTCCAGCCGCTCGCGCAGGCCGGCGATGGCCTGCTCCATCGGCGGCATGCCTTCCTGTCGCGCCTGCTGCATGGCCGCGGTGACCGACTGTACCGCCGGGTCGAATACGCGCAGGTCGCCGAGCTGGAGATACAGCGCGGCGCTCGCCAGCGGAATCAGCAGGGCCAGGGCGATCACCACGCCGCGCGCGCCGCGCAGCAGGGGAGGAACGAGAAACGCGAGCGCAGCGAGGATCATCACCGCGCACAGCAGCCAGAACGCGGTCATCACCAGTCTCCGGTGTCGTCGTCTTCGGGGTGCGCCGCCGGCCCGCTGCCCGCGGCGGTGGCACGGCGTCGCACCACGGCAAAAAGCACCGCGGCGCCGCCGAGCAGAAGCAGCGGCGGCGCGATCCACAGCCACAACGTGCTGCCCCGCAGCGGCGGGCGGTAGAGCACGAAATCGGTATAGCGCTCGGTGAGGAACGCTTTGATTTCCTCGTCGCTGCGCCCCTGCTGCATGAGCTCGAGCACCTCGTTGCGCAGGTCGCGCGCGATGGGCGCGTTGGAGTCGGCCAGCGACTGGTTCTGGCACATCACGCAGCGCAGCTCGGCGGCCAGGACGCGAAAGCGCGCTTCTTCCTGCGCATCGCGGAACGGCATCGGATCGACCGCGAAAACGGCGCATGCAAAAAGGCCGAGCGCGAGGCCCGGCAGCACGCCGCCCGCGCGTCTGCGGCGGCGTGGCGGTGTCGATTTCCCCCCGCCGAGGGCGGCGATGAGCGGGGCAAGGACGCGTCTTACAGCGGCGGCGATGCGGCGGGCAGCGGCTGGGGAAATGCTCATCGCGCCGTCTCCTTCAGCCTGGGCAGGATCTCGCGCGCGATGATCTCGGGCGTGAGCGCGCCGATGTGCTTGAAGCGCACGATGCCCCGGGCATCGACGAAGAACGTCTCCGGCGCGGCATAGATGCCCAGGTCGATCGCGCTGCGCCCCGATTCGTCGGCCACGATCACCTCGTACGGATCGCCGAACTGCTGCAGCCAGCGCGCCGCGTCGCGCGGATCGTCCTTGTAGTTGTAGCCCACCACGCGGATCGTTCCTGCGCGCGCCAGCTTCTCGAACTCGGGATGCTCCACCCGGCATTCCGGGCACCAGCTGGCCCAGACGTTGAGCAGGAAGGGCGTGCCGATGAGGCTGGCCGAATCCACCGTGCGCGAGGGATCGTGCAGCATCGGCAGCGAGAACGCGGGCAGCGGCCTGTCGATGAAGGGCGAGGGGATGGCGTTGGGATCGCGCTGCTGCGACAGGCGGATTCCGGCCCACAGCAGCAGGCCCAGCGAGGCGAACAGCAGCAGCGGCAGCCAGCGCCGGAGCACCTCAGGCGCCTCCGGCGGCGGGCGGCGCGGTGCTGGCCGCATCGTTGTCGAGCGCATCGCGCGAAGGCGCGAGATCGCGGCGGAAGCGCCGGTCGGCCGCGGCGATGAACCCACCCAGCATCATCATCAGTGCGCCCAGCCAGATCCAGCGCACGAAGGGCTTCACGTAGATGCGCAGCGCCCAGTTCTCCGCGCCCAGCGGTTCGCCCAGCGCGACGTAAAGGTCGCGGAACAGGCCGGGCGCGATCGCGGCCTCGGTCATCACCTGGCCGCCGCTGGCATAGGCGCGCTTTTCCGGGTGCAGCACCGCGATCTCCCGCCCGCTGGATGAGGTTACGGTGATCGTGCCGCGGTCGGCCTCGTAGTTCGGCCCGACCTGGTGGGCCACGCCGTCGAAGCGGAATGCGTAGCCGCGCACCTGGGTGACCTGTCCCGGTGCTACCGCCACGTCCTTTTCCACGCCTACGGTTTCCACGATCAGGGCGCCGGCGATGAATACCGCAACGCCGGCGTGGGCCAGAAGCATTCCGAGCATTTCCGGCGGGAAGCGTCGCCCGGCGGGCATCTGGCGGATGCGCTGTACGGCATAGAGCGCCACCCCGCCGATGATCCATGCGCTGCCCGCGATGCCGGCGATGGCCAGTGCATCCCAGCCGTCGCCCAGCAGCCAGGCGACGGCTGCGGCGATCACCGCGCAGGCCAGGCTGATGCGCAGGGTCGGAAGCAGACGCGGAAACTGCTCGCGGCCCCAGCGCGCGAACGGCCCGAAGGGCAGGAGCAGCACCACCGGCAGCATCAGCCAGATGAACTGCGCGGCGAAGTAGGGCGGGCCGACCGAAATCTTGCCCAGGTTCAGCGCCTCGAACAGCAGCGGCGAAAGCGTACCCACCAGCACCATGGCGGCGGCCGCCGACAGCAGCAGGTTGTTGATGAGCAGCAGGGTTTCGCGCGACAGCGCGGCGAACGGCTTGCCTGCCTCCTGCGTCGGCGCGCGCAGCGCGTAGAGCAGCAGCGAGCCACCGGTGACCACGATGAGGAAGATGAGGATGAAAACGCCGCGCCCCGGATCGGAAGCGAAGGCGTGCACCGAGGTGAGCACGCCCGAGCGCACGATGAAGGTGCCCAGGAGCGACAGCGAGAACGCCGCGATGGCCAGCAGGATGGTCCAGCCGCGGAAACCGCCGCGTTTTTCGGTGACCGCCTGCGAATGGATCAGTGCGGTGCCTACCAGCCAGGGCATGAAGCTGGCGTTCTCGACCGGATCCCAGAACCACCAGCCGCCCCAGCCCAGCTCGTAATAGGCCCACCAGGAGCCCAGCGCGATGCCGACCGTCATGAAGGCCCAGGCGACGTTGGTCCAGGGGCGCGCCCAGCGCACCCAGCGCGGATCCAGCTCGCGTCCCAGCAGGGAGGCGACCGCGAAGGCGAAGGCGACCGAAAAGCCGACGTAGCCGAAATAGAGCATCGGCGGGTGCAGGATGAGGCCGATGTCCTGCAGCATCGGGTTGAGGTCACGGCCTTCCGCGGCTGCCGGCAGCAGGCGGTCGAAGGGGTTGGAGGTGAACAGCACGAAGGCCAGGAAACCGACGCTGACCCATCCCAGCACGCCCAGCACCCGCGCCACCACCTCGTCGGGAAGGTTGCGCGAGAACACCGCCACAGCGAGCGTCCAGCCCGACAGGATCAGCACCCACAGCAGCAGCGAGCCCTCGTGCGCGCCCCATACCGCCGAGATGCGGTAAAGCACCGGGAGCAGCGAATTGGAATTCTGCGCGACGTACTGCACGGAGAAGTCGCCTTGCACGAAGGCGATGGACAGGATGACGAAGGACAGCGCCACGAACACGAACTGCCCCGCCGCAGCCGGCCGCGCCGTGGCGATCAGCGCCGCGCGGCCGCGCCAGACCCCGGCCAGAGGCAGGATCGCCAGTGCCAGTGCCAGGCACAGCGCGATGATCAGCGCGAAGTTGCCCAGTTCAGGGAGCATCGGAGGCCTGCGCTGCGTCCGGCACGTTGTGCTTGGTGTGGGCGGCCTCCATTTTTTCCGCCAGCTCGCGCGGCATGTAGGTCTCGTCGTGCTTGGCCAGCACCTCGGTGGCGACGAAGCGGCCGTCCTGCATGCTGCCGGTGGCGATCACCGACTGGTTGTCGCGGAACAGGTCCGGCAGGATGCCGGTGTAGGACACCACCAGCTCGGCGTCGCCGTCGCTCACGGTGAAGCGGCTTTCCAGCGAGTCGGGTATGCGCTCGATCGAGCCGGCCTTGACCATGCCGCCGAGGCGGAACACGGCGCGCTCGCCGGCGTCGCCGCCCAGCACCTCGGCCGGGGTGTAGAGATAGGCGAGATTGCTGCTGAGCGCCTTGACCACCAGCACGCCGGCGATCAGGCCGGCCGCCAGAACGGCGATCGCCAGGTAGAGGCGGCGCTTGCGGATGGGGGTCATGGTGTGCCTCCGGTGTTGCGGGCCGCTTCGCGCCTGAGGCGTGCGGCGACGGTGCGGCGCGCGCGGCGCAGGCGCAGGCGCGGAATCAAGTAGTCCCACGCCAGCATCGCGACGAAGAGCGCGTAGCTGCTCCAGACGTAGGGTGCGTATTGATCGAGCATGAAGTTCATCCGCGCACCTCCGTGTCGCGTCGCACCCAGTCCTTGCCCGATTCCAGTTCGTACATCGTCGCCCGGGCGCGGGCCAGCAGCGATCCGCCGAACCAGAATTTGGTGCCGAAAGTAAGCGCGATCAAGGGCGGCAGCATGCTTGGATCGATCGTGGATTTGCCGAACAGGCGGATCGTCGCGCCCTGGTGCAGCGAGTTCCACCATTCTACCGAGAAGTGCACGATCGGGACGTTGACCAGACCGATCAGGGCGAGGAAGCAGGCGGCACGCGCTGCCGCGCGGCGGTCCTCGATCGCGGCATAGAGGCCCATCACGCCCAGGTACAGGAACAGCAGCACCAGTTCCGAGGTCAGGCGCGCGTCCCAGGTCCACCAGGTGCCCCACATCGGCTTGCCCCAGATCGCGCCGGTGGCGAGCGTGACGAAGGTGAAGGCGGCACCGATCGGCGCACAGCTCATCGCCAGCACTTCGGACAGCTTGATGCGCCAGACCAGGGCGATGAAGCCGTTCACCGCCATCACGCCGTAGATGAACAGACTCATCCAGGCGCTTGGCACGTGGATGAAGAGGATGCGGTAGCTGTCGCCCTGCTGGTAGTCGGCCGGCACCACGAACAGCGCCTGCCAGATGCCCCAGGCCATCAGTGGCAGTGCCGCGAGATAGAACCAGGGCACCCAGCGGGAGGCGAAGGCATGGAAGTTGGGCGGTGCACCCAGATAGTGCACCCAGCGCATGAAGCGATTCATTGGAGGGCAATTCTCAGCGCCGCCGCAGCGGCCAGCGGGGCCAGTACCAGTGTCATCACCAGACCCGCCCCCAACAGCAGCAGCGCGCCGTCGTAGGGCAGACCGTGTGCTGCCGCCATCACGCTGCCGGCACCGAAGATCAGCACGGGCACGTAAAGCGGCAGGGCCAAAAGGGCCAAAAGCATACCAGAGCGGCGCATGCCCACCGTGAGCGCCACGATCACCGCGCCGATCAGGCTCAGCAGGGGCGTGCCCAGCAGCAGCGAGAGCATCAGCGGCCCGAGCGTGCCCTCGGGCAGGTAGAGCAGGGTGGCGAACAGCGGCGTGGCCACGATCAGCGGCAGCGCGGTGCTGGCCCAATGCACCAGGATCTTGCCGCCCACCAGCACCGACAGCGGATGCGGTGCCAGCATGAGCTGCTCCAGGCTGCCGTCGTCCAGATCGGCGCGAAACAGGGTATCGAGCGACAACAGGCCGGCCAGCAGTAGCGCCACCCAGATCACCCCAGGCGCGATCCGTGCCAGCGTCGTGGGCTCCGGCCCCAGCGCGAAAGGAAACAGCGAGATCACCAGCAGCGCGAACAGCACCGGGTTGATCGCGTCGCCGCGCCGCCGCCACAGCAGCCGGAAGTCGCGCCGCAGCAGCGCGCGAAGGGCTGCGAGGGCGGACGGCTCAGACACGGGCAGCCTCCAGTTCCAGGGTGCGGGTGCGCACCGCGCCGGTGGCGTAGGCGCCGTGGCTGGTCACCAGCGCCGCGCCGCCGCGCGCCAGGTGCAGGCCGATCAGACGGTTGACCAGCTCGATTCCCTGCAGATCCAGGTTGGCGTAGGGCTCGTCCAGCAGCCACAGCGGCGCCGGCACCAGCAGCAGCCGCGCCAGCGCCAGCCGCTTGCGCTGGCCGGCGGAAAACTGCCGCGCCGGCGCGTCCTCGAAACCGGCCAGCCCGACCGTGCCCAGCGCCGCATCGATGTCCGAACCGGCGCGCCGGCCGAACAGGCCGCAGGCAAACTCCAGGTTTTCGACCGCGGTCAGCTCGCCCTTGTGGCCGAGCAGATGGCCGAGCAGGGCGCAGGTGCCGGCGATGCGCTCGGGCGTGGCGGGTTCGCCCTCGATCAGGATGCGCCCGCGCGTGGCCGGCAGCAGTCCCGCCAGCACCCGCAGCAGGGTGGTCTTGCCCGAGCCGTTGGTGCCGTGCACCAGCACCGCCTCACCGGCTTCGACGTGGAAATCCAGCGGTCCGAAGATCGCTTCATCGTTGCGGTCGAAGCCCAGTTCCTCGGCGCGCAGCAGCGCCGCGGCGGGGACGGCGGGGGAAGGGGAGTTCATCGGGTGCAGATGCTAGCGGGGATGCCTGGTCGGGTCACCCGGTTTTTCGTGCCAGAGGGCTGGGACGGCGTGGGCGAGGGCTGCGCCCTGATGCCGGCCATGCGGCGCCGGGAGTTCTCCGCGTTCCAGCAGCTCCGGCGCGCCGCAGGCACCGAACCGCAGGCCACCTCGGCGGGCGTGGCATCCGTGGGCTGCTGTGGCAGGATGGATCGGATCCGGAGCGCCGGTGGCGCCCTGCACGCCGATCGGGAGGAACGAGATGCGCAAGACACTTCTGTTGCTGATGATCGCCGCGGGATTTCACGCCGCCGGCGCGCGGGCCGCCGACACCGATGGCGCGCGTGGCAAGGCTGCGGACGCTGCGGTGTGGCTGGTCGGGTTCGAGGAGCCGCCGCTGGCCACGTTCCGCGGTGCCGATGACGCCGCACGGCCCAAGCTGCGCGGGCTCGAACCCACCAGCCCGGCGGCGACCGGCGCGGCGCGCCTGGACGTGGACGCGCCCGCTTCGCGTGCCTACCGCGCCGCGCTGGCGGATTTGCGCGGCGAGCGCCTGGGCGACATCGCGGTGCGCCTCGGCCGGCCGCTCGAGCCGCTCTTCGTCTACGACGTGGTCAACAACGGCGTGGCGCTGCGGCTGACGCCGGCCGAGGCGGACGCGGTGCGGGAGCTTCGCGGCGTGGCCTTCGTCGAGCCGGAGTTCGTGCGGCGCCCCGTGACCGACGCGGGGCCGGCCTGGATCCACGCCGATGCCCTCTGGAATGCGCCCGCGGGCAGCGGTGGCAATCGCGGTGAAAATCGCGTGATCGGCATCATCGACACGGGCATCACCCCGGGCCATCGCTCGTTCGACGCCAACAGCGGCGGCTACCAGATCCGGAACCCGCGCGGACGCCATCTGGGCCTGTGCGCCAGCCTGCCTTCGGCCGGATGCAACGCCAAGCTGATCGGCATCCACGACCTGACCACCGGCGAAGGCGACAAGGAAGCCAACGACGGCGTCGACCTGGATGGGCACGGCACCCACGTGGCCTCCACCGCAGCGGGGAATCCACTGACCGTGCAGTCCGGCGCGGATGTCTATCGCCTCTCGGGCGTGGCGCCGCGCGCGAACCTCATCAGTTACAAGGCCTGCGAGGCCGAAGCCAAGTGCCGCGGCAGCTGGACGATCGCGGCGATCAACAAGGCGGTCGAGGATCGGGTCGATGTCATCAACTATTCGATCGGCGGCGATGCGCGCGATCCGTGGGCCAGCGGTTCGGACATGCGGGCCATGCTCGCTGCGCGCGAGGCGGGTGTGGTGGTCGTGGTCTCGGCGGGGAACGACGGGCCCGGAGCCGGCAGCCTGAGTTCGCCCGCCAACGCGCCCTGGGTCATCGGCGTGGCCAACGTCAGCCACGACCGCGCCAACGTGGCGCGGGTGACGCTCAGCGGCGGCGCGACGCCACCGCCTTCCGGAGGAACGCTCGCCGGCGCCAGCCTGACCCGGGCGGGATACGGGCCTGCGTCGATCCTCTACGCCGGAAACGCCGGTTCGGCGCTGTGCGCCAGCGGCCCGAACGTGGACGCGCTGCCGCCGGACACCAGCACCTCGCCCTGGAGCGGCAGGCCGTTTTCCGGGCAGATCGTGGTGTGCGATCGCGGTATCTATGCGCGCCTGGTGAAAGGCCTCAACGTGAAGAATGCCGGGGGCGGCGGGATGATCCTGGTGAACGCCGCGCCCGACGGTGCCAGCGTCATGGCCGATGCCCACGAGCTGCCCGCCACCCATCTGCCTTACGCGGCCGGTGCGGCGCTCAAGCAGTGGCTGGCCAGCGGCAGCGGCCATCTGGCCACGATCGGACCCTCGGCGGTGGAGCGGGTGGCGGCGTTCGGCGACGTGCTGGCGGCGAGCAGCGGGCGCGGTCCGGTGGATGGCAACTGGCTCAAGCCCAACCTGGCCGCGCCCGGCACCAACATCCTTGCGGCCTACAAGGACTCCGCCACTTCGGTCGCGTACCTGAGCGGCACCTCGATGGCCGCGCCGCATGTCAGCGGCGCGGTCGCGCTGCTGCGCGGCGCGCATCCGACGTGGGGGCCGGCGGAAGTCGAAAGCGCGCTGCAGACGACCGCGCGCGCCAGCGTGCGCCTGCCCGATGACGTCACGGCGGCCGGTGCGCTCGATGCGGGCGCGGGCACGATCGACCTCTCTCGCGCGCTGAACGCGGGCCTGTACTTCCCGGTCGGCGGCGCGGAATTCCGCAGCGCCAGCGGGTCGCCGCGTGCCCTCAACCAGGGCGCCCTGGTGGACGGCAACTGCCTGCGGATCTGCGAATTTTCCCGCACCGTCAGGGATCTGGCCGGCGGCGGCGAGTGGCAGGCGTCGGCGCAGGTGCACGGCGGTGAGATGACGATCACACCGGCGCGCTTCACCGTCGCCGGCGGCGGCTCGCAGGGCCTCCGCTTCCGTTTCGCACCGACGGCCGAGGCCGAGTACGGGCGCTGGCTGAGCGGCAGCGTGACGCTGTCGCGCGTCGGGGGGGGGGCGCCCGATGTCGTGCTGCCCGTGGTGATCCGTCCTTCCGCCGGCATTCTGCCCGCACAGCTCGTGCTGCCCCAGGCCGGTGGCCGGGTCGAATCCGAAGCTGGCTGGGCCGATGTCTCCTTCTCCGGCCTGGTCGCGCTGCCGAGCGCGCGCTTCGCCGGCAGCGATCTGGTCGAGCCGCTGTCCGCTGCGGCAATGATTCCCCAGGATCCGACCAGGGACGAGGTCTACGACGGCCTCGGCGCGTCGAACGAGGGCGTCAGCATTTTCCGCCTCACCGCCGACCGCAGCGGCCGCATGCGCCTGCGCGTGGAAGCGTCTTCCGGCACGGCCGGCGACATCGATCTCTACGTCGGGCAGGCAGCGAGCGCCTCGGCCTTGCCGAGCGAGGCCACGCAGCTGTGCAAATCGTCCTCGCCCGCGGCCACCGAGCGCTGCGACCTGGTGCTCGACGTGGAGCAGGGCGAACGTTTCTGGATTCTGGTGCAGAACTGGAGCGCCTCCGCGGCAGGCCACGATCGCGTGCTGATCGACGCGGCGCTGGTGCCGGTCGTCGCGTCGCGGCAGGCACCGACGCGGCAACCGCTGGTGGCCACCGGCCCGGGTGCAACCGCGGACGGCGAAGCATTCAAGGTGCGGCTGGCGTGGAACGATCCGACGCTGGCGCCGGGCGAGTCGCGCTGGGGTCATCTTCTCATCGGCGCGAGCGGCACCCGTCCGGATGGCGTCGCGCAGGTCCTGGTGAAGCTGACGCGCGCCTCCGGCGGCACGCCGGCAGCCGCAGCGCTGGTGCCCGGCGAGAAGCGCACGATGCGGTTGCTGGCCGGGCACGCGCAGGATCGCCTGTATCTGGAGGTTCCGCCGAACGCCACCCGGCTGCGCGCCACCAGTCAGGGCAGCGGCGATGTCACCTTGTACCTCACGCACGATCCCGAACCGTCATCGCCCACGATCGCGGCGGCGCCGCCGCGCAGCGCCGCGGCGGCCTCGTCGTCGCAGGCCGGTGCCAACGATGCGGTGCAGGTGGGTGGCAGCGGCCTGGTGCCGGGGCGCTGGTACGTGACGCCGGTGAACGTCGGGCAGGGCACGGCGAATTTCGATCTGTCGGTCACCCTGGACTTCGGCGCCGATCGCCCGCAGCCGGGCTACGGCAACTGGTTCAACCCGGCACGGGATGGCTCGGGCTTCTTCTTCTCTCCGTTTGCCGATGGCGCGATCTGGACGCTCTCCTGGTACACCTACGCGCAGGACGGCACGCCGACCTGGCTCGGCGGCACCCTGGCCGCACCGGGACCGGAGCAGGGCAGCGCGACCTATGCGCTGTATCGCTACAGCTGGGATGGCAGCCAGACCCACGCGGTGGTGGTGGGCGATGCCACGCTGAGCTTCGTCGATGCCAGGACGATGTGGGTGAGCTTCAACCTCGATGGCGAGAGCGGATCGCAGGTGCTGACGCTGATCGAAGCCTCGGACGGGGGCTGTGCGCCGCTGCCGGGAGGTACGCTCAGGCCCGACGGCAACTGGTATACCCAGGCGCGTTCGGGCTTCGGCTTCGAGATCCTGACCTATCCGGGCCTGGAGACGTATCTGGCCTATCTCTACGATGCGCAGGGCCGCCCGCGCTGGGCGCGCGCGCACCGCGAGGCCTCGGCGCCGGTTGGCGAGCTGCGCGAGCTGCCGGCCAGCGTGATGACGGGAAGCTGCCCGCTCTGCTCGATGGGCCCGTCCACCACGACCCGAGTCGGCGTGATCCGGCGTCGCTTCGTGGATGCGACGCACGGCCGGATCGGTGCTGATGTGAAATTCCCCGCGCCCATGGGCGGGCACTGGAAGAGCTGGGAAGACGTGACGATGCTGACTTCGCCGGTGGCGTGCCAATGAATCCTGTATTTCCAACCAAGCTGCCGCGCGTCGGCACCACGATCTTCACCACGATGTCGCAGCTGGCGGCCGAGCATTCGGCGGTCAACCTGGGGCAGGGTTTCCCGGATTTCGAGGTGCCGCCGTTCCTGCTGGATTCGCTCGCACGCGCCATGCGCGACGGCCACAACCAGTACGCCCCGATGACCGGCGTGCCGGCGCTGCGCGAGGCGATCGCGGAGAAGGCCGCCGCCCTGTACGGCGCGCGCGTGGATCCGGGCAGCGACGTCACGGTGACCAGCGGCGCCACCGAGGCGATCTTCTGCGCCATCCACGCCGCGGTGCGCGCCGGGGACGAGGTCATCGTGCTCGATCCGTGCTACGACAGCTACGAACCGGCGATCGAGCTGGCCGGCGCGCGCGCGGTGCACGTGCCGCTGGCCGCGCCGGACTTCCGCGTCGATTGGCCGCGCGTGCGCGAGTCCATCACTCCGCGCACCCGGATGCTGATCGTCAATTCGCCCAACAATCCGACCGGATCCGTGTTCTCCGCCGCCGATCTCGACGTGCTGGAGTCGCTGCTGCACGACACCGGCGTACTGTTGCTGTCCGACGAAGTGTACGAGCACATCGTGTTCGACGGCGCCGTCCACCAGAGCGTGCTGCGCCGCCCCGATCTGGCCGCGCGCAGCTTCGTGGTGTCCTCGTTCGGCAAGACCTATCACTGCACCGGCTGGAAGCTGGGTTACTGCATCGCGCCGCCTGCGCTCTCGGCCGAGTTCCGCAAGGTGCATCAGTACGTCACCTTCTGCAGCTTCAATCCGGCCCAGCACGCGCTGGCGCGGATGATGCGCGAGCATCCCGAGCACGCCCTGGAGCTTCCCGCCTTCTATCAGGAGAAGCGCGAGCGCTTCCGGGCGCTGCTGGCCGACGCGCCGTTCCGGCTGCTGCCGGTGGCCGGGACGTATTTCCAGCTGGCCGATTATTCCGAGCTCAGCGAGCTGGATGATCTGGCCTTCTGCCGCTGGCTGGCAGTGGAGAAGGGCGTTGCCGCGATTCCGCTGTCGCCGTTCTGCGCCGAGCCGCCGTCCGAGCAGCGCCTGATCCGCTTCTGCATCGCCAAGTCCGATGCCACCCAGCGCGCTGCCGCCGAGCGCCTGCGCGCCCTGTGAGAGCCACCATGCAGCCAGCCCCCGAATCCGACCTGCGCGTATCGCTGGTCCAGGCCGACACGGTCTGGCGCAATGCCGCCGCCAACCGCGCGCTCTACGGCGGACTGATTCGTCCGCTGGCCGGCACGACCGACCTGATCGTGCTGCCGGAAACCTTCACCAGCGGCTTCGGCAACGAAGCGATCGCCGAGGCCGAGGACATGCACGGCGTCGGCGTGGCCTGGCTGCGCGCGCTGGCCGACGAGGTTGGCGCGGTGGTGGCAGGTTCGATGGTGATCGCCGAGGCCGGGCGCATCTGGAACCGGCTGCTCTGGGCCGAACCGGGCGGTGGCCTGCTGTGGTACGACAAGCGCCACTTGTTCCGCATGGCCGATGAGCACCTGCGCTACGGTCAGGGCGAACGCCGCCTCATCGCAAGCTGCCGCGGCTGGCGCGTGCTGCCGCTGGTCTGCTACGACCTGCGGTTCCCGGTGTGGAGCCGCAGCCGCGTGCCCGAGGGCGGCGGCTGCGAGTACGACCTGGCGCTCTACGTCGCCAACTGGCCCAGCCCGCGGCGCTACGCCTGGCGCACCCTGCTGCGCGCCCGCGCCATCGAGAACCTGGCCTGCGTGGTCGGCGTGAACCGCGTCGGCACCGACGGCAACGGTTTCCACTATGCGGGCGACAGCGTTGCGCTCGACGCGCTCGGCCAGCCGCTGGTGGAGTTGGGCGAGCAGCCGCAGGTGGTCACCGTCGTGCTGTCCGCCGGGCACCTGCGTGCGCACCGCGAGCGCTTCCCGGCGTTCCGCGACGCGGACGGTTTCGACCTGCGCGCGCAGTGAGCGGCCGGCGGCGAATGTGAACGGGGTGCGGGGGAGCGTCGCGCCGGCGGCACTACAATGCTCGGCTTTCCCGGGTTCCGACCGTCACGCAGCATGAGCCAGCCCATCCCAGCCGTCGCGGAGCACTCCGGCTTCGTGGTGGCTTCCGACGATCCGGTGCGCTGGAGGATCCTCACCGTCCTGCTGATCGCGATCTTCATGTCGCTGATTGGGGTAAGCATCGTCAACGTGGCGCTGCCTTCGATCCAGATCGCGCTGGACGCCTCGCTCCCGGACATTCAGTGGGTGCTGTCGGGCTATGCACTGACCTTCGGCGTGGTGCTGGTGTCGGCCGGCCGCGCCGGCGACATCGTGGGACGTGGCGGCATCTTCCTGATCGGCGTGGTGGTGTTCACCCTGTCCTCGGCGGCCGCGGGGCTGGCACCTTCGGCCGACTGGCTCGTCGCCGCGCGCCTGATGCAGGGCGTGGGGTCGGGGCTGCTCAGTCCGCAGGCGCTGGGCATGATCCAGCAGTACTTCCACGGCGACGAGCGCGGTCGCGCCTTTGGCCGGCTCGGCACGGCCGTGGGCGTGTCGGTGGCGATCGGGCCGGTGCTGGCGGGGTTCCTCATCAAGGTGGCCGGCGTCGACATGGGCTGGCGGCTGACCTTTCTGATCAACCTGCCGATCGGGCTGCTGACCCTGGCGATGGGGCTGCGCTGGTTCCCGCGTCCGCTGTTCCGCTGCGCCGCGCCGGGTACGCGCGGCGGCTGGCGCTCGCTCGATCCGGTCGGCGCGCTGCTGCTCGGGCTGGCGGTGCTGGCGGCGCTGTATCCCTTCGTCAAGGCGCGCGAGTCGCTGTGGGTCTGGCTGCTGATCCCGGTCTGTGCACTGCTGGTTGCGACATGGGTGGCCTGGGAAAGGCGCTGGGCGCGCCGCGGGCACAGTCCGATGGTGGATCTGGGCATCTTTTCCACCGCGAGCTTCGCCAACGGCACGATCATCATGACCCTGTACTTCCTCGGCATGACCAGCATCTGGGTGCTGCTGGCGCTCTACGTGCAGAACGGCGACGGGCGCAGCGCGTTCGAGTCGGGCCTGTTCGGCATTCCGGCCTCGCTGCTTTCGGCCTATGCCGCGCACTGGGCGGGCAGGCGCGTGGGCACGCTCGGGCGTCGCGTGGTGATCGGCGGCCTGATCCTGGCACTGGTCGGCCTGACGCTGTGCTGCGTCGTGATCGCGCTGCACGAGGCCAGGCACATCAGCGTATGGTGGCTGATCCTCAGCCTGTCGTTCGTGGGGCTGGCGCAGGGGTCGATCATCAGCCCCAATCAAACCCTGACCCTGGCCGACGTGCCGCTGGCCTACGCCGGCAGTTCCGGCGCCATTATGCAGACCGGGCAGCGCATCGGCACGTCGGTGGGAATCGCCGTCATTACCGCCATCGTGTTCTCGATCCGCGAGGTCGGCTCGTGGGCGGTGGCGACCATCGCGGGGTTTTCCGCCATCGCGCTGGTGACCCTGGTGGCGCTGGCGTTCGCCTGCAAGGATCAGCGTGACCGCCTGCGCGTGCGCGCCACCGAGGCGCTGCCGATCGACAGCGCGCTGTAGGGCGCGGCATCGCGGCGCCTCGTGACTTTCGGCCCGTAGGCCGGGCGCTTTGTTCAGGTTATGGTCGGGTTCCCGAATCATTCGCCTGACCGCCATGTCCCGATCCCCTTTCGTTGCGCTTTGCGCCATCGCGCTGGCGCTGGGCGCCTCTTCGGCCGCAGTGGCCCGCAAGAAGCCCGCGCCGCCGGAGCCCACCCCGCCATCCTGGACCGGCGAGGTCTATTCGAGCACCTACCGCCCGCTGGCCTCGGCCCCGGTGCTGATCTCGGGCGCCACCGTGCTGATCGGCAACGGCGAGCGTCTGGACGGCGCCGACGTGCTGCTGCAGGACGGCAGGATCGCCGCGGTCGGGCACGGTCTCGGTGCGCCCGACGACGCGCTGCGGGTGGATGGCGCCGGCAAGTGGGTGACGCCCGGTCTCATCGACAACCATTCGCACCTCGGGGTGTATCCCAGCCCCGGCACGCAGTCGCATTCGGACGGCAACGAAATGGTCAGTCCGGTGACGGCGCAGGTCTGGGCGGAACACTCGGTCTGGCCGCAGGATCCGGGTTTCGCTGCGGCGCTGGCGGGCGGAGTCACCACGCTGCAGCTGCTGCCCGGCTCGGCCAACCTGGTGGGCGGACGCGGGGTGACGCTCAAGAATGTGCCCAGCGTGGACGTGCAGGGCATGAAGTTTCCCGATGCGCCCTACGGGCTCAAGATGGCCTGCGGCGAAAATCCCAAGCGCGTCTACGGCCAGAAGGGCGGGCCGATGACGCGAATGGGCAACGTCGCCGGGTACCGCGCGGCCTTCATCGACGCGCAGGAATACGCCAGGCGCCGCGCTGGCGCCGAGCCCGGCAGGCGCGATCTCAAGCTCGACACCCTGGCGGGCGCGCTCGACGGCGAGATCCTGGTGCACATCCACTGCTACCGCGCCGACGAAATCGCCGTGATGCTGGATCTTGCCCGCGAGTTCAATTTCAGGATCGCCTCGATCCACCACGGCGTGGAAGCCTACAAACTGGCCGATCGGCTGGCCGCCGAGGGCGTGTGCGCATCGCTCTGGGCCGACTGGTGGGGCTTCAAGATGGAGGCTTTCGACGGCATCCAGGAGAACCTGGTGATGGTCGACCGCCCGGCCGAAGGCTGCGCCATCGTGCATTCCGATTCGGCCGAAGGCATCCAGCGGCTCAACCAGGAGGCCGCCAAGGCGATGGCCGCCGGGCGCCGCGCGGGTATCGAGGTCGCACCCGAGCGTGCGATCCGCTGGCTGACGCAGAATCCCGCCCGTTCGATGGGCGTGCTGGATCGGACCGGCACCCTGGAAGCCGGCAAGATGGCCGATGTGGTGCTCTGGAACGGCAACCCCTTCAGCTCCTACGCGCTGGCCGAGCGTGTCTGGATCGACGGTGCGCTGATGTACGACCGCCGCGATCCGGCGCGTCAGCCGGTGTCCGATTTCCGCCTGGGCCAGTCCGTTTCGCAGGGAGGTACGCCATGAGCCTGCGCTCGATGGTTTTCGCGCTGGCGCTGCTGCCGGCCTTGTCCGCGCCCGCGGCGGCGCAGGATGTCCTGATCCGCGGCGCCACCGTGCATACCGCCACCGCGCAGGGCACGCTGGTCAACAGCGACGTGCTGGTCCGTGACGGCAAGATCGCGGCGATCGGCGCGAACCTTGCGGCGCAAGGCGTCGAGGTCGTCGACGCCGGCGGCCTCCCGCTCACCCCGACCCTGTTCGGCGGCATCACCGGCATCGGGCTGGAGGAGGTGTCCAGCGAAGCCTTCACCCGCGACGCCGCGCTGGCCCTGGGCGCCACCGCCAAGGACGTCGTGGTGCGCCCCGAGTTCGACGTGTCGCTGGCCTACAACCCCGATTCCATCCTGGTGCCGGTGGCGCGGGTGGAAGGCATCGGCTTCACCCTGCTCACCGCCAACGCCACGCCGGGCGGTTCGATCATCGGTGGGCAGGGTGCGGTGGTACGGCTCGATGGCGATCCCGATCCGATCGGCCCGAAGGTGCTCTTCGCCTCGCTCGGCGGGAGCGCCTCGGAGCTGGCCGGCGTTTCGCGTGCCGGGCAGTGGATGCTGCTCGACCAGCTGGTGTCCGAGCTGCGCGGCGGCATGCCGGCGGAAATGGCCCATCTCACTCCGGCCGGCCGCGACGCGTTGAAGCGCTACATCGACGGCGGCGGACGGATCGTGTTCGACGTCAATCGCGCCGCCGATATCCGCCAGCTGCTGCGCTGGGCCGGAAAGCACCGCCTCTCCATCGCCCTCAGCGGCGGTGCCGAGGCCTGGAAGCTCGCGCCGCAACTGGCCTCGGCCGGGGTGCCGGTGTTCCTGGATTCGCTGGTCGGCCTGCCGAGCGACTTCGACCAGATCCACGCCGCGCTGGAAAACGCCGCGCGCCTGCGCGCCGCGGGCGTGGCGGTGGGCTTCAATCCGTCCGGCGACGCTTCGCACAACGCGCGCAAGAACCGTCAGCTCGCCGGCAACGCGGTGGCGCACGGCCTGCCCTGGGAGGACGCGCTGGCCGGACTGACCCGCGTGCCGGCTGAAACGTTCGGCGTGGCCGACCGCATCGGCAGCATTGCGATCGGCCGCAGCGCCGACCTGGTGTTGTGGACGGGCGATCCGCTCGACGTCGCGCACACCGCGCGCCAGGTCTGGATGGCGGGGCGTACGATTCCGATGCGCTCGCGACAGAGCGATCTGCGCGATCGCTACCTGCGTCCGGAACCGAACTCCGAACGCGGCGTACTGCCGCGGGCCTACTCCGTTCCCGCGCGCTGATTTTCCCTGCCGACTTCGCTTGAGGACCGTCGCATGACCCGTCATCGCCTCATCCTTGCCATCCTCGCCGGCCTGGCCGCACTGCCGGCGCAGGCCGCGCCCGACACCCTGGCCCTGCGCTGCGGCGCGCTGTTCGATGCGCGTGCGGGCAAGCTCCTCGACGCGCACACCGTGGTCGTGCGCGGGGGCAGGATCGCCGAGGTGCGTGACGGGCGCGCCGTCGTGCCCGAGGCCGAGGTCATCGATCTTTCCGCGCATACCTGCACCCCGGGCTGGACCGACCTGCACGTGCACCTGGGCAGCCAGTCGAGTCCGCAGAGCTATTCGGAAGGCTTCCGCCTGGATCCGGTGGACTACGCCTTCCGTTCGGTCGGCTATGCCGAAAAGACCCTGATGGCGGGCTTCACCAGCGTGCGAGATCTCGGCGGCGAGGTGGCACCGCACCTGCGTGACGCCATCAATCAGGGCCTGGTGAAGGGGCCGCGCATCTTTGCCGCCGGAAAATCCATCGCCACCACCGGCGGACACGCCGATCCGACCAACGGCATCAACGATCGCCTCGCGCACCTGATCGGCCCGCCCGGGCCGACCGAGGGCGTGGTCAATTCACCCGACGATGCGCGCCAGGCCGTGCGCCAACGCTACAAGGACGGCAGCGACGTCATCAAGATCACCGCGACAGGCGGCGTGCTGAGCTACGCGAAGTCGGGCGATGCGCCGCAGTTCACCGTCGACGAGGTCAGGACGATCGTCGATACGGCCAGCGACTACGGCTACCGCGTTGCCGCCCACGCGCACGGCGAGGAGGGCATGTACCGCGCCGTCGTGGGCGGGGTGACCAGTATCGAGCATGGCACCTACATGAGCGATCGGGTGATCAAGGCGATGAAGGAGCGCGGCACCTGGTACGTGCCAACGATATACGCCGGCCGTTTCGTCGCCGACAAGGCGAAGATCGACGGCTATTTCCCGGCCATCGTGCGCCCCAAGGCCGAGCGCATCGGCGCGCTGATCCAGGAAACCGCCGGGCGCGCGTACCGCGCCGGCGTCAGGATCGCCTTCGGTACCGACATGGGCGTGGGCCCGCACGGCGACAACGCGCGCGAGTTCGTCTACATGGTCGAAGCCGGCATCCCCGCCGCCTACGCCTTGCAGGCCGCCACGCTGTACGCGGCCGAGGTGCTGGGCGTGGAAGACCAGGGCGTGATCGAGGCCGGCAAGCGCGCCGACATCGTGGCCGTGCCGGGCGACCCGCTGGCGGACATCGGCGTGGTGATGGACGTGTCCTTCGTGATGAAGGACGGCGTGGTGCATCGCCGCCCCTGAGCGTTGCGGCACCCTGGATGGTTCAGCGCGATGACCATGCCAAACGGGGCGGGTCCGTGCCTGGGCGGGACGCGTCCGGCGTACCATGTCACGACCGCTGCGCGAATGCGTCGACGTCCTGCATTGCCCAATTTCCGGAGACATCCATGTTCGGACGATTCTCGCGCAGCTGGAGCCTGATCAAGGCCAGCGCAGGTGTTCTGGCCAAGGACAAGGAGCTGATGGTCTTTCCCCTGCTTTCCGGGATATGCACCCTGATCGTGGCGGCGGCCTTCGTGCTTCCCATGTTCGGCCTCGGGGCGCTGGACGGCCTGCGTGATGGTTCCGGCGGTGTGCTGTCGCTGGCGGTGTACGCGGCGGCATTCCTGTTCTATCTCGTGCAGTACTTCGTGATCTTCTTCTTCAACTCGGCGCTCGTGGGCGCAGCGATGATCCGGCTGGATGGCGGTGATCCGACGATGCGCGACGGCTTGCGCATCGCCGCTTCCAGGGTGATCCCCATCCTGGGCTACGCCGCCGTTGCGGCAACCGTGGGCATGGTCCTGCGGATGGTCCAGAAGCGCGCGGGATGGATCGGAAGCGCGATCGGTGGCCTGGTCGGCGTGGCCTGGACGGTGGTGAGTTTCCTTGTGGTGCCGGTGCTGGTGTCGCGTGATATCGGCCCGATCGACGCGGTGAAGGAAAGCGCGCTGCTGCTCAGGAAGACCTGGGGCGAAAACCTGATCGGGCAGGGCGGCGTCGGGCTGGTGTTCGGCTTCATCGTGTTCGGCGTGGTGCTGGTGGGGGCTGCGGCCATCGTCGGCGCGGCGATGAGTGGCAGCGGCGTCCTGATCGGTCTCGTGGTTGCGCTGTTCCTCGTCGTGCTGCTCCTGGTGGGCCTGATGCAGGCGGCGCTTTCGGGCATCTACTCGGCGGCGCTTTACCGCTATGCCAGCGGCGAAGGTGCCGCCGAGGGCTTCGACGCGAACCTGCTCGGGCATGCCTTCGCGGTCAAGAAGGCGTAGGACACCGCACCGGCGGTCCGCGGCACGCGCGGACCGCCGGAGGCAAACCGGGATTCCGCAGGGCGGGCTACTGGCTGAACTGCAGCCGCGCCAGCTCGGCATAGAGGCCGCCCTGCGCGATCAGCGCCTCGTGCGTGCCTTCGGCCACGATGCGTCCGCCGTCGAGTACCACGATGCGGTCAGCGCGGCGGATGGTGGCCAGGCGGTGGGCGATCACCAGGGTGGTGCGGCCCTGCATCAGGCGCTCCAGCGCCTGCTGGATGTCGCGCTCGCTCTGCGCATCGAGCGCGCTGGTGGCTTCGTCCAGCAGCAGGATCGGCGCATCCTTGAGCACCGCGCGGGCAATGGCCACGCGCTGCTGCTGGCCGCCCGACAGCCGCACGCCGCGCTCGCCAAGATGGGTCTCGTAGCCTTCCGGGAGCGCCGAGAGGAAGCCGTCGGCCTCGGCGATGCGCGCCGCCTCGACAACGTCCGCATCGCTGGCGTCAAGCCGGCCGTAGCGGATGTTGGTGCGCGCGTCGTCGCCGAACAGCACGGGATCCTGAGGCACCAGCGCGACCTGGCCGCGCAGGGCGCGCGGATCGAGCTGGCGAAGGTCGATGCCGTCGACCCGGATCGCGCCCTGGTCCGGATCGTGGAAGCGCAGCAGGAGCTGCAGCACGGTGCTCTTGCCGGCGCCGGAAGGGCCGACCAGGGCGACGTTCTCGCCGGGCCTGACGTGCAGGCTGAAGTCGCTCAGCGCGGGCACGTCCGGGCGGGTGGGGTAGCGGAACGTGACGTTTTCGAACCTCAGCTCGCCCGCCACACGCGCGGGCAGCGCCGTGGGTGTTTCGGGCGTGCGGATGGCGGAGCGCTCGTTCAGCAGCTCATCGATCCGGCCCATGCCGCCGCCGGCGCGCTGCAGCTCGGCCCAGACCTCGGTCAGCGCGCCGATGGAGCCCGCGCCGATCACCGCGTACAGCACGAACTGGCCGAGCGTGCCGGCGGTGAGCGTGCCGCCGATCACGTCGCGCGCGCCGATCCACAGCACGCCCGTGATGGCGCCGAACACCAGCAGGATGACCACCGCGGTGAGCCCGGCCTGGGTCGCGATGCGCCGCCGCGCAGCGCCGATCGCGTTGCGCACCGCAGCGGCGAAACGTCGCGATTCGTGGTCCTCGCGCGCGTAGCTTTGCACCGTGTGGACCGCGCCGAGGGTTTCGGTGGCGCGCGCGTTGGCGTCGGCGATGCGGTCCTGGTTGTCGCGCGAGAGTTTTTGCACGCGTCGCCCGTACAGCACGATGGGCAGCACGATCACCGGGATGCCGATCGCCGCCATGCCGGCCAGGCGCGGGCTGGTGATGAGCAGGGCGATGCCGCTGCCGAACATGGTCACGAAGCTGCGTAGCGCCACCGAGAGGGTGGAGGCGATCACGCTGCGCAAGAGCTCGGTGTCGGCGGCCAGGCGGCTCACCAGTTCGCCGGCGCGGGTGCGCGCGAAGAATTCCATGTCCAGATGCAGCAGGTGCCCGAACACGCGCTCGCGCAGGTCCGCGATCACCTTTTCGCCCAGCAGGCTGATGCAGAAGAAGCGCCCGGCCGTGGCTACGGCCAGCACCAGGGCCACGACGATCAGGCCGAGGAACCAGCGGTCGATGCCGCTCGGATCCTGATCGGAAAAACCGCGGTCGATCATGAGGCGCACGGCCACCGGCAGTGCCAGGGTGGCGCTCGATGAGAGGACGAGGAAGGCCAGCCAGCCCGCCAGCAGGCCGCGATAGGGGCGAAGGAAGGGCAGCAAGGTGCGCAGTGCCGCGAGAGGACGCGGCCGTACGGCGGGTTCTTCGGTATTCACGCGATGCCGTTCAGAGGTCTACGGAAGCGCAAGTCACGGGCGGGCAGGGCTGTCGCCGCCGCTGTGCCGGGTCAGCTCGCCCTGGCCGCGCGTTGCGTCGCGCAGTGTAGCGGCTAGCGGCTCGAAGTTGGCTTCGGGCAGCTCCAGTTCCAGTTCCAGCCCTTGCGCGTCGTAGCGTTCCGCGATTTTCTGCGCGGCGTGACTGGCGATAAGGGTGTGCGCCGTGCCGGCGTGCGGGAAACCGCAGCGAAGCGTAGCCCGTACGGTGGCGATCACGGCGACGCGCTCGGCCTGGCGCAGACACTCGGCGGCGGTTCCGCCGTAGGCACGCACCAGCCCTCCGGCTCCCAGCTTGATGCCGCCGAACCAGCGCGTGACCACCACGATGATCCCGTCCAGTCCCTGGCCTTCGATTGCTGCCAGGATGGGCTTTCCGGCGGTGCTGGCGGGCTCGCCGTCGTCGGAGAACCGGTAGGCCGGTGCGATGCGCCAGGCCCAGCAGTTGTGGGTGGCTGCGGGATCGCCCACCGAGGCGAGGAATGCCATCGCCTCCTCGGGCGAGGCCACCGGCGCGGCCTGTGCGAGAAAGCGGCTCTTGCGGATTTCCATTTCGAGTCGCGCAGGCCGGGCGAGCGTGAAGTGGCTCATCCGGCCAGCAGTCGGACCAGGTCGTCCGGCACCTTGCGCGAGGGATTCCTCTGCTGGAAAAGCCGCAGGCTCTGCACCGCGCCCTGGCGGTCGTTGCTGCGAACCCGCTCGCGTACGCGTTCGAGCCAGGCATCGGGCTCCAGCCGGGCATCATGGCGCCAGTGCGGCAGGGTCGCCTGCGCTTCGGGCTTCAGCCGCGTGCCGGACACGCTGACCGCATCGGTCGCCATGCTTTCCTGCGGCATCGCGCTGCGTTCGCGGGCGGCCTCGGCGGGCGCCGGCGAGGCCGGTGCCGGCGGGGGCGCACGCTGCTGGGTCACCGGAGGCGTGGCTCTGAGCGGCGTAGTCGCGGGTGCGCCGCCGTCGAGCGCCTCGGCGGGTGCCGCTGCGGGTGCAGGCGCGGGAGGCGGTGGCGGCGCGGGCGGCACAGTCGGTTGGGCTGCCGCGGCAGCGGCGTCGGCGGGAGGCGGCGGGCTCGGCGCTGTGCGGTGCCCCAGATCGATGTCCACCGCGTCGCGGGTATCGGGTGCATCGCTCAGGGGCGCACGGTCGCGCGGCACCGGTATCGAGCTGCCGGTGCCGATGTCGAAGAGCCCCGCCTGCCAGGCGACGCCAGCGGCCAGAACGGCCGCCGCCGCCGTGCCCAGGCTGGTGCTGATCCACCATGGGCGCGGCCGCCTGCGCTGTGGCGAAAGTGCGGCGCGGGCCTGGGCCAGCACGCGCGCATCGAGCGCCGGCGGCGGTTCCACGGCCGGCAGGCGCGCCAGCGCATCGGCCAGAGTGCGCTCCTTGGCATCGAGCGGTTCGCGCGGCAGGTTCGCACTCATGGCATCAGCCTCGCGCGCAGTTTGCCCATGGCATAGCGCAGGCGCGACTTGACGGTCTCGCGCCCGACGCCGGTGATTTCGCCGATTTCCTCCAGCGAAAGCTCCTGCTCGAGTCGCAGCTGCAGCACGATGCGCTGTTCGTCGGGGAGTTCGGCAAGCGCCTGCTGCAGGCGTCGCCGTTCCTCGAAGCGGCCGAGCTGCTGTTCGGGCTTTTCCTGCTCGTCAGCGGCAAGGTGCAGCAGGCTGTCGTCCTCGTCCAGCGAAACCTGCGGACGGGCGCGCCGATACTGGTCGATCATCAGGCGCTGGGCGATCTGGTAGAGCCAGGTGCCGAACCTTGCTTCGGGGCGGTAGCGCGCGCGCGCGGCGACCACGCGGCTCCAGGTGTCCTGGAAGCACTCGTCGGCCGTGGCGCGCGGGGAAATGCCGCGCACGATGAAGCGGTACAGCGGCCCGCGGTGGCGCGCGTACAGCGTCTCGAATGCGGCGATGTCGCCTGCGGCGAAGGCCAGCATCAGTTCCTCGTCGGTGCGCTCGTGACTCATGCGCGGCGGATCGGAGAGCGGCGTCCCGCCGCCTGCAGGCAGAAGGTGTGGCATGACTGCGCGGATTCAACGAACGAAGGCGTGCGGCGGGGTGAAATCTTCGCATCGTCGCTGCCGGAGGCCGTGCTGAAACGGGCGATGGCATGCGGCTGCGGCGGGGTTCGGTGCATCGGGCGCCGGGACGGGGTGGAGGACAGCGTGCAGGGTATAGTGACCGGCCACCACGACAAAGCCCCGTCATGCCCAACGCTCCCGTCACCCTTGCCCTGATCGCGATCACCTGCGCCGTGTCGTTCCTGGCCTGGAAGCAGCCGCGGGTGCTGGAGCGCCTGATCCTGTGGCCGCCGGCGGTGTCGCGCGGGCGGGAATACTGGCGCCTGCTGGGTTACGGCTTCGTCCACGCCGATGGGCAGCACCTGCTGTTCAACATGATCACGCTGTATTTCTTCGGCGGCGCGATGGAGGCATACCTCACCCAGCTCGGCTTGCCCTGGCCCTGGGGATTCGTCGGGTTTTACCTCTCGGCCCTGCTGGTCTCGATCCTGCCCAGCTACCTGCGTCATCGGCACGATGCCGGCTACCGCAGCCTGGGGGCGTCGGGTGCGGTATCGGCGGTGCTGTTCGCCTACATCCTGATCCAGCCCTGGTCGCTGATCATCGTGTTCGTGGTGCCGGTGCCGGCGATCGTGTATGCGGTGCTCTACGTCGGCTACAGCATCTGGATGGAGCGCCGCGGGCGCGACAACATCAACCACAGCGCGCACCTGTGGGGCGCGGGCTACGGGGTGCTGTTCACCGTGCTGTTGCAGCCGCGCATCGTGGAACACTTCTTCTCGAAGCTGCTCAGCCCGGGTTTTTTTGGCTGAGACGTTCCACGCCGGGGAGCCTGCGCGCGGGCGGGCGAACGTCCAGGCGCACGCGCACCATGCCGGGTTCGTCGGGGATGAGTTCGCGGCGGAAGCCGAGCGAGCTCGCCAGGCCGAGCATCGCGTCATTCTCGTCGAGGACATCGCCGTAGATTTCGTCCAGACGCTTCCGCTTCGCCCAGAGGATGAGGTGCCTCATCAGCAGCGCCCCCAGTCCTTGCCCGGCGAGGAAACGGCTGACCAGGATCGCGAATTCAGCGCGCCGGCTGCCTTGATCGATCGCCGCACGCGCCACCGCGCCGATCAGCGCCTGTCCGGGCGGCAGCGGTTCGGCGACCACCAGCGCGAACTGGGTGTGCGGGTCGATCTGGGTCAGGCGCTTGAGCAGCTCGCCCTTGAGTTCCTTGATCGGGTGAAGGAAGCGCAGCCGCACTTCTTCCGGGGAGAGCAGGGTGAAGGTTTGCCGGATCGGCTCGGCGTCGGCCGCTTCGATCGGGCGCATGCAGAGCGTGCGGCCGTCGTCGAGGTGCAGGCGCCGGTTCCAGCGTCCCGGCATTCGGGTGATGCGGATGCGCTTGCGGCTCGCAGGTGAGGGCCGTGACACCATCTGATCCACGTGTGTTCCCGGTGCAGGATGCCAGATGAGCGCAGTGTTCCCGAAGACGGGTTTTGCTGCAATGCAGCACGGGTCCGCGCGGAACGTGCCGTTCAGGCGCCGATCCGTTTGCCGGATCAGCCAGGCTCCTGCCGCAGCCACTCCAGGCGCCATCCCCGAGGGGCGTCTCCCAGCGCCAGCGCCAGCGCGGGAAGGGTTTGCCGAAGCGTCTCATCGAGCTTCCAGGGCGGATTGAGCACCAGCATGCCGCTGCCGTTGAGCCGCAGCGGGGAGTCGTCGGCGTGGCGCATGAGTTCGGCCACGAGCGCGCTGCGTGCGGGCAGGGCGGCGGCGCGCCGCAAGAACGGTCCCAGGGCGCGACGCTGCTTGATCGGATACCACAGCGCGAAGATGCCCTGCGGCCAGCGCGTCAGACCCTGCTTCAGCGCGGCGATCACCAGGTCGAACTCTGCCAGCTGGGCTTCGTAGGGCGGATCGATGAGCACCAGGCCGCGCTTCTCCGGGGGCGGCAGCAGCGCCTTGAGCGCGGCGTACCCGTCGCGTTGGTGCACGCCCACGCGCGGATCCCGGGCGAACAGGGACTTCAGCTGGTGCGCGGGCTCGGGGTTCAGTTCGCAGCAGGCCAGCCTGTCGTCCTCGCGCAGGAGCGTTGCACCCAGCCGCGGCGAGCCGGGATAGCGGGCGGCTGCGAGGAAAGGCGCGATGGCGTCGAGGTAGCGCTCCAGCGCGGGGGGCGGGGTGGCTTGGCTGCGGCGCCAGGCCGCCAGGCGCAGCGCGCCGTCCTCGATCTCGCCCGTGGCTTTGGCCTGGCGCGATTGCAGCGCGTATTCGCCCTGTCCGGCGTGGGTGTCGAGCAGGAAGAACGGCGTCGGTTTGCGCGCGAGCGCGTCGATCAGTGCCAGGAACACGAGGTGTTTGAGCACGTCGGCGTGGTTGCCGGCATGGAAGGCGTGGTCGTAGTTCATGCCGCCATTGTGCGGCATCGGGCACGCCACGCGTCAGTGGATCGCGGTTAGCATGAAGCGATCCCCGAACGGACCGACGCACGCATGTCCTGGCATACCCTCATCGACGCCGCATCGCTCGATGCCGCGCTCTCCGATCCGTTGCTGGCGTTGATCGACTGCCGTTTCGACCTGACCGATCCCGCCGCCGGAGAGCGTGCCTGGTTCGAGGGGCATGTTCCCGGCGCCCACTATGCCCATCTCGACCGCGATCTCTCCGACCTCCAGCGCGCCGGTCGCGGTCGTCATCCGCTGCCCGATGCCGACGCGTTCTGCGCGGCGCTGGCGCGCTGGGATGTGACGCCGGACCACCAGGTGGTGGCTTACGACGCCAGCGGCGGCATGTTCGCCGCGCGCCTGTGGTGGATGCTGCGCCTGCTCGGCCACCGCCGGGTCGCGGTGCTGGACGGCGGGCTGGCGGCCTGGACGGCGTACGGTGGCGCGCTCGAACGCGGCATGCGCAAGCCGGGCCACGGACGCTACGTGGCGCGCTTCGACAGCCGTGCGATCGTCACCACCGCGGTGATCGCCGCGCGGCTGGCCAGCGGCAACGGCGTGCTTCTGGACGCGCGCGCCCCGGAGCGGTTCCGCGGCGAGGTGGAGCCGCTGGATCCGCGCGCCGGACACATCCCCGGTGCGGTCAACGGTCCGTTCCAGAACAATCTCGGGCTGGATGGCCGCTTCCTGCCCGCCGAGCAGCTCGAGGTGCGCTACCGCGCCCTGATGCGCGGCCAGGCGCCGGCCGACGTCGTGCACATGTGCGGCTCGGGCGTGACGGCGTGCCACAACCTGCTGGCGATGGAGCACGCCGGCCTGCCCGGTTCACGGGTCTATGCCGGCTCGTGGAGCGAGTGGGTTTCGGTGCCCTCGCGGCCGATCGCGACCGGAACGGCCTGATCCGTTCGCCGGCACAGCGCAGGTTGCCGCGCTATCCCTTCCCAAGGCGCGCCAGCACTTCGCGCAGCACGGCCTGGGTTTCGGGTGATTGCCAGGCGGCGATGAAGCGCGGCAGGTCCATGCGCGCCGGGTCGTCGATGGACTCCAGCAGGTCGTGGCGCGCGATGCGTCGGGTTTCGCGCTGCGCCGCCTGCGGAAGTTTCAGCATGGCGTCGAGCCAGGCCAGGGCGCGCGCGGTGACCTCGGGCGTCGGAGCCAGTTCGTCCACCATCCCGAACGCCTCCGCTTCCTCGGCGGTAGGCATGGCGCCTGCCACCATCAGCCGCTCGGCGCGATGCGGGCCGACCAGGCGTCGCAGCGCGTACTGGATCGCATCGGGCACGAACAGGCCCACGGCCACTTCGTTGAGGCCGATGCGGAAGGGACCGCGCGCCGCCAGCGGATCGGATCCGGTCGGGCTTTGCGCCATCACGCGGTAGTCGCAGTACAGGCTGATGACCGCGCCGCCGGCCGGGCTGTGGCCGCCGATGGCCGCGACGGAAAGCAGGGGCGAGGCCGCCAGCGCGCGGCAGACCTGCCCGAACGCAAGCCAGGTGGCCTCGACCGCGGCGATGCCCTGATTGAACAGGTGCGGCAGGTCCAGCCCGGCGGTGAAGACGCCCGGACTGCCGCTCAGCACCAGCGCGCGTGCGCCGGCCGCCGGCGCGCCTTCGATGGCGTCGCGCAGTTCGCAGAGCAGCCCGTGCTCCAGCGCGTTGACGGGCGGACGGGCGAGCCGCAGTTCCAGGATGCCGTGGTGGTTGATGCGTTCGAGCATGGTGGAGCGCCGGTTGGAGTGATGCCGCAGACTAGCAGTTCCCGCGCGCCGTCCGTACCTTCCGGTATGGACGGCGCGCGGTGCCTCACGGCTTCACCGTGGCGGGCCAGCGGTAGCGCACCGTATAGCGCACCGTGGCGCTCTTGCCGGCGGGCACCTTCACGTCGAAGGCGATGGCCTGCGCGTTGAGCTTGTCCCAGGAGGCCGAGGCGTCGAGGATTTCCCAGTCCTGCCAGCGGGCGAGCGCTTCGTTGATGCGCACGCTGGCATCCTGCGCCTTGGCGTTGGAGATCGTCATCTCGATGGTTTCGCTCAGGCTCAGCCGATCGTCCGCGAGGCGGAAATCGCTGGTCTTGCGCGTCGCGGTGAGGTCGAAGGCCACGCCAAGGTCGAGGCGCACCTTCTGGCCCGCCGCCGTGTGTGCAAGCGCCGCCTCGCCCAGCAGCGAATCTCCGCTGGCATCGGCCTGGAATACGCGCACGCGCCCGGCGGGCATGGGGATGCCCAGGCCGTGCTTGGCGTCGTTTCCAAATTCCAGCGTGGTGATCACGCTTTCGGCGTGCTCGTCCGCCGCTGGATGCACCTGCGGATAGCTCGGGCGGTAGCCCGCGCGTGCGTTGCCGACTTCGTAGCGCCGCCGGCAGGCGACGTTTTCCGCAAGGTCGAGCAGTGACACGCGCTGCACGCTTCCGTTGGGCAGGTCGACCGGTTGGCGCAGCGGGTAGGCGTGGTACTCGCCCGAGTCACGCACCTCGGGCGCGGCCTCGTAGGCGTCGGCCATCTTGGCCATTGCCACCATCGGTGCAGCCATTCTTCCGCCCTGCGCGGCCGGTCGCGCCTGATTCGGGGTGCCTGCCACCAGGGTCAGCGCGGTGGCGGGGAAATCCAGCCCGGAGCGGTTGACGATCTGGGCCGCGCCGGAGAGCGACATCCGGCAGTCCTGCGTCGGCCCGTCGAGTCGGGCAACGTACTCGGCCTGCCAGGCCAGGCCGCCGGTGGCGTAGTCGAGCTGGAAGGTTTCCCGGCCAGCGCGCGGGCTGTCGATCGTCCAGCGCAGGGTGGGGCGTGCGGAAAGGCCTTCGGGCACGCGTTCCAGTTCGAAGCTGTCATAGCGTGCCAGCACGCGTACCCGGCCATCGTCCTGACGCAGCGTGAGACCGCTGCCGGAGGACACCAGAATGCCGGAGAACCGGCGGGTTTCGCTGCCGGCGGCCTGTTCGACCACCACCCGCTGGCCCAGCGACTGGCTCAGGAGCTGGTCCTGGTCGACCAGGGCAAAGTCGTAGCGCTGGCTGGCGATGCGCGGGCCCGGCGAGGACGGCGTGAATCGCACCGTGCCGACGTCGATGGCGATCGGCAGCTGATCCAGCGCGACCTGGGTGCCGCCGCGCTCCAACTCACGTGCGAGCGACTGGCTGACCAGTGCCAGGCCGGGCATCCGGGCCGAGGGATAGCTTTGCGATACGGTATCGAAGTTGCCCGAGTACAGCGTGACCCGGGTTTGCGCGTGGCTTGGGTTCATGGCGATCAGCGGAAGGAGGACGGACGTGGTGAGAAGGGCGAGGCGCATGGCGGTGCTCCTGGTTGAAGGTCGTATCATAGGCACATGAACGCAAGACTTCGTTTTATGGGGTGGGCCGTGCTGGCGCTGGCGTCGGCCGTGGTTCAGGCGCAGGAATTTCCGGATTCCCCGGCGCTCGCGGTACGCGAGGGTTGGATACGCGCGGCGCCGCCGACGGCGCCGGTGCGTGCGGGCTATGGCGAGATCGCGAATCCCGGCCGGGAGGCGGTGGTCATCGACGCCGTGCGCTCGGAGGCCTTTGGCGCAATCGAAATCCACGAAATGCACGAGGTGGAGGGCGTGATGCGCATGCGTCGGCGGCCGTCGCTGACGCTCGCGCCGGGGGAGGGCGTTTCGCTCCAGCCCGGCGGGCTGCATCTGATGCTGTTCCGCGCCGCTGCGCCGCTGGAACCCGGGGCGCGCGTCAGCATCGGATTCTTTGCGGGTGAGGTCGAGGTCGGGCGCGGTGAGTTCGTAGTGCGCGAGGCGCCGTGACGGCGGTCACGCGCTGCCCGCCGTGTCAGAATCCAGCGGCATCGCAATGATCCCGGAGACGCCGTGTCACCCCGAATCCTGCTGTCAGCCGCAGCGCTCGCGCTGGGCCTTGTCGCCTGCGGCCCCTCGTCCGGCCCGGGCACGCCGGTGAATCCCGCTCCGCCGGATGCGCCGCCGCCGGTTTCGGTACGTTTTGCCACCTGGAACACCTCCCTGTTCGATCCCGATGCCGGCGGTCTCGTCGCGCGTCTGGAGCGTGGCGACGCCGCGGCGAAAGACATTGCCGCGCTGCTGCAGCGCCAGCGCCCGGACGTGGTCCTGCTCAACGAGTTCGATTACGACCCCGAGCACCGCGCCGCCGAACTGTTCCAGCGCCGCTACCTGGAGGTGCCGCAGGCCGGTCAGGCGCCGATCCGCTACGACTATCGCTATCTGGCACCGGTCAACACCGGCGAGCCCAGCGGCCTGGACCTGGACAACGACGGCCGCACCGACGGCCCCAATGACGCCTGGGGCTACGGCACGCACCCGGGGCAGTACGGCATGCTGGTGCTCTCGCGCTATCCGATCGATGCGCTGGCGGTGCGCAGTTTCCGCCACTTCCCGTGGAAGGCCCTGCCCGACGCGCGCCGCCCGAGGCATCCCGACGGCACGCCCTACCATGACGACGCCGTCTGGACGCAGCTGCGGCTGTCGTCGAAATCGCACTGGGACGTGCCGATCCGCACTGCGCTGGGTACCGTGCACTTTCTCGTGTCGCACCCGACGCCGCCGGTATTCGATGGCCCGGAAGACCGCAACGGCGCGCGCAACGCCGACGAAATCGCGCTCTGGAACCACTATCTCTCCGATCCGGACGCCGCGTGGCTGTGCGATGACCGCGGCGCGTGCGGCGGCCTTGCGCGCGATGCGCGATTCGTGCTGGCGGGTGACCTCAATGCCGATCGCAACGACGGCGACGGGCGCCGCGAGGTCATTGCTGCGCTGCTGGACAACCCGCGGGTGGAGTCGTCCTTCGTTCCGCGCAGCGAGGGTGCGGTGCAGGCTGCCGGGCGCTACGCATTCGAGCGGCACGGTGATGTGAGCGCGCATACCGGCGATTTCGGCCCGCGCAGCGGCACGCTGCGAATTGATTACCTGTTGCCCTCGAAGGGGTTTTCGGTGCTGGCCGGCGGCGTGTTCTGGCCGCCAGAGGATGCGCCCGAGGCCGCATGGACGCGCGCTTCGGATCACCACATGGTCTGGCTGGATCTGGCCGATCCGGTGCCTTGAAGCGCGCCGCACGGCGCCGCGGCGGCAGCGAGGCAATGATTCATGCGACGAGGTGCGGGCGTGATCCTCACCGGATTCACAGCCGATTAAGCGCCTGATTCCTAGCGTGCGGCTCGCGCATCGACCTGCGCGTCTTCGGGAGAACTGTCATGCAGATGCGTCGATCCTCACTGACTTGCGGTGCGCTGCTGGCGGCCGCGCTCGGATTCACCGGCGCCGCCCCGGCGCAGGAGTATCCGCAGTACGCCGAGCCGGCCTATGACTGGGCCGAGGTGGTTCACGTGGAGCCGATCGTCAGCGTGGTGAACGAGCCGGCCTATCGTGAGCAATGCTGGGATGAGCCGGTCACCTACCGCGAACCGCCGCGCTATGTCCGCCACCATGGGCCGGGCGCGCCGGCGGTGCTGGGCGCGATCGTGGGCGGCGTGATCGGAAACCAGTTCGGCCACGGCGGCGGGCGCGCCGCGTCCACCGCGTTCGGAGCGATGCTGGGCCATGAGATGGTGCGCGATACGCAGGGCGGCTACTACGCGGGAGGCCGCGAATACACGCGCTACGAGCGCCGCTGCGCGCCGCGCAGCGGATACCGGCGCGACGAGCGCGTGACCGGCTACGAGGTCACTTACCGGTATCAGGGGCGGCTGTACCAGACCGTCACCGACTATCCGCCCGGCGAGAGCCTGCAGGTGCGGGTGGACGTCAGCCCGGTTCGCTGAATCGGTTTTCCGATGGATCGGACGGACGGGGCCTTCGGGCCCCGTTTTCGCTGCGGCGGCGTACACTTCGTGGGACCTCGCCCGCGCAACGATTCCCATGACCACACGCCCGCTCCTGATCGGCGTTTCTCCGCGAATCCTCCGCCAGACGCCGCCCGAACTGGGTGCGCACGGCAAGACGCTGCAGTATCTGGGGCAGTCCGTCGCGCACTGGGCCATGGCGCTCGGCGCGGCCTGCGTGATGCTGCCCACGGTGGAGCGCGAAGGTGCGATCCGGCGCGCCGAGATCCACACCCGCGATTTCGCAGCGATGCTCGATGGCCTGCTGCTGCAGGGCGGCTCGGACATCGATCCGGCGCTCTACGGCGAATCGCATCGGCATATCGTCGGTGCGGTCGACTGCGTGCGTGACCGCTTCGAGCTGGATCTGATCCATGCGTTCGTCGCGCAGGAAAAACCCGTTCTCGGCATCTGCCGCGGCATGCAGCTCATCAATGTCGCGTTTGGCGGCTCCCTGCACCAGGATCTGATCGCCGACGGCGTGACTGCGATCCCGCACGCCGACCTTCCGCTTTACGACGATCATCACCACGATCTCGAGCTGGTCGAGGGCGCCATGCTCTCGCGCTGGCATGGCGGTGCCTTACGCGGTCGGGTGAACTCGATCCATCATCAGGGCATCGCGCGGCTGGCGGAGGGCTTCATGCCGGTGGCACATGCGCCCGACGGCGTGGTGGAGGCGATCTGGCGCCAGGCGCCGGGCTTCGTGCTCGGGGTGCAGTGGCACCCCGAGTTCCACGATGGCAGCAATCCGGAACTGCTGGATGCCGATCCCATGATGCGCGCCTTCCTCGATGCTGCGCGGACGCGCCGCGGGGTTGCCTGAGCGCGGGTGCGCGGGGCGGGAGGCCGCAGCATTCCCGTTCCGCTGCGGCCGGGCTTGCGGGGCGCCTCGCCGATCAGTTGGGTGCAGGGCGTTGGTTTCCGATGTGCCTTCCGAGGAAGTCCAGCAGCCTGGTGTAGAACTCCGCGCGATGCTCGGGGCTGTAGAACCCGTGTCCCTCGTTGGGGTAGTAAAGCGTCTCCACCGGCACGCCCGCCTTCTTGAGCGCCTGCTCCATGAGCCTGGAGTGCTCGATGGGTGCGACGACATCCTCTCCGGCGGCCGCAAGGAATACCGGCACCTTGATTTGCGAGGCGTTCCGGTTGGGCGATACGGCGGCAAGTTCGGCCGGATCCTCGCCGATCCAGTCGTGCAGCCGGGTCTTGGCCGAGGCGCTGTTCTTCATGTCCTCCATGCGCATGCGCGGAAGGTCATAGACGCCCACGTAGCCGGCGGCGCAGCGATACAGATCGGTTCCTTTGCCACGCCGGTCAGCGCCGCATAAGCGCCATAGCTTGCGCCATAGATGCAGATGCGCCCGCGGTCCGCAATGCCTTCGGCGATCAGCCATCGCGTGGCGTCGGAAAGGTCGTCCTGCATCGTCAGGCCCCACTGGCGTGCGCCAGCCTCACGGAAGGCGCGGCCGTAGTTTCCCGATCCGCGGTAGTTCACCTGCAGTACCGCGTAGCCGGCCGCAGCCAGAAGCTGCGCATCCGGGTCGAATGCCCAGCGGTCGAAAATGCCGAACGGCCCGCCGTGGGGCAGGATCACGGCGGGAAGGTTCTTCTCTGCGCCGCGTGGAAGGGTCAGGTAGCCGTGCAGCGCCAGGCCGTCGCGTGCCTTGAGGGAGATCGAACGCTGCGGTGACATCTTCTCCGGATCGATGAGGTCGCGCCGCGCCAGGAGAAACCCCATTTTCTTGCTGTCCGTGTCCAGGAGATAGAAGCTTCCCGGGTCCACATCGCTGGTGGCCAGAACGACTTTCAGCGCGCCGTTCCGGCTTGCCGAGGTTATCGAGAGGTCGTGGTCGGGGAGCGAGGCCTGCAGCATCGCGAGCAGGCGGGCGTCTTCGGAGTCATTGTCGAAGTAGACGCTGCGCGCCTTGTCGTGAAGGAACGTCGCACCGACCGGATGGCTCCAGCCGTCGCGCAGGATGGGCACGGGATCGACGACGTCGTCGCGCGCCACTTCGCGCCGCTCTCCCGAGGCGATGTCCAGCGCCACGATGCTGTCCGGCCCCGTGGGCTGGGTGACCTGCAGGTAGGCCAGCGCATTGTCTGGAGAGAAGCCGAGCGGAACTTCGATGCGCCGGCTCTTGGCCTGGTCGTTGATGAGCTCCCATTCCGCCTTGTTCCCGGAGCGGTAGTAGAGCTTGCTCAGGTTGTCCGAGTGCGAACCGATCGCGAAGCGCACTTCGCCGGCGTTGTCCGTGACGAAGCTGGCCTTGGGCACCGACACGCGGGCCACTGCGGTGCGCCGGCCGGAGTAGACGTTCATCCGCTCAACCCGGGTATATGCGTCGCCGTCGAAGGGAGAAACGGCGATGAGCACATGGTTCTTGTCGTCGGGCAGCAGGTGGATGGGCCAGGCGAAGACCATTTCCTCCTTCTGGACTTGATGTGGGTTCCGGTTTTCTTTTCCTGAACCCGCCACCCGACGAGGAGTTCGGGTTTGCTGCCGTCGATGTTCATCGCGGTCAGCTCCCCGGTGCTCGACGGATAGTCGCGGCTTCCGAAGCTGTGCGCCAGGGCGATGAGCACGCGTTCGTCGTTGGGCCACCAGAAGTCGGCGATATGGGTGTTTTTCGGAAGCCGGTAGCTGCCTACCACCTTGTGTGTTTCCCGATGCAGGATGGCTAGCAGGGTGCGATCCTCTGCAGGCACCGTGGTCGCCAGGTGGACGCCATCGGGGGAAATCTTCACGTCCATGAATTTTCCGGCGTCGGCAAAGGCCTGCACATCGACCCGGGCATGTGCGGTTGGAGATGCGAAAAAGGCAATAAAGGCCAGTGTTGCCGCGATCAGGACTCTCATGGAACGACTCCTTATTTTGTCTTCTCGTGCTGTGCAGGATAGTAAGGCGGTGGCGGATTCCGGCAGCACAGGTGCGCGTTTCCCGCCTGCGCCTGCTCCCGCTGCGCGGTCGTTGCTGCGTCGCAGCACCTCTTGCCATAATACGTGCCATTCCGCAGTGCGACGGCCGGCGCCTGCGGCCTGAAAACCGGCCCTGCTCCCTCAAGGAATGCCATGCCGCCTCCCGATGAGTCCGGTGCGCCCGCGCCGCCGTGGGTCGTGCTCAAATTCGGCGGCACCAGCGTTTCGAGCCGTACGCGCTGGGATACCGTCGGCGATCTGGTGGAAAAACGGACCTCGCAAGGCTTCCGGGTACTGGTGGTGGTCTCGGCGGTTTCCGGGGTCACCAATGCACTGGTGGCGCTGACAGAAAGCCGCGACGATGGTGCGGCTCGCCTGACGCATGCCGAAGCGCTGGAGGCGCGGCACCGCGAGTTCGCGGCGACGCTGGATCTCGACGCCGATGCGGTGATCGGCGATCTGATCCAATCGCTTCGTGCGCTGGCCGCGGACCCGCGCGCGCAGGTTGCCGCGCTCGACTGGCAGGCCGAGGTGCTGGCGCTGGGCGAGCTGTTTTCCAGCCGGCTCGGCTCGGCCTATCTGCGCTCGCGCGGGCTGGATCTGCGCTGGAGCGACGCGCGCGGCTATCTGCGTGCGGTGGCGCTGCCCAACCAGAGCGCGTGGGCAGCGCGGCTCTCGGTCAACTGCAGCCTGCAGGCCGATCCCGGGTTTGCCGAACGCTTCGCCGCGCAGGGCGACACGCTCATCACCCAGGGGTTCATCTGCGCCGACGCGCAGGGCCGCACCTGCATCCTCGGGCGCGGCGGCTCGGATACTTCGGCGGCGTATTTCGGCGCGCTCCTGCGCGCGGCGCGGGTGGAAACCTGGACCGACGTGCCCGGCATGTTCAGCGCCAACCCGCGCCAGGTGCCGCAGGCGCGGCTGCTGGCGCGCTTGGACTATGAAGAGGCTCAGGAAATCGCCAGCACCGGTGCCAAGGTGCTGCACCCGCGCTGCATTTCGCCCTGCCGCGAGGCGCGCGTGCCGCTGTGGATCCGCGATACCTCGCAGCCGGACTTCGAAGGCACCGTGATCGGCCCGCGCCTGGCCGATGCGGTGCCCGGGGTGAAGGCGATCAGCTCCAAGCGCGGCATCGTGCTGGTGTCGATGGATGGCATCGGCATGTGGCAGCAGGTGGGCTTCCTGGCCGACGTGTTCGAGCGCTTCAAGCGCCACGGGCTGTCGGTGGACCTGATCGGCTCGTCCGAGGCCAACGTCACCGTCTCGCTCGATCCGTCCGACAACCTGGTCACCACCGACGTGCTCGAACGCCTCGCCGCGGACCTGGCCGAAGTGTGCCGGGTGAAGGTGATCGCGCCCTGCGCCTCGATCACCCTGGTCGGTCGCGGGATGCGTTCGCTGCTGCACAGGCTCTCCGACGTGCTGGCCGAGTTCGGGCGCGAGCGCGTGCACCTGATTTCGCAAAGCTCCAACGACCTCAACCTCACTTTCGTGGTGGACGAGGCGGTGGTCGAGGACATGCTGCCGCGCCTGCACGAACTCCTGATCCACGCCCAGGCCATGCCGGTGGACGAGGCGTCGGTGTTCGGCCCGAGCTGGAAGGAAATGCAGCGTGGCTCGTCTCCCCGGCCACAGCCCTGGTGGGCGCTGCGGCGCGAGGCGCTGCTGGCGCAGGCGGCGCTCGGTACGCCGCGCTACGCTTACGATCTGGCGAGCGTGCGCGAGAACGCGCGCGCGCTGCGCGGTCTCGGCGCGCTCGACCGGCGCTTCTACGCGATCAAGGCCAATCCGCATCCGGACATCCTGCGGGTGCTGGAGGAAGAAGGCTTCGGCTTCGAGTGCGTGTCGGCCGGTGAGATCGGGCGGGTGTTTTCGCTGTTCCCGAAGCTCGATCCGACCCGCGTGCTGTTCACCCCGAGCTTTGCCGCGCGCGCCGAGTACGAGGCGGCGCTGGCGCGCGATGTCTGGGTCACGCTCGACAGTGCGTATCCGCTGCGCCACTGGCCCGAGCTGTTCCGCCGCCGCGCGCTCTGGCTGCGACTGGATCCGGGCTACGGCCGCGGCCACCATGAAAAGGTGCGCACCGGCGGTACCGGTGCCAAGTTCGGCCTGCCGCTGGATGCGCTTGAAGACTTTGCCGCGCAGGCCGTGAAGGCGGGGGCCACCATCTTCGGCCTGCATGCGCACCTGGGCAGCGGCATCTTCGACGCCTCGCACTGGCGCGACGTGTTCGCCCGCCTGGCCGCGGCGGCCGAAACGCTCGGCACGGTGGAGGCGCTCAACCTGGGCGGCGGGCTGGGCGTGGCCTCGGAGCCGGAACTGGATCCGTTCGAGATGGATGCGCTGGCCGAGGTGCTGGCGCAGGCCAAGGCGCTGTGCCCGCAGTACGCGCTGTGGATGGAGCCGGGGCGCTATCTGGTGGCGCGCGCCGGCGTGCTGCTGCTGCGCGTGACCCAGGTGGTGGAAAAGTCCGGCGTGCGGCGCGTGGGCGTGGACGGCGGAATGAACGCGCTGCTGCGCCCGGCGCTCTACAACGCCCGCCACGAGGTGGTGAACCTCAGTCGCCTGGGTGAAGCCGACGACGGCCAGTTCGATGTGGTCGGGCCGATCTGCGAAACCGGCGACGTGCTGGCGCGCCGCCGCCGCCTTCCCGCCACCTTCGAGGGCGACGTGCTCCTGGTCGCCACCGCCGGAGCCTATGGCGCAGTGATGGCCTCCACCTACAATCTGCGCGACTTGCCGACGGAGGCCGTGCTCGATGACTGAGGTCCGAAAACCGGGCGAGGGCTGGACGTTCCGGCGCGATGCGATCCAGCGCTTCCGCTTCGTGCGTGCGGCGCTGGATGAAGCCACCGGCCGCGTCGAACTGGTCTACGCCTTCGACGATGGCCCGGCGCTGGTCGAAGCGCTGGAGATTCCAGGCGCGCCGTTCGCTCTCGATGCGCCGCGCCGGCGGGCGGTGGACGCGGCGCTGCGGCTCTTGCACCTGATCGCCGGCATCAGTTACTACAAGGCGGCGCTGCCGCCCGAACTGGTGGTGGAGAGCGAGGTGCCGGACGCGGCGCTGGCCGAACTCCTGACCGCGGTCTACGAGGACGGGCTGGGCGAGTTTGCCTACCGCAACGGGCTGTCGCTGCGCGGGAAAATCCGCTTTCCGGCGGCAGGCGATGGGGCCGCCGCCACGGCTGCGGGGCTTGCGCCGCGCGCCATCACCGCGATCGGCGGCGGCAAGGATTCGCTGGTCAGCATCGAGGCCCTGCGCGACGCCGGCGTGGAGCAGACGCTCGCCTTCATCGGCAACTCGCCGCTGATCGGTGCCTGCGCCGAACGCACCGGGCTGCCGGTCATCAACATCGCGCGCCGGCTGGCACCCGAACTGTTCGACTTCAATGCCGCCGGCGCGTGGAATGGTCACATTCCGGTGACGGCGGTGAACTCGGCGATCCTCGTCCTGGTCGCGCTGCTGCACGGGGCCGGCCAGGTGGTGTTTTCCAACGAGCGATCGGCCAGCTACGGCAGCCTCATTCCGGGTACGGGCGAGGTGAACCACCAGTGGTCCAAGAGCTGGGACTTCGAGCGGCGTTTCGCCGCCTACGTGCGCGCGCACGTCGCCGCGGACCTTGCCTACTACTCGCTGCTGCGTCCGCTTTCCGAGCTGGCCGTGGCGCGCCGGTTCGCGAAGATCGACCGCTACGACGCGCATTTTTCCAGCTGCAACCGGAACTTCCACATCCTCGGCGAACGCCCGGCGCAGCGCTGGTGCGGGGAGTGCCCCAAGTGCCGCTTCGTGTTCCTGGCGCTCGCTCCCTTCATGCCCAAGCCGCGCCTCACCGCGATCTTCGGGCGCAACCTGCTGGATGAATCCGCACAGGCGCAGGGTTTCGATGCGCTGATCGAATACGGCGAGCACAAGCCCTTCGAGTGCGTGGGCGAAGGGCGCGAGGCGCGCGCGGCTTTCTTCGAACTCGCCGCGCGCCCGGTCTGGCGCGAAGATGCACTGGTGCGTCGCTTTGCGCGTGAAATTGCCCCGAGGATTGGGGCAGAATCGCTTCCGACGCTGCTCGTCCCGCAGGGAGAGCACGGCATTCCCGAGGCTGTCTGGACGCGCGTGGGTGAATCTTTCCGAACTTGAGGGCAAACGCGTCGCCATCTGGGGCTACGGCAGCGAAGGCCGCTCTGCCCTGGCGGCGCTGCGCTGGCGCCTGCCGCGCGCGCCGCTGGCGTTGCTGTGCAGTCCAGCCGAAGCCGGCGGGGCGATGGAGCTGGGCGACCCGGCGCTCTACATCTTCACCGAAGAGGTGACCGCAGACCTCCTGGTGCGCTTCGACGTGGTGATCAAGTCGCCGGGCATCAGTCCGTACCACGGCGTTGCGGCGCAAGCGCTGGCGCGCGGGGTTCGCTTCACCTCGGGCACCGCGCTGTGGTTTGCCGAAAACCCGGAGGCGCGAACGATCTGCGTGACCGGCACCAAGGGCAAGAGCACCACCAGCGCGCTGATCGCCCACCTGCTGCGCACCGGCGGCGTGCGCACCGCGCTGGCCGGCAATATCGGGCTTCCGCTGCTGGACCTCCTCGAAGCCGATCCGCCGGCCGAGATCAACGTGCTGGAGCTGTCGAGCTACCAGACCCGCGACGCGCTGTCGCCCGACGTGGCGGTGGTGCTGAACCTGTTTCCCGAGCACCTGGACTGGCACGGCAGCGAAGAGCGCTACGTGGCCGACAAGCTCGCGCTCGCCACCGTGGCCGATCCGCGCCATCTGGTGCTCAACGCCGCCGATGCACGCCTGGCTGGCCTGGGTCGCAGCGCGGTGGTGCAGGGCGCCGCGTCGGAAATCCATCTCGATGCAGAGGCCGGCGGCACCCGCGCCGCGCAGCTGTGGTGGTTCAATGCGCGTCAGGGCTGGCACCTGCGCGGCAGCATGATCCACCGCGGCGAGGAAGAGATCCTCGACGCCGCCGCGCTGCCGCTGCCCGGCGCGCACAACCGCGGCAACCTTTGCGCCGCGCTGACCGCGATCGAAGCCGCCGGCCACGACGCCCGCGCGCTGGCGCGGCACGCCATGAGCTTCCGCCCGCTGCCGCACAGGCTGCAGGTGATCGGGCACCGCGACGGGCGCGAATACGTCAACGATTCCATCAGCACCACACCGCACGCCTCGCTCGCAGCGCTCGACTGCCATGCCAACCGGCGCGTGGCGATCCTGGTCGGCGGCTACGACCGCGGCCTGGACTGGTCGGTGTTCGTCGAACGCATGAACCGCGAACCGCCGCTGGCCGTCATCACCATGGGCCAGAACGGCCCGCAGATCTTCGAGAGCCTCAAGTTCGCCTCGCGCGGCGGGCGCTTCGGCCTCTTCCAGGCACCGGACATGCCCGAGGCCGTGCGCATGGCGGAACAGGTGGTCGGCGCCGACGGCGTCGTGCTGCTCTCACCCGGCGCGCCCAGCTTTCCGCGTTACCGCGACTACATCGAACGCGGCCGCCACTTCGCCCAGGTCGCCGGCTTCGACCCCGACCAGATCAGCGCGATTCCGGGGTTGGGCGTGGCGTGACAGGGGCGCCGAGCCTCGTCGCTGTCTCGTGCTCCAGGCGCCCGGTCGCGTGCCTCCGTTGGCGCCACCACGATGTGGGGTACATGCGCCCCGCGAAAATCCGCGCGCCGGATGATCGCATCGGACTTCCGGCACCCGCCGCGGTGATCGCCTGGCGCTAGGATGCCTGTTCGTTCCTTTTCGGGGAGAGGCTGATGCGGGCTTTCATCGTGTGGGCCGCGATGCTGGGCATGGCGGTGGCTTCCGCGCAGGAGCCGGGCTATTTCCGTCATCCGGCGATTCATGGCGATACGGTGGTGTTCACGGCCGAGGGCGATCTCTGGGCAGTGGCGGCGTCCGGTGGCGCGGCGCGACGCCTGACCACCCACGCGGGCGAGGAATCGCGGGCGGCGATTTCGCCCGACGGTACGCAAGTGGCGTTCACCGCCTCCTACGCCGGCGGCAGCGACGCCTACGTCATGCCGCTGGGCGGCGGCGAACCGCGCAGGATCAGCTTCGAGGAGCTGCCCGCGCTGGTGCTCGGCTGGACTGCGCAGGGTGAGGTGCTTTACGGCACCCAGGTCGCCGGCGGCACCGGGGGTTCGCAGCGGGTGATCGTGGCGGTGGATCCGGCCACGCTGGCGCGCCGCGTGCTGCCGCTGGCCGAGGCCAACGATGCGGTCGTGGGCAGCGATGGCCGCACCCTGTACTTCACGCGCTTCGGCGCGGGGCTGATGAACGACAACCTCAAGGGCTACCGCGGCGGGCTGCTGGGCCAGCTCTGGCGCTTCGATCTGGATTCGGATGCGGAGGCGCGGCGCATCGGCCCGGTCGACGTCAACCTGCGCCGCCCGATGCTGCACGACAGCGGGCTGATCGTGATCGCCGATCCGCAGGGCCGCGACACGCTGGCGCGGCTGGATCCTGAAAGCGGGGCGTTGCAGCCGCTGGCGCTGCAGGCCCCGTTCGATGTGCGCGAGGCGGCGATCTCCGGCGATCGCATCGTCTACCGCAGCGGCGCGGACCTGCGGTTGTTCGATCTGGCCAGCGGCCAGGACGCGGCGATCGCGGTGCAGCTGGTGTCGGATTTCGCGCAGCGCCAGCCGCGCTGGCTGGACAAGCCGCTGTCCTTCGTCGAAGGCAGCGCGGTATCGCCCGACGGCGAGCGCATCGCCGTGGTGGCGCGCGGCCAGTCCGTGGTGGCCGGCGTGGGCGCGCCGCGTCGCGCGCTGCTGGGTGCGGACCCGGGCACGCGGATTTCCGCGGTGGCGTTCTCGCCGGACCGACGCTTCGTCTATGCGATCTCCGACGCCAGCGGGGAAGAGGAAATCTGGCGCTATCCCGCCGACGGCGGCAGCACCGGCAAACAGCTCACCCGCGATGGCGACACGCAGCGCTGGGACATCCATGTTTCACCCGACGGCAAGTGGCTGGCGCACACCGACAAGCGCGGCCGGCTCTGGCTGCTGGATCCGGAGAAGGGCGGCAATCAGGTGATCGACAACGGCGGTGCTGACGGCAACGAGGGCTACGAGGACATCGCTTGGGCGCCCGACAGCCGCCACCTCGCCTTCGTGCGCGCGAGTGGCGCCGAGGGGCGCAGCCGCATCGGGTTGTATTCGCTCGATCGCAGCGCGATGGCCTGGCTGACCGGCGTGAACTACGAGTCCGATTCGCCGGCCTTCAGTCCGGATGGCCAGTGGCTGTGGTTCCTCTCCGAGCGCGAGTTCAAACTGGTCAACGGCTCGCCCTGGGGCGATCGCAACACCGGGCCGTATTTCGACCGCCGTACCCGCATCTACGCGCTGGCGCTGCAGCCGGGCACCCGTTTCCCGTTCCAGGCGCGCGACGAGCTGTACGTCGCGAAGACGCCTGATGCGGATGAGGGCGGCGGCAAGGGCAAGGATGAAAAGACCAACGCGGTGAAGCCGCTTGAGTGGAGCGGACTGGCGGAGCGCCTGTTCGAGGTGCCGGTTGCGGCCGGCGACTACGCCGATCTCGCCGCGGACGCCAAGCGGCTGTATTTCCTGGAGCGCGAGGGCGACAAGCAGCACCTGCGAAGTCTTTCTTTCGATGCCGACAAGGCCAAGGTGGAAACCTTTGCCGCGGAGGTGAAGGGCTATGCGCTTTCGGGCAATGGCAAGGTCCTCGCCGTGCAGAAGGGCGAGAGCGATGCCTACCTCCTGCCTGCCGGTAGCAAGGCCCCGGACGATCTTTCCGCACACAAGGTGCGGCTGGACGACTGGCGGCTGCGCGTGGATCCGGTGGCCGAGTGGCGCCAGATGTTCGACGACGCCTGGCGCATGCACCGCGACCACTTCTACGACGCCGCGCTGCGCGGCGTGGACTGGCAGGCGGTGCGCGTGCGCTACGCCGCGCTTTTGCCGCGCGTCACCGACCGGCTCGAACTGGACGACCTGTTCGGGCAGATGATGGGCGAGCTCAACGCGCTGCACTCGCAGGTGCGCGGCGGCGAATACCGCAAGGCGATCGAGGTGCCGGGCTTCGCCGGTCTGGGTGCGCGCTTTGCGCGGGCGGACGGCGGCTGGCGGATCGCGCAGATCTACCGCACCGATCCCGAGCTGCCCTCGCGTCGCGGCCCGCTGCAGAAACCCGGTGGCGATATCCGCGAGGGCGACGTGGTGACCGCGGTCAACGGCAGGCCGACGGCCGGCGCTGCGCATGTCTCCGAGCTGGTGCGCGACAACGCCGGGCAGCAGGTGCTGCTGACGCTCGCGCGCGGCGGGAAAGCCTGGCAGGACGTCGTCGTGCCGGTGGACGCGGCCGGTGAGGACGCCTTGCGTTATTCCGACTGGCTGATCTCGCGCCGTGAGGCGGTGGACGCCGCGGGCGGCGGGCGCATCGGCTATCTGCATCTGCGCGCGATGGGGCCGAATGACATCGCCAGCTTCGTGCGCGACTTCTACGCTCAGGTCGAACGCGAGGGCCTGGTCATCGACGTGCGCCGCAACCGCGGCGGCAATATCGACAGCTGGGTGCTGGAGAAGCTGCTGCGGCGGGTCTGGGCCTTCTGGCAGCGGCCCAATGGGTTGCCCTACGGCAACATGCAGCAGAGCTTCCGCGGCCACGTCGCGGTGCTGGCCGACGCCATGACCTATTCGGACGGAGAGACCTTTTCCGCAGGAGTGAAGGCGCTGGGCGTGGGGCCGCTGATCGGCACCCGCACCGCTGGCGCCGGCGTCTGGCTGAGCGATGGCAACGCGCTGGTGGATCGCGGCCGCGCCCGCGTTGCGGAAATCCCGCAGTACGACCTGGATGGGCAGTGGATCGTCGAAGGTGTGGGAGTGACCCCGGATATCGAGATCGACAACCTGCCGCACGAGAGCTTCAAGGGCGGCGACCGCCAGCTGGATGTCGCGGTGCAGTGGCTGCAGCGCAAGCTGGAGGCCGAGCCGGTGCGTCCGCTGCGGCGCGCGGTGATTCCACCGCTTCCGGCGCGGTAGCGCGCGAGCGGTGCCGCCCGGACTGCGGCTCCGAGGCGGCACCGCGAGACGGCGGGCGCTCAGCGCTGGATCGGGTCCAGCATGTGGCCGTCCACACCCAGATCGACCCAGGGATTGACGCTGCTGTTGGTCTGCAGATACGAGCCGTCCTGCAGGCGCCAGGTGTTCTGGTACTGGTTGCTCAGTTCGACCGTGCCGCTGCTGGTGTCGGGATCGCGGTAGTTCTGCACACCGCGCAGCGCGTCGATGTAGCTGGCATGGCTGCGGTCGTTGGCCGCCTGCTGCTCCTGCCAGGCGCGTTGGGAGTTGGCCGCGATCTCGGCGTTCGCGGCGGCGCGTATGCGGCCGGCCTTGACCGCGCCCCGGGTGGCAATGGCGGCCATCGCGTGATCGTGCTGCTGCATGCGGGCCTGCCAGCCCGGATCGACCTGCACCGAATAGCAGAGGCGCGCGAAAAGGTTGAAGTCGAGCTGGCCATCGGGTGCACGCATCGCTGCCGCGCTCGCGATCGAGACCTTCACGCTGCGCGAAGGGCCCGTCATGGGCATGTTCAACAGGCTTTCGGTGACGATGCCGTTGGCGGCGATCGCCTCGCGCATCGCGCGGCCGTTTTCGTTCCACGCGACCAGCAGCTCGCCGGCCTCGGTGCGGGAGCGCATCTGCAGCGGCGAACCGGGCACGCCGGGGAAGTTCGGTGCGCGCAGCTTTTCGAGCAGATCGGGGCGGTCGCGGTAGTCGAGTATCTGCCCGTCGGGATGGCGCGCCCGGGCGATGGCTTCGAGGTAGCCGCGCACGTTGGCGATCGGTGCCTGCGGACAGTTGGACATCGGCAGCCCCAGCGACGGATCGGGCATTTCCGAGCTCCAGCGCGGCAGGATCTCGAAGGCGCCGCTGCCATCGGGCGAGCGCGCCTGCCAGTGCACCGAGGGCACGACGTCCTGACAGGGGTTCGCCGCGTCCCAGAAGACCCCGCCGCGGGTCTGCCAGCCGGCGGGAACTTCGACGGTAAACGCGGTCATCGGCTGCTCGAAGCCGCTGGAATCCAGGATGGCATGGCGCTGCAAACCCGGCTGCGCGTTGCAGCCCAGGCTGCAGCCCAGCAGCACGGTTATGGCGAGGTGGAGGATCGGGCGTTTCATGGGGTTTCAGCGCTGGCCCTGCGGATACTGCGAATAGGCCCCGCTCTGGCCGGGGTGGTTCGCCGGCATCGCCTGTCCGGGCGGCATCTGCGGCATGCTCATCGAAACCTGCTGCATCTGCTGCCAGGCTTCCACGCCGCCGCGGTACCAGTACACCTGGGTGTAGCCCAGCTGGATCGCACGCAGGGCCGCGTTGTAGGACATCCAGCACTGCACGCCCTGGCAATAGAACACCATGGGCCGGCCCTTGCTGCCCTGGGTGACCTGCTCCAGATACTGGCCGAACTGCTGCTGGGTCTGATCGTTGAAGCTGCCCGGCTGCGCTGCGCCGACCGCGTTCTGGGCCATCGGCAGCATCTGCCCCGGGCCGGCGCCCAGTACATCGAACACCAGCAGGCCGTTCTGCTGGCCCTGCTGGTAGAGCGCCAGCAGGCGATCGGTGGTGATGAGCTGGCCGCCGGGGATCGAGTTCGGGGTGGGGGCATGGAATTCGTGGTGCAGCTGCGTCGGCGCCGGCACGCCGAAATCACGGGTTTCCGCCTGCAGGATGGCCTGCGCCTGGCCCATGGCCTGCATGCCGTCCGGCCCCATCTGCCGCATCGGATGGCCTCCGCCCTGCGGCATGCTGCTTGAGGCGGGCGGCTGGGCGTAGCCACCGGATGGGGTGTTCGGGTAGCCCGGCTGCGCGCCCTGAGGATAGGTGCCCTGAGGAGAGGCGCCTTGCGGGTAGGTGCCCTGCTGCGGTGTGCCCGGGTAGTCCATCGGCTGCCCCTGCTGCTGCGGGTAGCCGGCCGGAGCCTGGCCGAAGCCCTGCTGGGCAAGCGCAGGGAGGGCGAACAGGGTGCCGGCCAGTAGGATGATGGCGAGGGACGGTTTCATCGGGATTCTCCGCGACGGTGGATGGGGCGCCACGCTGGGCTCCATCAATCAGGCGTCAAAGTGCGGAAAATCGGCTCAGCGCAGGCTTCGAGGCGGCTCGCCATCCTCGTTCCCGCGCCTGCGGACGGGCCACGATGCCGGCCCCGCGGGGGGCTTCGCGGCGCCGGTAGACTGCGGAACCCGAGATCGACCTGGCGCCGCGTGACTCGTTCCTAGTCAGGGATTCCAGAATCCCATCGGGGTGTATGTGAAGGGTGATGCCGCCGTGTGGAAGATACCTTCAGGATCGTTGTTGCCGACCAGCTTGTCGGCGGCGGTGGCGAGCACTTGGCGGAAATCCACCATCGGCTTGACCGCGTCGCCTGGGGTGTTGGCCGGGGCCAGGCTCGGGAACTGGCCGTACCAGCCGCCCTTCACCTTGCCGCCCAGCACGAACATCGGGTACGCCAGCCCGTGGTCGGTGCCGGCGGAGGCGTTCTCGGTGACCTGTCGACCGAATTCGGTCTGCACCACCACCGTCACGCGCTGGTGGAATCCCGCGCCCTCCATGTCCTGGTAGAACGCGCTGAGCGCGGCGGAGAGATCGCGCGCGAGGTTAAAGAATCCGCCGTTGTCGAATACGCCCTGGTTGTTGTGGGTATCCCATCCGCCCACGTCGACCGTGGCGACGTTGAGGCCGATGCTGGCGCGCACCAGGGTGGCGATGAGCTTGAGGCTGTTTGCCACGCCGGTGTTGGGATACACCGCGCCGCCGGCGGGCACGTAGGCGCCGAAGTTGGTGCCGCTGATGACGTCCACCGCGTCGAGCGCGGCCTGTGCGGCGACGTCCAGATCACCGGTGCCGGCATACATCGCGCGCAGTCCGCGCAGGTGGGTGGTCGAGTAGGTGCCGCTGGAGCCGCCGCTGGGGTCGGGATGGAATCCGCTGGTGCCGCTGCCGCCGGTGACCGAGACCGTTTCGGCCCAGCCCTGCAGGCTCTGCGGCGGCATGCTGGACGCGGCAAGCGCGTTGAAGATGGCATTGGGCACACGCGTCGTCGTCATCAGGTGGCGCGCGAGCCAGCCGTGGGTCAATGCCTGCAGTCCCGGTGTGCCCAGTTCGACCTGTTCTTGCGCATCGAAGTGGCTGCGGTTGTAGGTGGACGGATCCAGGTGGCCGACGCCGTTGATGATCGCCAGCGGGCTTTGCGCGCGGTTGAACAGGTCGCGCAGGCCGGTGGCGGCCGGGTGCAGACCGAAGGGTTGGCCGCCGTTGAGTGCCAGGGGGCGTCGCGTCGGGGTGCTGTCGTCCATCGACATGCGCGTGGCGCTGCGGCGACTTCGGTATTGCACCGCGTCCGCGCCGCTGCCGGTCGGTACGACGAAGCTGAGTCCGTCCATGGCACCGCGCAGAAACACGTAGACCAGCGTCCTGGCGCTTGCGGGGCTCTGCGCGGCGATCGTCGGGGAGAAGGCGATGGAGGTGGTTGCCACGGCCCCGGCGGCCAGCGCGCTGTTGCGCAGGAAGTGGCGTCGCGAGAGCCCGTCGAGGAGGGCGTCGAGGCGGAGGCGGGCATCGGTGTCTTTCTGGTTCATGGGGGCCTCACCGCTGCATGAAGTTGGGCGACCAGAGGATCAGCGCGACCAGGCCGCGCAGGCGGGTGTTCCAGTCGTAGCCGCCGGTGTTGACCTCCAGCGCGCTGCGCGCGATCGGCGCATCGTCCGCGGGCCATAGCGTCCTGTCGGGCGTACCGCTCACGTAGATCTGAGTGAAGAAGCGCAGCGCGGCTTCGCCCAGCGCGGTCGGCGCGGAGGCGATGGCGGTGCCGGGTGGGCCGGTCCAGCCGCCATCCGGCGCGAATCCTAGGATCCATTCCAGCCAGAACTCCACGACCTGCCTCGCCGTGGGATCACCCTGGAGGTTGGCCAGGGTGAGGTCGACGATGCGCAGCACGCGCATCGAGGCCGAGGTGGCGTCGCGGTCGGTCAGCCAGTCGATCGCCCGCCACACCCGGACCATGGTGTTGGAGCCTTGCCAGAACTCACGCCGGTCCGGATAGCCGTCCGGCGCGCGCCACCAGAACAGCTGCTGGCCGGCGCGGTTGTACTCGGACAGGAAGGCTGACGTGGTGTCGCTGCCCGGGTTGGTGTTGTCGCCCTGTCGGAAGGTGTGGTTGCAGCCGGCTGCGCGCATGGCCGACACCACGGCCTCGAACGGGCGCTTGGTCTTCTTGCCCCACAGGGCAGGGTCCTTGAACTCGGGCGAAAGCAGGATGGTGCGAAGGGTGTGGGCGATCTGGTTGGAGGCCAGCCGGTACTGCAAAAAGGTCGCCGCCGCCGCATCCACCACCGACTCGGGAGGATCGTCGGCGATCAGGCGTCGGCACAGCTTGCGTGCGATGTACTTGGCCGTGGCCGGGTGATAGGCCAGCATCTTGAGCGTTACTCGGCCGTCGTCTTCGGCCGGAAGATCGGAGCGATGCGTGACCACGCCTCGCCCGAGCACGCTCTTCTGGCCGGGCGCGTGGGCGTTGGTGTCGGTGTAGAAGGCTCCCGTGCCGCAGGCGTTGGCGGTGTTGGCGTTGTTGTAGCGCCAGCCGGTCAGGCTGCGGGCCGCCTCGTAGACATCGTTGTCGACGTAGTAGGCGGCAATCTGCCGCGCGGGATCGGAAATCGCCATGCCGCCGCCGAGGGTGGGGTCGTCCAGCTCCGGATCGCCCAGGCCGGTGTAGGGATTGGACGCAAGCGCCGGTACGCCCAGGGGTTGCCCGAGGCCGTGGTAGTGCTCGGCCCCGAGCGTGTGCAGTTCGATGACCTCGCGCGCGTAGTTCTCGTTGAAGGCGACCGAGCTTCGGTAGTTGTCCAGGTAGTGCAGCATCGCCACATGCCGGGCGCTGGCGTGGAGCATTTGGTAGAAGTTGCCGAAGGCGTGGGCGCGCAGCACGTCGCGATCCCAAGAGTGCCAGCTCGCCGAGATGCGCGAGCTCAGCTCGGCGAAGATGTTGAAGTGGTTGTGCCAGAAGTCGACGGTCAATTCGAACAGCTGGCGACGGCTGTAGATGGCGCGGGTGAAGGCGGCCTTCTCCACCTCGCGCACCGGGCGCATCCGGGCTTCATAGTCACTCTGGCAGGAGAGTTGCGCGAACACCGCGCCCAGCGGCTGACCCAAGGTCGAGAAGGAGGCGGGGTAGGCGGCCAGCCTGGCGTTGAGCTCCGAGTCGTCGATCCATGCCGGCGCGAGCTGCTGATCGACGTAAGCGGCCAGGCGCGCATCATCGTTCGGACCCAGCGACATGAAGTAGCCGACGTCGTCTTCGCCCAGGGTGCCGAGCATTTCGAAATCGCCGGAAAAGATATGGTCCGCCGGTGCGCCGCCGTGGCTGGGCTTCTTTTTGCGTCGCGCCGGCCCGAACCCCATGCGGTGCAGTGCGCGTACCGCCAGCGGAGGGGTGACGGTCCGGGTAGAGCCGTTCTTGGGGTTCACGCCGGTTTTCGGCGCGTCATCCGAGGGGCTGGCGGCCGCGGGCAAGGCAGCGGCGAGGCCCGCGCCCAAACCGGAAAGGAGGTGACGCCGGGTGGAAACCGGAGGGCTTGACATGGCATGACCGGACAAATGGGCGACGTCGGCACCATAGCTACAAATCAGGATGCGCGCATCATTTGTTTACAATCATTCGTGATGATCGTCACACTGCCGGCCTCGCTGGCGCCGTGCCTTCGCTTTTCGGCACGCGTGCGTATGGAAGGGAGGGCGAGCTTTGATCGGGATTGACGCAGGTGGCGTGTAGTAGTATTACTAATACATGCTTCTGACTGACACCCAACGCGCCATTCTTGCCGTCATCGCCGAGCGCATCGAGGCCGACGGGCTCCCGCCGTCGCAGGCGGAGATCGCCCGCGCCCTCGGCTTCCGGAGCCTGCGTGCCGCGCAGTACCACCTCGAAGCGCTGGAGGCGGCCGGCGCGATCGAACGGCTCCCCGGCCGTGCGCGCGGAATCCGGCTGCGGGTGCCGGTGGCGGCGGCGCAGCCGGATCTGCCGTTCGCGCAGGCAATGCCGTCAGACGACGTGCTGCGTCTGCCGATCCTCGGACGGGTGGCCGCTGGCGGCCCGATCGGTTCGGGCGCCGACGCCGAGGACGGCAGCGTCCTGGCCATCGATCGCGGCCTGTTCCGGCCATCGCCGGATTATCTCCTGCGCGTCGAAGGCGACTCGATGCGCGAAGAAGGCATCCTTCATGGCGATCTGGTTGGCGTCCAGCGCACCGCGCTGGCGCGCAGCGGCCAGATCGTCGTGGCGCGCATCGACGAGGAAATCACCATCAAGCGCCTGGAAACCTCCGCGCAGGGCATCCGGCTGCTTCCCTGCAACGCCGGCTATGCACCGATCGTGGTTCCCGCCGACGCCGATTTTGCCGTCGAGGGCCTCTATTGCGGCCTGCTTCGGCCGAATCCGGGCGGGCGCGGGTGAGCGCATGCTGGCGTACCGCACGCCGCGCCGCGAGCGGGGCTTTTTCCGATGCGCGATCGCGATGGTCGCCGATGCTGCGCCAGCGCGGCCTGGGCCAGGCTGGTCACCGGCAGCCCGTCTCAGGATTTGAGACAGCGCTCCGATAGGCTGCTTCCCATTCACTCATTCCACCCCGTTTTCCCTCTCCAACTCACCCCTCAGAGGATTTCCCCATGGACGAGAACAAGAAGCGCGCGCTCTCCGCCGCCCTGTCGCAGATTGAAAAGCAGTTCGGCAAGGGCGCCGTCATGCGCATGGGCGACAAGGTTGCCGAGGCGGTCGAGGTGATCAGCACCGGGTCGCTGATGCTCGACATCGCGCTGGGCATTGGCGGTCTGCCCAAGGGGCGCGTGGTCGAGGTCTACGGGCCGGAGTCTTCCGGCAAGACCACGCTCACCCTGCAGGCCATCGCGCAGTGCCAGAAGGCCGGCGGCACCTGCGCCTTCATCGACGCCGAGCACGCGCTGGACCCGGTCTATGCGCAGAAGCTTGGCGTGAATCTGGAAGAGCTCTATCTCTCCCAGCCCGACACCGGCGAACAGGCGCTGGAAATCGCCGACATGCTGGTGCGCTCCAACGCCGTGGACATGGTGGTGATCGATTCGGTCGCCGCGCTCACGCCCAAGGCCGAGATCGAGGGCGACATGGGCGACCAGCTGCCCGGCCTGCAGGCGCGCCTGATGAGCCAGGCCCTGCGCAAGCTCACCGGCAACATCAAGCGCTCCAATTGCCTGGTGATCTTCATCAACCAGCTGCGCATGAAGATCGGCGTGATGATGCCGGGGCAGAGCCCGGAGGTGACCACCGGCGGCAACGCGCTCAAGTTCTACGCCTCGGTGCGCCTGGATATCCGCCGCATCGGCGCGGTGAAAAAGGGTGACGAGATCATCGGCAACCAGACCAAGATCAAGGTCGTGAAGAACAAGATGGCGCCGCCGTTCAAGCAGATCGTCACCGAGATCCTCTACGGCGAGGGCATCAGCCGCGAAGGCGAGCTGATCGACATGGGCGTGGAAGCCAAGCTGGTGGACAAGGCGGGAGCCTGGTACAGCTACGGCAGCGAACGCATCGGGCAGGGCAAGGACAATGCGCGCCAGTACCTGAAGGAGCACACGGAGATTGCGGCCGAGCTGGAGGCCAGGCTGCGCGAACGCTTCGTGCCCGAGCTGGCGGCCGGTGACGAGACCGCCGAGGCCGAAGAGGCGTGAACACCGGACGACGCCCGATCCTGCCGGCGGATGCGGCCAGCCTGATCGGGCGCGCTGCGGGCCTGCTCGATCCGGCGCGCACGGCTTCACGGCAGGGCGTCCAGGCGCCGGACGCCCCCGGCGCGACGCGCCGCATGGCCGCCGCCGCAACTGCTGAAACAGCAGCCGGGGACGCCTCCCGCGCGGGAGGCCGGAGCGGCGATACCGGTGCGCCCGATCCTCGCCGCAAGGCCATCGAACTGCTCGCGCGGCGTGAACACTCGCGTCGCGAGCTGGTCCGCAAGCTCACCGAGCGCGGCTTCAGCTCCGAGCAGGCCGGCGACGCCGTGGCCGGGCTTGCGCGCGAGGGCTGGCAAGACGATCAGCGATATGCCGAAGCGCTTGCACGCAGCCGGGCACAGGGCGGCTACGGACCGGTGCGGATTCGCGCCGAGCTGCGTACCCACGGCCTGGACGAGGCGCTCATTGCCGCCGCGCTCGACGCCTGCGAGATGGACTGGGGACGTTCCGCGTGCGAGCTGCTGCGCAGGCGCTTCGGCGGGCGGCGGCCGGACACGCGCCAGGCGCTGGCGCGGCAGGGCGCCTTCCTGCAGCGGCGCGGGTTCGAGCTGGACGATGTCCGCAGGGCGCTGGCGGATGGCGGAGAGGACGACTGAATCCAGTGCGATTCGGCGTGGCTCGCAATCCGGCCAACCTTCTGCCGCACGGGCGCCTCTTCACGCCGCGCACTGGTTCGACATCCGCTTCGATGTCCGGACGGGCCGGCAACCTTATCAACTGCGCGATGGGGCCCCGCTGCCGACGCGGGGCTGCAGGCAGGCTGCGACGTGCCGGCACGACACGAATCGATTCGACGGGTGCCGCCACGGCACCACGCAGTCGTGTGCCGTCCTGGCGCGAGCAGCATGTCCCGAATTGCAGGATAATCGTCGAAAGCTGGGGCAGACTCCGGCTTTTTTCGCGTCCGGACCGTGCCTTCCCCGCGCTCCATTCCTCGCCAGCCTGCCCGATGCAGCATGGTGCGGAGCGTGCGGTGCAGCTGCGGCGAGGCGTCTTGTTTTCCTGCGGTCATCTCCCGATGAGCGGCCGCACAGACACGAAGGAGCAGGGCAATGGGTCAATCAGTGGTGGTGCTGGGAGCACAGTGGGGTGACGAGGGCAAGGGCAAGATCGTCGATCTTCTGACCGAGAAGGTCGGTGCGGTGGCGCGCTTCCAGGGCGGCCACAACGCCGGGCATACCCTCGTCATCGGCGGCAAGAAGACGGTGCTGCACCTGATCCCGTCCGGCATCCTGCGCGAGGGCGTGCTGTGCCTCATCGGCAATGGCGTGGTGCTTTCGCCCACGGCGCTGCGCAAGGAAATAGACGAGCTGGAAGCCGAGGGCGTGGAGGTGCGTTCGCGCCTCAAGATCAGCCCCGCGACGCCGCTCATCATGCCTTATCACATCGCGCTCGATCAGGCACGCGAGAAGGCTGCCGGCGGCAAGGCGATCGGCACCACCGGGCGCGGCATCGGCCCGGCCTACGAGGACAAGGTGGCGCGCCGCGGTATCCGCGTTGCCGATCTGCACTATCCCAACGAACTGGCCGAGAAGCTGCGCGCCGCGCTCGATTACCACAATTTCGTGCTGACCCGGTATCTGGGCGTGGACGCGGTGGACTTCCAGCAGACCCTGGACGATGCGCTGGCGTTCGCCGATTACGTCGAGCCGATGAAGTCGGATGTCGCCGGCCTCCTGCACCAGCTGCGGCGCGAGGGCAAGCGCGTGCTGTTCGAGGGCGCGCAGGGCGCACTGCTGGACATCGATCACGGCACCTATCCCTACGTCACCAGCTCGAACACGACGGTGGGCGGTGCGCTGGCCGGCACGGGCGTGGGAGCCGATGCCATCGACTACGTGCTCGGCATCGCCAAGGCCTACGCGACGCGCGTCGGCAGCGGCCCGTTTCCGACCGAACTGAACGATGCGCTGGGCGAGGAAATCCGCCAGCGCGGTGCCGAGTTCGGCGCCTCCACCGGGCGTCCGCGGCGCTGTGGCTGGATCGACATCGTGGCGCTCAAGCGCGCCGTCGCGATCAACGGCATTTCCGGACTGTGCGTGACCAAGCTCGACGTGCTCGACGGACTTCCCAGCCTGAAGATGTGCATCGGCTACCGCTATCGCGGCAAGAGCACAGAGTACGCGCCGCTGGATGCCGCCGGCTGGGACGCGTGCGAGCCGGAATACCTGGAGTTTCCCGGCTGGCAGGAAGCGACCCACAACATCACCGAGTGGGGCCGCCTGCCGCCCGCCGCGCGGGCCTACCTGCGGGCGCTGGAAGAGCTGGTCGGCTGTCCGCTGGCGATGGTATCCACCGGCCCGGACCGCGATGCCAACATCATCCTGCGCGATCCCTTCGCCTGAGGCGCGGGGTGCGCTCGCGCCGGCGTCTGGTCGCACGCGCCCTGCAGTGCGTCGACAGCCGCGTTGCTGATGATCCTGCCGGCACCCGCCTGCGCGTGACTCAGACGCGAGGCCCCGACCGGCGGCGCGAACCCGACGTTCGCGCTGCCGGCCAGTGAACCCGCACGGGCTTTTTTCAAGCCGATATCAAGGCCGGAGACAGCGCTAGAATCGGCATATGGACAAGCCCCTGCCGCTCTACCGTTGCGAGGACGTGCGCGCCTTCGAGGCCCGCGCGATGGAACACGACGGCATCGACGCATATGCGCTGATGACCCGCGCCGCCGCTGCCGCATTCGCGCGCATGAAGCTCGACTGGCCCATGGCGCGGCAGCTGTGCGTGGTCTGCGGGCGGGGCAACAACGGCGGCGACGGCTTCGTGTTCGCGCGCCTGGCCCGGATGGCGGGGATGCAGGTCAGCGTCGTGGTGGGCACGTCCGGGGCGCCCGAGGTGGAGCCGGCGGCGCGCGCCTTTGCGCACTGGCGCGAGACTGGCGGCGAGGAAATCCTGTTCGCGCCCGGTGATGCGCTCCCGGATGCCGACGTGGTGGTCGATGCGCTGTTCGGAATCGGCCTGTCGCGCCTGCCCGAGGGCGTTGGCGCAGCGCTGATCGCAGCCATCAACGAGGCCGGGCGGAGCGGTCGCCCGGTGCTGGCGATCGACGTGCCCTCGGGGCTGGATGCGGACAACGGCGCGGTGCCCGGCATGGCCGTCAAGGCAACCCGCACGGTGTCCTTCATCTCGCACAAACGCGGCCTCTTCACCGGCTGCGGGCGCGCTCTGGCCGGACCGGTGGAGCTGGCCACGCTCGACGTGCCCATTGAAACCCGCGCCTCGCAGCCGCCGGCCGCATGGCTGGTCGAAGTCAGGCAGCTCGGGCGCTGGCTCAAGCCGCGCGCGCGCGACGCGCACAAGGGCGACCACGGGCGCGTGCTGGCGATCGGCGGTGACCACGGCTATGGCGGGGCGATCCGGCTGTGCGTGGAAAGCGCGCTGCGCTGCGGTGCCGGGCTGGTTACCGTGGCGACGCGCGAAAGCCACGTCGCGCCGATGCTGGCAGCGCGCCCGGAGGCGATGCCGCACGCCGTCAACGACGCAGCCGGCCTGCGCCAGCTCGCCGCCAATGCCGACGTGCTGGCGCTGGGGCCGGGCCTGGGCGGTGGCGAATGGTCGCAGGCGCTGTTCCAGGCTGCAGTGGCGCTGGGGCTGCCTTCGGTGATCGATGCCGACGGCCTGAACCTTCTCGCCATCACCCAGACCCGCGTGCCCGACGCCGTGCTCAGCCCGCATCCGGGCGAGGCCGCGCGCCTGCTGGGCACCGACGTGCCGAGCGTGGAGCGCGACCGTTTCGGCGCAGCGCAGGCGCTCGTGGAACGCTTCGATGCGGTGGTGGTGCTCAAGGGGGCAGGCAGCATCGTGGCGGCGCGCGGCGAGGTGCCGATCGTGATCGGGGCCGGCAACCCGGGCATGGCCACCGGCGGCATGGGCGACGTGCTGACCGGCACCATCGCGGCGCTGCGCGCGCAGGGGCTGGGTGCATTCGATGCCGCCTGCGCAGGCACCCTGCTGCATTCGGCCGCGGCCGACGCCGCGGCGCGCGACGGTGGCGAGCGCGGCCTTCTCGCGAGCGATCTTTTCGCGCATCTGCGCCGTCTGGCCAACCCGTGAGCGAGCTGCCACTGCCTGCGCCGCAGGATACCGAACGCCTCGGCGCACTCCTGGCGCGCTGCCTGCCCGAGGGCAGGCTGGTTGCCTACCTGGAAGGCGATCTGGGCGCCGGAAAGACCACCACCGCGCGCGCCCTGCTGCGCGCGCTGGGCGTGGCGGGCGGGGTGCGCAGCCCGACCTATACCCTGGTCGAGCGCTATGACACCGCTGTCGGCGAGGTCGTCCATCTGGATCTCTACCGCATCGCCGATCCGGAGGAGCTGCACTATCTGGCGCTCGACGAACTGGCCGAGCGTGCCCGGCTTTGGCTGGTCGAATGGCCGCAGCGTGGCCAGGGCGTATTGCTGCCGCCCGACCTGGTGCTGCGCCTTTGCGTGGACGGTGCGGGGCGCACGGCGCGCCTGCAGCCGTTTTCTGCGCCCGGAGAGGCCTGGGTCGCGGCGGTTCATCACGCCTGGTTCGGAGTGGCCTGAGCGGCGCAAGCGGGCTCGACGCGCGCCTTTAAGCCTTCCAGGCGCGCGCTGCAACGCAATGAAATTCCAATAAAAATACGCAAGTGGCGAGCGCGTGGCGCAGCCTTGTCCGGCGTGGCGTCGTGTCCCGGCAATTAGGAAAGTCTGCTAACGCCATGGATTATCAGGGGAAAGTCCTTGCTCTTCCGGTGGGTTTGATGATTGAATTGCCGCCATGAAGCCGCAGGTCTCCTTCATTTCCGCGATTCTGGCGCTGCTGGCGTCCGTGCTCGGGGCGCCGGGCGTGCTGCAGGCGGCCGAACTGCAGGCGCTGCGCGTCTGGGCCGGGCCGGATCACACCCGCGCGGTGTTCGATGTGTCGGGTCCGCTCGACTACAAGGTCTTCACCCTCGATTCGCCGAATCGCCTGGTGCTGGACATCGGCGATGCGGCGATCGGCAAAGGCTTCGCCGCGCCTGCGGCCTCGGGCGTGCTGGCGGGGGTGCGGACCGGAAAACTGGGCCAGCGCGGCGTACGCGTGGTCTTCGACCTGGCCGAGGGCGTACGCCCCCAGAGCTTCCTCCTGCCGCCGGCCGACGCGCTGGGACATCGTCTGGTGATCGACCTGCATCCCGTCAAGGCCGCGGCGCCGGTGGTTCGCACCGTGCAGCAGGCGCTGCCCGAGACCGGACGCAAGGTCATCGTGGCCATCGATGCCGGTCACGGCGGCGAGGATCCGGGGGCCAAGGGCGCCTCGGGCACCTGGGAGAAGAACATCACCCTGGCCGTGGCGCGCGAGCTCAAGCGCCAGATTGATGCCGAGCCCGGCATGGAGGCGGTGCTGATCCGCGACGGCGACTATTTCATCTCCCTGCAGCAGCGCTACCAGAAGGCGCGCGAGGCGCGCGCCGACCTGTTCATTTCGGTCCACGCCGACGCCTTCCACAAGCCGACGGCCTCGGGCTCTTCGGTGTTCGTGCTGTCCACCCGGGGAGCGTCGAACGAGGCCGCGCGCTGGCTGGCGGCGAGCGAGAACAAGTCGGACCTGGTGGGCGGAGTATCGCTCGACGACAAGGACAACACCCTGGCCGCGGTGCTGCTCGATCTCTCCCAGAGCGCCACGATGCAGGCCTCCAACGATGTCGCAAATCACGTCCTGGATGCGATGAAGCGCCTTGGCAAGACCCACAAGCCGCACGTGGAGCGCGCCAACTTCGTGGTTCTGCGTTCACCGGATGTGCCCTCGATGCTGGTCGAGACCGCCTTCATCAGCAATCCGGGCGAAGAGAAGAAGCTCAACGATCCGGTGCACCGCACCCGGCTGGCGGCCGCGATCGTGGAAGGCGTGCGCGATTATTTCAACGTGCAGCCGCCGCCGGGCACCTGGCTGGCGAGCAACGCCAAACCGCGCGCGCGCCAGCACGTGGTCAGCCGCGGCGAGACGCTGAGCCTCATCGCGCAGCGCCACGGCGTCACCCTGGCGAGCCTGCGTTCGGCCAATACGATCAAGGGCGACGTGGTGCGGGTGGGCGATCGGCTCACCATCCCGATGGCAATGGGGCCGGGCTGATCCATCCCGCGCCCTGCGCGCTCATCCCAGTTCGATGTGGTCGTGGCCCAGATAGTGCGTCAGCGCATCCAGGGTCGCCGCCAGTTCCGCGGCGCAGGCGCCCGCTTCAAGAGGCTCGCGCGCCGCGCCCTCGACGCGGCCGTACAGCACCTGACGCAGCTGATCCTCGCTGCGCGCGCGCAGCAGGAGATCTTCCAGCACCCGGGCGAATTCGCCCGGCGTGGGCGACATGCCGGCGCGCTGGAACAGCGCGGCCAAGGCCTGGAACAGGCCGCGCGCGTCCTCGCCCAGCCCGTAGTCCTGCGGGCGGTATTCCAGGAAGGCACGTTGGGCGTCAGTCCAGATGCGGAAACTGGCGCGCGCCAGCGAATGATAGAGCGGCGCTTCGGAGATCAGCGCAAGGAGCAGGTGGCGCGGATTGGCGACCGCGCTGACGCTGCCGTGCGGCCATTCGCCGCTGCTGGCGAAGCGATGCAGGCGGATATGGTCGGCGAAGTCGGCCAGCTGCAGCTGGTCGAGGATCAGGATGGTGCGCTCGCCCTCGGAGTAGGCGCAGGCTTCGGTCATGACGCGTTCGAATGCGCTCATCGGCGCCTCGGCAGGCTCGTGCGACTCCTCTTCGGCGACATAGGGCGGCGCGGGCGGCGGCTCGCGCTGGCCGAAGTCGTGATAGAGCACGTGCGGATACTCCAGCGCGCGCGCCAGCGCGGTGGCGAAGGCGGTCTTGCGCCGCCCCGCCGCGCCGTCCACGTGCAGCACGCGCAGGTGCGCGGTCTGGGCCTCGAACAGGCAGCGCAACGCGAACGCGTAGTCGTCGTTGGATTCGAAACCGTGCAGGGCGAGGGCGTGGCGAAGGTTCATCGGCAAGGGAGCGACGCGGGCTGGAGAAAATCATGGCACGGCCCCACGGCAGGGTGCGCTTCGTACGCGGGCTGCGTTCCGGTGGGCGCGTGGCGTGTCGGTACGCGCCCACCGGAGGGTCGATGGCCAGCCGCGGATCCGCTCAGGGCGACACCACCGTGAGGGTTTTCTGCGGCGAGGTGCCGACGCCGGAGATCTGCGGGCGATACATGTCCTCGGCGCTGGGCGGCGGCACCACGTAGCTGCCCGGCGATACCGCGCGCACCAGGTAGAACAGGCGTGCGGTCGAGCCGCTCCAGAGTTTGATTGCGGCCACGTAGCGGTCGTCGCGGTATTCCTCGTGGCGCAGGTCGACGCCGTACTCGCGCTCGGACAGCGACACCCCGTCGATCATCAGTTCGCCGAAGGCGTCGTTGCCGCCCAGCGCGAGGTTTTCGATCTCCACCCCGCCGGGCAGGAGGTCCACCACCAGCGCGTCGGGGATGTATTCGTCGGCCTCCACCGTCACCATCGCGATCAGGCTCTCGCCTTCGGTCAGCCGGGTGCCGGTGAACAGCGTGCCGTCGGTGCGGTACCAGGCGCGGCGCACGCGCAGGCCCGATTCGCCGGGTGCCGGTGCGCTGGTCGGGTAGCCGACGATGTCCTGCGACAGCCAGAACGGCCCGCTGCCTTCCAGCGTCAGGCTCACGCCTCGGCGCAGATCTTCCAGGCCGACCTCGCGCGAGACCAGCGGCCGGCCGCTGAGCGCGTGCGGCGTGCCGGCGATGCGGAATTCACCCTGCAGGCCGCCGTGGTTTTCCGAGAGTACGGCGCGCCCGAGGCGGAAGATCGCCAGGCGCTCCTGGGTGCTGAACCAGTAGCGCGACATTTCGGGCCGGCGCAGTTCGCGCGCCAGCTTCATCACGCGCCCACCGGTGGCCTGGCTGGCCAGGCCGTGTTCGTACAGCAGGGCCAGCAGCAGCGCCTCGTCACGCACGTCCGAGCCGTAGTCGCCGAGGTAGCCCGGGCGTTCGGAGGTCATTTCCAGGGCCGCGGCGATGGCGGCATCGGCGCGCTTCTCGTCGCCGGCCAGCTTCAGCGCGATACCCAGATGCACCAGCGGCAGCGCCGTGAGCGAGCGATCGCGCTGGTTGTCCCAGAGCGAGCGCAGGGTGCCGAGCGGAGCGCGGTTCACGCGCGCGAGCACGTAGCCGCCGTAGGCGTTGGACGCAAAGCGCAGATGCTGGGAATGGTCGTAGCTGTAATAGCCGTCACCGCCGGTGAGGAGGTCGTCGTTGAGGCGCGTCAGCGCCTTCTCCAGCACGGTTTCGGGGATGGCGATGCCGTTCTGCCTTGCGGTGACGAGGATGTCGGCGACGTAGGCGGTCATCTGCGGCATGGGCGAGTCTTCGCCGGGCCAGAAGCTGAACTGCCCGTTCTGCCGCTGCATTGCGGCGATGCGTCCGAACCCGGTTTCCAGCATGTCCTTGCGCTTGGCCTCGTCCAGCGGCTCCAGACCGAACTTGCGGGAGGTGGCGGCATCCAGGTCCACAAGCGGCCACAGCCGGCTGGTGGTCTGCTCGATGCAGCCGTAGGGATAGCCGATGAGGCCGTCGATTGCGGTGGCGAAGGGCAGCGGCGGGATCGCGGCGATGCTCAGCTGCGCGGTGCCCGACTCGGGGAACAGGCCGTCGAACAGGTTGGGGCCGAAACTGAGCGTCTGCGCGCCCGGAAGCTCGCGCGCCTGGCTGCGCCGCACCGCCGGCCAGGCCGGTCGCACGGTGATCTCGAACTGGCGCGTCAGGCTGGCGTCGGCCGACTGTGCGCTGACGCTGAACTTGCCCACGGCGTTCTGGCTGCCGGCCAGCAGGGAGAAGTGCAGGGTGGTGCGCGCGTTGTCGGCCAGGGTGATCTCGCGCGTCGGGCCTTCGATGCCGATTGGCGCAGTGCCGGCCGCGCTGACCCGCCAGCTGGCGTCCTTTCCGCTGAGATTGTGCAGATCGACGGTGAGCTGGGCGCGGTCGCCCGGGGCCATTACGCGCGGCGTGCTGACTTCCATCACCAGCGGCGCGCGCACCAGGGTTTCATCGTCGGCGCGCGCGTAGCGGTCTTCGGAGAACGCCAGGGCCGCCACGCGCAGCGCGCCGTTGAAGTCGGGCGCGGTGAACTCGACGCTGGCGCGGCCCTGGGCGTCGAAGCGCACCGGTGCGGCGTGCAGCGCGACGGTCTGCACCTTGGCGGTCGGACGGCGCGCCTGGGGCAGTGCCGCCAGCGCGGCGTCGCCGCCGTAGCGCAGGCGCGCGGCGGCGCCGTCCAGCGGCGCGATCACGCGGCCATACAGGTCGTAGGCGTCGATGCCGAAGCCGCGCGGCGCGAGGAAGTAGCCGGCCGCGTCCGGTACCGGATAGCCCGTCAGGCTGATGATGCCCATATCCACCGCTTCCACCACGGCGCGCGCATCCTTGCCGGCGAACTCGGGGGCGGACAGCTCGATCCGGATGGGCTGCCCCGGGCGCGTCAGTTCAGGCGCCTTCACCTCCAGCGCGGCGTCGCGCTGGCCGCGGGCGATGGGCAGGTGCGCCACGCCCAGGGCGCGGTTGGGACCGGTCAGGCTGGCCTGGTCGGCGGGCCGGAAGACCAGCGCGGTCACGTAGACATCGTGGCGCATGAAGCCGGCGTCCACCGGGATCTTGACTGTGGTGGCGCCGCGTACCTGCACATTGCTGCGGTAGAGCAGCCGGTCGGATTCGACCAGCACCACGGCCGGGCCGTCGTAGGGCGAGGTCAGGGTGACGATGGCGGTGTCGCCGGCGCGGTAACCGCTCTGGTCGAACGCGACCTTCACCTTGTCCGGGCGGGCGTCGATGCCGCGGTTGTCGTTGTTCCAGCTCCAGCCGGCGGTAAAGGGATAGCGCATGGTGAGGCCGGTGGCGGGATCGGTGACTTCGATCCGGTACTCGCCCCATTCCACGCGTGCGGAGAAGCGCGCCGGCGTGGTGCCGTCGAAGCTCACCGAGGTTTCGGCCTCGGTCTGGTAGCGGCGGGTGAAATCGGTGTTCCAGCCGCTGCCGTCAACCCAGTGCCAGTGGTAGTCGCGCAGCTCGCGGACCAGCTTGACCGCGAGGTTCTGCGCCGGCTGGAGATTTCCTTCGGGATCGGATTTCACGATCTCGAAGGTCGCATCGCTGTTGGCATTGGGGCCGTCCTCGGCGTCGAACAGCGGACGCACGCCGACCAGCGCGTCGGCCGGCCACACCGTGCGTACCAGCGAACGGCGCACCGCGCGGCCGCCGGACTCGAACACGCTGCCGCTGACGATCACCTCGAACGGCGCCTGAGGCGCCTCCGCATCGGGCAGCACCGCGATGGATTCGTGCAGTTGGCCGGCGGCGTCCAGCGCGGTGTCGATGGGCTGCTCCGGCTGCTTCGGCAGCGCGATGGTGGGATCGCCGAAGAAGTAGCCCTTGAGCGCCGGCACGGCGCGCAGGGCCGGGCGATAGAGCACTTCGGCCAGGAACCGGTTGCCGGCGGCGGGCGCGCCGTAGAGGAAGTCGGCGTCTACATCGAGCGGCAGCGGGGCGCCCGGCGCGAGGCGGGCGGCCGATGATTCGAGCACCAGTTTGAGGCGTTCGGGCAGGAACTCCTCGATACGGAATTCGAAGCGGCCGATCGGATCGGCGGCGCTGGGGTCGAGCCGGAACTCCAGCGCCCAGCGGCCGGTCGGGACGTCGTCGGTCAGGGTGCGCTGGTAGCTGTAGTACCCCAGCTCGCCCGGCTCCAGCGGCAGGGTGGAGGTGGAGCGGCCGTCGGGCTGGCGCAAGGTGGCATACAGCGTCTGCGCTTCGGGCAGCAGGCGTCCGTCGTAGTCGCGCAGCAGGGCCGAGACCTGCAGCACCTCGCCCGGGCGGAACAGGTCGCGTCCGGACCAGGCGTAGACGTCCTGCGCGGTCTGGCGGCGGCCGCCCACGGAAAAATCGGACAGGTCGATCGCCGGCTGGTTGAACGAGACCAGGGCAACCTCGCTGCCCTGTCGGGCGATCAGCACGAGCGGGCCCTTCGGCTGCGCCGGCAGGGTGGCTTCGCCTTCCGAATCGGTGTTCGCGCTGGCGAGGATTTCGCCCTTGCGGTTCTGCAGGCGCAGCTCGACTCCGCTGCGCGGCTGGCCGCTGGAAAGGGCCGCGGCGTGAACGAACAGTCCGTCCTTTTGCGCGCGTGCGTGCAGCCCCAGGTCGGTGACGTAGAAATGGGTGGTCTCGTAGCTGCCGTCGAAGCTGCCGGCGCGGCGCAGCACCGCGAAATACACGCCCGGTTCGCGCAGTTCGGCGATGCTCTGCACCGGCAGGAAGCTGACCTGGCGCACGTTGCGGCCCGCGTCCAGCGCAAACCGGTTGGCATAGACCGAGTCGGCCAGTGCGGTGATGTTGTCCAGCTCCCAGTAGCCGCGGCTTTCGCTGTGTCCGTAGCGGGCGAGGAAATCCGCCAGCGACTTCTCGCGCACGCGGAAGAACTCCACGTCCACCTCCGACGCGTTCACCCCGATGATCGGCAGGCCGCGCGTGCCGCGTGCCGGCAGCACGCTGCCCTGGCTGGCGAACCCCACCGCAGGCGGCAGGTTGCCCGAATACACCTCGCGCTCGGGCAGCGCGCCCAGGCTGCGGCCGTCGGGTGTGGCCAGGCCGGCCTTGAAGGCGACGGTGTAGGTCTTGTCGCCCTGCACGTAGGGGAAGCGCAGCACGCGCGCGTCCTCCTCATCGAGCGACCAGCTTCCCGCGACGTCCGCGCCACCGGCATCGCGCACCAGCAGCAGGTCGTCGAATGGCAGATCAGCCACCAGCGGCTGCGAGAACGCGAGCCGCAGCGCGGGGCGGCCGTTCCAGCTTTCCCCGCTGGCCTCGGCCAGGATGAAGGCATCGGTGCTGGCGGGCTCGGCCGCGACCGGTTGTACAGGCGGCGGGGCATCGGGTGCTCCGCAGCCTTGCAGCAGGACGGCAAGGATCAGCGAGGCGGCGAAGGTTGCCGTGAGGCCGAAGCGGTGGGAGATGGACATGCGGGCGCCCTTGGATAAAGACAGGCCGCAGTATAGGCGACCGGCATCGCGTCCCCGTGGCAAAATGCGGGCAGGCGGAGGGCGCGATGCGGTCGCCGCAGGCCGTATCGTGCGGTTCGGATCGCACCCTGCGGCGGGGTGGATTATTTTTCCGCCGCCGCAAATTCCTCGTAGGCCTGGATCGCGTGCGAGGCGTACATCAGCGACGGGCCGCCGCCCATGTAGACCGCGATGCCCAGCATTTCGCGCAGCTCCTCGGCCGTGCCGTGCAGGCGTACCAGAGCCTTGGCGTGGAAGCCTATGCAGTCGTCGCAGCGCGTCGCCACGGCAATGGCGAGCGCGATCAGTTCCTTGGTCTTTTCGTCGAGGACGCCGGCTGCGAGCGCGGCGCGCGAGAGTGCGCCGAAGCCCTGCATCACCTCGGGCAGGTGGCTGCGCATCGGGGCGAGGTGGCGGCTGGTGTTGGCGGTGAGATCCTGGAAGCGGGTGTCGGACATGGGAGTTCCTCGGGAAGGTTGGAGCGGGGCGCACGGGCCGTGCGCCGTGGACGAAATGCATCAGCGCCGCATTGCGCCCTGGACGAACGGCAGGCCGGCTGCCATCCAGGCACTCATGCCGCCGGTGACGTTGACGTAGCGGTGCCGCGCATCGCGCGACAGGAGGTTCTGGGCGATGCGCGAGCGCATCCCGCTCTGGCAGATCAGCAGGATCTCGCCGCCGTTCGCCGCAGGTGCGATTCCATCCAGTGCCGCCGTACCGCGCACCTGGATCTGCCCCAAGGGCAGCGAGCGCGCGGCGTTGGCGCGGGCACGGGAAAATTCCGCCGGCTCGCGCACGTCGATCAGCACCGCGCCGTCGTTCAGCCGCCTGACGGCCTCGTGCGGCCCGACGCTTTCGCCGCCCAGGCCGAGCAGCGCCTTGATGAACGCGATCATCGGCGACCTCCTCGGATGGCGGCCTGGTCGGCACCGGGGGCGCAATAGATTCCGTGCAGGGTCTGGATGATCCGATAGGCCGGGCCGGCGGACAGCGCGTAGTAGATGCTCTGCGCCTCGCGGCGGGTGTCGACCAGACCTTCCTCGCGCAGCACGGCCAGGTGCTGGGAGAGCGCCGACTGGCTCAGGTCCACCAGCGCATTGAGATCGCCCACCGAACGCTCGCCCTCGGCCAGCAGGCACAGGATCAACAGACGCTTTTCGTTGGCCAGCGCCTTGAGCAGGTGTGCGGCCGAATCCGCGTGCTCGCGCATGGCGCTCGGATCGATGACCGGTGCTTCCGGACGCGGGAGCGCCATGTCAGGCTCCCTCGACCGGCAGGCCGGCACCGGCCCAGCCGGTGAAACCGCCGATCAGGCACTCGACCTTGCGAAAGCCCAGGCGCTGCAGGCTGTCGGTCGCCAGAGCGGCGCGCCCGCCGGAGAGGCAGTAGACCACCAGATGGCGCGAGCGATCGGCGAGGGTCGGGCTGGTCTCGCAGGCGAGCGCCGGATGGGCTTCAATAGCGAACTCGAGCACGCCGCGCGGCAGGTTCACCGCGCCGGGCAGGTGGCCGGCGGCGAATTCGCCCGGTTCGCGCACGTCGATGAGCAGCGGTGTTTCGGTCATGGCGCGCAGCGCCATGGCGTCGATCTGACGGATGCGGGTGCAGGCGTCGGCGACGAGGTCGTTGGCTGTCATGCCCACTTCAGTTCCTTCTGAATTAGTTGACACTAATATAAGTCAAGGCTAATATTCATGCAAGCGCCGCTGCGCAGGCAGTCCGGTCCACAGTCCATCCGAGCTAGTCAGAAGGTAAGAGTCATGGCAAACATCGTGGTTCTGGGAGCGGGAATCGGCGGCATGAGCGCGGCGTTCGAGCTGCGCGCACTGCTGGGCAAGGAACACTCGATCCAGGTGGTGGGCGAGGGCGGCCGGTTCGCCTTCACCCCGTCCAATCCCTGGGTGGCCGTGGGCTGGCGCAAGCCGTCGGATATCACCCTGGACGCCGAGGCGGCGCTCAAGCGCAAGGACATCGCCTTCGACGGCGTCGGCGCAGCGCGCGTGTATCCGCAGGAAAACCGGGTCGAACTGCGCGACGGCAGGAGCCTGGCGTATGACTACCTCGTGGTCGCCACCGGCCCGCGCCTGGCCTTCGACGAGGTGCCGGGCCTCGGGCCGGAGGGCGGCTTCACCCAGTCGATCTGCACCACGCCACACGCGGCAGCGGCCTGGGACGCCTATCAGCGCTTCCTCGAGAATCCGGGTCCGGTCGTGGTGGGCGCGGCGGCGGGTGCCAGCTGTTTCGGCCCGGCCTACGAGTTCGCCATGATCCTCGACCGCGACCTGCGCAAGCGCAAGCTGCGCCACAAGGTGCCGATGACCTATGTGTCCCCCGAACCCTACATCGGCCACATGGGCCTCGGCGGCGTGGGTGATTCCAAGGCCCTGATGGAAAGCGAGCTGCGCCAGCGCGACGTGCGCTGGATCATCAACGCGAAGGTCGCGGAAGTGCGCGGGAACGAGATCGACGTGGTCGAGATGGATGAAGCCGGCCAGCCGAAGAAGACGCACACGCTGCCGTTCGCCTATTCGATGATCCTGCCGGCCTTCACCGGGGTGGACGCGATTCGCCAGAGCGAAGGGCTGGGCAATCCGCGCGGCTTCACTCCGATCGACCCGTACCAGCGCCATCCGAGCTTCGGCAACGTGTATTCGATCGGGGTGTGCGTGGCGATCGCCCCGCCCGAGCCGACCCCGGTGCCGACCGGCGTGCCCAAGACCGGCTTCATGATCGAATCGATGGTCACCGCCGTTGCCGAGAACATCAAGGCCGAGCTGGAGGGCAAGCCGGTCAGCGTGATCTCGACCTGGAACGCGATCTGCCTGGCCGACATGGGCAATACAGGCGCCGCCTTCGTGGCGCTGCCGCAGATGCCGCCGCGCAACGTGACCTGGGCCAAGGTGGGCAAGTGGGTGCATCTGGCCAAGATCGCGTTCGAAAAGTATTTCATGATGAAGATCCGCTTGGGCAACACCGAGCCCGTCTATGAAAAGTACGTGCTCAAGCTCCTGGGCATCGTGCGCACCCGCTGAGCCTTTTCCCGAAACCAACTCCAAGGAAAGCCGACATGAACCTCGATCGTGCCATTTTCGCCTTTGCTGGCGTGATGATCCTCGCCAGCCTCGCGCTGGGCCATTTCGTTTCGCCCTGGTGGCTGCTGCTGACCGCCTTCGTCGGTCTGAACCTCCTGCAGTCCGCCTTCACCGGATTTTGTCCCGCGGCCAAGCTGTTCGCGAAGCTGGGCGTGCCCGGCGGCTGCGCGTTCAAGTAAGGGGCCCGACGTGCGAGAGCGATCCATGGTCACATCGACGCGTGCGCTGGCCCGGATCGGCGGTTTGGCGCTGCTGGCAGCGGCGCTCGCCGCCTGTGGCGGGGCCACCGACGATGCCCGCGCGCCCGGCAGGATCGAGGGTCTGGAAACCTGGGTCGTTGCCGATCCCGTCAGCGACGAGGGCCGTGCCTGGGACGGCGTGGTCGAGGCGGTGCAGCAGGCTACGCTGACCGCGCAGACTGCCGGTCGCGTGGCCGAGGTCGCGCACGACGTCGATGATCACGTCACCGCCGGCACCGTACTGGTGCGCCTGAGCGCGGTCGAACAGCAGGCCGAGGTCGACACCGCCCGCGCCCAGCTGCACGCCGGCGAAGCAGCGGCACGCGAAGCCGAGGCCGACTACCAGCGCTATGTCGAACTGTCGCAGCGCCAGTACGTGTCGCGTTCGCAGCTGGAACGGATGCACGCCGCACGCGACGCCGCGGTGGCCGCCCGGGATGCCGCCCGCGCGCGCCTGGCCAGCGCCAGCCAGACCGTCGACTACACCGTGGTGCGCGCGCCCTACGACGGCATCGTCGCCAGCCGCGACGTCGAGCCGGGAGAATCGGTGGCGATGGGGCAGCGCCTGGTGTCGGTGTTCGCGCCCACAGCGCTGCGGATCGAAGTCGAGCTGCCGCAGGGCGCGGCGGATCAGGTGCGCGCGGATCCGCGCGCGCGCGTGCGATTGCACGACCAGCGCGTGATCGAAGCCGACGATGTCATCGCCTTTCCCGCCGCCGACGCGGCCACGCACACCGTTCGCGTGCGCGTGCTGCTGCCGGCGCTGGATCCGGCACCGATACCGGGGAGCACGGCCAAGGTGCGGTTTCCGGCGGTGGCGGGCCACTCCCAGCCGCGGATCCCCGCGAGCGCGATCGTGCGCCGCGGCGAAGTCACCGCGGCCTATGTGCTCGCCGATGGCCGGCTGTCGCTGCGCCAGCTGCGGCTGGGCGAGGCCATGCCGAGCGGCGTGGATGTGCTCGCCGGCCTCCAGCCCGGCGAAACCATCGCGCTCGATCCGGTGGCCGCGCGCCAGGCCCTGGTCGCCGCCCGCGGAGGCGACTGAAGTGACGGCATCCGCTCCCTTGCGGCTTGGCGTCTCCGGCCGCCTTGCGCGCACCTTCCAGGACAATCCGCTGACGCCGATTCTGGCGCTGCTCGGCCTGCTGCTTGGCCTGGTTGCAGTGTTGATCACGCCGCGCGAGGAAGAGCCGCAGATCAACGTCACCATGGCCAACGTGATCGTGCCCTTCCCGGGCGCGGACGCGCGCCAGGTGGAGCAGATGCTGGCGTATCCGCTGGAGCAGGTGCTCTCGGAGATCGAGGAGGTCAAGCACACCTACTCGATCAGCCGTCCCGGCCTGGTGGTGGCCACCGTCGAGTTCGAGGTCGGGGTGAAGCGCCAGCCGGCGCTGGTGCGCCTTTACGACAAGGTGTTCTCCAACCAGGACTGGATACCGCAGGACTTGGGCGTTGGCCAGCCGCTGATCAAGCCCAAGGGCATCGACGATGTACCGGTGATGGCGCTGACGCTGTGGACCGACGACGCCGACCGCGGCCCGCGTGAGCTGGCCGAAGTTGCGCACACGTTGGAAACCGAGCTCAAGCGCATCCCGGGCACCCGCGACGTGTTCACCATCGGCGCGCCCGAGCGCGCGGTGATGGTCGAACTCGACGCCACGCGCCTGGCCAGTCACGGGCTCGCGGTCGAGGATCTGGCCGGGGCGCTGCAGGCCGCCAACCTCGCTCGCCAGGCCGGCCAGCGCGTCGGTGCCGATGGCGTGGTCCAGGTCACCTCTGGCCGCTTCCTTGCCGGGCGCGAGGATGTGGAAGGGCTGGTACTCGGGGTGAAGGATGGCCAGCCGGTGCGGCTGGGCGACGTGGCCCGCATCAGCGACGCCGCCGACACGCCCTCGAGCTACGTCTGGTACGGCGCGCCGGCCGGGCGCGACGGCCCCGAGACCGGCACCGCGCCCGCGGTGACGCTGGCGATCGCGAAGAAACCGGGCGGCAACGCCGCCAGCATCACCGGCAGCGTGCTTGAACGCATCGAGGCGCTGCGCGGCCAGGTCATCCCCGAGGGCGTGAACGTCGAAGTCACCCGCGACTACGGACTGACCGCCAGCGACAAGGCGCAGACCCTGATCAAGAAGCTGTTCTTCGCCACGTCGGCAGTGGTGCTGCTGGTGCTGTTCGCGCTCGGCCGACGCGAGGCGCTGGTGATCGGTACCGCGGTGGTGCTGACCCTGTCGCTGACCCTGTTCGCGTCCTGGGCGATGGGCTTCACCCTCAATCGCGTGTCGCTGTTCGCGCTGATTTTCTCGATCGGCATCCTGGTGGACGATGCGATCGTGGTGGTGGAGAACATCCACCGCCACATGGCGCTCGGCGGCAAGAGCCTGCGCGAGGCGATTCCGCCGGCGGTCGACGAAGTCGGCGGTCCGACCATCCTCGCCACCTTCACCGTGATCGCGGCACTGTTGCCGATGGCCTTCGTCAGCGGACTGATGGGGCCGTACATGCGCCCGATTCCGATCAATGCGTCCGTCGGCATGCTGCTGTCGCTGCTGATCGCGCTGATCGTGACGCCCTGGCTGTCGCTGAAGCTGCTCAAGCGCCACGCCGGCGGCGGGCACGCCGATCACGATGCCGCCGATGGCCACGCTCCCGGCAGCATCGCCGCGCGCCTGCAGCATTTGTTCGAACGGCTGATGCGGCCGTTTTTCGATCCCGCGCGCGGCGCGCGCCGGCGCCATCTGCTGTTCGCCTCGATGGCCGGGCTGGTGCTGCTGGCGGTGAGCCTGGCCGGCTTCCGGCTGGTGGTGATGAAAATGATGCCCTTCGACAACAAGTCGGAGCTGCAGGTAGTGGTCGACCTGCCCGAGGGCCGCACCCTGGAGGACACCAGCGCGCTGCTGGCCGAGCTCGCCGAGGCCATCGACCGGATGCCCGAGGTGCTCAACTACCAAGGCTACGCCGGCACCGCCGCGCCGATCAATTTCAACGGCCTGGTGCGCCAGTACGACCTACGCGCCGGCGCCAACGTCGGCGACCTGCAGGTCAACCTGGTCGACCGCCACGAGCGCCGCCGCAAGAGCCACGACATCGCGGTCGCGCTGCGTCCGGAGCTGGCGGCGATCGGCCGCCGTCAGGGCGCGTCGGTGAAGGTGGTCGAAGTGCCGCCGGGACCGCCGGTGCTGTCGCCGATCGTGGCCGAGGTCTACGGTCCGGACTACGCCGCTCAGCGGCGGATCGGACTGGCGCTTGAGCAGCGCTTCCTCGCCACCGAGGGCATCGTCGATGTCGATACCAGCGTCGAGGCCGAGGCTTCGCGCGAGATCCTGGCGATCGACCGCGAACGCGCCGCGCGCCTGGGCGTGTCGCAGGCGACGATCACCGAAACCATCGCCGCCGGGCTGTCGGGTCACGATGCGACCTGGGTGATCGACGACAGTTCGAAATATCCGCGCCCGATCCGCCTGCGCCTGCCGGCCTCCGACCAGGCCACGCTCGACGGCGTGCTGTCGCTGCGGGTGCGCGGCGGGGATGGCCAACTGGTGCCGCTGTCGGCGCTGGTGCAGGTCCGCGAGGTGGCCTGGGATGGCGTCATCCACCACAAGGACATGCTGCCGGTGGTCTATGTCATGGGCGACGAAAACATCGTCGCCGACAGCCCGCTGTACGGCATGTTCGACCTGGTCGGCCAGGTGGCCGACAGCGCCATCGAAGGACAGTGGCTGTCGCAGCACTACATCGCCCCGCCCGCGGACACCGCCGCTTTCTCGATCAAGTGGGACGGCGAGTGGCAGATCACCTACGAGACCTTCCGCGACATGGGTATCGCCTACGCCGCCGGCCTGCTGCTGATCTATCTTCTGGTGGTGGCCTACTTCCGCAACTATCTGGTGCCGCTGGTGATCATGGCCCCGATTCCGCTGACCGTGATCGGGGTGATGCCGGGGCACGCGCTTATGGGGATGCAGTTCACCGCCACCAGCATGATCGGCATGATCGCGCTGGCCGGCATCATCGTGCGCAACTCGATCCTGCTGGTGGATTTCATCGACCATCTGGTGGCGCGCGGCAGGTCGCTGGAGGATGCGGCGATCGAGTCCTGCGCGGTGCGCGCCCAGCCCATCGCGCTGACCGCGGTGGCGGCGATGGCCGGCGCGGTGTTCATCATCGATGACCCGATCTTCAACGGCCTGGGCATCTCGCTGCTGTTCGGCATTCTGGTGGCCACCGTGCTGACCCTGGTCGTGATTCCGCTGCTGTACGTGATGCTGCGCCGCCGCTGGCCGCATCGCGATCCCGGAAACCCCGTTCCGGAGGAGTCGCACGCATGAAGACACGGATTCCCCGCGCGCTCGGGGTACTGCTGCTGGTCGCCGGCAGCGTCGCATTCGCGCAGGAGGGCGGACCGTCAGCCCCGGCCGATGCCGCGCGCGCCGAGGCGGCGATGAACGATCTGGGCGGTCGCCTCAAGACCGCGCTGACGGCGAAGATGCAGGCGGATGGCCCCGTTGCCGCGGTCGGCTTCTGCCGCGAGGAGGCACCGAAGATCGCCGCTGCGGTGGCGGCCGAGCGCGGCCTGCGGGTCGGGCGTACCGCGCTGCGCCACCGCAGCCCGGCCAATGCGCCAACGCGCTGGCAGGAGGAGGTGCTGGAGGCGTTCGTCGAACGCGCGACGGGCGCGCCGCCGGCGAGCCTGTCCTGGGCCTCGCGCCAGGATGGCGTGTACCGCCAGGCGCGCGGCATCGCGACCGAGGCGGCGTGCCTGACCTGCCACGGTTCCGGCATCGCGGAACCGGTGCGCGCGGCCATTGCCGCAAGCTATCCGCAGGATCGCGCCACCGGCTTTTCCGAGGGCGAACTGCGCGGCATGTTCTGGGTCGAGATCGGCAAGGGCTCGGATGCAGACGAGGTGCGGCCATGAACGCCGCTTCCGCGCTGCTGCTGGCCTGTCCGGCCTGTCAGCGCATGAATCGCGTGCCGGCGGCGCGTCAGCGTGACGCGCCGACCTGCGGCCAGTGCCGTCAGCCACTGTTTGCCGGGCGTCCCTTCGATCTGGACGAGCAGGGCTTTGATGCGCACGCCGCGCGCAGCGACGTGCCGCTGCTGGTGGATTTCTGGGCATCCTGGTGCGGCCCCTGCCGCGCCATGGCACCGGCCTACGCGCAGGCGGCCGGCATGCTGGAGCCCGAGGTCCGGCTGGCCAAGGTCAACACCGAAGACGTTGGCAGCCTCGCCGCGCGTTTCCGGATACAGGGCATTCCGACCATGATCCTGTTCCTGCACGGCCGCGAGCTGGCGCGCCAGTCCGGTGCCATGCCGGCGCAGGCCATCGTGCACTGGGTGCGCCAGCACCTTCCCCTTTCACCCGCATGAGGAGCATGAGATGAGCGAAACCATCGGCATCACGCTGGAGCAGATCGACGGCTACGAGTTCCGCGTGCGCTTCGACAAGGACTCCATCGCCGGCCTCACCACCGACCTGAGCGAGCCGCTGGGCCAGTCGCGCGGCCCCAATCCCGAGCATCTGCTCAACGCCGCCATCGCCAACTGCCTCAGCGCCAGCCTGCTGTTCGCCCTCGGCAAATTCAGGAACGACGTGCGCTCGCTGCGCGCCACCGCCAGCGCCCGAATGGGTCGCAACGCCGAAAACCGGATGCGGGTGGAGGCGGTGCAGGTGAACATCACGCTGCCCGGCGAGGCTGGCGGCTACGCCAATCTGGATCGCGTGCTGGCCCAGTTCGAGAACTTCTGCACCGTGACCGAAAGCGTGCGCCACGGCGTCGCCGTGGATCTGACCGTGAGCGACGGCAGCGGTACGGCGCTGCACCACAGCCTGGCCGGCGGCGCGGGGCAGGGCGCGACGGGCTGAAGGCCGCGCGCCGTGGCACATCGCGCGCCGCGAGATCGACGCGGATCGGCGTGTCCGCCGCGGATACGCCCTAGAATGCCGGCGTGAGCGTTCCTCCGACTCCAACCCTGTTCGATACCCCCGCGCCACTGCAGCCGCTGGCCGAGCGGATGCGTCCGCGCACGCTGGACGACATGGTCGGCCAGCGCCGCCTGCTGTCGGAAAACTCCGCGCTGCGTCGCGCGGTGGACGCCGGGCGGGTGCATTCCATGATCCTGTGGGGGCCGCCCGGCTGCGGCAAGACCACGTTCGCCCTGCTGCTGGCGCACTATGCCAAGGCTCGATTTCGTGCGATTTCGGCGGTGCTGTCGGGGTTGCCGCAGGTGCGCGAGGTGCTGGCCGAGGCCGAGCGCGCCTTCCAGGCCGGCGAGCGCACCGTGCTGTTCGTCGACGAGGTGCACCGTTTCAACAAGGTGCAGCAGGACGCCTTCCTGCCGCACATCGAGCGCGGCACCATCGTGTTCGTCGGGGCCACCACGGAAAACCCCAGCTTCGAGCTGAACTCGGCGCTGCTGTCGCGCTGCCGCGTGCACGTGCTCGAAGTGATTTCGGCCGACGACATCGTGCAGGCGTTGCAGCGCGCGCTGGGCGATGCGGAGCGTGGCCTGGGCGGGCGCGGCATCCGCATCGGCGCGGACGACCTCACGCAGATCGCGCAGGCCGCCGACGGCGACGTGCGCCGGGCGCTCACCCTGCTGGAAATCGCCGCCGAGCTTGCCGAAGGAGAGGGCGGGGAAATCACGGCCGCAACGCTGGCGCAGGTGCTGGCCGACCGCACCCGGCGTTTCGACAAGCAGGGCGAGCAGTTCTACGACCAGATCTCGGCCCTGCACAAATGCGTGCGCAGCTCCAATCCCGATGCCGCGCTGTACTGGCTGGCGCGGATGCTGGACGGTGGCTGCGATCCGGTCTACCTGCTGCGCCGCCTCACGCGCATGGCGACCGAAGACGTCGGCCTGGCCGATCCGCGCGCGCTGGCGATGGCGATCGACGCCTGGAACACCTACGACCGGCTCGGCAGCCCCGAGGGCGATCTGGCGCTGGCGCAGGTGGCCGTGTATCTCGCCTCCACCGCCAAATCCAACGCGGTCTACAGCGGCTGGAATGCCGCCCGCGCCGACGTGCGCGAGCACGGCAGTCTGCCGGTGCCGTTGCACCTGCGCAATGCGCCGACGAAGCTGATGAAAGAGATCGGTTACGGCAAGAACTACCAGTACGACCACGATGCGCAAGGCGGCGTCGCGCTCGACCAGACCGGCTTTCCCGAAGCGATGGGCGAGAAGGTCTACTACCGCCCGGTGGATCGCGGGCTGGAACTCCAGCTCGGGGAAAAGCTGGATCGCCTGCGCGACGCGCGTGCGAAGGCGCGGAGAGCGCGCGAATGAGCGCGGCGACGTGGTGGCAGCACGCGGCTCTGGTCGCCGCCGGCGGCGCACTCGGCTCGTTCGGGCGCTTTGCCGTCGGCACCTGGATGGCGCGCCTGGCCGGAACCGGCTTTCCGTGGGGCACGCTGGCGGTGAACCTCGCCGGCAGCCTTGCGGCCGGGCTGCTGTTCGCAGCGCTCGACGGGCGCGACCATTCCGCCTGGCTGCGCGCCCTCCTGATGGTCGGCGTCCTCGGCGGCTTCACCACCTGGTCCTCGTTCGCGCTGGAGGCGCTGATGCTCGGGCGCGGCGAGCATCCCGCCTGGGCACCGGCGTACGTGCTGGTCAGCCTCGCCGGCGGGCTGGTGCTGGTCTGGATCGGCTGGCGCGGCGGGCTCTGGCTGCGCGGGTGATCCGGCGCGAATCGCGAATGGCACGCTTCCGCATATCGCCGGAGCTGCCGCTTCGCTACCATGGCGCCGCCCGAGGGGGCAGGTTGTTCTCGACCACACCACTGGAGTCTCATGATGAACTGGGGAAAGTTCCTCTTCTCGTTTTCCGGCCGGATCTCGCGCAAGGCCTTCTGGCTCTATGTCGCCGCATCGATCGCACTTGGCCTGATCCTCAACGCGGTGGCGATGCCGCCGCAGCCGGTGCTTGATCCTTCGGCGTCGCCCGAACAGGCGATGGCCGCGATGTCCGGCTACTACGGCGCAATCCCGCTGTGGTACTGGCTGCTGCAGATTCCTCTTTTCTGGATCGGTCTTGCGGTCATGGCCAAACGCTGGCACGACCAGGACCGCTCCGGCTGGTGGACGCTGCTGCTGCTGGTTCCGCTGCTGGGCGCGCTGATCGTGCTGATCATGCAGGGCTTCATCGCCGGCACGCCCGGCCCCAACCGCTTCGGCGAAGGGCCGATGGCCTGATCCTGCGTCACGCGCAGGGGCCGGCGACGGCCCCTGCGTTGCCTCGGCCGCGCCCTGCCGGGGATAATTGGCGGTTCCGCACCGAAGGATGCCGCCATGCTCGATCCCACCCTGCTTCGCACCCAGCTTGCCGAGACTGCCGCGCGGCTACGGGCCACGCGCGGCTATGCGCTTGATGTCGCGGCATTCGAGGCGCTGGAGGCCGAGCGCAAGGCGATCCAGATTCGCACCCAGGACCTGCAGAACCTGCGCAATACGCGATCCAAGGCCATCGGGCAGGCCAAGGCCAAAGGCGAAGACGCCAGCGCGATCCTTGCGGAAGTGGCCGGAATCGGCGACGAGCTGAAGGCCAGCGAGGCGCGGCTGGAGGCGGTCCTGGCCGAGGTCGACGCGATCACCTCGGGCATTCCCAACCTGCCGGATCCGTCGGTGCCGCTGGGCGCGGACGAGGGCGGCAACGTCGAGCAGCACCGCTGGGGCGCGCCGCGCCGCTTCGATTTCGAGGTCAAGGACCACGTCGAACTCGGCGCGCGCCACGGCTGGCTCGATGGCGAGGCCGGTGCCAAGCTCTCCGGCTCGCGCTTCACCGTGCTGCGCGGCGACCTCGCGCGCCTGCACCGCGCCCTGGCCCAGTTCATGCTGAACCTGCACACCGGCGAGCATGGCTACCTCGAAACCAACGTGCCGCTGATCGTCAATGCCGACAGCATGCGCGGCACCGGCCAGCTGCCGAAGTTCGAGGAAGACCTCTTCGCCACCGAATTGGGCGACAGCCGGCGCTACCTCATCCCGACCTCGGAAGTGCCGCTCACCAACCTGGCGCGCGGCGAGATCCTGGAGGCCGAATCGCTGCCGCAGCGCTACACCGCCCACTCGCTGTGCTTCCGCTCCGAGGCCGGCAGCGGCGGGCGCGACGTGCGCGGCATGATCCGCCAGCACCAGTTCGAGAAGGTGGAGCTGGTCAGCCTCGCCCAGCCGGAGCAGAGTGCCGTGGAGCACGAGCGCATGACGCGCTGCGCCGAGGTGGTGCTGGAACGCCTCGGCCTGCCGTACCGCCGCATGCTGCTGTGCACCGGCGACATGGGCTTTGGCGCCATCAAGACCTTCGATCTTGAGGTCTGGCTGCCCTCGCAGAACACCTACCGCGAAATCAGCTCGTGCTCCAACTGCGGCGACTTCCAGGCGCGCCGCATGCAGGCCCGCTTCCGCAATCCGGATACCGGAAAGACCGAGCTGCTGCACACGCTCAATGGCTCCGGCGTGGCGGTCGGGCGCGCGCTGATCGCGGTGATGGAGAACTACCAGAACGCCGACGGTTCGATCACTCTGCCCGAGGTGCTGCGTCCGTACTTCGGCGGTGCCGCGCAGATCGCCTGATTGCCGGCGCGGCTGAATGGCGGGTGCGGCGTCGGCGGGGATTTCGTGGAAGCGTGGATTTTTCGATGGAATTGACGTATCTTACGCCCGCTGTATTTTTTGCCCGGGGTCACGGAGGTTCGTGACCTGACAGTCCGCCGCAAGGCTGGCTGTCTTTCCGCTCCATTCCACTCCCGCAAAAAAGCAGTTCCGTAGCCCGGCAACGGGCGTTTTTTTGTTTTTGCAGGAGTTGCAACAATGTCTGATCGTCAGACGGGTACCGTGAAGTGGTTCAACGACGCCAAGGGCTTTGGTTTCATCACCCCCGAGAGCGGCCCCGACCTGTTCGTGCACTTCCGTGCCATCCAGGGCAACGGCTTCAAGTCGCTCAAGGAAGGCCAGAAGGTGACCTTCGTCGCCGTGCAGGGCCAGAAGGGCATGCAGGCCGACCAGGTCCAGGCGCTCTGATCCACTTGAGGCATCCGCGCAAGCGGGTGTTCATCGCCGAAAAAAACGCCGGGCTGCGCAAGCGCCCGGCGTTTTTTTTTCGCATGCAGCGCGCGCGTCGACGCGTCTCTCGCTGCATCGCCGCGTCGCCGCGTCGCCACTGGCGCCGGCTTGCGACGTGCCGGCGCGCGGCGCGCAGCCCGATTGCGCACAGTTGCCGTGAACAAGTCGCGGGAGAATGGTGTGGATAACTCGCGTTTGTCTCTTTTAAAACAACAGGATGGCGCGTATTGTTCAATAATTGACCAAGTCGGCGTGGCGTGAATGCGACGTGCGTGATGCGGCGAGGCGGCGCTGTGGAATGGCCCTGCGCGGTGTACCATGGCGGCGTTTCGGCACGCGCGTCCACCCGCCTTGGGATTTTCGGGCCGTACCGTACCGGGCGATGATTCGCCACACAACAACACATCAGAAAACAGCTATTGAAGGAGTCAGTCGCCATGTCCAAGGGTCAATCCCTCCAGGATCCCTTTCTGAACGCACTGCGTCGCGAGCGCGTTCCCGTTTCGATCTATCTGGTCAATGGCATCAAGCTCCAGGGCACGGTCGAGTCCTTCGACCAGTTCGTCGTGCTGTTGCGCAATACGGTGAGCCAGATGGTTTACAAGCACGCCATTTCGACCGTGGTGCCGGCGCGCAACGTGCGCCTGACTCCGGCGGGCGAAGAGGACGACGGTCAAGAGGCCTGATGTTCGAACGATCCCGAAAGGGCGAGCGCGCCCTGTTGATCCAGCCATTCAACGCGGGTCACAACGATCCGTCCGTACTCGAGGAGTTTGCCGAACTGGCGCGCTCTGCCGGAGCCGCCGTAGCAGGCACCGTGCAGGCGCGCATCGATCGCGCCAACCCGGCCACCCTGATCGGCAGCGGCAAGGTCGACGAGGCGTTGAGCCTGTGCAATGCGGTCGATGCCGATCTGGTACTGGTCAACCATGCGCTTTCTCCGGTGCAGGAACGCAACCTTGAGCGTGTCCTGCAGCGCCGCGTGGTGGATCGCACCGGCCTGATTCTCGACATCTTCGCCCAGCGCGCCCGGTCGCACGAGGGCAAGCTGCAGGTCGAACTCGCCCAGCTGCGTCACATGGCCACACGCCTGGTGCGCGGCTGGACGCATCTGGAGCGCCAGCGCGGCGGCTCCATCGGGCTGCGCGGTCCCGGCGAAACCCAGCTGGAAACCGACCGGCGGCTGTTGGCAAAGCGCGTCGACGCGCTTCAGGCCCGCCTCGCCAAGGTGGAGGTGCAGCGCGCCCAGATGCGCCGCGCGCGCGTCCGCCAGGGCGTGGCTCGGGTCGCGCTGGTCGGCTACACCAATGCCGGAAAATCCACGCTGTTCAACGCACTGACCGGCGCAGGGGCCTACGAGGCCGACCAGCTCTTCGCCACGCTCGACCCCACCGTCAGGCGCCTGGATCTGCCCGGCGGCGAGGCGGTGCTTGCCGATACCGTGGGCTTCGTGCGCGACCTGCCGCACGATCTGGTGGCGGCCTTCCGCTCAACGCTGTCGGAAGCGCGTGAGGCTGAGCTTCTGCTGCACGTGGTCGATGCCTCCGATCCGGCGCGCGACGAGCGTATCGGGCAGGTGGACGACGTGCTGCGCGAGATCGGCGCCGGCGACATTCCGCAGCTTGTGGTGTTCAACAAGATCGACCGCCTGGACGACGTTCTCGCGCGCGTGGATGTGGACGAGAGCGGCGCGGCGTTCCGCGTCTGGGCTTCCGCCCGCACCGGCAGCGGCCTGGAGGAGTTGCGCGATGCGCTCGCCTCGCGCCTCGTGCGCGAACGGGTAAGCGGGCAGGTGCGGCTGGCGCCGACGGCCGGACGCTTGCGCGCGCGGCTGTTCGCGGCTGGCGCGGTGCAGTCCGAGGAGGCCGATGAGGACGGCTGGCGGCTCGATCTCGACATGCCCCTGGACATGGCCCGGCAGCTTCTCGGCGATGCCGATGCGGAAGAGGCATCGCTGCGCGATCTGCTGGGCGTGGATGACAGGGCCTAGTCCGGCTACCTACAATCCACGATTCGCCGCGCTTCGCGACCTCGACCCCGATTCCCGGGCCGACGCGCGCGGCGCACGAACAACGATGGAGTTTTGCATGGCCTGGAACACACCTGGCGGCGGCAATGACAAGGATCCCAGGGATCCGTGGAACGGTGGGCGCGGCGGCCAGGGGCCGGATGTTGAGGCGTTCCTGGACCGGTTGAAGGCGAACCTGGGTCGGGTGTTCGGCGGTGATGACGGCCGTTCCGGCCGCGGTGCTGCCGGCGGTGGCAGCGGCGGCCCCTCGCTGGGCCTGATCGTGCTGGCGATCCTCCTGGTCTGGTTCGTGTTCGATTCCTGGACGCTGATCGACGAGCGCCAGCGCGGTGTGGTGTTGCGCTTTGGCAAGTACGAGCGCCTCATGACACCCGGCCCGAACTTCAAGCTGCCCCGGCCGATCGAGAGCGTGATCAAGGTCGATGCCACTCAGGTGCGCAACATCTCCGACCAGGTGCGCATGCTCACCCGCGACGAAAACATCGTGCTGGTCGATTTCAACGTGCAGTACCAGGTGTCCGACCCCAAGCTCTACCTCTTCGGCACCCGCGATCCCGACGACACCCTGCGCCAGGCCGCCGAGAGCGCGGTGCGCGAGGTGATGGGCAACAGCGTGATGGACACCATCCTCTCCGGTCAGCGCGCCGAGCTGGCCGCGCAGGCCAGCGAGCGGCTGCAGGCGGCGCTGAACCAGTACCGCACGGGCCTGACCGTATCCGAGTTCAACCTCCAGAACGCGCGTCCGCCGCAGGAAGTGAAGGACGCCTTCGACGACGCCATCATCGCCCGCGAGGACAAGCAGCGCTTCGAGAACGACGCGCTGGGCTACGCCAGCAAGCAGGTGCCGGAGGCGCGTGGCGCGGCGGCGCGCATCAAGGCCGAATCGGAGGCCTACCAGGCCCAGATCGTCGCGCGCGCGCAGGGTGATGCCGACCGCTTCACCATGCTGGCCGATGAGTACCGCAAGGCCCCGGCGATCACCCGCAAGCGCCTCTACCTTGAGACCATGCAGGACGTCCTGGCCGGCAATCCCAAGGTGGTGGCAGGAAACCGCAGCGGCAACAACGTGATGTACCTGCCGCTGGACAAGCTATCCGGCTCCGGCTCGGCGACCTCGGCCCGCACCGACACGACCTTCACCGAGCGCCTGCCGGCCATCCAGTCGGCCACCGTCCCGACCACCCCGCGCACGCCGGTGCGCGATGCGACCCGCACCCCGCGAGAGGGCTCCAACCGATGAGAAACGCAATCGTCATCTTCGCTCTCTTCGCGGTGCTGCTGCTCTCCGGCGCGGTCTTCGTGGTGCGCGAAGACCAGGTGGGCGTGTTGTTCCAGCTGGGGCGCATCGTCAAGACCGACATCGAACCCGGGGTGCACTTCAAGATTCCGCTGGTACAGGACGCGCGCACTTTCGACCGCCGCATCATGACGCTGGACTCCCAGCCCGAGCGCTATCTCACTTCGGAGAAGAAGGACGTGAACGTCGACTTCTTCGCCAAGTGGCGCATCGTCGAAGTGGGGCGCTACTACACCACGACGTCGGGCGACGAGCTGCAGGCCATGCAGCGCCTCAACCCGATCATCAAGGAAGCGCTGCGCAACCAGATCAACCAGCGCACCCTGCAGGAAACCGTTTCGGACGCGCGCAGCTCCATGACCGAAACCCTGGTGCGCACCGCGAACGAGGGTACCAAGAGCCTCGGCATCGAGGTGGTGGACGTGCGCATCAAGCGCATCGATCTTCCCGAGGAGGTGTCCGAGTCGGTCTACAACCGGATGCGGGCCGAGCGCTCGCGCGTGGCCAACGAGCTGCGCTCGCAGGGTGTGGAGGCCTCCGAGGCGATCCGCGCCAACGCCGACCGCGAGCGCCAGGTGATCCTCGCCAACGCCGAGCGCGATGCGCAGCGCATTCGCGGCGAAGGCGATGCGCAGGCCGCCGACATCTATGCCCGCGCCTATGGCAGGGACTCCGAGTTCTATGCGTTCCATCGCAGCCTCGAAAGCTACCGCGTGGCGTTCGAGAGCGGGGAGAGCGTGCTGGTGCTCGATCCGGACTCCGAGTTCTTCCGCTATTTCGGCAACGCCGGTCGCGGCGAATAGCCCGTGTCTGCGGACCTCCTCGCCGCGCTGTGCCTGGTGCTGGTGCTGGAGGGACTGCTGCTGTTCGCGGCCCCCGGCCTCTGGAAGCAGGCCGTGGCGCAGCTTCTGGAACGGCCGGACGGCGCGCTGCGCGTCGCCGGAGGCGCCATGGTGATCCTGGGCCTGATCGCGCTGCAGTTCGTGCGCTAGGGCGCGAAGCGCGCGGGAAACTGCAAGCTGAATCGCGCGGCGCCGTTTCTGACCTGGGTCAATTGCGATTCCGGATTCAGGCGCCACAATACGCAAGACGGTGGCCGGGCGGTTGCCGCAATGACGCATTTCAAGAAGGAGTCCATTCCATGCTGCGTTCTTCTCTGCTGGCCGTCGCGGCCCTGCTGCTTTCCACCCAGCTTCAGGCCAAGACCTGCGAACTGAACATCGATTCCACCGACCAGATGACTTTCAGCGCGAAGGAATTGACGGTCGGCGCCGATTGCACCGAGGTCAAGCTGACCCTGCACCACGTCGGCAAGCTGGCCAAGAACGTGATGGGCCACAACTGGGTCCTGACCAAGACCTCCGACTACCAGCCGGTGGCGCAGGACGGCATGAAGGCCGGCGTCGATGCCGATTACCTCAAGGCTGACGACGCACGCGTCATCGCCCACACGGCGCTGATCGGCGGCGGCGAGAGCACCAGCGTGACCTTCCCGGTAAGCAAGCTGGAGAAGGGCGGCGACTACACCTTCTTCTGCTCGTTCCCCGGCCACTGGGCCGTGATGCACGGCAAGCTGGTGTTCGGCGGCTGATCACCGGATCCACGCAGGTGTACACGAGAACCGCCGGCCGCAGGGCCGGCGGTTTTTTTGTGTGTCAGATCCCGCTGTGTTCGATCGTCTCGCGCAACTGCGGCGGGAGGTGCTGGCCGAGGTGATCGAGGAAACAGCGCGCCGCCCGGCTCAGGCCCCGGCGCGAGGGAAACACGGCGTGCAGGTACATCGTGCCGCCGTGGAACTGCGGCAGCAGCCGCTCCAGCCGTCCGGCCTCCACCTCGCGCTGGCACAGGCTCCCGGGCAGCAGCGCCACGCCGATGCCGTCCAGAACGGCCGGCAGCAGCACCAGCGGATCGCTGGACGACAGGCGCGGATGGTGCGCGATGGAATGTACCCCTTGGCTTGAGTCCAGAACCTGCCAGACCGTGCCGGCCAGCGTTTCGCCCTCATTGCGCAGGAAGGCGCTGGCACAGCCGGTGAGATCGGCCGGCCGGTGTACGGGTCCGAGCCGTCGGGCAATGTCGGGGGAGGCCACGAGCCAGTGCTGGTCGAGGCGAAAGGAGCGCACGATGAAGCGCGAGTCGTCGAGTTGGCGCTGGATCTTGAGGGCAAGGTCATAACCCTCGCCCAGGAGGTCGACCTCGCGGTAGTCAGCGTCCAGGACCACGTCCACCTCCGGGTAGGCCCGCAGGAATGAATTGACCACCGGCATCAGCACCGCCTGGGCAAACAACACCGGGCAGCTGATCTTGAGCGTGCCGCGCGGCACGCTGCGCGCCTCCTCGACGACGGACTGGGCGCGCTCCACTTCCGCAAGCACGCTCAGGCAGCGCGCGTGGAACTCGAGGCCCAGAGCCGTGGCATCCATGCGCCGAGTGGTGCGCTGGATCAGGGAGACGCCCAGGGTTTCCTCCAGGCGCGACAGGTGCTGGCTCAGCAGCGACTTGGTGACGCCCAGTGCGCGGCTGGCCCGGCTCAGGCTGCCGGCATCGATGATCGCCGCAAAGTAGCGCAGGTCGTTGAGATCCAGTGGTTTGCCCACGTCTGTCTCCCTGACGGCGGCGGTGTACGGCGATTGTTCAATATTCTGAACGGTGTTTCGCGCGATTTGGGCTGTACCTTCCGCTCACGTTCATACAAAGTTCGGTCAACGAGAAGTTAACCAAAATTTCCACTGCGCCCATAGCGCACCCGAGCCATATCGCCAGGGGAGGGGACATGAGAGCACTCTTTTTCGGCTTTTTCGCGGCCTCGTTGCTGTTTTTGCCAGGGGTGCCTGCAGCGCAGACCCCGGCCTCCAACGCCCTTCCGTCCACGCACTTCTCGGCTGAGCCGGGATTGTCTCCGGGGGATGTGGCCAGTGGCCACTTCGCCGATGTCGCACCGGGGTTCTCTTGGGCATTCCCGGCAAGAAACCCCCAAGCACCTGACGCCAAGCCGATCGGTGAGGCGAGTTGTGCCAGTTGCCATACGCTCGAGACCGAACATTTTGCCCATACCACCCACGCCCTGGGCATGGCGGTGGCGCTGCGCGCCAACCCGATGGCCGCCACCTGCGAAGCCTGCCACGGCGGGGGGTCCGAGCACGCCATCGAACCGACCACGCCGGGCAAGATCATTGCCTTCACCCATGGGGGCGGAACGTCCGTTCAAACTCAGGCCGCGACTTGCCTGACCTGCCACCAGGGCGGGCCGCGCGACCACTGGACGGGTTCGGTGCATCAGCGCAATGACGTGAGTTGCTCGGATTGCCACAACCCGATGGCCAAGTTCTCGGCCGAAGGACTGATGGCCACACAGTCGATCAGTGAGACCTGTGCCACCTGCCACAAGGACATCCGCGTCCAGTTCAACCGGCGCTCGCACATGCCGCTGCCCGAGGGCCTGATGTCTTGCGACGACTGCCACAACCCGCACGGCAGCCGCGATGCGCCGCTGCTCAAGACCGCGACCGTCAACGAAACCTGCTACACGTGCCATGCGGAAAAGCGCGGCCCGTTCCTGTTCGAGCACGCGCCGGTGCGCGACAACTGCCTCAACTGCCACACCCCGCACGGCTCCAACCAGCATGCGTTGCTGGTGGCTCCGGTGCCTGTGCTCTGCCAGCAGTGCCACTCGCATGTGCGACATCCCAATGACATGCACCTGCCCGGCGGGCTGGCCAGTGGTCAATTCCCTGACGAACGCCTGATCGGCCGAGGCTGCATCACCTGCCATGCGCAGATCCACGGGTCAAACCACCCGGGCGGCCCTCGTTTGCACAAGTGATGGAGGACGAACCCATGACCTGCATCAGATCGGCATTGGCCCTCGCGCTGGCAAGCGCGCTGGCCGGCACGGGAGCCCGGGCCCAGGATTCGGGCGTCGGCATCGATTACGGATTCGGGAGCAAGCTGGAGGCGGCCAGCACGTCGGCGCGGGACTGCGATCCGCGCGGAATGAGCTGGCTCAGCGCCGAAGGCAGGCGCTCGCCGACGGGTGCCCGCTACATCTGCGCACCGGAGATTCTCGAATCCGCACACGGAGAGTGGCTGCGTTCGGGACAGCTCAGCGTGGGTTGGCTCGCCACCGGCGGGGACGTGGATGCCCCGAACTGGCTGCGCTACAGCGACTGGGACGATGCCCCCGTGCTGGGACTTCTGGCGCTCAATTTCAGGCGTCCCTACGACGGCACCTATGTGGAACTGCGTGCGAGCAGGGTTTCCTCGGACAACCAGTACATCAAGGCCACGGCAGGGCGGGCCGGCAAATATCGCATCGAGGGGTTCGCGCGTTCGCAGCCCAACGTGATGAGCACCACGGCGCGTTCGATCTGGAACGGCGTGGGCAGCAATCGGCTCACGCTGGTCCCTGGCCTGACGCCGGGTGCGAGCCCGGTTCCCGACGTCATGGCAGCTTCCGCGACGGCCGTGCCGCAGCGCCTGCAGGTGACGCGCGACAAACAGGGCCTGGGCGTCAGTTATTTCTTCACCTCGCGCTGGACGGGCTACTTCAGCACCACCAACGAAGAGCGCAAGGGCGCGCGCGCCTTTGGCGGTGCATTCTTCTTCAACTATCCGTTCCCCGCCAACGGCGGCATCTACGAAACCCCGCGGCCGATCGATGACGCCACGGTCAACGTCAACGGCGGGCTGCGCTACGTCGGCAACCAGTGGCGCATGGACCTTGCCTACACCGGCTCGTTCTATCGCGACAGCCATGATGCGTTCACCTACGAGAACCCTTATGCCTTGTGGGCCGTGGTCCCGGGCGCGACGTCCATCACGCCGCTGGTGGGCGAGTTCGCCACCGAGCCGGACAACGATTACCACAACGTCCGCGCCACGTTCACGCGCAAGCTGGCGATGAACGGCGAACTGTCCTTCGGCGCGGCGGGCGGCACGATGCGGCAGAACGAGGCGCTGCTGCCGCCGACAAACTGTACCGGCATGATGGGCATCGATCTGTCTCCGCTGGGCTCCCCGGTCAATCCGTATCTGTTCGATTGCGCGAACTGGAACACCCCCGCCTCGCTGTCCCGGCAGAGCGCCGGGATGCGGATCGACACGACCGATGCCAACGTCGGCCTGGTGCTGCAGCCCACGAACTTCGCCACCTACCGCGCCGGCCTGAAGTTCCGCCGCGAGGATTACCGCGATACGTACGTGGCCTACAACCCGATCACCGGGCAGTACGGCTACGTTGCCGAGAACGGCGCGATGGGCGCGGTGGTTCCGGGCGAGATGGGCATCTGGGATCCGTTTGCGAACGCCAGAGTGCCGACGCGCGTCAGGAGCCTGGCGCTGGACAAGGAAACACGCGAATTGGCGCTTGCCGCCGATTTCCGACTGAACAGCCGCAACACGTTCGGAGCGGCCTACACCTACATTGACGTGGAGCGGACCCATCGCGAAGTCAGCCATGCGCGCGATCACGTCCTGAAGCTGACCTGGGTCAGCCGCGCGTTCGAGTACGCCACGCTGCGGGCCAACTACCAGTACCTGCGCCGCAGCGGCAGCGACTATGTGTCCAATCCCTACGAGCACACCCTGTCCATGGGCATGCCCGGTTTTGGCGGCGATCACACGAACACCCCTCCGCATACCGTTGATGCGCTGCGCAAGTACGACGTCGGCGGCCGCACCCAGCACAAGGCGACGCTGATCGCGAGCGTCATGCCGAGCGAGACCACCAGCCTCAATGCCACGCTGCGCGGCGACTGGAACGATTACCGTGCCGAGCTGGGGCGGCAGTCGCTGGACACCTATGGCTTCACCGTGTCCTGGGACTGGCAGCCGTCGCTGCAGACCAGCGCCAGCGCGTTCGTGGGATGGGACAAGTCCTCGCTGGGCATGGCCAACGTCAACGACGCGGCCACCGTGCCGGAAGACCCGACGCTGGGCGGCCCGGTGTATCCGGAGAGTTCTCGCTGGTGGATGGACGACGACAACCGCAGCCGCAACGCGGGGGTGACTTTCAACCACGACTTTGGCCGGGTGAAGCTCGATGCGATGTGGAACTTCGTGCACACGCGCGGGTTGACCGGCTACAGTTACGCATCCGCCGCTGCGCTTGCGTGGCCGGCGCTTGCCGAGGCCAGTCTGTCCGGCGAGTACCCGAACCTGACCTATCGCACCAACACCTTGACCGTCGGGTTCACCGTCCCCTTCAACGACCGATTCTCGCTGCGCATATTCGACTCGTGGGAGCGCGGGCAGATCTCCGACTGGCACTACAGCGGGCTGGAGGATGGCCTGGTGATCGACCACCGGGTCTATCTGGATGCCGGTCAGCGCGGTTACAACGCCAATCTCATCGGTGTGATGCTGGAGGTGAAGCTGTGAACGCGCGATCCTTCGTGTTCGCGACGGCGGCCTGCGCCGTCCTGCTCTCGGGCGCTGCATTGGCGGCAAGGCTCGAAGTCATCGACCTGCGCCATCCCAGGGAAGTCCATGGCAACGTGGCAGCGGGACAGGAAAAGGCGCAGGTCTGCAACAACTGCCACGGCGCCGACGGCAAGGCGCCGGTCGCCATCTTTCCCAGCGTGGCGGGCCTGCCGGAGGGCTACCTCTACTGGAAACTGCTGGCCTTCAAGGAATCCTCCCGTGCGGATTCGATCATGACACCGCTGGTCTCCGCCAACACCCTCGAGGACCTGCGCGACATCGCGGCGTTCTACGCTTCATTGCCGCTGCTGGCGCCGTCGCCGCTGACCGCAGAACCGATCGACGAAGCGGAGCTCGCGCGCGGACGCGAGATCTACCTGTCCGGCGATCCGGCCAAGGGCGTGCCAGCCTGCCAGGGCTGCCACGGGGCGGAAGGCAAGGGCCCGAGCAACGCGCAGCCGTTCCAGGCCAACTGGCCGCCGCTGTACGGACAGCAGGCGGTCTACGTGGCCGAGCGTCTCGGCAACTTCCAGAAGAGCCACGCCATCGACTCCTCGATGGACAAGATCATGGAAGGCGTGGCGCGCAACCTCAGCGCGGAGGACATCAGCGCCGTGGCCGCCTACGTCGAGCGGCTCGACGGTCGCTGAAAGACACCACCGCGCTGCTCTCTGCAGCTTGGCAGTGATGAATCCGGTTGGGCGGCGTGTCGATACCGACTGACCGGACATGTGCCGGCGCCCAAGCGGGTCCGTGCCTCCGTTGTACCCGCAAACCCGCTCTGGCCCGGCGTGCTGTTCGTCGCCGCGGTCTGGGTCGCGAACGACGCGGCGGGATGCTGGTTCGCCGTCGGGGCGTGATCTGAGCACTTACCCTTGCGGCGAACTGCACCTCGTGGACCTTCTACGGCGCCGTGACCGAGGCGATGCGCTCGGGCTGGCCACTGCAGTCAACCTTCGACGGCAGCGCCCTGCGGGTAGTGTCTGGCCGTGGCGGATCGCACGGCGGCGGCCGTGCCCGCGCCCTGCGGGCATAATTCGCGCTGAGGGGCGTCGTGGTGCGGCCCGTCGTACGGACGAGTGCGGAATGAAGCAGGGTTGGCGTCGGGAGGGGCTTGTTTTCAGCGTGAGCGTGGCGGCGCTGCTTGCTGGTGCCGCGCTGTGGATGATGGACCTGCGCGAGGCGGCCGCCTGGAGCTGGCGCATCGGCAGTCTGGTGACGGGTCTTCCCCTGCTGGCCTCGGTGGCCGTCGGTCTGCTGCGCCGGGAAGGCGGCGTCGACGTGCTGGCGCTGGTTTCCATCGCGGGCGCCTTGGCGCTGGACCAGGATCTGACCGCCGCGGTCATCGCCCTGATGCTCTCTGGCGGGGAGCTCCTGGAGGCGTATGCCGAGCGCCGCGCAGGGCGCGAGATGTCGGCCCTGCTGGCGCGCGCGCCGCGCGCGGCGACACGCTATCGCGGCGGGGAGCTGGAGCAGGTTGCGCTGGCCGATGTGGCGCCGGGTGATCGTCTCCTAGTGCGCCGTGGCGAAGTGCTCCCCGTGGATGGCGTGCTCGCCGGCGAGCGCGCCGTGCTGGACGAATCGGCGCTCAGCGGTGAGTCGCTGCCGGTCACCCACGGCCGCGGCGAACGCCTGCGCAGCGGCACCATCAATGCCGCCGACGCGTTCGATCTGGTGGCGACGGCCGCGGCGGCCGACAGCACCTACGCCGGGATCGTGCGGCTGGTGGAACAGGCCCGCTCCTCGCGCGCGCCGGCGATGCGGCTCGCGGATCGCTACGCGGGCTGGTTCGTGCCGCTGGCCCTGGCGCTGGCCGGCGGCGCCTGGCTGGCCACGGGCGATCCGCTGCGCGCGCTGGCGGTCATCGTCGTGGCAACCCCGTGCCCACTGTTGTTGGCGGTGCCGGTAGCGGTGGTGTCGGGCATATCGCGCTGCGCCAGCCGCGGGGTTCTGGTGAAGGGCGGCGGTGCGCTGGAGTCGCTGGCGGCGGCGCGCGCGCTGTTCTTCGACAAGACCGGAACCCTCACCGCTGGCCACGCGCGCCTGGTGTCGGTGGAAACCTTCGGCACGCACGATGCGGACCGCGTTCTGGCGCTGGCCGCCTCGCTCGAACAGGCCTCCGCTCACGTGCTGGCCGCCGCTGTCATCGCCGCCGCGCGCGAGCGCGGCCTCGCGCTGGCGGGCGCGGAGGATACGCGTGAGACGGCGGGTTCCGGTCTTGTCGGAACCGTCGGCGGCATCCGCGTCGCGGTGGGGTCGCCGAGCTTCGTCGGTGGGCACGCCACGATTCCCGATGCGCTGGCCACGCGCGTGAGCCGCGCCGCAGGCGAGGGCGCTTCGGTGGTGCTCGTGGCTCTGGATGGACAGGTGGCCGGCACCCTTCTGTTGGCCGATCAGGTTCGTCCCGAAACACCGCGCGCGCTGCGCCTGCTGCGCCGCGCTGGCATCGGACGCATCGTGATGCTGACCGGCGACCGCCAGGATGTGGCCGACGCGGTGGGCGCGGGCCTAGGCGTGGATGAGGTGTTGGCCGAGCAGGCGCCCGAGGACAAGCTGGCGGTGATTCGCGCCGCGAGCCGGATCGCGCCCTGCGTGATGGTGGGCGACGGCATCAATGATGCGCCGGCGCTGGCGGCAGCCGACGTGGGCGTGGCGATGGGCGCGCGCGGCGCCACCGCCTCGGCCGAGGCGGCCGACGTCGTTCTTCTAGTGGATCGCCTCGACCGCCTGGCCGAGACGGTGGACATCGCGCGTCGTACCCGCGGCATCGCGCTGCAGAGCGTATTCGTCGGCATGGGCCTGTCGCTGCTGGCGATGGTCGTCGCGGCGCTGGGATTCCTGGCGCCGCTGCACGGGGCACTGCTGCAGGAAGTGATCGACGTGGCGGTGATCCTCAACGCCCTGCGCGTGCTGCGCGTGCAGCCGGTGCGGGCCAGCCGCCACCACCTGTCGCAGGAGGACGTGGACCGCCTCCACGCCGAACACGAACAGCTGGCCCCGCTGCTCGACCATCTCGCCGCGGTGGCGGCACGCCTTCCGTCGCTGTCCGGCCCGGAGGCATCGCGCCTGCTGGATGAACTGGAGCATCGACTGCGCACCGAGCTTCTGGTGCATGAAGAGGCCGACGATCGCGAGCTCTATCCGGCGGTGGCCGCGCTCTTGGGCGGGGATGATCCGCTGGCTGCCATGAGCCGCTCGCACCGCGAGATATTTCGCCTGCACCATCGCCTCGCCGCGCTCATTGACGGCCTGGACCCGCAGGCACCCGATCCGCAGGCGCTGCAGGACGTGCAGCGCCTGTTGTACGGGCTGGACGCGATCCTGCGCCTGCATTTTGCGCAGGAAGAGGAAATCTACTCGGGTCTTTCGCGCGCCTGAGCCGGGCGGCGCCCGCCGGGCTGCATGGCGCGCCGTGCCGCAGGTCGCCTTGCCTTACGGCCCAGGCGCGGGGCGCAGCCGCTCCACCAGGGCGCTGAGGATGCGGGCGTCGTCCGGCCCCGGCGGACTGTCGTCGCCCTCGACGGCACGGAAGCGGCGGCGAAAGGCGCGCAGCGCGGCTTCGGGGTCGTCCAGCGCATAGCCGAACGCCGTCATCGCGAGCCAGAAGTCGAAATTCTCCGGCGCAGGCCCGGCATCGTCTGGCGGCCAGACCCCGAAGCCGGCCTGCGCCAGCGTGCGCCACGGAAACTGCACGCCCGGGTCGCGCCGTCGGGTGGGCGCAAGATCCGCGTGCGCAATGACCTGGGTGCGCGGAATGGAAAGACGCGTGCACAGGTCGTCGAGCAGGTGCAGCAGGGCGTCGATCTGCGCCGGCGGATAGTCGGCGCGGCCGTCGTTGTCCAGCTCAATGCCGATCGAGGCGGAGTTGAGGTCGGTCATGGTGCCCCAGCGCCCGCTGCCGGCGTGCCAGGCGCGGCGCTCGTCGGCTACCAGCTGGTAGAGGTCGCCGTCGCGCCCGATCAGGTAGTGCGCGCTGACTGGGCCGCCACTGTTGCCGGTGCGCAGCGTGCGCAGGCTGCGCGCCACGCTGTCCTGTTCGGTGGCGTGGAGGACGATGATCACCGCGCGACGTGGCTCCTCGTTGGGCGAGTGCACCCATTGGGCCATCGGATTGCGCGCGGGCAGCGGGGCGCAGGCCGCGAGGATCAGGAACGCAAGGGGTGCCAGCAGGCGCAGGATGGTTTTCATGCGGCGATTGCAGACGTTCGCGCCGCCAAATGCAAGCCACGCATCCGGCCGTTCCGGCGTACGGGCACCGCCCGGCACCGTGCCACAATGCGCCCCCCTTCCGCGGAAAACGCCCATGGCCGGTGCCAGCCTGCTCACGCTGCTCGATGACATCGCGACCCTGCTCGACGATGTGGCCGCCATGACCAAGGCGGCGGCGGCCAAGACCTCGGGCGTGCTCGGCGACGATCTGGCGGTAAACGCCGAGCAGGTTTCCGGGGTGCGCGCGAGCCGCGAGCTGCCCGTGGTCTGGGCGGTGGCGAAGGGCTCGCTCGTCAACAAGGCCATCCTGGTGCCGTCGGCGTTGGCGATCAGCGCCTTGGCCTCCTGGGCGGTGACGCCCCTGCTGATGGTCGGCGGCGCGTTTCTGTGCTTCGAGGCGATGGAAAAGCTGCTGCACGAGGCGCCGGCGGACGGGCACGAGGCGGGTTCGGCGGCCACCGACGAGAGCGTCGAAGACCTGGAGCGCCGCAAGGTCCGCGGCGCAATCCGCACCGACTTCATCCTCTCCGCTGAAATCATCGTCATCACCCTGGGCACCGTCGCCGACGCGGCGTTCTCGCGCCAGCTCGGCGTGCTTGTCGCGATGGCCGTGCTGATGACCGTGGGCGTGTACGGCCTGGTGGCCGGCATCGTGAAGCTGGACGACGCCGGCATCGCGCTGCTGGAACGGCGTGGCGACGGTCCTGGCGCGCGCGCGATGCGCGGCACCGGCCGCTTTCTGCTGGCGCTGGCGCCCCGGATGATGAAGGGGCTTTCGGTCGCCGGCATGGCAGCGATGTTCCTGGTCGGCGGTGGCCTGCTGGTGCACGGCGTCCCGGCGCTGCATCACCTGGTCGAGGCGCTGGCGGCCCCGCTGGGCGGGTTCGGCTGGGTCGCTGGCCTGGCCGCCAACGCGTTGGTCGGGCTCGTCGTCGGAGGTGTGATCCTCGTGCTCGCCAGGATCGGGGGCAGGCTCAGGAAAATCAGCGCGCCGCGCGCGCCCTGAGGGTGGCCTCTACGTCGTCCAGCGCGCGCCGCAGGCGCTCGGTGGCCTCGGTGATGCGCCGCGGCGCCGCGGCGAGACTGGTGTCGAGGCTGTGCGACGGGTCATCCAGAATGTCGCGCCGCAGGGTCAGCCCGTGGCGCGCGAGCAGCGGGGCAAGCTCGTCGTAGCGTTCCCGCAGGTCGGCCAGGGTGGCGCTGTAGGCGAAGTCGCAGACCTCGGCGCGCGCGCCATAGCTGAAGGCGTTGGTGAAGAACATGTCGCCATCCTTCGGGCTGGGCTCGAACACGACCTGGTCGATGTCGCTGTACTGCTGCGCGTGGCGTTGCATGCCTACCTGCACGCGCGACTGCAGCAGGGTGCGGAATGTCTGGGACAGAACCATCGGCAGGCCGCCTGACGCCAGGCGACCCGTGCGCCGCCCGTCGGAATGCCGCGCCTGGGAGGCATCGACCGGCACCAGCGGATTGATGCCGAAAAACAGGTCGATGCCCTCGTCGAAGGCGAGCGATGCGTGCATGGTGCGGCGCAGGGCGCCATCGACGAACTGGCGTCCGCGGATCTCCACCGGCGGGTAGAGCACCGGCAGCGCGGCGCTGGCCTGGATGGCCTGCGAGATCGGCACGTCGTCCCAGCCGGGCTTGCCGAAGCACACGACTTCGCCGTTGTCGATATCGACGGCCACAATGTAGAGCGTGCGCCTGAGCTCGCGGAAGTCGTCGGTGCGGCCGTGGCGGGTGTAGGCCTGGCGCAGGAAGTGGCCGATCTTGCCGTTGTCGAACAACCCCGTGGGCACCAGCGCGCCCAGGCTGCTGACCGCCTCGCTCAGATGCAGGCTGGTTGGATCCTTCAGCATGCGTCGCCACCAATCGCGCACCAGCCTCGGTGCCGCAGCCAGGCGGTGGCGATATTCGCGCAGGGCGGGGCGTACGAATGTGTCCGGATCGAAGCGAACGTCGTTGGCGTCGCCGGTGATGAAGATCCGGCACATTTGTTCTGTGTCGATGCGGTTGGCCAGGCTCGCCGCCAGGAATGCGCCCGAGCTGACGCCGACGTAGACGTGAAGCGCAGTCAGGTCGAGTCCGTCGATGGCCTGTTCCAGCGCGCGCAGCACGCCCAGTTCGTACATGCCGCCGATGGGGCCTCCGCCGGCAATGGCGATGCCCACGCGGGAGTGGCTTGGGCGGGGGCGGGTGGCAGGCTGGAGTAGAAGCATCGGGAACGCCATCGAAACCTGGTTGTCTGGATTCTAGCCCGCCGCCGCAAGCCACGCAGGGACGCATCAGCCGAATTCGCGCTCCAAATACCGCCGGATCTCGCTTTCGATCGGCCCGCGCAGCATGGAAAGCATGAAACCCAGCTGCATGACGACGTGCACTTCCCTGGGCAGCAGGCGGATTTCCCCTTCCACCCCGGTGCGGTTGAATTCGAGCGCGTCGCCGTTCCAGGTGCAGTCGATGGCGAATCGCTCCTGGATTTTCTCGGCAACGTGTTCGACGGCCGCACGGGCGTCCGTGAGGCTCTGGCGGTGCGGATGGCGGATGTCGATGCTGGACATGGCGTGCAGGAAGGGCGAGGTGCGCTGATTGTGTTCCGGCAGCGTCCGGATGCCAATGGGTGGCCGGGTCGTGCGGACTCTGCGGAAAAGAAGGGCGGGATGCCGCAGGCGACTTTCTCGTGACCTGATGCGGCAACCGCGCTAAAGTTCGGAGCGAACTGCGGAGAGCACTGAATGCGCCTGGTATTTCCCGGCCGAGACCACCCGGATGCAACCTTGCAAGCAGGGGACTACCGCGTGGGTGTCAGCGAGGAATGCGACATCCGCGTGCGCGGTGCCGACTGGCTGCCACACCACGCGACGCTTGCGGTCGATCCGCAGCGCGGGCTGTGGCTGAAGCTGGAAGAAGGCGCCGCTCCGGTGCACGTCAACGCCCGACCGGTGCGCGAGTGCGCGATGCTGCGTCCCGGGGACATCGTCAGCATGGGGCGGCTGCAGTTCACCGTGCTGCTCGAGGACGATCCGTCCACGCCGCTCCTGCCGCCGCGCCGCCGAACCCCGATGGAAGACGCGGCGCGCATCGCCGCCTCGCGCGCCGTGCTGCGCGGTGTGTCGGGCCTGTCGCACGGGCATACGTTTCCGCTCACCTCGGACCTGGTGATCGGCTCGGCGGCCGATGCCGACATCCGGATCGAATCGGCCGACGTCGCGCCGCACCACGCCCGCGTCGAACTGCACGGCGATCGGATCGTCCTGCGCGCCGAAGCTCCCGGCCATCGTCTGAAGGTCAACGGCATGCTGGTCGAGAATGCGATCCTGCATGCCGGTGACCAGATCGCGATCGATCCGCACCGCTTCGTGATCGAGGCCCCCGGCCTGCCGCCGCGGGGCGGCGGCGCGATTCCGCGCCAGCGTCCCATCACCCAGGCGATGCCCGCGGTTCCCGCCGCACCGATGCCACCGCCCAAAACGGACGCGCCGTCCGCGACTGCGGGGCCTGTCGCAGGGTGGCTGCTGGCGGCGGCCTGCATCATCGCGGCGGTGCTCGCGGGGATCCTGCTCTGGGGCCCGCGCTAGTCCGGCCCCGGCCGGCGCGCTGCCGTGTGATGAAGCCGACGTGATGAGCGCAGCCGCATCGCCGCATCGTCTGGTGATCCACGGCGCTTCCGGGCGCATGGGCGAAGCGCTGGTCCGGCTGTGTCCGGAAGAACCTTCGCTGCAGCTGGCGGCGGCCGTGGCAGGGCGGCAGGCGCCGCGCATCGCGGGGGTGCCGGGGTTTTCCGCCGGCGAACTTTCCGCCCTGCCGCCCTTCGACGTCTGCATCGACTTCAGCCTGCCGGATGGATTCGACGCGGTGCTCGATCGCTGTCTGGCACAGGGCGCCGCCTTCGTCTGCGGCACCACCGGGCTCGACCCTCGCCAGCTGGCGAGGCTGGATGAAGTGGCCGCTCGCATCCCCGTGCTGTGGGCCGCCAACTTCAGCCTCGGCGTGGCGGTGCTGCAGGATCTGGTCCGGCGCGCCGCTGCCGCGCTGCCGCAGTGGCAGCGCGACATCGTGGAGTCGCACCACGTCCACAAGAAGGATGCGCCTTCGGGTACGGCGCTGGCGCTCGGTCAGGCGGTGGTCGAAGGCGGCGGCGGTGCGCCGCACTACGCCAGCCTGCGCGCCGGCGACATCGTTGGCGAACATCTCGTGCAGTTCACCGGCGCGGGCGAGCGCATCGAACTGGTCCATCGCGCCACGCACCGTGACGTCTTCGCACGCGGCGCGCTGCGCTGCGCCGCCGCACTGGCGCGGCGACCGGCGGGGCGCTATCGGGTGATTGACATGCTTTCGGAGCGGGGCAGGCCGGGCTGCTAGAGTGGCGCCTTCGCCCTGAGTGCGCCTCGTCCATGATCGATTACGCCCGCTATGACCGCGTGCGCGCGGTGGCCTTCCACGACGGCCGCCTGCGCCTGCTCGACCAACGCCGCCTGCCGTTCGAGCAGCTGTTCATCGACTGTGATGATGCCGATGCCGTGGCGCGCGCCATTGCCGATCTGGCGGTGCGCGGCGCGCCTGCGATCGGCATCGCTGCGGCCTGGGCGGTGGTGCTGGCGGCGCAGGCGCTGGGAGAGATGCCGGTAGCGCAGGCGCGCGCATCGCTGGCTCCCGTGCTCGATCGACTCAACGCGGCCCGGCCCACGGCGGTGAACCTGGCCTGGGCGCTGGCGCGGATGCGCGATGCGCTGGCGCATGCGGGCGACGACTGGCGCGCGCGCGTTCGTGCCGAAGCCGAGGCCATCGAGCGCGAGGACCTGGCTGCCAACCGCCGCATGGGCGAGCTGGGTGCAGCGCTGATCGCGCCCGGCAGCGGCGTGCTCACCCATTGCAACACCGGTTCGCTCGCCACTGCGGGATTCGGCACCGCGCTGGGCGTGATCCGCGCCGGCGTGGCGCAGGCGCGCATCGAACGGGTGTTCGCAACCGAAACGCGGCCCTGGATGCAGGGCGCGCGGCTCACCGTCTGGGAGCTCCAGCAGGACGGTATCGCGGCCACCTTGATCGCCGATTCGGCGGCAGCGCACCTCATGGGCAGCGGCCAGGTGCAGTGGGTGATCGTCGGGGCCGATCGCATCACCGCGCAGGGCGACGTCGCCAACAAGATCGGCACCCTGCAGCTGGCCATCGCGGCGCGGCACTTTGGAGTGAAATTCATGGTCGTGGCACCGTGGTCGACGGTTGACATGGCGACCCGCAGCGGCGCCGACATTCCGATCGAGGAACGCGATCCGGCCGAACTTCTATGCTCTGCCGGCCGCCGCACCGTGGCCGAGGGTGTGCGTGCCTTCAACCCGGTGTTCGACGTGACCCCGGCCGCCCTGATCGACGCCATCGTCACCGAACGCGGCGTGCTGCGCGCGCCGTTCGATGTCGCGCTGCGCGGAGCGTCCGCCTCGGCCTGAGCCGGGTCCGCACCGCGCAAGTGCCGATCCTGCGCGCCTCGGGTCCGGAGCCCGCGCGTGGTAGACTGTGACGCTTGTCCCAGCGCCTCTCGAGGGGCGTCCGCAGGGCTCTCGCCCTGACCCGGCACATGGGATATCCCACGGATGAATCAGGAAAAAAAGTGACCGATCACGCCAAGGAAATCATCCCCGTCAACCTCGAAGACGAGATGCGCCGCAGTTACCTCGATTACGCGATGAGCGTGATCGTCGGGCGCGCGCTCCCGGACGTGCGCGATGGCCTGAAGCCGGTGCATCGGCGCGTACTGTTCGCGATGACGGAGCTTGGCGCGCACAGCAACAAGCCGTACTTCAAGTCCGCGCGCATCGTCGGCGACGTGATCGGCAAGTACCACCCGCACGGCGACCAGCCGGTGTACGACACCCTGGTGCGCATGGCCCAGCCGTTCTCGCTGCGCTATCTCCTGGTCGATGGCCAGGGCAACTTCGGCTCGGTCGATGGCGACTCGGCCGCGGCGATGCGTTACACCGAAGCGCGCATGACGCGCCTGACGCACGAGCTGCTGTCGGACATCGACAAGGACACCGTCGATTTCCAGCCCAACTACGACGAGAAAGAGCAGGAGCCCACCGTCCTGCCCACGCGGGTGCCGCACCTGCTGGTGAACGGCTCGGCAGGCATCGCGGTGGGCATGGCCACCAACATCCCGCCGCACAACCTGGGCGAAGTGGTGGATGCCACCCTGGCGCTGATCGACGACCCGGAAGCCACGATTTCCGACCTGATGGAGCATCTTCCGGCGCCGGATTTCCCCACCGGCGGCATCATCAACGGCACCGCCGGCGTGCATGCCGCCTATCACGGCGGGCGTGGCCGGGTGCGGATGCGCGCCCGTGCCGACATCGAGGTGGATCCCAAGACCGGGCGCGAGTCGATCATCGTCACCGAGATTCCCTATCAGGTGAACAAGGCCCGCCTGATCGAGAAGATCGCCGAGCTGGTCAAGGAGAAGAAGCTCGAAGGCATCAGCGAGCTGCGCGACGAGTCCGACAAGGACGGCATGCGCATCTACATCGAGATCAAGCGCGGCGATGCCGCCGATGTGGTGCTCAACAACCTGTATTCGCAGACGCCGATGGAGTCGGTGTTCGGTATCAACATGGTCGCGCTCGTCGATGGCCGCCCGCAGCTGCTCAACCTCAAGCAGATCCTCGAAGCCTTCATCCGCCACCGCCGCGAAGTCGTCACCCGCCGCACGATCTTCGAGCTGCGCAAGGCCCGCGCCCGCGCCCATATCCTCGAAGGCCTGACGGTTGCGCTGGCCAACATCGACGAGATGATCGAGCTGATCAAGACCTCGGAGAATCCGCAGGTCGCCAAGGAGCGGATGCTGGCGCGCACCTGGCAGCCGGGTCTGGTCGGCGCCTTGCTGGCCGCGGCCGGCGCCGAGGCATCGCGCCCCGAGGACCTGCCGCGTGGAGTGGGGCTGCTGGAGAGCGGCTACCAGCTTACCGAGGTGCAGGCCCAGCAGATCCTGGAGATGCGCCTGCACCGCCTCACCGGGCTGGAGCAGGACAAGCTCACCGACGAGTACAAGGCCCTGCTGGAAACCATCCGCGGGCTGATCGAGATCCTGGAAAATCCCGACGTGTTGCTGGAGGTGATCCGCACCGAGCTGCGCACCCTCAAGGAGGAGTTCGGCGACGCGCGGCGCAGCGAGATCCGCCAGAGCGAGGAAGACCTCGACATCCTCGACCTGATCGCCCCCGAAGACATGGTGGTCACGCTTTCGCATACCGGCTACGTCAAGCGCCAGCCGGTCAGCGCCTATCGCGCGCAGCGCCGCGGCGGCCGCGGGCGCAGCGCGGCGGCCACCAAGGACGAGGATTTCATCGAGCAGCTGTGGATCGCCAACACCCACGACACCCTGCTCACCTTCACCAGCGCCGGGCGGGTGTTCTGGCTGCCGGTGTTCCAGCTGCCCGAAGCCGGTTCCAACGCGCGCGGCCGCCCCATCGTCAACTTCGTGGCGCTGGAGGAGGGCGAGAAGATCCAGGCGGTGCAGGCGGTGCGCGAGTACAGCGAAGACCACTACATCTTCTTCGCCACCGCCAACGGCACGGTGAAGAAAACCCCGCTCACCGAATACGCCTACCGCCTGGCGCGCGGCAAGATCGCGATCAACCTCGATGAAGGCGACGCCCTGGTGGACGCCCAGCTCACCGACGGCAGCATGGACATCCTGCTGTTCGCCAGCAACGGCCGCGCTGCGCGCTTTGCCGAAAGCACCGTGCGCTCCATGGGGCGCACCGCCACCGGCGTGCGCGGCATCCGCCTGGCCGAAGGCGAACGCGTGGTCAGCCTGATCGTGGCGAATGCGGCGGGAATCGAGGAGGGCGGCGCGGACGAGCTGGACGAGGAGATCATCGACGAGGCAGGCGACGAGGCACCGATCCAGAACGGCAATGAGCCGGACGGCGTGGAGTACGTCCTGACGGCCACCCAGCACGGCTATGGCAAGCGCACCGCACTGGCCGAGTACCCCCGCAAGGGCCGTGGCACGCAGGGCGTGATCGGCATCCAGACCACCGGGCGCAACGGCCCGCTGGTGGCCGCCGTGCTGCTGCGTGCCAGCGACGAGGTGCTGCTGATTTCCGACTCAGGAACGCTCGTGCGCACGCCGGCCGATGGCATCTCGCGCGTCGGCCGGAATACCCAGGGCGTCACCCTCATGCGCCTGGGCGTGGGCGAAAGCCTGACAGGCGTGGTGACGGTGGATACCTCGCTGGATGAAGGCGACGAGGAAAACGGCGACGGCGGAAGCGGTGATTCGATCACGGACGACGCTCCGGCTCCCGACGCGAATCGCGGCGAAGACTGATTCCGCCCGGCGCGGGTCGGGCGCGCAGCTCCGACCCGCGCGGCCGAGCCAGGCAGAATCCGCTGGCAGGTTCCGCTCCATTGGCCGGCTCGTGGCGGGCGCAAGCGCTCGCCATGCCTCTCATTGCACGGGGGGGGGGGGCGTGATAGGCTCCGCGAACCTTTGCTGAAAGAGGTGTCGCCATGCGTATCGTTGTCGCTATTCTGCTCGCACTGATGGCAGCTTTTGTGCCGGGAGCGGCGTTTGCCAAAAGTGTCGCTTACGTGCATGTCCAGCTGGATTATCGTCTTGATGGCGAGGACATGTTCAAGACCACGGCCATCATAAAGCCGGGGGACGAAGGAATCCTTACGCTGAGGCACAAGACCAAGCGCCCGGAATATCAGCTTCGTTACATCGTGTCCGATATAGGCGTCGCCGCAAACGGTGCATCGGTGGCGACGCTGTCCGTACAGGTGTTCGACGGTGAGGATGGGCAATGGATATTGCGTTCCAGCCCGCGCGCAGGCATCGCTTTGGGGGAATCCGCGAGTCTCAGCGGGCCCGTGAGGTTTCTTGATCACAAGGTCGAGCAATATGAGCTCGATGCGGTAGTCACGCCGATGACGCTGGATGAGGTCGAAAAGGCTACGGGGGCCCGGGATCCATCGGCCAGGGCCTGTAATGGTGATGCTGCCAAGGGCGTTGCAGAGCCCGATGGTCCTGATGGAAAAGTAGCGCCCAAGAGACGTGCCTCTTGCTGTTCGAGTGCTTGTGCTGCCGGTTCGATTTGGTACGGCTATTATTTGAATTGCTGCGGAGCAATTTGGTGCTGTGATTGCGGAACCTGTTGTGACGTGCCTTGAAAGCAAGAGGGCGCGAGTAGTCCGGCCCGGACTACTCGCGTTGTATGAATGGGGATGTTTCAGTTTCTTCCAGCTCGGAAAATCTGTGCCGACGTGACGGCGCGTGCGTGCCATGCAAGCCGGTCGAGGCGATTCCGCGCTTCGCTGCTGCGTGGCTGCTGCTCGAGCCGCGAGGCCGATCCGGGCTGTCGGTGCTGGTTGGTTTCGGCGCGTGGTTCGCGCGCCTTTCTCAGTCCGGGTCGTAATCGAGGTTGAACGACAGCCAGCGCTCCGCCTGCGCGAGCGCCACGCCCTTGCGCCGCGCGTAGTCGGTGACCTGTTCCTTGGATACCCGCCCGACCACGAAATACTTGCTGTCCGGATGGCTGAGGTAGAAGCCCGACACGCTGGCGGCCGGATACATGGCGAAGTGGTCGGTGAGGGTTACGCCGGCGCGCGCGGTGGCGTCGAGCAGGTCGAAGAGCGCGCGCTTTTCGCTGTGCTCGGGGCAGGCCGGGTAGCCGGGTGCGGGGCGGATGCCGGCGTAGGCTTCGGCGATCAGCGCATCGTTGTCCAGGCGCTCGTCGGGCGCGTAGCCCCACAGCTCGGTGCGCACCCGCTGGTGCAGGCGCTCGGCAAAGGCTTCGGCCAGGCGGTCGGCCAGGGCCTTGAGCAGGATCGCGCTGTAGTCGTCGTTGTCGGCGCGGAAGCGTTCCAGATGAGGTTCGATGCCAAGGCCCGCGGTGACCGCGAAGCCGCCGATCCAGTCCTGCTTGCCGGAGTCTTTCGGTGCCACGAAGTCGGCGAGGCACAGATTGGGGCGTTCGACCGGCTTGTCGGCCTGCTGGCGAAGAAAGCGGAAGGCCGCGGTTCGCGACCCCTCGCGCGCGTCCGAAGCACGCAGGGCAGGCGGCCGGGTGCCGGCGTCGCTAGCGCTTTTTTCGCCACCGTCCGCAGCAGCCTGCCTTGTCTCATCGCGTTCACCGGGAGCGCGCGTGGAATCCTCCGGCAGAGACAGCTCCACGTCGTCGCCCACGCTGTTGGCCGGCCAGAACGCGCAGACCGCGCGCGCGGTGAGCCATTTTTCCGCGACGATCTTTTCCAGCATCGCGCGCGCATCGCGGTAAAGCTCGCTGGCCTGCACGCCGACGATCCCGTCGGTGAGGATGGCGGGAAACTTTCCGGCCAGCTCCCAGGCGCTGAAGAAGGGCGTCCAGTCGATGGTGGCGACCAGTTCCTCCAGCGGGTAATCGTCGAAGATGTGCGGCCCCGGTTGCCTGGGGGCGGGCGGGTCGTAGCCTGCCCAGTCGAAGGTGAAGCGGTTGGCGCGCGCCTTCTCCAGCGATACCAGCCGCTTGCCGTCGCCGCGCTGGCGGTGTCGTTGGCGCACGTCGGCATAGTCGTTGGCGGCGGCCTGGACGAAGTCGTCGCGCAGCTCCGGGCTCATCAGCGACTGCGCCACGCCGACCGCGCGCGAGGCGTCCTTCACCCAGATCGTCGGCGCGCTGTAGTGCGGATCGATCTTCAGCGCGGTATGCGCGCGCGAGGTGGTGGCGCCGCCGATCAGCAGCGGCAGGGTGAAGCCCTGACGCTGCATTTCGCGGGCGACGTGGCTCATTTCCTCCAGTGACGGGGTGATGAGGCCGGAGACGCCGATCATGTCGGCGTTCTCGGCGATGGCGGTGTCGAGGATCTTCTGCGCCGGCACCATCACGCCCAGGTCGATCACCTCGAAGTTGTTGCAGGCCAGCACCACGCCGACGATGTTCTTGCCGATGTCGTGCACGTCGCCCTTGACCGTGGCCATCACGATCTTGCCGTTGCTCTTGCCGGCATCACCGGTGCGCAGTTTCTCGGCTTCGATGAAGGGCAGCAGGTGGGCCACGGCCTTCTTCATCACCCGCGCGGATTTCACCACCTGGGGCAGGAACATCTTGCCCGCCCCGAACAGGTCGCCGACCACGTTCATGCCGTCCATCAGCGGACCTTCGATCACGTCCAGCGGGCGACGGGCGGCCAGGCGTGCCTCCTCGGTGTCCTCCACCACGAAGGCGTCGATGCCGTGCACCAGGGCGTGCGAGAGGCGCGCGGCCACCGGCAGATCGCGCCAGGCGAGATCCTCGACCTTCTTCTCGCCCTTCTTCTTCCTGTAGCGGTCGGCAATCTCCAGCAGGCGCTCGGTGGCGTCGGCGCGGCGGTTGAGCACCACGTCTTCCACGTGCCCGCGCAGCGCCGGGTCGAGCGTGTCGTAGAGCGGCAGCGCGCCGGCGTTGACGATGCCCATGTCCATGCCGGCGCGGATCGCGTGGTAGAGGAACACCACGTGGATCGCCTGGCGCACGGTCTCGTTGCCGCGAAAGGAGAAGCTGACGTTGGAGACGCCGCCGGAAATGTGGCTGCAGGGAAACAGGCGACGCAGCGCGCCGGCCGCCTCGATGAAGTCCACGGCGTAGTTGTCGTGCTCTTCGATGCCGGTGGCGATGGCGAAGCAATTGGGGTCGAAGATGATGTCTTCCGGCGGAAACCCGACGGTCTCGGTGAGCAGGCGGAAGGCGCGTGCGCTGATCTCGACCTTGCGCCGCGCGGTATCGGCCTGGCCCACTTCATCGAAGGCCATCACCACGACGGCCGCGCCGTAGCGTCGCACCAGCCGCGCGTGTTCGAGAAACTCCGCCTCGCCTTCCTTCATCGAGATCGAGTTGACGATGCCCTTGCCCTGCAGGCACTTGAGACCGGCTTCGATTACCGTCCATTTGGACGAGTCGATCATCACCGGCACCTTGCAGATGTCGGGTTCCGCCGCGATCAGGTTGAGGAACTCGACCATCGCCTTTTCGGCATCGAGCAGGCCCTCGTCCATGTTGACGTCGATGACCTGGGCGCCGTTCTCGACCTGCTGACGGGCCACCACTACCGCCTCGTCGAGGCGCCCTTCGAGGATCAGCTTCTTGAACTGCGCGCTGCCGGTGACGTTGGTGCGCTCGCCCACGTTGATGAAGTTGGACTCGGGCGTGATGACCAGCGGCTCCAGGCCGGAAAGCCGCGTGTGGCGGGGCAGCTGCGGGCGCGGGCTTGCGCAGTCTCCCTCGCTTCCGCCGCCGGCGGAGAGCGATGGGGGCGATGGGGATGCAGCGGGCGCCAGTTCGGGAACCGCCCGCGGCGCCACGCCTTCCACCGCACCGGCAATGGCGCGGATGTGCTCGGGCGTGGAGCCGCAGCAGCCGCCCACCAGGTTGATCAGCCCGCTGCGCGCGAATTCCCCCAGCACCTTCGCCATGTCCTCGGGCGTCTCGTCGTAGCCGCCGAAGGCGTTGGGCAGGCCGGCGTTGGGGTGGCAGCTCACGAAGGCGTCGGCCACCTGCGCCAGCGCGTCGATGTGCTGGCGCAGGTCCTTCGCGCCCAGCGCGCAGTTGAGGCCGATGGACAGCGGGCGGGCGTGCCGCAGCGAGTACCAGAACGCCTCGGCGGTCTGGCCCGACAGGGTGCGCCCGGACGCATCGGTGATGGTGCCCGAGATCATCACCGGCAGGCGCGCGCCGATATCCTCGAACACGTCGTCGATCGCGAACAGTGCGGCCTTGGCGTTGAGCGTGTCGAAGATGGTTTCCACCATCAGCACGTCGGCCCCGCCATCGATCAGGCCGCGGGTGGCTTCGCGGTACGTTTCGGCAAGCTGGTCGAAGGTGACGGCGCGAAATCCCGGGCGGTTGACGTCCGGCGAGAGCGACGCGGTGCGGCTGGTGGGGCCGAGCACGCCGATCACGAAGCGTGGCCGCGTCGGGTCGCTCGCCTCGACTGCGTCGCACTGCGCGCGAGCCAGCGCCGCGCCTTCCCGGTTCAGCTCGTGGACCAGGTGCTGCAGGCGGTAGTCCGACAGCGAAATGCGGGTCGAGTTGAAGGTGTTGGTTTCGACCAGATCCGCGCCGGCCTGCAGATAGGCACGATGGATCGCGCTGATGACGTCCGGACGGGTGAGCGTAAGCAGGTCGTTGTTGCCGCGCTGGTCGTGTCCCTCGCAGCCGCAGCCGGGGCCGTGCGCGTGACCGGGATCCGCGAAAAGCGCGTCATAGCCGTGCGCGAACCGTTCGCCGCGGTAGTCGGCCTCGCTCAGCCCTTCGCGCTGGATCATTGTGCCCATCGCGCCGTCGATGATGAGGATGCGCTGCGCCAGCGCGGTGTGCAGCGCGTCGACGCGGGACGGATTTTTCCAAGGCAGGAAAATCATGGATTACTCGTGGACGGGCCGCGGCCGGTGGTATCGGGGAATGGCTCGAAGCTCGCGGTGCTGCAGGCGATGCGCAACACGCACTATGGCTTCACGCCCGTGAGCGAGATCACCTCAAAGTGCGGCGGCCGGCGCTCGCGGGTGACGGTTTCGCAGTTGGCGATGGCGAGCCCGGCCTTTTCCGCGAAGCGCTTCAGTTCCCGCTCGGTGAATCCGAGATTGACATGACCATAGGCTTCCACCGCCGCGCGGTGCTCGTGTCGCGCCAGGCTGGACAGCAGCAGGCGCCCGCCGGAGCGGAGCACGCGGCCAGCTTCGGTCACGGCGCGCGCGGGTTGGTCGGCATAGGTCAGCGCGTGCATGAGCACCACCAGGTCGAAACTGGCGTCGGGAAAGGGAAGCGCATGCATGTCGCCCTCTTGCACCTCGACGTTGGCGAAGCGGCGCAGGCGCTCGGTGGCGGCGTTGACCACGCGCTGGCTGGAATCGATGCAGACGTACCGCTCGCTGTGCGGCGACAGCAGCTCGGCCAGCACGCCGTCGCCTGAGGCGATGTCGAGCACGTCGCCTGGCCACAGTAGCGGCAGCGCGGTGCGCGCCAGCGCCTCCCAGGTACGGCCGGGTGAGTAGTGGCGCTCCATGTCGCCGGCTACCGAATCGGCCCAGTTTTGCTCCGATGCGCGCGTCGCGAGCACGTCTGGCAGGCGTTCGGCATCCGAGCGCAGCAGCGGATCGTCGGCACCCGCGGAAAGCGCGGACCACAGCGCGCGCTGGGCCTTGTCCATCTCGTCTTCTGCAAAGCGATAATAGGCCGAGACGCCGGCACGTCGGTCGCGCACCAGGCCGTGTTCCTTCAGCTTGGCGAGGTGGGTGGAGACGCGCGGTTGCGCCAGTCGGGTGATCGCAGCTAGCTCGGCAACAGTAAGCTCCTCGCGCTCCAGCAGCGCCAGCAGGCGCACGCGCGTGGAGTCGGAAAGCACCCTGAGGCAGGTTGACCAAGCGTCCAGATCCACACAATATCCTTCTATCGCGATTCAAGGATAAAAAGAATAGTCCGCCGCGCGAATTCCGGTCAAGGAACGCGGGCGCCGGATTGCGCTGCAGCGCGGTGCCACGCCGCATCGCGCCCCGGTTGCGATGGCGGGCGGTGCTAAAGTCACCCCACAGGCCACCCGCAGGATGCCCAGATGACCACAACCGAGCTCGTTTCCATCGGCACCCCTGGACAGCCCTGGAGCCCCGTCGAGGTTGCCCGGTGGCGCGCGCTGCACGCGATCCGGCGCAGCTATGCGGATGATGTCCTGGCGCGCATCGATGCACTGCGCGGGCGCTTCGAAGTGTCCGAATACGGCGTGCTCGACTACGCCCCTGATCGCTACCCCCTTTACGCCGTGGGAAACCGCGACTGGGATGAGCGCCTGCCGGTGGCGTTGGTCACGGGCGGCGTGCACGGCTATGAAACCTCAGGCGTGCACGGTGCGCTGCAGTTTCTCGAACGCCATGCCCAGGAGTATGCGGGGCGCATCAACCTGCTCGTCGTGCCCTGCGTGAGCCCCTGGGCCTATGAGCGTATCCAGCGTTGGAATCCGGATGCGATCGATCCCAACCGCAGCTTCCGGGAACCCAGCCCGGCCGCCGAATCCGCCGCCTTGATGCGCCTGGTGGCACCGCTCGCCGGGTGTTTCCTGCTGCACATCGATCTGCACGAGACCACCGATTCGGACGAGGGCGAGTTTCGCCCCGCGCTGGCGGCACGCGACGGCAAACCGTTCGAGCCGGGCACCATCCCGGATGGCTTCTACCTGGTGGACGACAGCGACAATCCGCAGCCGGCGTTCCAGCGCGCCATCATCGAGGCAGTGGAGAAGGTCACCCACATCGCCCCGGCCGACCCGGACGGCACCCTCATCGGTTCCCCCGTGGTGTCACGCGGAGTGATCGAATACGCCCTGCGTCCGCTCGGCCTGTGCGCCGGCATCACCGGCGCGCGCTACACCACCACTACCGAGGTCTATCCCGACAGCCCGCGCGCCACCCCGGCGCAGTGCAACGACGCCCAGGTCGCGGCGGTGTGTGCCGCGCTGGATTTTTCGCTGGCGCGGCACACTCGCCTCGGGCAAGAACCATTCCACACGGATCGCGACTGATCCGCTTTTTTGCGTTCGCTATCAGTCCGTGAGTGCGCCCTGCCAGTTCATGGCGGGCGGCGCGCGGGAGCCGAAAGGCTCGCCGGTGCTTGTCTCCCGGTCTGTCAACCGCGCGTCGTCCGCCACCTTCGGCGGCGACTGGTTGACGGGCACAAGAGGAGCGCGCGATGAATCACCAGCACACCATGGATTGCCTCGACCAGCTTTATCAACTGCTGACCTCGATGCAGGGACAGATCAACCTGCTTGTTGATGTGCTCCATTCCTGCCCGCGGCACGAGCTGTCCATCTCCAGCGACAACTTGCTTGGCGCGTTGGTGGTGCTGTCGCAGCAACTGGAGGCCGTACAGGGCATTGCCAGCGGTGAGCTTCTGGAGTCGCTTGGGCTGAATGCTGTGCGGGCAAGAATGTGATTTTGTCACGTTATAACCGATTGTTTGACCGTGGCTCGACATATTAACGTGCTGCGGGTAAATCAATGAAAACCCACTGCACTTAGTCTATTCTTGACTGTTTAATCGAAATCCGGCCGTCTTTCAGTGCTTTATTAAATGAAATTGCCGCAGAGAAAGAAAATACGAGTGCGGTGGCTAAGGATAGTACGAATATGGCGGCTCTAATCAATATACCGTCCGAGTCTCCAGGTAATACGAGAAGGATGAAGGAAAATATCGTTCCCAGAGTGGATGCGGCCATTCCGGCACACGCAAAAAGGGTCCACGCGATACTTCCAAGACGCCCTGCAGTGCCCGGTTTTATATATAATTTATACAGTGCCTGCAAGGCGAATCCGGAAAGTACGGACAAGCCGCAGAGATAGGCGATTGTGGAAATTGCGAAGAGTTGCCCTGCGGAAATCATGCTTAAACTCCAAGATTACTTGATTGGCGCCCGTCCTCGGCGTCTTGATGAAATATTAGAGCCGTAGTTTTGTATGGCCGATGTCAGTTATAAAGCAGGAGCGACATGGTGACAACGGCGAGTCAGGCAGGTACGTGCCTACAAACAACGAGTTGTGATTGACTTTTCGTGTCGATACAGACTTGCTCAGGAGTTCCCTAGCGCCTTTTGCTCCTTGGAAGCCTCTGAACAGGTCGTCATCCCAGCGAAAGCTGGGATCCATATTGCTATTTTAGAATGGATTCCAGCTTTCGCTGGAATGACGGCGGGATTGTTTGGGTTATTTCTTGGAATAGAGAATAATTTTAATATTATTTCTTTTTGCCATTCAGATGTCGTGTTTCATCGTCACTATTTCTGACTTCGATGGGTGTATTTGTGGCGTCCTGAATAAGGTAGGTTGGGCTGAGTGCGATGCTTTGAGATACGACTTCTACTTCCCACTTCTTTAAAACGCCATACCCCATTTCACCTACTAGCCTCCCCGAAAAAGCACTTATGGGGGGCGGATTCAACCCTGAAGTGCAATTTCCTTGAACCGAAGCGGGCCAGGTGCCGTAGGCTGGACCGCTCCACGACC
>CAKSZJ010000001.1 GCA_934525595.1 uncultured Chiayiivirga sp. | reverse complement strand
GTCTTCTTCTTGCGTGGCATACATGCTCCTTGGCAGCATCATGGTATGCCTCTCACACAAAATTTCTGACACCCTCGCGCGAGGACGCCCAGCTCGCCGGCTCCAGCGTGAACTCCACGCCGGACTGGAACTCGTTGCCGCCCGAGCGCGTGACCGCGTTGATCACGCCGCCGGTGCTGCGGCCGAACTCCGCGGAGTAGCCGCCGGTCTTGACCTGCACTTCCTGGAAGAACGCGAACGGCACCGTGGAGAAACCCCGACGCAGGTAGGGATCGGTGACGTTGAGGCCGTTGATGTAGGTGGCGTTCTCGGCCACCGAGGCACCGCCGAAGGTCAGGCCGCCGAAGGTCGCACCGGAAGAAACCACGCCCGGTGCCAGCAGCGCCACCGCTCCGAGGTTCTGATCGACGGGAAGGCGCGCCAACTCCTCACGGGTGATGTTGGTGGCCGATTCGGTCGAGAAGACGTCGACGCGGTTGACCACGCGGTTGCCGACGACTTCGATGGTGGCCAGGTTGATGACATCGCCATCGCCACCCAGGTTGACGGTGGTCGTGCCGCCCAGCGAAACGTTCACGGCAATCTCGTCGCCGATCCCCTGCCCATCGCGTGTCACCTTCAGGCTGTAGTCGCCGACCGGCAGCTGGCTGAGGCGGTAGTTGCCGTCGGCCGAAACGGTCACGGTACGCGTGGCGCCGGTCGCCACGTTCACGAGGGTCACCTGATCGCCGGCGCTGGCGCGTCCGGCAACCGCACCCACCGCGCTCTGCGCAAAAACGGGCGAGACGGCTAGCGTGGACAGGCAGGCACCGAGCGCCAGGCTCAGCAGGGATTTGCGCAAACGAAGCGTGCGGTTCATGGACTCTCTCCGGAGTTGGGGGTGTCATCTGTGGGTGAAAGGATCTCGGCGGTGAAGCCGTAGTCCCATTGGTCGAAATACAGGTTGCCGCCGCGCCACTCGGCCTCGCCGCGCTGCGAATCGACGGTTTCCGAGCGGAAGTGCTCCTTGGGTGGATCGAACGGGGTGGAAATCGCATCGTTGAAGGTGATGCGGTAGGCATCCAGCCCACCCAGGTAGAACCAGCGCAGGCTGGGGTCATCGCTGTCGAGCTGGCCGGTGGTCACGTCCATCGGCACCCAGCCGTAAGGTGCCAGATACACCTGCCCCCAGTCGTGCAGGTTGGCGTAGCCCACGGCATTGTCCGAATACGTCCAGCCGGACTGCCAGCGCGCCGGGATACCGTTGAGGCGCAGCAGGGCGATCAGCAGGAGCGTCTGCTGGCCGCAGTCGGCGTGCCCGGCGTGCAGCGCGTAGTCGCTGATGTTGCGGATCGTCGAATATTCGCGCGCCCCGGCCCAGGGAATCTGGTCGACGGCGGCAAAGAGCTTCTGCGCGATGTGGTAGGGCCGGGCTTCGTCACCCACCACGCGTGCGGAGAACAGCCGCAGCGCCTCGGTGAAGATCACGTGCGGCGGCTCCTCGGCGAGGAACGGTGCCAGCGCGGGATCGTCCGGCGTGGCCTGGACCTGATCGGGGTCGATCGCCACGCGCTGCGCCGAGACGGTGACCTCGTACTGGATCGAGAACCGCGTCGGCTCGCCGGCCACAGCGGGCTTTTCCAGGTACACCGTGCGCTGCAGGGCCTCTTCGGGGGCGATGCGGTGGGCCGCAGGCTCGCTGCCGAGGAACACCAGATTCTCCTGCTGGCCGGCGATCACGCGCGGATAGGGAATCCAGGCGCGCACGGTTTCGCCGGCCGGCACCGCATCGGGGTTCACCGTGAGGCTCTGGCTGATGCGGATGCGGCGCGCGGCCACGAAACGCTCGCCGCTCGCCTGCGACTGCGACAGCACTTCGACATGGTGCGGGTGCAGGTTCTCGTAGGGGCCATCGACAAACGGCGCATCGGGATCGGGGCGCAGCGCGCGCGCGTCGGCGCTGAGGCGGAAGAGGTTGTAGGGCGCGCGGTTGAAATAGCGCACCTGGCCGTCGATGCGCATGGACTCGATCAGGCCCTGCGCATCGAAGGCGTCGAACTGCGCATCGGTCAGGTCAGGCGCGACGCGGCGCGCGCGGGCAAGGGCTTCGGTGCGATCGATGCCGAAGTCCATGCGGATACGGCGCATGCGCTCGCGCTCGAAGGCGAGCGCGCGGCGCGCCTCCTCGGGCAGCGTCGCATCGGCCAGAGCTTCGGTGATCGCGGCATCGGCCTGGGAGAATGCGCCGGCATCGACGCTGGCGGCGATTGACTCCACGCTCACCGTGGCAGGGGCATCCACGTGCGTGCCGACGCGCTCATCCGCGCAGCCGGCCAGCACCGCAAGCGACAGGCAGCAGGCGCGAAGCGCGTGCCTGCGCCGAAGCGCTTGAGCGAGCGAGCGTGATGACGCTTGCATATGTCTTCCTTCCCTCCCTGCGCGGTGTCATCCCTGCCCCGGACGCCCACGTTTTCGTTCGATTCAGGGGATATTTAACATGCGCTGGCGGCACCGTCAATAAATTATTCTTTGTTGCGATTTTTTCCGAAACATCTATTCTTCGAGGACGCCAGCGGCGCGCATCCACCGCGTGCGACCGGCACCACGACGAGGGAACACCCCATGGCAGCAACCCACAAGTCGCCCCGTCACGCCGCCCCGAATGCCGCAAAGTCCGGCCTCGGCGGCTGGCTGCTCGCACTCGCCGTGATCGCGCTGGCGGGCTGTGCAGCCGCTCCGACGGCCCCATCCAGCGGCACGCCATCCGCGCAGCTTTCCGACACGACAGGGGTGCCCGGCGTCACGGCCGAGCGGCTCACGCCCGGCTACTGGATCGCGCGGCTCGACGCGCCCGGAGCGCCGGTGCTGGATGCCGCGCAGATCGCGGCCCAGAACGCACGCCTCACGGCGCAGGATCCGAGCGTGGCGGACATGGCCGCGCTGCCGGCATCGCTGTCCGCCGCCGAAGTGCGCGCCCGCATCGAAGCGATCTCCGCGCCGCCCTCGCGCACGCTGTTCGATGGCGATGGCCGCGAGGTTCCGGCGACGCGCGTCGATGCGCTGCTCGACGCGCTCGCGCTCGACGCGATCGCCGACGAGGTCGCGCCGCGCTTCGGCCTGGTCACGCGCCGCGCCGACCTGCGCACCTTCCCGACCGCGCAGCGCGTCTTTTCGCGCCGCGGCGATACCGACATCGACCGCTTCCAGGAATCGGCGCTGTTTCCCGGCACGCCCGTGGCGGTGCTGCACGCGAGCCGCGACGGGCAGTGGTGGTTCGTCGCCAGCCGGCTCTACTCGGCCTGGATCGAAGCCGATCGCGTGGCGCTGGGCGAGCGCGACGAGGTGCTCGGCTTCGCCGCGCAGCCGCCCTGGCTGGTGGTCACCGGTGCCGGGGTTCGCACCGTCTTCACGCCCGAAGCGCCGCAGGTTTCCGACCTGGCGCTCGACATGGGCCTGCGCCTGCCGCTGATCGCCGATTGGCCGCGGGACAAGGCGGTGAACGGCCAGTTCGCCTACGCCAGCCATGTCGTCGCGCTGCCGACGCGCGATGCGCAGGGCGCGCTGGAGATCGTTCCGGCGCTGGTGCCGCGCAGCGCCGACGTGCATACCGACTACCTGCCGCTGACCCGCGCCAACCTGATCACGCAGGCCTTCAAGTTCCTGGGCGAGCGCTACGGCTGGGGCCACTCCTACGGCACCCGCGACTGCAGCGGCTTCGTCTCCGAGGTCTACCGCAGCTTCGGCGTGGAGCTGCCGCGCAACACCCGCGACCAGGGCGTGAGCACCGCCTTCGACCGCATCGCCTTCACCGAGGCCGACGACCACGCCGCGCGCATGGCGGTGCTGCACAATCTGGAGGTGGGCGACCTGGTCTACATCCCCGGTCACGTGATGATGGTGATCGGACGCGAGGACGGCGAGGTCTGGCTGATCCACGACACCACCGGCATGCGCTACCGCGATGGCTCCGGCGCGATCGTGACGGTTCCGCTCAACCAGGTCGCGGTCACTCCGCTCTTTGCCCTGCTGGGCGATTCGGGTACGCCCTACGTCGATTTCATCTACAGCATCCAGCGCATCCGAGCGACCCCTTCCCGATGAAAATCACCCACTTCTCGCTGGGCCAGATCCGCGTCCCGCTGAAAACCCCGTTCAAGACCGCGCTGCGCACGGTGGAGATGATCGAGGACATCATCGTCACTCTGCACACCGACACCGGCCACGTCGGCTACGGCGAAGCGCCGGCGACGGCGGTGATCACCGGCGACACCCACGGTTCGATCATCGAGGCCGTCCGCCATTTCATCGGGCCGCGCCTGATCGGCCAGGATGTCGCCGATCTCAACCATGCGGTGCGGCTGATCCAGACCGCGCTGGAGCGCAACACCAGCGCCAAGGCGGCGGTGGAGATCGCGCTCTATGACCTCTGGGGCCAGCTTTACGGCGCGCCGCTCTACCAGATGCTGGGCGGCGGCGAGCCGGTCATCAGCACCGACATCACCATCAGCGTCGATCACATCGACAAGATGGTGGCCGACTCGCTCTCGGCGATCGAGCGCGGGTTCAGCTCGCTCAAGATCAAGGTGGGCAAGGACATCGGCCTGGACGTGGAACGGGTCAAGGCGATCTACGCCGCGGTCGAGGATCGCGCGCTGCTGCGGCTGGACGCCAACCAGGGCTGGACCGCCAAGCAGGCGGTACACGCCATGCACGCGCTGGAAGATACGGGCATTCGCCTGGAGCTCCTGGAGCAACCGGTGAAGGCGCGCGATCTCAAGGGCCTCAAGTACGTCACCGAGCGCATCCACACGCCGGTGATGGCCGACGAGAGCGTGTTCGGTCCGCAGGAAGTGCTGGATCTGGTGCGGATGCGCGCGGCCGATATCATCAACATCAAGCTGATGAAGACCGGCGGACTCTCCGGCGCGATCCTCACGGCGGATCTTGCCGCGCTCTACGGGGTGGACTGCATGATCGGCTGCATGCTCGAATCGAGCATCAGCGTCGCGGCGGCGGTGCACCTGGCGGTGGCCAAGTCCGACATCATCACCAAGGTCGACCTCGACGGCCCCTCGCTTTGCCAGTTCGATCCGGTCGAAGGCGGCGTGGTGTTCAACGAGTCGGAAATCTCCATCACCGATGTGCCGGGGCTGGGCATCCGTTCGATCCACGGGCTGCAGTCGCTGGATTGATCGCACCGGCCGGACGCGGCGACCCGGGGGAACCTGCATGTCCTCACTGCTGAAAATCCGCGCCGAACGCGACCAGATGTCCGCCATCGAGCGGCGCATCGCCGACTTCCTGCTCGACAACGCCCACCTGCTGCGCGACTACTCCTCCCAGCACCTCGCCAGCGCGCTGGGCATCAGCCAGTCGAGCGTGGTGAAGTTCAGCCAGAAGCTCGGCTTCAAGGGCTATCCCGACCTCAAGTACTCCATCGGCGAGGCGCTGGCGCGCAGCGATGCGGACGGCGACGCCGCGGAGGGCAACGGCAACGGGAGTGACGCGGCAGCCGACGCGCTGTGGCGCGCCAAGAGCGCTGCGCAGGAAGAAACCGCACTGGTCAGCCCGACGGCGCAGCTCGGCGCGGCCGCCGCCCTGCTCTCCAGCGCCGCGCGGGTGCTGGTGCACGGACGCGGCGAGGACGGACTGCACGCGATGATCTTCGCGGCGCGGCTGGCACAGCTGGGAATCATCGCGACCTCGCAGAGCGATGCCACGCTCGCCATCCCCGCGCTCAGCGCACTGGGCGCCGGCGATGCGCTGGTGGTCCTGTCCGAACACGGCAGTCATGCGGAAACGCTTGGCGTGGTGCGCACCGCGCGCACTGCCGGCGCGCGCGCCATCACCGTGACGCGCCATTCCGCCAACCCGCTGCGCGCCTGTGCCGATCTGGCGCTGCTGGTGTCGGCGCACGACGCGGAACCGCACATCGAGGCGATGGCGTTCCGCAGCGCCATGCAGCACCTCCTCGATGCCCTGGTGCTGCGCCTCTGGCAGTCTGAGCGCCGCCACCGCGAACACTTCGCCCGCACCCGCGAGCGCCTGCAACTTCTCGAGAATCCGTGACGATGCCGCGACTTTTCCTGATCCGCCTCTTCCCCATCGCCGCGCTCGGCCTGCTCCTTGCGGCCTGCGCGACGCAGCCATCCCGCCCCGATCCCGCAGCAAGCCAATCCCCCGGAATCGCCACCGCGCCAGCCTCCGGTACGGCACGCTACCCGGCCGCCAACGCGGGCCAGCTGGTGGTCGTCACCGCGTCGGGATGGAACTCGACCGAAGGCGGACTGCAGCGCTTCGAGCGGGACGGCATGGCCTGGCGTCAGGTGGGCGCACCCGAGCCGGTCAGCCTGGGCCGCAATGGCCTGGCCTGGGGCCACGGCCGCCACGCCATGCCGCAGGGCGATGGCCCGATCAAGCGCGAGGGCGACGGCCGTTCGCCGGCCGGCGTCTTCGACCTGCCCGGCGCCTTCGGCTACGGGCCCACCGGTCACAGCCTGATGCCGTATGAGGCGATGGACGCGAGCGACTGGTGCATCGATGTGGACGCCTCGCCGTTCTACAACCGCATCATCGACGCGCGCCAGGAAGGCGAGGCTGCAGTTGCCGGATCCAGCGAGCCGATGCGTCTGGACCTGCACAACGACGGCGACGTGCGCTACGCGCTGGGCCTGAAGGTGGCGCACAACCCCGCCAACGTGCCGGGCCAGGGCAGCTGCATCTTCATGCACCTGTGGCGCACGCCCGGCGAAGCCACCGCCGGCTGCACCGCGATGAGCGATTCGACCATGCTGACTCTCCTGTCCTGGCTCGATCCGCAGCGCCATCCGGTGCTGGTGCTGCTGCCCGAGGCGGAATACGCGCGCCTGCGCGGCGCCTGGAACCTGCCCGCGCTGCAGGTGACGCGATGAAGGCGCCCGGCCCCACCGCACGGGTGCTTGTCGGTCTGGCGCTGGGCGCGGTGATCGGCCTGACCCTGGCCTACTGGTTCCCGGAGCAGGCGCCGCGCGCGGCGGCCTTCGCGCGCCCGATCGGATCGCTCTGGCTGGCCGGCCTGCAGATGACCGTGGCGCCGCTGGTCTTCGCGCTGGTGGTGCTGGGCGTGGCCACGGCCAGCGACGCGGCGGCTTCGGGCCGGGTGGCGCGGCGCGCGCTGGCCACCTTCGTGGTGCTGCTGTCCGGATTCGCGCTCTACGCCGCGGCGCTGGCGCCGGTACTGCTGTCCTTTTTTCCGCAGAGTGCCTCGCTGGCCGAAACGCTGCGCGGTGCCGCGACGCCGGTGGGCGAGGTGCCGGTCCCCTCGCTCGGCGACTGGATCGCCGGCGCGATCCCCACCAACGCCATCATGGCTGCGGCGCAGAACGCGATGCTGCCGCTGGTGGTGTTCTCGCTGTTCTTCGGTTTCGCCCTGACTCGCCTGGCGCCGGAGCGGCGCGATCCGCTCATCGGGATTTGCCGCGGGCTGGCGGACGCGATGATCGTGATCGTGCACTGGATGCTGCTGGCTGCGCCGCTCGGTGTCTTCGCGCTCATCCTGGTGGTCTGCACGAGCGCCGGGATCGGCGTGATTGGCGCGCTGATCGGCTACATCGCCCTGCTGGTGACGCTGTATCTGGGCGCTACCGCGATCTGCTATCCGATCGCCTGGCTGGTGGCACGCGAATCGCCGCTGCGCTTCGCCAAGGGCATCCTGCCGGCGCAGGTGGTGGCAGCCAGCACCCAGTCTTCGCTCGCCACCCTGCCGGCCATGCTGGAATCGGCCGCCGAGCGTCTGGGCTATCGCCGCAACGTGGTGGCGCTGGTGCTGCCGATGGCGGTCACGCTGTTCCGCATCACCAGCCCGGTGCAGTACATCGGCGCGGCCTGCTTCATCGCATGGGCCATCGGGGTCGAACTCACCGCGCTGCAGCTCGGCGCCGCCGCCGCGCTGTCCGTGGTCATCAGCCTGGGATCGGTCGGCCTGCCCGGCCAGGTGAGCTTCATGGCCACGGTGATGCCGGTCAGCCAGTCGCTGGGGCTCCCGGTGGAGCCGCTGGGGCTGCTGCTCGCCGTCGACACCGTTCCCGACGTGTTCGCCACCACCGGCAACGTCACCGGCGATCTCACCGCCACCAGCATCGTCAACCAGCGCAGCGGTGATGTGCCGCACGCGCCTTCCGAGGACGTTCCCGCATGAAGCTTCCCTTTGCCCTGATCCTGCTGCTCGCCGCGAGCCCGGCGCTGGCCGAGGTGTCGCCCCAGGCGCGCGCCCTGCACGAGCGCCTGCTCACCCTGGATTCGCACCTGGACACGCCGGTGTACTTTTCCCTGCCCGGCTGGAATCCGGCAGAGCGTCACGCGCTGGAGACCGACCTTTCCCAGGTCGACATTCCGCGCATGCGCGAGGGCGGCCTGGACGGCGGCTTCTTCGTGATCTACACCGATCCGGGCGAGCGCAGTCCGGAAGCCCAGCGCGCCGCGCGCGACCACGCGCTGGCGCGCCTGATGACGATCCGCGAGACCGTGGCCGCCCATCCCGACGACCTGGAGCTGGCAATGCGCGCCGACGACGCCGCGCGCATTGCCGCCAGCGGCCGGCGCTTCGTGTACCTGAGCATGGAGAACGCCAGCCCGCTGGCGACCGATCCCAGCCTGCTCGATTTCCATTACGCCCAGGGCCTGCGCATGCTTGGCCTGGTGCACGTGCGCAACAACGAGTTCGCCGACTCCTCCACCGACAAGGCCGGGCCGGAGTGGAACGGACTGAGCCCCGCGGGCCGCGACCTCATCGCGCGCGCCAACCGGCTCGGTCTCATGATCGATCTCTCGCACGCCTCCGATGCCAGCTTCGATCAGGCGCTGGCGCTTTCGCGCACCCCGCTCGTGCTCTCCCACACCAGCGCCAAGGCGCTCTACGACCACCCGCGCAACCTCGACGACGCGCGCATCCGCAAGCTGGCGGAAAAAGGCGGGGTGATCCAGGTCAACGCCTATCCCGGCTACCTCGCCGACGAGCACAAGAGTCCGGAGCGCGACGCCGCCATCGACGCGGCGACCGGGCCGTTCTGGGACGGCACCGCCGACAGCGCGCAGAAGCGCCAGGCGCTGGCGGACGCCTATTTCCAGGTGCAGCGCGACTTCCCGGTGCCGCGCACCGGCTTTGACGACTTCATGCGCCACCTGCTGCACATCATCGAAGTCGCCGGACCCGAGCACGTGGGACTGGGTGCCGACTTCGACGGCGCGGGCGGACTCACCAGCGCAGGCTTCGAAGACGTCACCGCGCTGCCGCGCATCACCGAGCGGCTGCTCGCCGAGGGCTTTACCGAAGACCAGCTCGTCGGCTTCTGGGGCGGCAATCTGCTGCGGGTGATGCGACAGGTGGAAGCGGCGCGGGAATAGCGGCACGGTTACGCGTCCCCTGCCCCGCCGGCACGCGAAACGGCGCGGTTACGCCTGCATGTCCTCCAGCGCTTCCCAGCGCGCATAGCAGGCCTCAAGCTCGCGCTGGGCGGTCTCCAGCTCGGCCTGATGCACGGCTACGGCCTCGTGCGACTGGCGAAAGAATCCCGGATCGCTCATCGTCCGGGTGTGCGCGGAGATCCGCGCTTCCAGCGCCTCTATGCGCGCCGGCAGAAGATCCAGCTCGCGCTGGTCCTTGTAGCTGAGCTTGCGCCGCACCGGTGGCGCGACGGGCGGCTCCGCCGGCGTGGTCGCGACGGCGGCGGACAGCACCGGCGATACCGCCGACGACGGGCGCTGGCGCAGCCAGTCGCTGTAGCCGCCCACGTACTCGCCCACCCGGCCGTCGCCTTCCATCACCAGGGTGGAGGTGACGACGTTGTCGAGGAACTCGCGGTCGTGGCTGACCAGGATCAGCGTGCCTGCGTAGTCGGCCAGCAGCTCCTCCAGCAGCTCCAGGGTCTCCACGTCCAGATCGTTCGTAGGCTCGTCCATCACCAGCAGGTTGGCCGGCTGGGCGAACAGGCGGGCAAGCAGCAGACGATTGCGCTCGCCGCCGGAAAGGCGCGTGATGGGCGCCCGGGCGCGCTCCGGCGTGAAAAGAAAATCCTGAAGATAACCAAGCACATGCTTGCGCTTGTTGCCAATTTCGATGAACTCGCGGCCTTCGGCCACGTTGTCGAGCGCGTTCCAGTCCTCGCGCAGCGTGGCGCGGTACTGGTCGAAATAGGCGATGGCCAGATTGGTGCCGCGCAGCACTTCACCGCGCTGCGGCTCAAGCTCGCCCAGCAGCAGCTTGAGCAGGGTCGACTTTCCGCTGCCGTTGGGGCCGATCAGGCCGATGCGATCACCGCGCAGGATGGTGGTGGAGAAGTCGCGCACGATGGGCGCGCTGCCGAAGGAGAAATCCATCCCGCGCGTCTGGATCACCTTCTTGCCCGAGGTTTCCGCCTCGGCCAGCGCCATCCTCACGCCGCCCTGCTGCTCGCGCCGCTGCGCGCGCTCGCTGCGCAACGCCTTTAGCCGCCGCACCCTGCCCTCGTTGCGGGTACGGCGCGCCTTGATGCCCTGGCGGATCCAGACCTCTTCCTCGGCGAGAAAGGCATCGAAGCGGGCGTTTTCGACCGACTCGGCGTGCAGGCGCTCCTCGCGGCGGCGCAGGTAGTTGTCGAAATCCCCCGGCCAGCTCGTCACCTGTCCGCGATCGATCTCGACGATGCGCGTGGCCAGTGCGCGCAGGAAGCGGCGGTCGTGGGTGACGAAGACGAGCGCCCCGCCCCAGTTCGCGAGAAAGGCTTCGAGCCAGTCGATCGCGGCAATGTCGAGGTGGTTGGTGGGCTCGTCCAGAAGCAGCAGGTCGGGCGCGCATACCAGGGCGCGGGCCAGCAGCACGCGCCGCTTCATCCCGCCGGAAAGGCTGGCGAACGCGGCCTCGCCGTCCAGCTCCAGGCGCTTGAGCGTGTCGGCCACGCGCTGGTCGGCCGACCAGCCCTGTGCCGCCTCGATGCGTCCCTGTACGTCCGCCAGCGCCTGGGTGTCCACGCTCTCCGCGTGGCTCAGGCGATGGAACAGCGCAAGATCCGCGCCCACCGCGCCCAGACCATCAGAGACCACGTCGAATACGCTGCCCGAGGCGCCCGGCGGCACTTCCTGCTCCAGCCGCGCGATGCGGGTGCCGCTCTGCACGCGCACCTGTCCGTCATCGGGCTGGATTTCGCCGGCGAGAATGCGCATCAGGGTGGATTTTCCGGCGCCGTTGCGGCCAATCAGGGCAATGCGTTCGCCCGTGTCGATGGACAGGTCCACGCCTTCGAGCAGAAGCGGTCCGCCCACGCTGTAATCGAGCTGGTTCAGGGAAATGATCGGCATCGCGCAAGTCTACCAGCGCCGCTGGCCGTACCTGGCTACAGGAAGGACACGGCTTTGCTTCGGAGCACCTCCCACCGCCCGGCGCGCAGCCCCAGTTCACAGGCCGCCTCGGCGCCGTGATCGGCGGGGCCGAAGGTGGCGAGCACGAGGGCATGGGTGCGGGACACGTCGTAACCGGGCGGCCAGACGACGAAGTGCAGGGGCTGCTCATACCCGCGGCGGCGGGCGTCCAGACCCTTGACCCGCACCTTGACGCCCGGCAGCGGGATCTTCCGGGGCGGCGTCCAGCCGCGCGCCTGGCGCAGCCGGTCGTTCAGATCCAGAAAAGCCTCGCCCAGCCAGGCCGCATCGCCGCCCGCTCGCGTGGCGGGAATCCAGCTGCTGCCCGCCTCAGGCCCGCTCGGCAGGACATGCAGCGCATCGCCGCGTGCCGGCGTTTGCCGTCGCGCTTCGGCGTGCACCGCATCCAGACAGGCCGCGATGACGCGGGAATCCAGCGCGTCGGAGGCGATGGCGAAAGACGGCGCAGTCGCCGCAAGAAGAAAAGCAATGAAAACATGATATTGCACGATGTTTCTCCACGTCCATCGAGGCCGATGATTCAGGCGATCAGATCGCATCGCCAGGGGCTGGGCGGTGCCTGCCCGGGGGAGGCGTGCCAGCGGAACCGCGGCGGATTTTCGGAAGGCTCGCGCAGCGCCAGGGCGAGCCAGCCGTCGTGCAGTTCCCAGGTCCACGCCTGTGCCGGCTCCGTGCCGATGGCGAGCCAGCGCTGCCGGCGCAGCGTCTTGGGCTGCAGCCCGCGGCCCAGGGCCTTGGCACGCGCCTCGTCCAGGGTCCAGCGCTGGAAGAACCGCCGTCTGCGCTCGGTATCGTCGAGCGGCGCCAGCGCCGCGGCGAAATCCGCGGGATACAACGCCTCGGCCAGCCTCAGGACATCGTGCTCGCGCACCGGCTGCTCGACGTCGGCGCCCAGCGCGCGATCGGCCACCGCGCAGAAGATCCGGCGGCCGCTGTGCGCCAGCGAGAGGTGCAGTCCGGACGGCTCGCCCCGCCACAGGACGTGAGGCGCGCCCTGCGCGTCGCGCTCCACGCTCCAGTCGTGCCATCCGCCACCGCCATGCTCGGCGAGCAGCTCGCGCGCCAGCGCACGTCCGGCCAGGAACTGCGCGCGCCGCTGCGGATGGGCGATCGCCGCCACACGCTCGCGCTCCCCTGCGCCCAGCCAGTCCTCGCCGCGCGGCAGGCGGTCGAGTACGTGGGGAAGTTCGGCCAGGCCCAGCAGCACCTGCATGACGGCTCCATCGCATCCCGCATCGGCGGGCTTGGCACCGCATTGTAGATACACCAGGCCGCATCCCGACGGGCGCCTTGACCAGACACGCGCCGGATGGCGCGCAAACCGGTGCGCAGGCGCCGATGCTATCGTGCGCGCCTGTCTTTTCCGGAGAATTTCCCATGTCCCTGACCCAGCGCTACGCCGACGAACTGGCGAGCATCGAGCGCGACGGCCTGTTCAAGCACGAGCGCGTCATCGTCTCGCCGCAATCCGCAGAAATCACCTTGCAAGACGGCCGCAAGGTATTGAATTTCTGTGCGAACAACTACCTGGGACTGGCCGATCATCCGCGCGTGATCCAGGCCGCCAAGGCGGCGCTCGACAGCCACGGGTTCGGCATGGCCTCGGTGCGCTTCATCTGCGGCACCCAGGATCTGCACAAACAGCTGGAAGCGCGCATCGCGCAGTTCTTCGGCACCCAGGACACCATCCTCTACGCCGCCTGCTTCGACGCCAACGGCGGTCTGTTCGAACCGCTGCTGGGGCCGGAAGATGCGGTCATCTCCGACGCGCTCAACCACGCCTCGATCATCGACGGCGTGCGCCTGTGCAAGGCGAAGCGCTACCGCTACGCCAATTGCGACATGGGCGAACTGGAAGCCCGGCTCAAGCAGGCCCGCGCCGACGGCGCGCGCACCGTCCTGATCACCACCGACGGGGTGTTCTCGATGGACGGTTTCGTCGCTCCGCTCGACGAGATCACCGCGCTGGCGAAGGAATACGACGCATTGGTGCATATCGACGAGTGCCACGCCACCGGCTTCATCGGCGCCCGGGGGCGCGGCTCGGCCGAGGCCAAGGGCGTGATGGACAGGATCGACATCTTCACCGGCACGCTGGGGAAGGCGATGGGCGGCGCGCTGGGCGGTTTCACCACGGCGAAGCGGGACGTCATCGAGATGCTGCGCCAGCGATCGCGGCCCTATCTTTTCTCCAACTCGCTGCCGCCGCACGTGGTGGCGGCCGGAATCGAGGCCTTCGACATGCTCGATGAGGCCGGCGAGCTGCGCCAGCGGCTCGGGGAAAACACCGCCTATTTCCGTGAAAGGATGACCGCCGCCGGCTTCGACCTGAAACCCGGAAACCATCCGATCTGCCCGGTGATGCTCTACGACGCACCGCTGGCGCAGCAATTCGCCGCGCGGCTGCTGGAGGAAGGCATCTACGCCATCGGCTTCTTCTTCCCGGTGGTGCCGCAGGGCCAGGCCCGCATCCGCACGCAGATGAGCGCGGCGCACACCCGAGAGCATCTGGACACCGCGATTGCCGCCTTCACCCGGGTGGGAAGGGAACTGGGCGTGATCGGCTGATCGCGCCCAGCCCTCTCAGCTCCTGTCCAGCGGCGTCAGCAGGCGAGGGCCACGGCCCTCGCCGTCCATGTAGATCCCCCCATCGACGAGCGCATCGGGCGAATCGCCGCTCGACCGCTCCGCATCGCGCCACGGCACGGAGGCGAGCGGGCCGGGAATGTAGGCTTCCCACGTCCCGTAGTGATCCACTCGCCCTGCCGGCGACTGCGAAAGCCGGTACCGGATAGGCACCCTGACGACCCAGTACGGCTTGTCCGCCGCCGCCCCTTCGCTCGGGACAAGGAAGGTCCAGTCCTTGATCGCCTTCTCGCTGGCGCGTGCAAGCACTTCGCGCCATGTGCGCATGGCGCGTTCCGATGCCACGGCGTGAAGGTTGACCTGCTCGGAAACCACCTCCACCACACGGCCATCGCGCCCGACCTTGACCAGCGCATACACGTCACCGGCCACGCCCGCGCGTATCGCATCGGCCGGGTAGCTGGGCGCCTTCTGCTTCTGGAACCTGACCGAAGTGCGATCTTCAGGATCGTAGCGATCGAAGGAGGCATTGACGATGCGGATCTCGTAGTCGCCGCTTTCGAGCTTTTTCGCCGTCAGCCGCACGCTCATCGGTGCACGCGCCGCGACCGGCACGCCGTCCTGCACGATCGGCTCGAATGTCCATTGCATCGCGGCATCGCGGAAGAAGGATGCGACGCCCGAAGGAATCTCCGTTTCGCGCTCGATACCGATCCCTTCCACTGCCCCATCCACGCCGATGTCGATCTCGCCCTTGAGCAGCATGCTGGCCTCGACCTGCTTGCGCACTGCACCCGGCCCCTGCGCGCTCGCCACGCCAGACAGCAGGCAAAACGCCATGCCGGCAAGCCACATCACATTCACCCTTCGAAGACGCATGAGGAACCTTCCTTGATCCAGATGAGGAGCACAGGTTATTGCACGGGCAATGCCGCGCGCTGCGCCTGCGCCTTGTGCCTCATCCAGGCAGGCGCTTGGCCGAACACGCAACCGGCCGGGCATGGCCAGCCGGTTGCGTACCGCCCGTCAGGTGCGATCAGGGCAAGACGGGAAGGTCCAACGCCTCGCGGCGCTGCTCGGACAGGCTCATGCGGCTCTGATCCGAGAGGTTCAGGTCGCGCAGCGCGTAGGGCGCGGCCAGCGCCGGATTGAGCACGTCCGGAGTGAAGCGCAGCTCAAGCGTGCCGCGGCCCGCTGCCAGCACGTCGGCGCCGTGCGCCACGGCCATCGGCCTGAGCTCGCCGGCCGCATCGGTGCCGTACAGCGTTCCGCGCAGCTCGTAACGGCCCCGGGCGGCTGTTTCCACCGGCATCTGGAACACCACACCGCCGTCGCGTCGCAGCACCATCGCCTCGCCGGTGAAGCGCGCCGTCGGCAGGCTCACCATCACCGCAGTGCGTGCATCGCGCAGCACAGCGTTCTTGGCCAGCTGCGTGCTGCCGAAGGCGTGGATTTCCCACGGCTCCAGGCCGCCTCCGGCATCCGCCGGAATCTCGAAACTGGCGACCGCCCGCCCGGCCTTGTCGATGCGGAAGTCGAGGTCGAAGCTGCGCCCGTCCGGCGCCGTGATCAGGCCCGCGACCTTCTTCGCCGATTTCGCCCTGGACTGGTCGAAGAAGCGCGCATCGAGCGTGATGCGCTGGCCCGGCATGGCCTGCACGACGTCGGCGGAAAGCGCCATCGCAATCGGGCTGTGGGGCTCCAGCACGTGCATCAGTGCGCCGGACGCGGACTTGGGCAGGGCCACGTCGATGCGCTTGCCCGCAAGACCCGGCGCCAGCTGGAACACCAGGGTGCCGTCGCTGAACGAGGTGCCGACGGCCTTCAGCTCGGCGTCTCCGGCCAGGTGCTGGATCAGCGAGGCGGCATCGCGCGGCTCGCCGTTCACCCGCAGCCGCAGGTCGGTGGCGCGCAGCGACTTGCGCGTGTCCAGCAGGCTGACGCGCACCAGGGCGCCGTCGGCGCTGGGCACGAAGCCCCAGCCCGCCTTCGCGTTGCCGGCATCGAGCCGGGTCCAGAACTCGCGGCTTTCGGCGCGGAAGGGCGCCGGCGCGGAAAGCGCCTCGGCCGCGTCCAGTGCCCATGCGAAGTGCACTTCGCGGGTTTCTCCGCTCGCCGGCATGGCGGCGGACTTGGCCACGGAAGAGGAGGAAAGCGCGGAGGGAATGAGATCGCCCTGCACGCGCTGGAGCTGCAGGGTTTCGGCATGGGCGGAGCCGGCCAGGACGATCGCGGCGGCCAGGAGCTGGAGTTTCATGATCTTCATGGCAGGCCTCACAGGTCGTTGCGCAAGATGACGTCGAGGTTGAAGCACTGGCGACGGCTCTGGTGGTGGCTGAGGTAATAGCCGCTGCTGGTACGCTGGGTGTCGGTGAACCACCTCGAACCGGCGGCGCGCTGGCTGTCACAGTCGAGGAAGCCGTCCGAGCAGCTGTTGAGCCAGGCCTGGGTGATGGTGAGGCCGAGCTGGTACTGGTAGCCGCCGCAGTAGCTGTTGTTGGTGAAGATCGAGGAACGCACGTTGCTTCCGGTCATTGACCAGAAGCCCTTGGGCAGCGCCGGGCGGCCGGCCGTGCCGTACAGGTTCTGCGCGTTGTACTGCGACATCCAGTGGGTCTGCTGCATCTTCACCGCGTCCGAGGCGTAGCCCAGCAGCCATCCCAGCGCCTTCTCGAAGACATTGCCGGCCGTCACCGCGTTGGCCAGCGGCGTGCCGGCCGACGAAGGCGCCAGCGCGTTGACCCAGCGGATCTTGCTGATGATGTTGGGGTAGCGGCTGTCGTACGTGGGGTTGGACATGATCCAGCGCATCACGTTGCCGCCGTTGGAGTGCGTGATCACCACCAGATCGGTGATGCCGCGCGAATTGATGAAGCTGGTGAGCTGTCCTGCGAGGCAGCCGGCAGCGCGGCTGTCCCACATGTAGCGCTCGAATTCGCAGTTGATGACGGTGTAGTTGGCCTGGTTGGGAAGGCCGCGGCGCACCGAGTTGACCATGTCGGCGGTCCAGTAGTCGGCCAGCGCATTGGTCTGGTTGCCGGTTCCGTGGACGAAGGCGACGCCGGTCGCGGCATGGGCCGCACAGGCCACGGCAAGCAGCACGAAGCCGGCGATCAGCCGGCCAGCAAGACGTTTCATTCGGATGTTCTCCCCGATGATACTGATGGGGCGACCCGCTGCGACCCCTTTCCCTTCGCAGCCCGCCGCCGTGGCTCCCTGGCGCATCCCTGAACCGGAGCTGGACGCAGCATACGCAGGCGAATGGAAATCGCAAGGACTTTCGATGTTGCGCCGCCGCAACGGAAAAATGAAAGTCGCCTCACGCTTCCCGCAGGCAAACGTGACTCGCCGCCCGTTTTCCACCGCCAGCGAGGATCCCGCGCGCCGCCATCAATTCCCCCATACGTTCCACGCGGCGCGACAATGCGGAACGGCATCGCGCGGCACGAGGAGACCTTGCAATGGACCATAGCTTCGACCACCTGATCGTGGGCGGCGGCATGGCGGCCGAAGCCGCCGCCCAGGCCATCCGTGAAACCGATCCGCAGGCCACCGTCGGCATGATCGGCGCGGAAAACCACCCGCCCTACAATCGCCCGCCGCTGAGCAAGGCGCTTTGGAAGGACGCCGGGGAAAACAGCATCTGGCGCCCGGTCGCAGCCAGCGGTGCGCAGCTTTTCCTCGGCCGCCGCGTCGTCTCCATCGACGCCGACGCGCATGCCGTCAGCGATGACTGCGGCGCAACATACCGCTACGGCAAGCTGCTGCTGGCCACCGGCGGCCGTGCGCGCCGCCTGCCCTTCGAAGGCGATCGCGTGCTCGCCTACCGCACGCTCGACGACTACCACACCCTGCTCGCGCTGGCGGAAAGGGGCGCGCATGTCGCGGTGGTCGGCGGCGGCTTCATCGGCACGGAGATCGCCGCGGCCCTGACCGGCCACGGCTGTCGCGTCACCCTGATCTTTCCGGAGGCCACGCTGGGCGCGCGCACCTACCCGCCGGGGCTGAGCCGATTCATCGAGGACGGCTACCGCGAGCGCGGCGTCGCGGTATGTGCCGGGCGCCGGGTCGAAGGCGGCGAGCAGACCGGCGAACGGGTCGCGCTCCGGCTCGACGACGGCAGCCGGCTGGAGGCCGACGTCGCAATCGCAGGCCTCGGGATCGTCCCGGATACCGCGCTGGCCGAAGCGGCCGGAGCCATGATCGGCAACGGCATCCTCGTGGACGAGTGCATGCGCACCACGGTGCCCGATGTGTTCGCCGCTGGCGACGTGGCGAACGTTCCCGGCCAGGCGCTGGGCCGGCGCCGGATCGAGCACGAAGACGCGGCGCTCTCCACCGGACGCATCGCCGGGTGCGCCATGGCCGGCAGGCCCGAGCCCTACGCCGCGCTGCCGTTCTTCTATTCCGACCTCTTCGATCTGGGCTACGAGGCCGTCGGCATGCTCGATGCGCGCCTCGAGATGGTCGAAGACTGGAGCGAACCCAACCGCGAGGGCGTCGTCTACTACCTCGATCAGGGACGCGTGCGCGGCGTGCTGCTGTGGAATACCTGGGGCCAGGTCGACGCTGCGCGCGCGCTGATCGGCGAAATCGGCCCGCATTCGGCCGCCTCCCTGCGCGGCCGCATCCGCAGCTGACTTCCGGAGTTTCCGCACGCGCAAGACACGCACGCGTGCGGTCCCGGCACATCGAGCGCGGCGGACTCAGCGCAATGCCGCGGCCAGACGCCGGCGCGCCTGGAACCGGTTGCAGGCGAACCCGACGATCAGCACCGCCGCCATCAGCAGCTGCGCCAGCGTGGTCTCCCAGGTCGGATGGATGCCCAGTCCGTCGAACGACGGCAGGGGCGCCAGCGAGACGCTGATCCAGCCCGCCTCCTGCAGCGCCGCGACGCCCTTGCCGGTCAGCACCACGGCGAGCACGGCGATGAGGACCGAACTGGCCGCGAAGAACGTGCCCAGCGGAAGGCGCCGGCTGGTGCGCAGCATGATCCAGGCGATCGCCATCAGCACCGCCACTGCGGCAGCCATGCCCGAGAACATCCACAGGTGCTGGCCATCGGTCCACAGCGCGACATAGAACAGGATGGTCTCGAAGACCTCGCGATACACCGAGACAAAAGCCAGCCCGAACAGGAAGAATGCCGAACGACGCTTCAGCGCGGCGCCCATCTGCTGCCTGAGGTATTGCTGCCAGCGCCCGCCGATGCTCTTCTGGTGCATCCACAGGCCGACGCTGAGCAGAACCGCGGCGGCAAAGAGCGCGGCCAGTCCCTCGGTCACTTCGCGGCTCGCTCCGCTGATGGTGATGAAATACGTGGCGACGAACCAGGTGATGCCGCCGGCCACCAGCGCGAGCACCCAGCCATAGTGCACATAGCGCACCGATTCCGGACGCCCGGCCTTGTGCAGGAACGCCAGCAGCGCGATGACCACGAGCAGCGCCTCAAGTCCTTCGCGCAGGAGGATGGTGAAGGCGCCGATGAACGCCGTCCCCGGACTTGCGCTGCCGGCCTCCAGCGTCGACTGGGCCTGCGCCAGCAGCGCATCCACCGCGGCGGCCTGCGTTTGCGCATCGCCGCCGCGCCCCGAGAGCGCGGCGCGGTACGCGCCCATGGCCGTTTCGATGCGCCCGCGCAGGACGCGATCACGCGTATCCAGACGCGCTTCGTCCGGCTCCACGCCGTCCAGGTACGACGACAGCGCGAGCTGCACGGCCTCGTCGGCCCGCCCGGCCCGGTGCGCGGCGAGGCTTGCCGCGAGTCGCGCTCGCGCCAGCGCCAGGCCGATGGGCGCCTCCTGCACGGCGGCCGGGTTCTGCCGCAGCCAGCCCAGCACACCGCGCACCGTCTCCCGCTCGAACGCGGCCGCAAGCGTTCCGGCGCGTGCCTGGGATAGTTCTGTGAGACTGCTCACGTGCGCACGTATCTGCGCCTGCTCGCGCCACGCCACCTTCCCCCGCGCCGCCTGTGGCGCATAGGCCAGCGTGCCGACATAGTAGGCGAGCGACCAGATGTCCTCGTCGGAAAGCGCGCCGGCATAGCCGACCATGCCGGTGCCTTCGATGCCCTGTGCCGTCGCCTGATAAAGCGACAAAGGGCTGCGCAGGTCGGCACGCGCGGCGTCGGTGAAATCGATGGGCGCCGGATCCAGCGCCGCGGCGGCAGGACCATCGCCCGCACCCGATGCGCCGTGGCAGGCGACGCAGTGCTGCCGATAAAGCGCCGCACCCTGCGCCAGGTCAGGCACGCGGTCAGGTGCCGAGGGCACCGGATACGCCACCAGCAGCGCGGCGCCGAGGGCGTGTGCGCGGTCGGCGACCTCTTCTGCGGAAACCTTGTCGTTGACCACGCGGATCAGGCCCTGTGCCTGCTCGCGCAGCGCGGCAAGCCCTTCGGCGGCCGGCAGGCGCTCCAGGTGCGCGGCGACCGTGGCGCTGAACTCCTGCTGCTCGGCGTACTCCGCCTCGTCGATCACTACGCCATCGCTGACCGCGCCGGCGTAATCGGTGGCCACGTAGTCGAGCAGTTTCCATGTCTGCTGCACCATGGAGGTGACATCGGACGCCGGAGGCTGTGCCCAGGCACTCAGCGACAGGGCGAGAAAAGCCAGCAGAACCCGCCCGCAAATGCGATCGATTATCATTTTAGCATGCTAGCACGCGCCCGGATTCTCGCCAATCCGGACGTGCCCACTGCTGATCTCGAGCGCACGCGCCTGCGTCCTGCACACCTCTGCGCCGGGACGCTCCGATCGGAATGCCCGCCCTGAAATCAGGCTATCAGCGCTCCTCCAACGGCGTCAGCGGCTGCAGGCCTCCGCCGCGCGGAAGCAGGTATGCCCCGCCATCTGCAAGGGAATCCGGCCGCAGCGCATTGCGCGCATCGCTCGGATCGATCCACGGCAAGGGCTCCAGCGGGCCGCGAACGTAGTTGTTCCACGCAGGCCCTTCCTGCACCTCCGCGGATGCAGGCGCCGGCCCGGACACCCGGTAGCCCACGGGAACGAGTGCGATCCAGTACGGCGCATCGGCCTCGGGCCCTTCGGTCGGTACGCGAAATGCCCACGCGCGAATGGCCGCGGCTGAGGCCGCCGCCAGCTGCTGCCGCCAGCGCTCCATTTTCTTCGCGCTGCCGGCAACGTTCAGGTTGACCTGGCGCGTGGCGATGTCTTCGACCTGACCATCACGCCCCACCTTGACGGCCATGTACGTGTCGCCGCCAACTCCGGGCCGGATCAGCTCCCGCGGATAGCGCGGAGGCTGGTTCCGCAGGACGGCCAGACTGGATGGATCGTCCTGGTCGTAGCGGGAAAACGCTACGCTGCCCAGCGACAGCTCGAACTGGTCCTTGGCCAGTTTCCGAGCAATCACTCGCAGGCTCAAGGGCGCCCGTACCGGCACGGCGGCGCCATCGGCATCATGCACCGGCGCGAAGCGCCAGCGCTGCGCCGTGCTGCGAACGAATCCCGCCACGCCCTCGGGGACGAGTCCAGCCGAGTCAAGTTCGACCTGCTCGACTCGCCCTTCCGCCGTGAGGTGAATCCAGCCCTGCAGCTGCATGCTGCTCTCCACTGCCCGCAACGCTGCACGCGGGTTTCCCGCCAGCGCGCTGCCGGCGCACAGCGCCAGCAGCGCGGCCATCAGCAACGCGGCGAATGGATGAGGGCGCATGGCGGACTTTCCGACCTGCGAGCCCCATTCAGGCACATGAAACGGCGGTGCCCATCCACGAGCGCATCGCAACGCCTGGCCGCTCACGACGCGCTTCCCGAAAGTGCGCCCATGTGCCGGCGATAGTGGCGCAGCTCCTCCAGCGACTCGCGGATGTCGGCCAGCGCGGTGTGGGCCGCCGTCTTGCTGAAGCCCTGCGCGATCGACGGCGCCCAGCGCCGCGCCAGTTCCTTGACGGTGGAAACATCGAGGTTGCGGTAGTGGAAATGGCGCTCGAGCAGCGGCATCCAGCGGTGCAGGAAACGGCGATCCTGGCAGATGCTGTTTCCGCACATGGGGGACTTTCCCGCCGGCACCCAGCGGGCGAGGAAGTCCAGGGTGCGGCGTTCGGCCTCGGCCATGTCCACGTCCGAGGCCAGCACGCGATCCCACAGCCCGCTGGCGCGGTGCGTGGTCCAGTTCCATTCGTCCATCGCCTGCAGGCGTTCCAGCGGATGGCGGATGGCCAGCTCCGGCCCTTCGGCCAGCAGGTTGAGCTGGGAGTCGGTGACGAGGGTGGCGATTTCGATGATGCTGTCGCTGGCCGGATCCAGGCCGGTCATTTCCAGATCGATCCAGATCAGGTTGTCGTCGTGGCGGGCAGGCATCGCGAAACTCCTCGGGGCACTGCCGCGATCATACCCGGCCGGTCACCGCGACCGTGCGGTGCGGCGCGCGCGGAACCAGTCGGAAAGCCGCGTGCCGGCCTCTTCCGCCAGCACGCCGCCATCCACGACCACGCGGTGGTTGTGGCGCGGATCGCGCAGCAGATCGAACACGCTGCCGCAGGCGCCAGCCTTGGGGTTGGAAGCGCCGTACACCAGCCGCGCGACGCGTGCATGCACCATCGCCATGGCACACATGGCACAGGGCTCCAGGGTGACGTAGAGCGTACAGCCGTCGAACCGATAGTTGCCCAGGCGCTGCCCAGCCGCACGCAGCGCCACGATTTCCGCGTGCGCGGAAGGGTCGTGGCAGACGATGGTGCGATTGGTGCCGGTGGCCAGCAGGCTGCCGTCGCGCGCAATAAGCAGCGCACCGACCGGCACCTCGTCGCCCCCTTCGGCGGCAAGGTCCGCCAGCTCCAGCGCGAGCCGCATCCAGGCGCTGTCGCCGCGCGGCCTGCGGCCCGCGTCCGCATTGATGGCGTCGATGTCCACGCGCGTCCTGCCCGCGGCTCAGCCGTCCAGCGCGGCGCGCATGTAACGGCGTGCCTCGTCGGCCAGATCATCGTGTTCCAGGGCGTACTGGATGGTCGCCTCGACCAGGCCGATGCGGCTGCCGCAGTCGAAACGGCGGCCTTCGAAGCGGCAGGCCAGCACGGGATGCTCGGCGAGCAGCGCGGCGATGCCGTCGGTGAGCTGGATTTCCCCGCCGCTGCCCGGCTGCACACGTTCCAGGAAATCGAAGATCTGCGGCGGCAGCACGTAGCGACCCACCACGCCCAGGGTGCTCGGCGCCTCCTCGGGGCGCGGCTTTTCCACGATGGCCTCGATGCGTCCGGAGCGTCCGGAAAAACGCGGGGCCGCGACGATTCCATAGCTTCCGGTCTGTTCGCGCGGCACGTCCTGCACTGCGACCACGCCGGCAGACTCCGCCCGCGCCAAGGCCAGCATCTGCGCCAGCGCGCCCGGCCCCTGCGACCAGATCAGGTCGTCGGGCAGCAGCACCGCGAACGGTTCGTCGCGCACCACCGGCTGCGCGCACAGCACCGCATGGCCCAATCCCAGCGCGTGGGGCTGGGTCACGAACACGGCGCGCACGTGCGAGGGCAGCACGTTGCGCACCAGCTCCAGCAGATCGGTCCTGCCACCCTTCTCCAGACGGCGTTCCAGTTCGTAGGCGGTATCGAAGTAGTCCGCCACGGCATGCTTGTAGCGGTTGGTGACGAAGACGAGGGTGTCGCAGCCGGCCGCAACGGCCTCGTCCACCGCGTACTGGATCAGCGGCCGGTCGACCACCGGGAGCATTTCCTTGGGGACGGTCTTGGTGGCCGGCAGGAAGCGGGTTCCCAGTCCGGCCACCGGGAACACCGCCTTGCGCACGCACGAAAAATCCACCGCGTCGCTCATGCCGCGCCGGTCCCTTTGGTGCGTCGGCCGATCGGCACCACCTGCGCCACCGGCTCGCGCGTGTATTCGGGCACGAGCTGGCGCAGCAGCGCCTCAAGCATGTCCTGGTCATAGCGCAGGACGGCCTGTCGGGCCTGATGCAGCGCCTGTTCGAGCGAGACGCCGGGAAGTTCCCGCGGCTGGGCCAGCATGATCTTGGCGTGCGCGGTGGGGTGATAGCTTTCCTGCGGGTGGAAAAGTTCCTCGAACAGCTTCTCGCCCGGACGCAGGCCGGTGTAGACGATCGCGATGTCGCGTTCGGGCTGCTTGCCGGCGAGGCGGATCATCTGCTCGGCCAGGTAAGCGATGCGCACCGGCTCACCCATGTCGAGCGCGAAGATCTCGCCGCCGTCGCCCAGGGTCGCGGCCTGCAGGATGAGCTGGCAGGCCTCGGGGATGGTCATGAAGTAGCGCGTGACCTCGGGGTGGGTGACGGTGACCGGGCCACCGCGCTGGATCTGCTCGCGGAACAGCGGCACCACGCTGCCGGCGGAATCGAGCACGTTGCCGAAGCGCACCGTGATGAAGTGCATCGTGTTGTCGCGCGCCAGCGCCTGGCAGACCATCTCGGCCACGCGCTTGCTCGCCCCCATGACGTTGGTCGGATTCACCGCCTTGTCGGTCGAAATCAGCACGAAGCTCTCGACCCGATGGCGCACCGCCGCCAGCGCCAGGGTCTGGGTCGACAGGATGTTGTTGCGGAAGGCCTCGCGCGACTGCTCCTGCAACATCGGCACGTGCTTGTAGGCGGCCGCGTGGAAAACCGTGTGCGGGCGCGACAGGGCCAGCGCGTGCTCGGCCACTGCGGGATCGCCGCAGTCGCCCAGCACCACGGTGAGAATCAGCTCGGGGAATTCGGCGCGCAGTTCCTGCTCGATGCGGTAGAGGTTGTACTCGGACAGCTCGACCACGCACAGCGATTCCACGCCCAGCCGCGCCACCTGCCGGCACAGTTCCGAACCGATCGAGCCGCCGCCGCCGGAGATCAGCGCGCGCCGCCCGGTGAGGCCGGTACGGATCGCGGTCCAGTCGAGCGAGACGGGATCGCGCCCCAGGAGGTCGTCGATCGCCACTTCCTTGAGCTGGTTGAAGGCCGAACGCCCTTCGATCACATCCTTGAGCCGGGGCACGGTGCGGAACGGCAGCCGGGTGGCCTCGCACAGCCCGACCACCCGCTGCATCTGCTGGTTGTTGATGCTGGGCATGGCGATCAGCAGCATCTCCGCGGCCACTTCACGCGAGATTTCCTGCAGGCGATCCAGCCCGCCCAGCACCGGCACGCCCTGGATGCGCCCGCCGCGCAGGGTGCGGTTGTCGTCCAGGATGCCGACCGGGCGCAGCAGGTTCTCGCGCCGCAGTTCGCGGATCAGCGACTCGCCCGCACTGCCGCCGCCCAGCACCAGCACGCGCCGCGGCGGCACGCGCGAGTCGGCGCCGTAGCGGCTGTCCTTCCAGCGCCGATAGGCCAGGCGCGGCGAGGCCAGCAGCAGCATGAGCAGGATGGGATAGATGAGCAGCACGCCGCGCGGCACGCCGTCGAGGCGATTGACCAGAAACACCGCGAGCGCGATGAACAGCGCGCCGAGGGCGGCGGCACGGGCGATGTTCCAGATGTCGGGCATGCTCGCGAAGCGCCACAGGCCGCGGTACAGGCCCGTCCACCACAGCACCAGCGCCTGCGCACCGAGCACCACGGGAAGCTCGGGCGCGAACACCGGCACCGGCTCGGCATCGGGCACGAACGTAAAGCGCAGCACGTTGGCCACGTACCAGGCCAGCCACACCATGACCAGGTCGTGCAGGACCACGGCCAGGCGCGGGTGGATGCCGCCGATCAGCGATTTGTAGGTCATCGGGTCAATCCCTTGATTCGCGCGCGCCGCCGCAACATCGATTTGCCCTGCCACCAAAGCGCTGCCGCCAGCAGCAGGGCGGCGGCGGCGATGGCCGGTGCCGCCTCGGGCCACCGCTGCGCGGCGGCGCAGGCAGGCAGCACGACGAAAAGATTCCAGGCCAGATAGCCCAGCGCCACCGCCGCATGGCTGCACCCGGAGCGGACAAGCCACTGGTAGAGGTGTTCGCGGTGCGCAGTGTACCAACGCCGTCCCGTGTACACGCGCCACGCCAGCGTAAGTCCGGCATCCACCAGAATGGCCGAAGGCAGGATCAGCAGGCACGCGGCGCGCCCCGGCGCGAGCACGAGCGCGGCGAGCAGCAGCGCGCCGCACGCCAGCCCCAGCGCCCCGCTGCCGACGTCCCCGAGGAAGATCGCCGCGCGCGGCGCGTTGAAGGGAAGGAACCCCGCGCAGGCACCCGCCAGCGCCAGCGACACGCCGGCCAGCGGACGCGCCAGCGCCGCGCCCTCCCCGCCTGCGCCGGAAAACACCCAGGCCAGGGCAAGTCCCAGCCACAGGCACTGGCTTGCCACAAGACCGTTGCTGCCGTCCATGAAGTTCCAGGCGTTGATGCAACCGGCAAGCCAGAACGCCGCCAGCAGCACCAGCACCGCGAACGGCACGTGCGAAGCGATGCCTGCCAGCGGCAGCCAGAGCCAGACCAGCGCGAGCGCTGCCAGCACGTGCACCACGAGCCGCACGCGCGCCGACAGCGGCCGGTGATCGTCGATCCACCCCACCAGCGCCACAGCCAGCAGCGCGGCGCCCAGCGCGAGCGGAGCGCGCAGCTGCGGCCAGTCGAGCAGAGCCATGGCAAGAAGCAGGGTCAGTACGATGGCGATGCCGCCGCCACGCGGGGTCGGCAGGCTGTGACTGCGGCGCTGACCGGGCAGGTCCAGGAGTCGGCGCCAGCGCGCGTAACGCAGCGCCAGCGCGGTCAGCACGGCGCTCGCAAGGAGGCTTCCAGCACCGAGAAGGAGCGCTTCCATGCCGGCAAGCGGAATCATTCGCCGAATGCGCCGTGCACCGGCCGGACCGTACCCCAGCGCTTGCAGCTGGGACACTGCCAGTGATGCGCGCGCGCGCCGAACCCGCAGTGGCCGCAGCGATACGCGGCGGCGCTGGCCACCAGCTGTTCACTCAGCTCACGCACCACCCGCAGGGTGGCTTCCGGATCATGATCGGTACGGCGCAGGCTCAGGTCGATCAGCGCGTTCTGGCCGCGTACCGACGGACGACGCTGCAGCTGGCGCGTGAGGAACTGCGCGGCGGCGACGTCACCGTCGTCCTGCTGGATCAGCCGCGCCAGCGCCAGCATCGGCGAGGCGCCCGCGGATCGCTCCACCATTTCGGCCAGAAAGGCGCGCGCGCGGCCGCGTTCGCCCAGACGCCCCCAGGCGGCCAGCAGCGGTTCGAGCACCTCGGGCAGGTAATCCACGTCATGCCGTGCGACCCGCTCGAAGGCGCGGATGGCGCCGTCGTCGTTGCCGGCATCAAGCGCCATGCGCCCTTCGATGATGCCGGCCCGCGCGCTGTGGGAATCGGCATTGGTGGCGTCGCGCAGGTGGGCCGTGGCCGCGGCGGTGTCACGGCGTGCCAGCGCCGCCTCGGCCAGCTCGCAGTGGAACTGCGCCAGCAACCGCCCCATCGGCTCGCCGGTCGCGGCCTCGTAGCGCCGCGCGTGGTCGATGGCCTTGGCCCAGTCACGCTCCTGCTGGTAGATCGAAATCAGGTGCCGCAGCGCCTTGGGCGCCACCTGGTCGAACTGGCCCAGGTCGGTAAAAAGCGCCTCGGCGCGATCCAGCAGCCCCGCGCGCATGAAGTCCTCGCCCAGCTCCAGCACCGCCTGCACGCGCTGCCCCTCGGTCAGCCGCGGGCGTTCCATGAGGTTCTGGTGGATGCGGATGGCGCGGTCCACCTCGCCGCGGCGGCGGAACAGGTTGCCCAGCGCGAAATGGGTTTCCACCGTGTCCTTGTCGACCTCGGCGATCTGCAGGAAAACCTCGATAGCCTTGTCCGGCTGCTCGTTCAGCAGGAAGTTGAGGCCGCGGAAATAGTTCGACGACAGGCGGCTGACGCGCTGTCCGCCGCGCCGTTCCGCGCCGCGCCGACCGGCCAGCCAGCCGGAAAACGCCGCGACCGGCAGCAGTGCCAGCACCCACCAGACCGACTGCAGCGCCGGGCTCATGAGTCTTCTGGAAACGCCGTAGGCGTGGACGGAGCGAGCGCAGTGGCGCCCCGGCGTTCCCGTTCGAAGGCGCGGATGCGCCGCCGCTGCGGCCAGACCACGGTCAGCCAGAGCACGAGGCCTGTCGCCAGCGCCCCGCCAAGACACGCCCCGAGCAGCGCCACGCCCAGCGGCACCTCGACCTGCCAGCGATAGAAATCGAGCAGCACGTCGGATGGATTTAGGGCGCCAAAGGCAATGCCGGCCAGCAGGAATGCGGCGGCAAGAATCAGCGGGAAAAGGCGCATGACGGGCCTCGCGAGGAGAACATCCGCGCAAGCTTAGCCGATTGCTGGCACGTGCCGCAGGCCGGGCACGGCTTCGTCATGAAAGGGGTGAGCGCGGCACCGGGCCGGCGCTGCGGCGATCAGTCGGCCACGCCGTCCTGGGGCAGCGGCACCACGGCATTAACCCGCTCGCGCAGCTCCTTGCCGGGCTTGAAATGAGGCACGTGCTTGCCCGGCAGGGCCACCGATTCGCCGGTCTTGGGATTGCGCCCGATGCGCGGCGGACGGTAGTGCAGCGAGAAGCTGCCGAAGCCACGGATCTCGATGCGCTCGCCGCTGGCGAGCGAGGCGCTCATCTGTTCGAGCAGGGTCTTGACCGCCATGTCCACGTCATCGGACTTCAGGTGAACCTGCCGGGCGGCAAGAATCTCGATGAGTTCGGACTTGGTCATGACGATTTCCCCCGGATCGTACAACGCATGTAACCGGGCGCGGCATGATCCGGCGAACCGGATCATGCCGAACCCCTGCAACGCTTACTCGGACTTGCCGCCCAGCTGCTCGCGCAGCAGCGCGCCCAGCTTGGTGGTGCCGCCCGAAGCGCTCTGGTACTCGGCCAGGGTCTCCGCCAGTTCGGCGTCGTCCTTGGCGCGGATGGAGAGCTGCAGCGTGCGGCCCTTGCGATCCAGGCCGATGTACTTGGCCTCGATGCTGTCGCCGACCTTGAGGTGCTGGGTGGCGTCTTCGACACGCTCCTTGGCGATGTCGTTGGCGCGCACGTAGCCCTCGATGCCCTCGCCCAGCTCGATGGTGGCGCCGCGGGCGTCCACTTCCTTCACCGTGCCGGTGACGACGCTGCCCTTCGGATGCGCGGCCATGTACTGGCCGAACGGATCCTGTTCGAGCTGCTTGACGCCCAGCGAGATGCGCTCGCGCTCCGGATCGACCGCCAGCACCACGGCCTCGACCGTATCGCCCTTCTTGAACTGGCGAACCAGCTCTTCGCCGGTGGCGTTCCAGGAGATGTCGGAGAGGTGCACCAGACCGTCGATACCGCCGTCCAGGCCCACGAAGATGCCGAAGTCGGTGATCGACTTGATCTGGCCGGACACCTTGTCGCCCTTCTTGAAGATGGCGGCAAAGGCTTCCCACGGGTTGGAACGGGTCTGCTTGATGCCCAGCGAGATGCGGCGACGCTCCTCGTCCACGTCCAGCACCACGACCTCGGTCTCGTCGCCGACCTGCACCACCTTGGACGGGTTGACGTTCTTGTTGGTCCAGTCCATTTCCGAGACGTGCACCAGGCCTTCGACACCCGGCTCGATCTCGACGAAGCAGCCGTAATCGGTGACGTTGGACACCTTGCCGAACAGGCGTGCACCCGTCGGGTAGCGGCGCGCGATGTTGTCCCACGGATCCTCGCCCAGCTGCTTGAGGCCCAGCGACACGCGATTGCGCTCGCGGTCGAACTTGAGCACGCGCACCTTGAGTTCCTGACCCACTTCCACCACCTCGGAGGGATGGCGCACGCGCTTCCACGCCATGTCGGTGATGTGCAGCAGGCCGTCGATGCCGCCCAGGTCCACGAACGCACCGTAATCGGTGAGGTTCTTGACCACGCCGTCCACGATCGCGCCTTCCTGCAGGCGCTCGAGCAGCTGCTCGCGCTCTTCCGAATGCTCGCTCTCGACCACCGCACGGCGGGAGACGACGACGTTGTTGCGCTTGCGGTCGAGCTTGATGATCTTGAACTCGAGTTCCTTGCCCTCGAGGTAGACCGGATCACGCACAGGGCGCACGTCGACCAGCGAACCGGGCAGGAACGCGCGCACGTCCTTGACGTCCACGGTGAAGCCGCCCTTGACCTTGCCGCTGATGCGACCGGTGATGATCTCGCCGGCCTCCATGGCCTCCTCGAGCTCGTCCCACACCATGGCGCGCTTGGCCTTCTCGCGCGAGAGCACGGTCTCGCCGAAGCCGTTTTCGAGGGAGTCCAGGGCGACCTTTACCTCGTCGCCGATCCCCACGTCGATTTCACCGGCCTCGTTACGGAACTGTTCGATCGGAACGATGCCTTCGGACTTGAGTCCGGCGTTGATCACGACCACGTCGTTGCGTACGTCCACCACGACGCCTACCACGATGGCGCCGGGCTTGAGCTTGGACAGCTTTTCGCTCTCTTCGAACAGTTCTGCGAATGATTCAGTCATTGGATGTTTACTCGGTTGAACACACGGGCCACGCGCACGCGGCCCACCTGGCTGGAAAGAAAACACCCGGCGGCCTCATGGCCCCGGGACCTCCTGCAACACGAAAACCGCCGCTGCAAAGCAAGGCGTCGCAACGGGATCAGCGCCCCGGCGAGGTCACCATCGCCAGGACCCGTTTGACGACTGCTTCGACGGGAATGCCTGTGGTATCCACGAGAACCGCATCGGGCGCCGCCTTCAACGGCGCCACGGCACGTTGCGCATCGCGCGCATCGCGCGCCTGGATTTCGCGCAGCAGGGCGTCGATTGTAACCTCAAGTCCTTTATCGCTCAACTGCTTATGCCGGCGACGGGCACGTTCCTCGGCGCTGGCCGAAAGGAACACCTTGTACTCGGCCTCGGGAAAGACCACGGTCCCCATGTCGCGTCCGTCAGCCACCAGCCCGGGCGGCTGCAGGAAATCCCGCTGTTTCTGGAACAGCGCGCCTCGTACCTCGGGCACGGCGGCGATGGCGGAGGCCGCGGCGCCGGCGGTTTCGGTGCGCAGCTCGTCGGTCGCATCGGTGCCGTCGACCAGCACGCGCGGCTCGGCGCTGCCGTCGGTGCGGAACTCGATCCGGGTGGCGCTGGCCAGCCGCGTGAGCGCGGCCGGATCGGACAGGTCGGCGTTGGCCCAGCCCGCGGCGACGCCCACGGCGCGATACAGCGCGCCCGAGTCCAGATAGTGCCAGCCCAGTCGCTGCGCCACGATGCGGCTGATCGTTCCCTTGCCCGAGCCGGACGGCCCGTCGATGGTGAGGACCGGAATCGTCGCGCTCACCCCGCCACCTTCGCGATCGCTCCGGCCACGTAGTCGAGATTGGATTCGTTCAGCGCGCTGACGCAGATGCGCCCGGAAGACACCGCGTAGATGGCGAACTCATCGCGCAGGCGCTGCACCTGGGCGGCGCCCAGGCCCGAATAGCTGAACATGCCGGCCTGGCTGTCGATGAAGGCGAACTCCGACCGCCCCAGCGCCGCCAGCCGCTCCACCAGGCCGGCGCGCATGGCCTTGATGCGCCCGCGCATTTCGCCCACCTCCTCCTCCCACTGGCTGCGCAGGTCCTGATCGCCCAGGATCGTCGCCACCAGCGCGGCGCCGTGGGTCGGCGGGTTGGAGTAGTTGGCGCGGATGGTCTGCTTGACCTGCGAGCGCACCCGCCTGGCTTCGTCGGCCGAAGCGCACACCAGCGACAGCGCGCCGACGCGCTCGCCGTAGAGCGAGAACGACTTGGAGCAGGAGTTGGCCACCAGCACGTTCTCCAGTCCGGCCTCCAGCAAGGTGCTGATGCCCAGCGCGTCCTCGGCGATGCCCTGGTCGAAGCCCTGATAGGCCATGTCCACGAAGGGAAGCAGGCCGCGTTCGCGCAGCACCACGGCCAGTTCGCGCCACTGCGCGGCGGAAAGATCCGCGCCGGTCGGGTTGTGGCAGCAGGCGTGCAGCAGCACCACGGTGCCGCGCTGCATCGTTCCAAGCGCCGCACGCATCGCGTCGAAATCCACGCCGTGGCTGGTGCCGTCGTAGTAGGGGTATTCCTCGACCTCGAAGCCGGCGGCGTGGAACAGAACCTGGTGATTGGGCCAGCTCGGGCGGGAGATGGCGGCTTTTGCCAGCGGCAGGGTAGCCTTGAGGAAGTCCGCGCCAACGCGCAGCGCGCCGGTGCCGCCCAGGGTTTGCGCGGTCACCACGCGCCCTTCGGCCACGGCCGGGCACGCCTCGCCGAACACCAGGCGCTGGGTGAGAAGGTCGTAGTCGGGCAGCCCGTCGATCGGGATGTAGCTGCGCGCGCGTCGCCGCGAGGTGAGCGTGGCCTCGGCGCGCATCACTGATTCGGGCAACACCTGCTGGCCGCGGGCGTCGTAGTAGACGCCCACGCCGAGGTTCACCTTGGGGCTGCGCGGATCGGCGAGCCAGGCGTCTGTCAGGCCGAGGATGGGGTCGTCGGGCGCAAGGGCCACGGAGGAAAAAAAGGACACGGCGCGGATCCGTAGGCAATGGGAAAGGGATTCGGCCCCCAACAGGCGGGCCGACCGCCTATTGGATCATCGCCGGCACGGTGAAGGCAAAGCGCGCCTCCGCGCCACCCCCATCGCGCATCGTCCCGGCGGCTTGCCGGCACGGGAAAACGCCCGCTGGAGCGGACCTGCTCAGGGCGTGTCGCGGGGCTCGGGTTCCAGCTTCCGGATCGAGCGCACCCGGCAGCGATCCGGCCCGATGCCGGGGCGATCCAGCACGAGGATCTCCCACCCCATCGCGTCGTTGGTACAGATCATCGAAGAGCCACCCGCGCTGCGCAGCGCGATGCGCTGGGTCCAGTCGACGTCGGGACAATAGCTCAGCAGCTTCAGCTCATACGCATCCTTCACGCCCACGCGCAGGCGGATCGTGCTGCTGTCCACCGGCGTGAAACCCGAGATCCGACCCGAAGAAAAACAGTCGCGCACCGCCCCATCGGCGAGTGCCGGCCGGTCCTGGCTGGCGCACCCGGAGAGCGCAAACACAGCCATCAGGAGCACCGCCGATCCAGTCCATGCCCGCATCACACACCTTCCGCTTCGGTTTCACCTGCCAGCACGCTAAACCGGCTCAGGGCGCTTGCCAAGTCGCCAAGTACCGCACGCTACCCCGCGACTCAGCCCCCCGGCACGTCTGTGGCGCCACGCAGCGGGCTGCACTCGGCCGCGCAGCTGCTGCCCTGAAATCGCCATGACTGGCAACCCGCCGCCGTGGCAGTCTTCCACCATGCGTACCGATGCTCCCTTCCGCGCCGCACGATGGTTTTCGGCAGCCCTGCTGCTGGCCGCGATCCCGTTCGCGCTGGACCGGCTGTTCCCCCTGCCCCTGCCCGACATCGAGCGCGACGGCGCCAGCGTGGTACTGGCGCGCGACGGCACCCCGCTGCGCGCCTTCGCCGACGCCCAAGGCGTGTGGCGCTATCCGGTCGAACTGCAGGAAGTCTCGCCGCTGTACCTGGAGGCCCTGCTCACCTACGAGGACCGCTGGTTCTTCCGTCACCGCGGCATCAATCCGCTGGCGATATTTCGCGCCGCAGCGCAGGCCCTGCGACACCGCCAGATCGTCTCGGGCGGATCCACCCTGACCATGCAGGTCGCGCGTTTGATCGAGCCGATCCCGCACAGCGGGCGCGGCAAATTGCGTCAGATGGCCCGTGCGATGCAGCTCGAATGGCATCTGGACAAGCACGAAATCCTCACCCTCTACCTCAACTACGCGCCCTTCGGCGGCACCCTGCAGGGCGTCCAGGCCGCCAGTTACGGTTACCTCGGAAAGCCGGCCTCCGAACTGTCCCAGGCCGAAGCCGCGCTGCTCGCGGTGCTGCCGCAGTCGCCCAGCCGACTGCGCCCCGACCGCTGGGCCGAGCGCGCGCAGCGGGCGCGCGACAAGGTGCTCGACCGCATGGTTGCGCGCGGCGTCTGGAGCGCGGCTGATGTGGCCGATGCCCGCGCCGAACGGGTTGCCACACGCCAGCTCCAGCCTCCCATGCACGCCGCGCTCGCGGCCGAACGCCTGCGCCGGGAAAACCCGCGCAGCCGTCGCATCAGGTCCACGCTGGATGCCGACCTGCAGGTGCGCATCGAATCGCGCGTGGCCGACTGGGTCGACCGCCTGCCGCCGCGCACCTCGGCCGCGGTCATCATCGCCCGGGCGGACAGCATGGAGGTGCTGGCCTACGTCGGCGCTGCGCGCTTTGGCGACGACGCGAGCTTTGGCCACATCGACATGGCACGCGCCTGGCGCTCACCCGGATCCACGCTCAAGCCGTTCCTCTACGGCCTGGCGCTCGACGACGGCCTGATCCACTCGCACAGCCTGCTGGTGGATGCCCCGCAGGCCTTCGGCACCTATCGCCCGGGCAACTTCGACCAGCGCTTCCGCGGCCCGGTCGGCGCGCACGAGGCGCTACGGGAATCGCTCAATGTGCCGGCGGTGGCGCTGTTCGACGCGGTCGGTCCGGCACGCTTCAGCGCGCGCATGGCGCACGCAGGCGCGCCGCTGCGCCTGCCGCGCGGCAGCGAACCCAATCTTTCGATGATCCTGGGCGGCACCGAGGCGCGGCTGGAGGATCTCGTCGGCGCCTACGCAGCACTGCAGCGCGAAGGCCTCGCTGCGCACCCGAGGCTGCTCGCAGAAGCACCGCTGCAGGAGCGGCGGCTGCTCTCGCCCGGTGCGGCATGGATCGTGCGCCAGATGATTTCCGACAGCGCCCGCCCCGGCACGCTGGAAGAGCGCATCGACAGCTCGCGCCGCGCCAGCCTGGCGTGGAAGACCGGCACCAGCTACGGCTTCCGCGATGCCTGGGCCATTGGCGCCACGCCGGGGGCGGTCATCGGCGTATGGATCGGTCGTCCCGACGGCACCCCGCTTCCCGGCCAGTACGGAGCCATCACCGCCCTGCCCCTGCTGTTCGCCATCAGCGATGCGCTGCCGCGAACCCTCCACGCCACAGCGTCTCCTGCGCCAGCCAGCGTCGGCACGGCCGCAATCTGCTGGCCGCTCGGCCAGCGCGAAGAGACCACGGCCTCCGGACACTGCGCGCGCCGACACACCGCCTGGATACTGGATGGCACGACTCCCCCGACGCGTCCAGGCCCGACCCATGCGGCACCCGCGCCCGTTTCGTTCCGCCGTGACCGGCACAGCGGGCTGCGCCTGACCGAATCGTGTCGCCTGCCGCACGCTGAAGAGCTGGCCAGCATCGCGCCGTGGCCCGTTCTGGTGATCCCGTGGCTGACCGCCGGTGAACGACGTCAGGCAACCCTTCCGCCCCTCGCGCCGGACTGCACGGATAGCGCGGAACCGGTGCAGGTCCTGCAGATCGTCGGGCTGGTGGATGGCGCCGTGCTGCGCAGCCCCAGCAACCGGCAGCGCGCGCCGGAGGTCACCCTGCGCGCGCTGGGCACCGGCGACGCCGTGCAGTGGCTGCTGGACGGACGCCTCGTGGCGCACAGCCAGGGCGCAGGCACGGTACAGCTGCGATTCGACCAGGCCGGCCCGCAGCGCCTCGTAGCCATCGACGCGCAGGGCCGCTACGCCAGCATCGACCTGCGCGTGCTCAAGCATGATCCCGCGGATAATCCAACGCGCCCTGCGAATCCAGTTGACAGAAACCCGCCAACACCGTAGATTGCGCGGCTCGCCCGCCGGCTCGGCGAGCGGTTCGACACCTTGCCCAGGTGGCGGAATTGGTAGACGCACTAGTTTCAGGTACTAGCGGGTAAAACCGTGGAGGTTCGAGTCCTCTCCTGGGCACCAATACACTGTCCGCAGCCGTCCATCGGCGTCCGGCCAGACCACAGGAAACCCCGCCACGGCGGGGTTTTTTGTTGCCCGACTGTCCGTGGCCGTCCGCCCCAGGCCAGGCGCGGTTGTGAGCAGATTCGTGAGTTGATTTTCCCGGATACGCTACGGGAAGGTCCAAGCCACTCACAGGCACACCCTTCGCTCCCTTCGGGTTTCAGGCTGGCGTGTTGGCTGCCGATTGCGCCCACGGTGTGATCGCCGCCAGCGTTCCGGCCAAGGCGTCCTTCGCCACGGCGGCATCGTGATCGGTCTGCAAGCCGATCCAGAAACCATCGGACATGCCGAAGAAGCGCGACAGGCGCAGGCCGGTGTCGGCAGTAACGCCACGCTGGCCGGTGACGATCTCGCCGATGCGCCGTTGCGGCACGCCGATTTCCTTGGCGAGCCGGTATTGGGTGATGCCCATCGGCTTGAGGAACTCTTCGAGCAGGATCTCGCTGGGGTGGGGATAGGGGACGGTTCGCATGTTCGCAGCCTCAGTGGTAATCGACGATCTCGACTTGTTCCGGCCCGATGGCCGACCAGACAAAGCACACGCGCCAGCGTTCGTTGATGCGGATGCTGCATTGCCCGACGCAGTCGCCGGCCAACGCTTCCAATCGGTTGCCGGGCGGCACGCGCAGGTCATCCAGCACTGCCGCACGGTGCAACATCGCCAGCTTGCGCATGGCCACGGCCTCGACGTTGCCAAAGCGCCGCACACGCTTGCCCTCGAACAGGGCCTGGGTGTCCTTGCAGCGGAATGACTGGATCGCCACCTCTGCATACCAACGCAGCTCGTTACTAACGAAAAGCCGCCCCTATTCGTCACCGAAACGGGAGACTCGGCTGTGTTCAGTCGTGGCTCAACGCCGAAGGGAGCGCAGGGTGTCATTGCCTGCACCCTGCCCCTCAACGCATCGGTATCACTTCGCCGCTTACCTGCGATTTTCTCTCGCTGCCTCGGCATGCGTTTCGCCTGCCGTGCGGTCCATCGCCCCTGCGCCGTGCTCATCCGGCGGCGGGCCGGACCTGCGCAGCATCGTCTGGCATCGACCTGTCACCGAGCTAGAATCCCGCACTGACTTCCCCGCGCATCTGGAAACGCCTCGTGAACCACATCCTCGTCGGCAAGGCCGTCACCACCCCTGAATCGTCCCAGGTCCATCTGCTGGCCAAGTACGGCAACCGCCACGGCCTGGTGGCCGGGGCCACGGGAACCGGCAAATCGGTGAGCCTGATGGTGATGGCCGAAGGCTTCTCGCGCCTCGGCGTCCCGGTTTTCATGGCCGACGTGAAGGGCGACATCGCCGGGCTGGCAATGCCTGGCGCAGCCAACGAGAAGATCGCCGCGCGCGCGGCGCAGATCGGCATCGAAGGCTACGCCAACGAAGGCAACCCCACCGTCTTCTGGGATCTTTACGGCAAGGATGGCCATCCGGTGCGGACCACGATGTCCGAAGTCGGCCCCACCCTGCTGGCGCGAATGCTCGAGCTCAACGACACCCAGTCGGGCGTGCTCGACATCGTGTTCAAGCTCGCCGACGACAACGGCTGGCTGCTGCTGGACATCGACGACCTGCGCTCCCTGCTCGTCTTTGCCAACGAGGAACGCCAGTCGATCTCGGCGAACTACGGCCTGATCAGCCCGGCCTCGATTGCCGCGATCCAGCGTGCGCTGCTGCGGCTGGAGCAGGAAGGCGGCAACCACTTCTTCGGCGAGCCGGCGCTGGACCTCTCGGATCTCATGCGCACCGATCTTTCCGGTCGCGGAATCATCAACATCCTCGCGGCCGACAAGCTGTTCCTCAAGCCCCGCCTCTACTCCACCTTCCTTCTCTGGCTGCTTTCGGAACTGTTCGAAAACCTCCCCGAAGTGGGCGATCTGGACAAGCCGCGCCTGGCCTTCTTCTTCGACGAGGCGCATCTCCTGTTCGACGACGCGCCGGCGGCGCTGCGCCAGCGCATCGAGCAGGTCGTCAGACTGATCCGCTCCAAGGGCGTGGGCATCTACTTCTGCTCGCAGTTCCCCGATGACGTGCCCAACGAAATCCTCGGCCAGCTCGGAAACCGCGTGCAGCACGCGCTTCGCGCCTTCACTCCGCGCGACCAGAAGGCGGTAAAAACCGCGGCACAGACCTTCGTGCAGAACCCCGCGCTGGACGTGGCCCAGACCATTTCCCAGCTTGGCACCGGCGAGGCGCTGACCTCGATGCTGATGGACAAGGGCATCCCCTCGCCCGTCGAAAAGACCCTGATCTGTCCACCGCGCTGCCGCATGGGCGCGATCACGCCGGAAGAGCGCGCCACGATCCGCTCGCGCAGCCCGATCGGACCGCGCTACGACACCGCCGTCAATCGCGAATCGGCGCACGAAATCCTCACCCGACGCGCACAGGAGATCGCTGCCGAACGCGAAAAGGAAGCCGCCCACAAGGGCGGCGCGCGCGGCAAGGCGACGCCGGCCGAGGACGGCGGCATGGGGCAGAAGGTCAACGAATGGCTGTTCGGCACCAAGCGCCGCCAGGGCGTGGTGGACACCATGGCCAAGCAGACCGCACGCACCGTGGGCACCAAGCTGGGCAATCAGATCCTGCGCGGCGTGCTGGGCGGGATTTTCAAGAAATAACGCCACGCCGGAAGGATCCCGAGTGCTTCGGAACCAACGCAGCAGCGTTGCTGGCCGTGCAGGAGGAGTGCAAAACTCTTGAGTCGCTCAGATGACGGGTTCGGTGATCGATTTTTGGACGCAGACGTGTCCGCGACGGCGCCCCTCAGGCGGTCACCAGCAGCACCAGCACTGCGCCGCTTCCCCCCTCCGGCGCGGGGGCGGAAGCAAAGGCCAGTACGTCCGAACGCAGCCGCAGCATTCGGTCGACCATGGCCTTGAGCACCGGGCCGGCATCGCCCGAACGCAGCCCCTTGCCGTGCACGACGCGTACGCAGCCGTGGCCTTCGCGGCGTGCCTCGACGAGGAATTCACGCAGCACGGCTTCTGCCTGGGATTGCGTCATGCGGTGCAGGTCGATCTCGTCGCGCACCGCGTAGTGGCCGCGCTTGAGACGACGCAGGATCCGTGGCGGATGACCCTCACACAGGTATTCGAGCACGTCGCCCGGGCCCAGCGGCGAGGCGGTGAACGGCTCGAAGCGGGACTGGTGCAAGGCCAGCGCCTCATCGGCCTCGCGCGAGCGCGGACGCGGCGCCAACGGTTCGGCGCGCGGCAGCTCCGCGGCGGCCTCGGAAAGCTTGCGCACCGGCCCGACCGCCTCGTGGAACAGGGCGATGTCCTCGGGCAGCGGCGGAGCGGAACGGGGAGAACGCTTGGCCATGGTGGAAAGGATGCCGGCAGCCGCGCCTGTGCGCCAGCGCGCAGCGCGCGACTCAGGCCTGCTCGAACTTCACCCGCCGCGTGAGCACGCAGCTCAGCTCATAGCTGATCGTGCCGGCGCTTGCGGCAACGTCCTCGATGGGCAGCCCCTCGCCCCACAGCACCACGTCATCTCCCGCGCGGGCCTCTGGCGCGTTGCCGAGGTCCACGGTGATCAGGTCCATCGAAACCCGCCCCACGGTGCGGCAGCGCGCGCCGTTCACAAGAACCGGGGTACCGGTCGGCGCGTGGCGCGGATAACCGTCGCCATAGCCCACCGCAACCGCGCCGATGCGCATCGGCGCGGGACACACGAAGCTGCCGCCATAGCCGATGGCCGCGCCGGCGGGCTTGTCGCGCACCGCCACCAGGCGCGCGGACAGGCGCATGGCCGGATGCAGGCCATCGTCGGCGGCGCAGCGGCCGGGCTTGGTGGTGAGCCCGTAGAGCGCGCCGCCGGGGCGGATCCAGTCGCCGTGGGCCTCGGGATGGTCGAGCACGGCGGTGGAGTTCGCGAGCGATACGGGAAGGCCCAGACCGGCCGTCGCAGCGCGGAAAGCCGCGACCTGCCGCGCCACGGTCGGGCTGTCCGGCTCGTCGGACGCGGCAAAGTGGGTCATCAGCACGATGTCGGGCGCAACGCCGGGAAGGCTGCGCAGCCGCGACAGCGCCTCGGACACGTCCTCGGGCGGAAAGCCCAGACGGTTCATGCCGCTGTCGATCTTGAACCAGACGGAAACCGGCGCGGCCGCGCCGCGCGCCTCCAGCATGGCGATCTGCCCGGGGTGATGGATGACGGGGCGCACGTCGAGCTGGTGAAGAAGGTCGATGTCCTCAGGCGCATCGAAGCCGCCGAACAGGACGATGGGACGGGTCAGTCCGGCGTCGCGCAGGCGCTGTGCCTCCACCTGCGCCGCCACGCCGAAGCCATCGGCATGGGCCTCCAGTGCCCGGCCCGCCGCCACCGCGCCGTGCCCGTAGGCATCGGCCTTGAGCACGGCCAGCATCCGGCTGCCCGGGGCGCGCCGCTGCAGCATCGCCATGTTGTCGCGCATCGCGCCGGTATCGATCCGTGCCAGCACGTCGCGGCTCATTCGAAAGATCCCGAGTAAGGCTGCGCGGAATAGTTGTCAAAGCGGGTGAAGCGGCCATTGAACACGAGCTTCAACATGCCGGTGGGGCCGTTGCGGTGCTTGCCGATGATGATCTCGGCCAGGCCCTTGTCCGGCGAGTTTTCCTTGTTGTAGTACTCGTCGCGGTAGATGAACACGATCATGTCAGCGTCCTGCTCGATCGCGCCCGATTCGCGCAGGTCTGCCATCACCGGACGCTTGTCGGTGCGGCTTTCCAGCGAGCGGTTGAGCTGTGAAAGCGCGATCACCGGCACGTTGAGCTCCTTGGCCAGCGCCTTGAGCGCGCGGCTGATCTCGGAGATCTCGTTGGTACGGTTTTCCCGGGTGTTGGGCACCTGCATGAGCTGCAGGTAGTCGATCACGATCAGCCCCAGCTCGTGCTCGCGCGCCATGCGTCGCGCACGCGAACGCAGGTCGATGGGCGAAAGCGCCGGCGTGTCGTCGATGAAGATCTTCGAATCGGCCAGCATGGTGATGGCGCTGGTAACCCGGCTCCAGTCCTCGTCCTCCAGCTGGCCGGTCTTGAGGTGGTGCTGGTCCACCCGTCCCAGCGAGGAAATCAGACGGAAGGCGAGCTGGCTCGCGGACATTTCCATCGAAAAGACCGCCACCGCCTTGTTGGTCTTGAGCGAGGCGTACTCGGCGATGTTCAGCGCAAACGAGGTCTTGCCCATCGCCGGACGTGCGGCAAGGATGATGAGGTCCGAGGGCTGCAGCCCGGCGGTCATGTCATCGAAGTCGAGGAACCCGGTCGGCAGGCCGGTGATGGCGCCCTTGTTCTCGTGGCGCTTGAGCAGCAGGGTGAAAGCATCCTGCACGGCGCCGCGCATGGGCAGGAGGCCGGTGCGCCCCCGCGCGCCTGCCTCGGCGATGCGGAACACCTCCTGCTCGGCCTTTTCCAGCACCTCGCGGCTGTCGCGCCCAGCGGGCTGGAAGGCGTCGTTGACGATGTTCGTGCCCACGTCGATCAGGCGGCGCAGGATTGCCTTCTCGCGCACGATGTCGGCGTAGCCGGAGATGTTGGCGGCACTGGGAACGGTGCTCGCCAGCTCGATCACGTAGGCACTGCCGCCCACCTGATCGGCCAGCCCGTGCGACTGGAACCACTCCCCCAGGGTGACCGCATCGCTGGGCTTGCGCTGCTCGGAAAGCTGGCCGATGGCGCGGAAGATGAGCTGGTGGTCGCGCCGGTAGAAATCTTCTTCGCTGAGGCGATCCGCAACCTTGTCCCAGGCTTCGGCCGACAGCATCAAGCCGCCGAGCACGGCCTGTTCGGCCTCGATCGCATGCGGCGGAACACGCAGCGCGTCGATGCGCGGATCACGATCCGGAAAGGAGTGGACGACAGCCATGACACGCGATTCCTGCAGCCGGTTACGGCACCAATGATACGTGCCCATCCCCCGCCGCGCAGTGGACATCCCTGTGGAAAACCGGGGGAAAACGGCGCCGCCGGGCGCCGCAAACGACGACGGGCGCCGCAGCGCCCGTCGCAGTAACGCCGGAGAAACCGGGGTCGATCAGGCTTCCGCCTCGATCACCACCTTGACCGGCACCGTGATGTCGGCGTGCAGATGCAGCATCACCTCGAACTCGCCGGTGCGGCGCAGCGGGCCTTCGCCCAGGATGACTTCGGACTTGTTGAGCGGCAGGCCGGCGGCGGTGAAAGCCTCGGCGATATCGCGAGGGCCGACCGAGCCGTACAGCTTTCCTTCGGTGGAAGCATTGGCATACAGCGTCACGCTGGCATCGGCGAAGCGCGCGCGGCGCGCATCGGCATCACCCAGGAGCGCGGCGGCCTTGGCCTCGTACTCCGCGCGGCGCGCCTCGAACGAAGCGATGTTCGCTGCGGTGGCCGGCACAGCCTTGCCCTGCGGCACCAGGTAGTTGCGGCCGTAGCCACGCTTGACGGTAACCTTATCGCCCAGGGCGCCGAGGTTGGTGACTTTCTGAAGAAGGATGAGTTCCATGGTGATTCTCCGTTTTCGTTAGCAGGCATCTGCCCGCAACGGGTGCTGTCCGAAAGGACGGGGAAGTCCGCACCGTCCGAGGGGATCGCCGGGCCGCCCTTGCATGGCGGCCGGCGGACCCGGCACGGCGCAGCGTGCCGTCAGGCGTCGTGGTTGTCGGTGTACGGCAGCAGCGCGAGGAAGCGCGCGCGCTTGATCGCGGTGGCGAGCTGGCGCTGGTACTTGGCCTTGGTGCCGGTGATCCGGCTCGGCACGATCTTGCCGGTCTCGGTGATGTACTGGCGCAGGGTGTTGAGATCCTTGTAGTCGATCTCGGTCACGCCTTCGGCGGTGAACTTGCAGAACTTGCGGCGGCGGAAGAACTTGGACATGTCGGTGTGCTCCTTGGGTCAGGCGATCAGACGGCGTCGCCGCTGGCAGCCGCGCTGGATTCGCCGGAGGCTTCCGACGTTTCGCTGCTTTCCGCATCGTCGTCGCGACGGCGGCGATCGGGCTTCTCGTCCTTGCTCTTGAGGATGAACGACTGCTCGGTATCGGGACCGTCGCGGCCGATGACCAGGTGGCGCAGCACCGCATCGTTGAAGCGGAAGCCCGACACCAGCTCATCCAGAACGGTCTGGCTGCACTCGATGTTGAACATGACGTAGTGGGCCTTGACCAGGTTCTCGATCGGATAGGCCAGCTGGCGGCGGCCCCAGTCTTCCAGGCGGTGGATCTGGCCGCCGTCGCCCTCGATCAGCACCTTGTAGCGCTCGATCATGGCCGGAACCTGCTCGCTCTGGTCCGGGTGGACCAGGAACACGATTTCGTAGTGACGCATGGTTGTTTCCTTGTGGATGACGCCGGCATGTTCCGGCGAACAGCCTCCCGCGCAGGCGATGAGGCAAGGGTCTCCCGGCACAGGTGGCGCAGGGAGCCGGGCATTGTATGTGACGCAAGCAATCGGCGCAATTATCCAGACGCCTGCGATTCCGCCTCGCGACTGCGTCGCGCCGCGCGGCGGGCGCCATTCACCCGGCAGTGCATCTGGCGGAGGAGACGCGGCCGGGGCGGTGGCATCATGCCGCCTTCTTGCAGGAGGACGACCTCCCCCGCGCCGTGCGGGCAGCCACGCGGGACGGCCCGGACATTGGAGGACGTGCAATGGCGTGGTTCTTTCTTCTGCTTGCCGGCGTGCTGGAGGTGGTGTGGGCGTTTTCCATGAAGCGCTCCGAGGGATTCACCCGGCTCACCCCCAGCCTGATCACCCTGGTGACGATGATCGCCAGTTTCGCCCTCCTGGCGCGCGCCATGCGCGAGCTGCCGCTCGGCACGGCCTACACGATCTGGACCGGAATCGGCGCGGTAGGAGCGTTTACCCTGGGCGTACTGGTGCTGGGCGAACAGGCAACCCCGCTGCGCGTGCTGGCTGCGGCGATGATCGTCGGCGGTCTGGTGCTGATGCGGCTGTCTGAAGGATGAGGCCGGTTCGGGGCCGAGGCCCCTCAGATGCCCTCGGTCACGGTGAAGCTCTCGCCGCAGCCGCAGCCGCCGGTGGCCTTGGGGTTGTCGAACACGAACTCCTGGTTGAGCCCGCGCCGCACGAAGTCGATCGTGGTGCCGTCCACCATCGCAAGGCTGCGCGGATCGACCAGCACCCGGACGCCCTCCTGCTCGAACACCGCGTCATCGGCCTCGATCCGCTCGGCCAGATCGACGGCGTAGCCGAAGCCCGAACAGCCGCTCTTCTTCACCCCCAGACGAAGGCCGGCGGCCTCGGGGCGGGTTTCCAGGAAACGGCGGGCGCGATCGAGGGCGGACGGGGTCAGTCGAATGCTCATCGGAGTGTCCAGCGGGGTATCAGGCGGGCAACCAGGGCACGGTAGCGTCGGAGACGCTTGCCGTCCATGTCATCGACGGCGGGCGTTTCGCTATCATGCTCCATTCCATATGCGCCCGTCGGCGCGGAGATTCAAGGCAATGTCAGTGGTCAGCGTGCAGCAGGCGCTGTCGGGCGCAATCGACGCCGGCAGCGAAGTCACCGTCCGCGGCTGGGTGCGCACCCGGCGCGATTCCAAGGCCGGGCTGAGCTTCGTCAACCTGAGCGACGGCTCGTGCTTCGCGCCGATCCAGGTGGTGGCTCCGGCCGCGCTGGCGAACTACGAGTCCGAGGTGAAAAGGCTCAGCGCCGGCTGCGGCGTGATCGCCACCGGCACGCTCGTTCCCTCGCAGGGCGCGGGACAGAGCTTCGAACTCCAGGCCACGTCCATCGAGGTCACCGGCTTCGTGGAGGATCCGGAGACGTATCCGATCCAGCCCAAGGCGCACTCGCTGGAATTCCTGCGCGAGGTGGCGCACCTGCGCCCGCGCACCAACCTGTTCGGCGCAGTCACCCGCATCCGGCACTGCCTGGCGCAGGCCGTGCACCGCTTCTTCCACGAGCGCGGCTTCTACTGGATCAGCACCCCGATCATCACCACGTCCGATGCCGAAGGCGCGGGCGAGATGTTCCGCGTTTCCACGCTCGATCTTGCGAACCTGCCGCGCGACGGCAAGGGCAATGTTGATTTCTCGCACGATTTCTTCGGCAAGGAAACCTTCCTCACCGTCTCGGGCCAGCTCAACGTGGAGGCCTTCTGCCTGGCGCTCAGCAAGGTGTACACCTTCGGCCCCACCTTCCGCGCGGAAAACTCCAATACCACCCGGCACCTGGCCGAATTCTGGATGATCGAGCCGGAAATCGCCTTCGCCGATCTCGACGACGACGCCAATCTGGCCGAGGCGTTCCTCAAGTACCTCTTCCGCGCCGTGCTGGCCGAGCGCGGCGACGACATGGCCTTCATCGCCGAACGGGTCCAGAAGGATGCGATCACGCGCCTGGAAAAATTCGTCGAAGCGCCGTTCGCACGCATCGAGTACGGCGAAGCGATCCGCCTGCTGCAGGCCAGCGGCAAGACGTTCGACTACCCGGTGGAATGGGGTCTGGACCTGCAGACCGAGCACGAGCGCTGGCTCACCGAGGAACACGTCGGACGTCCGGTCGTGGTGGTCAACTATCCCGAGCACATCAAGGCTTTCTACATGCGCCTGAACGACGACGGCAGGACCGTCGCCGCGATGGACGTGCTGGCGCCGGGCATCGGCGAGATCATCGGCGGCAGCCAGCGCGAGGAGCGCCTGGACGTGCTCGATGCGCGCATGGAGCGCTTCGGGCTGGATCGCGAACATTACAGCTGGTACCGCGATTTCCGCCGCTACGGCACGGTGCCGCACGCAGGCTTCGGCCTCGGCTTCGAACGCCTGGTGGTGTACGTCTGCGGCCTGTCCAACATCCGCGACGCCATCGCCTACCCGCGCGCGCCGGGTCAGGCGGAATACTGATCATGGAAACCTGTTGAATGGGCATGTTCCTCGCGTTGATCGCTTTCGCCGTTGCCATTTCCGGCACGCTGGCCTTTGCGCTTTTCTGGGCGATGACGCTGGTGCACCTGCGGGATCGTCACCCTGCCCTGCTCAAGGGCCTGGGCGCCATTCCCTTCATTGCCCCCGGAGCGCTGCTCTGGCTGCTGGCGGGACGCTATCGCGCGCTGGCGGATCGTGCGCTCAACGGCCTGGCGACGCCGGCGCGACTGGCGCTGTGGTGCACCCTGGGCGCACTGGCCATGGCCGCGATCCTATGGCTGATCTACCGATGAGGCACGAGCGCACATGACCAGCAGCGACCAGTGGTGGGTGGTTCGACTCGGAGAGCTGCTGGTCTGGAGCCGGCTGCGCGTGCGCGACTCGGGCACTGCCGAAGTGCTCGACAGCGTCGGAAACACGCTCAGCTACGACAGCGAAGACAGCGCACGCGCCGCGCTGCTCGATGCCGAGTTCCGCGCGCTCGACGGCATGGACCACGACGATGCCGCCGCGCTGGGCCTCGTCCTGGAGCAGCTGGTTCCGCCCGAAGGCGACGACGAGGCGCTGCGCACCCGCATGGTGCAGCCCTTCCCCCTGCGCCATTGAGCGCATCGCCGGCACGCGCCGTTCCGGGCTGACCGCGCCGGCCGGGCGCAGGTCACCAGACCAGGTCGTCGGGCACCTGATAGCGCGGGTCGGAGTACGGCTCGTCGGGCGCCGGCGCGTCCGGATCCACCAGCAGCGCAAGCGAACCGGAAAGGAGCGACTCGGCCTGCGCGCCATCGGCCGCAGTGACCAGGTGATAGCGGCCGGCGAGCTGCACCACGGCCAGCGTGCCGGCGTTGAGCGCGACCAGCTGTTCGGCGGTGACGTGGATGCGACGGATCTTGCCGCCGTAGGGAAAATGGCGCGCGATCTCGGCGGTATCATCGTTGAGCCGCACGCGCCGCAGAAACTCATCCAGCTTGGCCCGCGCTTCGCGGCGCTGGCGCGCGTCTTCCTGCCGCTGTCGCTCGGCCGCGATGCGCTCGTCCTTCTCCTTCTGCGCACGGATCGCAAAGGCCTTGGCGAGGTCGATGTCTCCCTCGTGACGCGGCCGGCCGCGCCCTTCGGGGTGCCGCGCAGGTGCGCCTCTGGCGCCACCGCCCGGCGCCCGCCCCTGCTCCTGCCTGCCCGCGGGCTTGCGCTCGGGCGCAGGCCTGGCGGCCGGCTTGAAGCCGAGCTTCATCAGCTGGTCCTTCAGCGAATCACTCATGGGACACTCTCAGTAGTGCGGAGGAGGCGGCTCGTTGGCCGCGCCCGAGGACAGCCCTTCGCGCAGGGTGAGCAGATCCGCCATGGCCTGCCCCACCACGCGACGCAGGGACTCCAGCTCCAGCCGCTGGCGGTTGACCAGTTCGTCAAGCTCCTGCAGCGCGGACTCCTGGAAGGCGAGCCGGGTTTCGATTTCGATCAGGCGGGCGTCATCGGTCATAGCCGGATAGTTTACCTGCAGCGTCCCGCAGTTCCACGCGCTCACGCCCCGGCCGCGCGCCAGCGCTTTCCGCAATCCCGGCAGCGCCGCTCCGAGGCATCCACCGGAGCGGGGATCCCCAGCCCCAGTGCCAGCACCGCAGCGCGAACTCGATGGCGCAGGGACGGCAAGCGCATCGCGCCCGTCGATCCACAGTGCGGGCAGGCCGCGCGTGCGGTGGCGGGATGCTGCTCGAGCAGATCGGCCTCCAGTGTCCCGGAGCGATAGTCCTGGAGGACCTCCAACGCCAATGTCGCCTGTGCAGCGGGCACCTGCAGCGAGGCGCCGCCCAGCGCCGGCAGCAGGGTCCAATCGGCCAGCGCGTGCTGGTAGCCCGCAACGCTTGCGGCGATGCCCTCGGATTCCAGCCGCGCGCGCACCACCTGGGCTTCGACCGGATCGAGAAAGCGCGCAATGGTTGCCAACATCGGAACAGGTCTCGGAAACGGGGCACCGCGCGGATGAACCGCCGCCGCACGCGTCCCCATGCAGCGGCGGCGAAGAGCGCATCGTACGCTAGCATTGTTCGTGCGCCCCGCGGCGGCCAGCCGGCTCAGCCCACCGCGCGCACCCTGCGCCATCCGCATCCGAACAAGGCCATCCATGGACCTTTCCATCGTTCTCTACGTTCTCGGCGCCCTGCTGGTGATCGTCGGCCTGGCGGGCGCCGTGCTGCCGGCGCTGCCGGGCACGCCGCTGATGTTCGCCGGCATGCTGCTGGTGGCCTGGGGCGAAGGTTTCACGCGCGTCGGCTGGGGCATGCTGGCGCTGCTCGGCGCACTCGCCGCGCTGTCGCTGATACTGGATTTCGTCGCCAACCTGCTCGGCGCCAAGCGCGCCGGTGCCAGCCGCCTGGCTCTGGTGGGAGCGGCGCTCGGCACCCTCATCGGGCTCTTCTTCGGGCTCTTCGGCATCCTGCTCGGCCCCTTCATCGGCGCATTCGCCGGCGAATTCATCCACAGCCGCCAGGGCGGCCTGGCCACCCGCGTCGGCATCGGCACCTGGGTTGGCGTCCTGGTGGGCCTGATCGCGCGCGTCAGCATCGCCTTCCTGATGCTGGGCATTTTCGTGCTGGCGCTGGCGCTCTGACGACACAGGCTCGCGCCGAACCGTCGGCCCGGGCCGCGATTCCCTTAAACTAGGCGGTCTACTTTCTCCGTTCCGCACGGCGCAGCCGCCGTGCGCTGATCGCACGATGCCTTCGATCCCCCTTCCCCCGTGCCCCTGCGGCAGCCAGAAGCGCGCCGACTGGCGCGCACCCTCGAGCCTGAGCGCCCTGTCACTGGCAGTGGCACGCGTGGCCGAGGAACAAAGCGGCCTGCTTCTGGCGGTAACGCGCGACAGCCACGCCGCGCGCGTGCTGGAGACCGAACTGGCCTTCTTCGCGCCCAGCCTTCCGGTGCTGCCTTTTCCCGACTGGGAAACCCTGCCCTACGATCTTTTCAGCCCGCAGCCGGACATCGTTTCCCAGCGGGTGGCCACGCTCTATCGCCTGCCCGAAGCCGCCTGCGGCGTGCTGGTGGTGCCGGTATCGACCCTCATGCAGCGCCTGGCGCCGCCCGGCTTCATCGTCGGCCAATCGCTGGTGGTGGAGCACGGGCAAACGCTCTCGCTGGACACCGAGAAGCGCCGCCTGGAGGCCGCCGGCTATCGCCACGTGCCGCAGGTGCTCGACCCGGGCGATTTCGCGGTGCGCGGCGCACTGCTCGACATCTTCCCGATGGGCAGCGCCGAACCCTACCGCATCGAACTGTTCGACCAGGACGTGGATTCAATCCGCACCTTCGACCCGGAGACCCAGCGATCGCTGCACAGGGTCGATGCGGTACGCCTGCTGCCGGCGCGCGAGTTCCCGCTCGATGAGGACGCCTCCAAGCGTTTTCGCGGTGCGCTGCGCGAGCGGTTCCCGATCGACCCGCGACGCTGCCCGATCTATCAGGACATGAAGGAAGGCGGCGCGCCGGCCGGCATCGAGTACTACCTGCCGCTGTTCTTCGATGCCACCGCCACGCTGTTCGACTACCTCGGCACAGACACGCTGTGCCTGCTCGGCGAGGGCGCACTGGAAGCCGCCGAGGCGTTCTGGACGCAGACCGGCGAGCGCCACGAACAGCGCCGCCACGACATCGAGCGCCCGGTGCTGCCGCCGGCCGACCTCTTCCTGTCTCCCGAGTCCCTGCGCGAAGCGATCAACCAGCGGTGCCGCATCGAGGTGCTCGGACACGACCATCCGCGCTTCGGGCAGGCACACCCGCTGGGCGACGCACCGGCGCCGGCCTTGCCTCTGGTGCAGAAGGGCGAGGCGAGCGCCTCGGCGCTGCAGGGTTTCCTCGAAAACTACCCCGGACGGGTGCTGATCGCGGCCGACTCCCCCGGGCGACGCGAAGCGCTGATCGACACCCTCGGACACCTCAGGCTGAAACCGAAGACGGTGGCGGACTGGGCGGCGTTTTCCGCCTCTCCGTCCCCATCATCGGCGGGAGAGGACGCCGATACCCGCGTCCTCATCACCGTGGCCGCGCTGGAGGATGGCTTCGCGCTTTCCGAACCGGCGCTGTGCGTGCTCACAGAGCGCCAGTTCTATCCCGAACGCGCGGTCGGCACGCGGCGGCGCACGCGCGCCGGACGCGATCCGGAAGCCATCCTGCGCGACCTGTCGGAAATCTCCCCCGGCTCGCCCATCGTGCACGAGGACCACGGCGTGGGCCGTTACATCGGGCTGGAGATGCTCGACGTGGGCGAACAGCGCGCCGAGTTCCTGTGCATCCAGTACGCCAAGGGCGACAAGCTCTACGTGCCGGTGACGCAGCTGCACCTGGTCAGTCGCTACGCCGGTGCCTCGCCCGAGCTGGCGCCGCTGCATTCACTCGGCGGCGAGCAGTGGGAAAAGGCGAAGAAGAAGGCCGCGGAAAAGGTCCGCGACGTGGCCGCCGAGCTGCTGGAAATCCAGGCGAAGCGCCAGGCGCGCGCCGGCATCGCGCTGCAGGTGGATCGCGCCATGTACGCGCCCTTCGCCGCGCAGTTCCCGTTCGAGGAAACCCCCGACCAGCTGGCCGCCATCGAGGCGGTGATCGCCGACCTCGATTCGGCCCAGCCGATGGACCGCGTGGTCTGCGGCGACGTCGGTTTCGGCAAGACCGAAGTCGCCGTCCGCGCCGCCTTCGTCGCCGCGGCCGCCGGCAAGCAGGTCGCGGTCCTGGTGCCCACCACCCTGCTGGCCGAACAGCATTACCGCAACTTCCGCGACCGTTTCGCGGACTGGCCGCTGCGCGTGGAGGTGCTGTCGCGCTTCAAGACGGCGAAGGAGATCAAGGCCGAACTCGACACGCTCGCCGCAGGAAAAATCGACGTCATCGTCGGCACCCATCGCCTGCTGCAGGAGGATGTGAAGTTCAAGGATCTTGGGCTCGTCATCGTCGACGAGGAGCAGCGCTTCGGCGTACGCCAGAAGGAGCGCCTAAAGGCCATGCGCGCGCAGGTGCACCTGCTCACGCTGACCGCAACGCCGATCCCCCGCACCCTCAACATGGCGATGTCGGGGCTGCGTGAGCTGTCCATCATCGCCACCCCTCCGCCCAACCGGCTGGCAGTGCAGACCGTGGTCACGCAATGGGATCCGGCGCAGATGCGCGAAGCCTTCCAGCGCGAGCTGGCGCGCGGCGGACAGGTGTACTTCCTGCACAACGAGGTCAGCGACATCGAACGGGTGGCGCGCGAGCTGGGCGAGCTGGTGCCCGAGGCGAGAATCCGCATCGCCCACGGCCAGATGCCCGAACGGGAGCTGGAACAGGTGATGCTCGACTTCAATCGCCAGCGCTTCAACGTGCTGGTGTGCACCACGATCATCGAATCCGGCATCGACATCCCCAACGCCAACACCATCGTGATCGACCGCGCCGACCGCTTCGGCCTGGCCCAGCTGCACCAGCTGCGCGGCCGCGTCGGGCGCTCGCACCACCGCGCCTACGCCTACCTCATCGTGCCGCCTGACAAGGCCATGACCTCCGATGCGCGCAAACGCCTGGAGGCCATCGCCTCGCTCGACGAGCTGGGCGCCGGCTTCACCCTGGCCACCCACGATCTGGAAATCCGCGGCGCCGGCGAACTGCTGGGAGAAGGCCAGTCCGGCCAGATCGCCGAGGTCGGTTTCTCGCTCTACACCGAGCTGCTGGAGCGTGCGGTGCGCTCGATCAAGCAGGGAAGGATTCCCGACCTGGACGACACCGACCGCCACGGCGCAGACGTCGAGCTGCACCTTCCCGCGCTCATCCCCGACGATTACCTGCCCGACGTGCACACCCGCCTGACGCTGTACAAGCGCATCGCCTCGGCTCCGGACGTGGACGCGCTGCGCGAATTGCAGGTGGAAATGATCGACCGCTTCGGCCTGCTGCCCGAGCCGGTCAAGACCCTTTTTGCCGTGGCCGAACTCAAGCTCGCCGCCACCGCCATCGGCATCCGGAAACTGGAGCTGGGGGAGCGCGGCGGCCGCATCCAGTTCGTGCCGCAGCCGAAGGTCGACCCGATGACCATCATCCGCATGATCCAGGGCCAGCCGCGCATCTTCCAGATGGACGGCCCCGACAGGCTGCGCCTGAAGATGGAACTGCCCGGCGCCACCGAACGCCTCGCCGCCGCGCGCAGCCTGCTGGAAAGCCTGGTGAAATCCTGACGCGCTAGCGCGCGCCGCGGCTCGCCCGCAGGCGCCACGAGGCCGGTCACCTCATGGCGCAGGGCACCCTACTCCGCCGACCGCGCGTGGCGCCGGGCCAGGGTGTCGCGCACCTCGTCCAGCGAGAGGCCGGCGGCGTGCAGCAGCGCGATGAGGTGATACAGCAGATCGGCGGCCTCGTTGCGCAGTTCGACAACGTCGCCCACGGCGGCCGCGAGTGCGGTCTCCACGCCTTCCTCGCCCACCTTCTGCGCAATGCGCTTGATCCCGGCTTCGAACAGGCGGGTGGTGTAGCTGTCCTCCGGTAGCTCGCGCCGGCGCCGTGCGATGAAGGCGTCGAGCGCGCCGAGGAAGTCTTCGGGCGCTGCGGCAAAACAGCTGGCGCGGCCCAGGTGGCAGGTCGGGCCATGCGGTTCCGCCTGGATGAGCAGCGCGTCGCCGTCGCAGTCGGTCTCGATGGCGCGCAGGGCGAGGAAATGACCGGAGCTTTCGCCCTTGATCCAAAGCCGTCTCCTGCTGCGGCTGAAGAAGGTCACCCGCGCGGTCGCCAGGGTGATCTCCAGCGCTTCGCGGCTCATGTAGCCGAGCATCAGCACCCGTCGACTGGCGGCATCCTGCACCACGACGGGGATCAGCCCGTCCTGCTTGTCCCATGCCAGGGCGGAAGGATCGAAACCGGCAGCCGGTTCAGGAGACATGGCGCACCTCCACGCCGGCGTCGGCCAGCTCGCGCTTGAGTTCGGGAAGGGCCACCGCGCCGGAATGGAACACGCTGGCCGCCAGCGCCGCGTCCACGTCGGCGCGCTTGAACACCTCGGTGAAATGCCCGATCGCCCCGGCGCCGCCGGAGGCCACCAGCGGCACGCGGCAGAGGGCACGCGCGGCGACAAGTTGTTCGATGTCGTAACCGTTGCGCGCGCCGTCCGAGCCCATGCAGTTGAGCACGATTTCTCCCGCGCCGCGCTGCTGGACTTCGACGATCCAGTCCAGCGTTTCGCGCGCGTGGGTGCGGATGGCGTCGGGATCACCGGCATGACTGCGCACCCGCCACCGGCCATCGGCATCGCGCAGGCTGTCGATGCCGAGCACCACGCACTGCACGCCGAAAGCCTCGGCCAGTTCGGAAATCAGTTCGGGGCGTTCCAGCGCCGGGGTGTTGATCGAGATCTTGTCGGCTCCGGCATGCAGCACGGCGCGCGCATCGGCCACGCTGCGGATCCCGCCGGCCACGCAGAACGGGATGTCGATCAGCCGCGCGACGCGCTCCACCCAGTGCCGATCCACGCTGCGGCCCTGCGGGCTGGCGGTGATGTCGTAGAACACCAGTTCGTCGGCCCCTTCATCGCGATAGCGCACGGCCAGTTCCTCGATGCCGCCCATGTCGATGTGATCGCGAAAGCGCACGCCCTTCACCACGCGTCCTTCGCGCACGTCCAGGCACGGAATGATTCTTCGGCTCAGCATGCAAGGGCATCCCCGAGGTCGAAACGCCGTTCGAGCAGCGCCTTGCCGAGGATCGCGCCGCCGCAGCCCTGCAAGCGCGCGGCCGCGATGTCGGCCACATTTCGGATCCCTCCGGAGGCCTGCACCGCCACGCCGGGGGTGATCCCCGCCAGATGCGCATACAGGGAAAGATTCGGCCCGGCCAGCATGCCGTCGCGGCCGATGTCGGTGCACAGCAGGTGCGCGAGGCCGGCAGCGGCATAGAACGTTGCCAGTTCGTCGAGCGTGCGGTCGGAGAGGTCCGTCCAGCCGTGCAGCGGCAAGCGCCACTGTCCATCGATGAAGCGCGTGTCGAGTGCGACGGTGAGGCGCTGCGCCCCGAATCCGGCCAGCCAGCCGGCCACCGTGTCCGGCTCGCGCACGGCAAGGCTTCCGACCACCACGCGCGCGGCACCGGCATCGAGCACGCGCTGCACATCATCGCGGTTACGTATGCCACCGCCGGTCTGCACCTTGAGCGTCGTGATTTTCGCGATGTCAGCCAGCAGCGGCGCAAGCGTGTAGCCGCCGTCGCGTGCGGCATCCAGATCCACCAGATGCAGCCAGTGCGCGCCGTCCTCGGCATAGCGCTGCGCCAATTCCAGCGGCGTGGATTGATAGGTGGTCTGCTGCGCGTAGTCGCCCTGCTTCAGCCGCACCACCGCGCCGTCGCGCACGTCGATGGCCGGATACACGGTGAAGCTCATGCCACGCCTTCCCGCACGAAATTTTCCAGCAGCCGCATACCGGTGGCGCCCGAGCGCTCGGGATGGAACTGCGCACCGGCCACGTTGCCGCGCTGCACCAGCGCGGCGAAGGGCACGCCGTGCGCGCTCGATGCCACGCAATCATCGCTCACGGGCGCGGCGTAGCTGTGCACGAAATAGCACTGCGCGCCCGGTTCAATGCCTGCCAGCAAAGGACTCGCGCGCCGCAATGCCAACCGGTTCCAGCCCATGTGCGGGATGCGCACGCCGGGCGCTTCGGGCAGTTTCGTCACCCGGCCTTGCAGCACGCCGAGCGTTTCCACCTCGCCTTCTTCGGAAGACTCGAAAAGAATCTGCATGCCCAGGCAAATGCCGAGCAGCGGCTGTTGCAGGCGACGGATCGTCCCGATCAGATCCAGCTCGGCCAGCCGCGCCATCGCCGCTGCAGCCGTCCCGACGCCGGGCAGGATCACCCGCTCGCTGGCACGGATGAGGTCGGCATCGCCGGTCAGCAGCGAATCCACGCCAAGGCGATCCAGCGCGTAGCGCACCGAGCCGATGTTCGCACCGCCCGAATCGATCACCGCCACGCGCATCACAGCGCTCCCTTGGTGCTGGGAAGCTCACACCCTTCTCGCCGGATGGCCTGCCGCAAGGCGCGCGCGAAGGCCTTGAAGCAGGCTTCCACCATGTGGTGCGCATTGTCGCCACGTACCGCGAGATGGAGATTGAGGCCGGCGGTTTCGCACAGCGAGCGGAAGAAGTGCGTGACCAGTTCGGTCGGCAGCTGACCCACCTGCTCGCGTGGAAAGGCGCCATCGAACACGAAATACGGCCGGCCGGAAAAATCCAGCGCGGCGCGCGCCAGGGTTTCGTCCATCGGCAACACGATGCCACCGCGCAGCGCGCTCACTTCGCCATCGCCCTCGCCCGCCCGTTCGGCGGATGCGCCGTAGCGGCCGATGCCGCGCTTGTCGCCGATGGCCTGCCGCAAGGCCTGACCCAGCGCGAGTGCGCTGTCTTCCACGGTGTGGTGTTCGTCGATGTGCAGATCGCCGTCACAGCGCAGCGACAGGAAGAACCCGCCGTGTTTGCCGATCTGCTCGAGCATGTGGTCGAAGTAGCCCAGGCCGGTATGGATGTCGCTGGCGGCCACGCGATCCAGATCCACTTCCACGCGGATGCGGGTTTCCCTGGTGTGGCGCGCCACCACCGCCGTGCGCGGCGCATCAGCCAGCGCATGCGCGATGGATTCCCAGGTGTCCAGCCCCGGCCCGAGCCTGAAGCCGCGGATGCCGAGGTTCCCGGCAAACTGGAGGTCCGTATCGCGGTCGCCCACCATCGCCGAACCCTCAAGATCGATGGATCGGTCGCGCAGGTAGTGCAGCACCAGGCCGATGCCGGGCTTGCGCGTGGGCTTGTTCTCGTGCGGAAAACTTTCGTCGATCAGCACGTCGCGGAAGCTGATGCCCTGCGAGGCGAACACCTGCATCATCAGTTCGTGCGGGCCGGTGAAGCTGTCGCGCGGGAAGCTCTCGGTGCCCAGACCGTCCTGATTGGTGACCATGACGAACTCGAAGCCCGCATCGCGCAGTCTCAGCATCGCCGGAATCACGCCGGGCAGGAAGCGGAGTTTTTCGTAGGCATCGATCTGGAAGTCTTCCGGCTCCTCGATCAGGGTGCCATCGCGGTCCACGAACAGGATGCGGGTCATGCGGCGATCTCCCTGGCGCCGAGTGCGGCGATCACCGCATCGTTTTCTTCTCCGCTTCCGATGCTGATGCGCAGCGCATCGGCAAGCTGCGGCGCAGCACGCTGGTCGCGCACCACGATGCCTGCGGCAAGCAGACGCTCGAATGCCGCCTGTGCCTCATCGAAGCGCACGAGCAGGAAGTTGCCCTGCGAGGGATACACGCGGCGCACGCCGGGCACGGCGGCGAGTGTGGCGAACAGGCGAGCGCGTTCGGAGCGAATCTCCCCGATGCGCTCGCCGGTGCGGGAAAGCGCCTCGGGCGACAGCCCCGCCAGGGCCAGATCGACGCAGGGCGCGGGCAAGGGATACGGCGCCTGGCAGCTGCGCAGCACGGCGATCAATTGCGGATTGGCGATCAAGGTGCCGATACGCGCAGCGGCCAGCGCATGGGCCTTGGACAAGGTGCGCAGCACGGCGAGATTGGCGTGCGCATCGAGCAGCGTGGTGGCTGAAACCAGGTCGGAAAACTCGCCATAGGCTTCGTCCACCACCACCACGGCCTTGCCGGCAAGGCGCGACGCCAGCGCGGCGATGTCGTCCAGCGCGATTGCCTCGCCGGTGGGATTGCCCGGCGAACACAGGAACACCAGATGCGCGCCTTCACGTTCTGTCGCATCGGCGATGGCGGAAAGATCGGGCGCAAACCCCTCCGGCCCATCGAGCAGCGGCACGTCGATCAGGCGCGCGCCCTGCACGCGCGCGCTGACCGCATACATGCCGAACACCGGCGAGGAAACCACCACGGCATCGGTTTGCGGACGGCACAGCACGCGCACGAGAAGGTCGATGGCCTCGTCGCTGCCGCGCCCCATCAGGAGCCGGGCCGGATCGACGCCGTACAGCGCCGCCAATGCCTGCCGCAAGGGTTCGGGTTGCGGCGCCGGATAGCGGTTGCAGCGCGCATCGGCATCGGCCGGATTCGGCCACGGGCTTTCGTTGGCATTGAGCCAGATATTTCCGCTGCTCCCCGTCGTGCGGGCCGAGGCGTAGCCGCCGAAGGCGCGCAGATCCGGGCGAACGAGATCGAGCAGGCTCATTGCGCGGCTCCGAGGGTGGCGAGCCGCCGCGACACCGCCTGTGCATGGGCCTCCAGCCGCTCGGCACGGGCCAGGGTGATTGCATCCGGACCGATGTTCGACAGCCCTTGCGGCGTGACGCCCTGCACCGTGATCGCCTTCTGGAAGCTCGCCACCGAAATCCCGCTCCACGCCCGTGCCGCGCCGTAAGTCGGCAAGACGTGGTTGGTGCCGCTGCAATAGTCGCCCAGCGCTTCGGGCGCGTAATCGCCGAGGAAGATGGATCCGGCGCTGGTGACCGCATCCAGCCAGCGGCGCGGCTCGCGCAGCGACAGGATCAGGTGTTCGGGGGCGTAGGCATTGGATATTTCGATGGCCTGCGCGATGTCGGACACGCGGATCAGCCGTGCATGGGCCAGCGCGCGATCCACGATGTCGCGACGCGGCAGAAGCGCTGCCTGCTGCACGATCTGCGCCGCCACCTCGTCGAGCATCTCCGGGCTGTCGGACAGCAGGATCACCTGCGAATCCGGGCCATGTTCTGCCTGGGAGAGAAGATCGGCGGCGACGAACCCGGCATTCGCACCGGCATCGGCGATCACCAGCACTTCCGACGGCCCGGCCGGCATGTCGATGGCCGCCCCCTGCGGATCGTTGGCGACCTGCTGCTTGGCCTCGGTCACGTAGCTGTTGCCCGGCCCGAACAGTTTGTCGCACTTGGGCACGCCATCGATGCCATACGCCATCGCGGCAATCGCCTGCACGCCGCCGAGCAGGAAGACCGTATCGATGCCGCACGCCTGTGCGGCCACCAGCACCGCAGGATCCGCCGTGCCATCCGCGCGCGGCGGTGTGCACAAGACGATGTGCGGGCACCCTGCCAGGCAGGCCGGCACGCCGAGCATCAAGGCCGTGGACGGCAGCGGCGCGGAGCCGGCAGGCACGTACAGACCCACCCGCTGAATCGGCCGCAGCACCCTTTCGCACACCACGCCAGGTGCGGTTTCCAGCGCGCAGGGCCGCATCATGCCGGCCGCATGGAAGCGTTCGATGCGGGCTTTCGCAGCCAGGATCGCGGCGCGCAGTCCGGCGGGCACCTCGGCCTGCGCCTGCGCGAAGGCGTCTGGCGAAACGCGGAAATCGTCCAACGCACAGCCGTCGAAGCGCGCGGTGAGTTCGCGCAATGCGGCCGCGCCCTCCTCGCGCACGCGCACGATCAATGCCGTGACCGACGCGCGCAGCGCGGCGTCGTCGGCCAGCGCGGGGCGCTGCAGCAGCGCGGTGCGATCCGCCTCGGAACGCGCATTCCAGTCGAGAGGGGAAAGGCTCATCGCATCACGCCAGCATCTGTTCAACCGGAAGCACCAGCATCGCGCGCGCGCCGGCACGCTTGAGGTCTTCCAGGTGCTGCCAGGTGACTTCGCCATCGCAAACCGCCTGCAGCGCCAGCGCATCGCTGCGACCCTCGATCGGGCTGACCGTGGGCAAGGCGCCGCCGGGCAACAGCGCGGTGACGTCGGCCAGCGCGCTGCGGTCGGTCTGCAGCAGAAGCAGACGCGCATCGCGCACCTTCAGCACGCCGTCCAGGCGACGCAGCAGCAGATCGGCCAGCGCCGCGCGTTCATCCGCAAACGCGGCTGCAGGGCCGACCAGTACCGCCTCGCTCTCGAAGATCACCGCCACTTCGCGAAGCTGATTGGCCGCCAGCGTGGCGCCGGAGGAGACCAGATCGCAGATCGCCTCGGCCTTGCCAAGCCGCGGCGCGATCTCGACCGATCCCGACAGCGTGACGACCTCGGCCCCGACGCCGTTCTTCTCCAGCCAGTCGGCCAGAAGGTTCGGATACGAGGTTGCGATGCGCAGCCCGGCCAGCGTCTGCGGACCCTCCCAGACCTGTTCCTGCGGCAGCGCGATGGACAGCCGGCAGGGACCGAAGCCGAGGGCGCGCAGCTCGGCGAACGCCGGCTCGCGGCCCGCGCGCAGCTCGGCCAGGCGAAGTTCCTGCAGCACGTTGCGCCCGACGAAGCCCAGATCGCAGGTGCCCTCGGCGATGAGGCCGGGAATGTCGTCGTCGCGCACCAGCAGGAGGTCGATGGGCAACGTTTCGCCGTAGCAGAACAGCCGATCACGGCTCTCGCGGAACGACAGGCCCGAGCGCGTCAGAAGCTCGCGGCCAGGACCGGACAGGCGCCCGGATTTCTGCGTCGCGATGCGCAGTCGGTCACGTGGTTTCATGGGGACATCCAGAAAAGGGAGGCGGGATTCAGGCGGGCGTTGCGGAACCGGTGCTGCCTGGATGTCGATGCAGGCCGAGCGCGTCGGCGGCGCGCAGATAGCCGCCGGCGCCGTGCGCAAGGCTGCGCGCCACCCGCCCCACCGTGGTCACGCTGACTCCGGTGCGCTCGTGGATTTCGCGGTAGGGCACCCCCTCCAGCAGCGGCGCCACCACCTGCCAGCGATCCGCCAGGGCCTCGATCTCGGCCGGGGTGCACAGATCGGTGAGCAAGGCGCGCATCTGCGCGCGATCCTGCATCGCCAGGAGCGCGTCGGCGAGGCGGTTGAGCGCATCGCGGCGCTCGCGCGGAGATCGGGCAGGAGGTCGTTTCAATGCAATTCCTGGAAGAATGTAATAGTGCGTTATTACATTTAATCACACAAATACAGCGACGACAACCTCGGCGTCATTCCGCGGCGAAACCGTGACATCGGCGGTGCGTGACGCGCACCGACTCGCGCGCGACCCTTCAGGCCAGCTCCACGCACTCCCGCAGCGCGGCTTCGAGCGCGATGCACTGGGCGGCGGCGAGCGGCTGGTTGCCGGCATCGCTCAGCTCGAAGAAGTCTTCCACCCGCTCGCCGAAGGTGGCGATGCGCGCGTCATGCACGCGGATGCGGTGCGCATGGAGGATCGCGGCCACCTGCGCCAGCAGGCCGGAGCGGTCGTTGCAGACCAGGGTGAGCTGGGTGCGCTCGCCCGTCTCCGAAAACTCGATCTGCACCGGCACGCGAAAGTGCCGCAGCCGGCGCGGCAGCGCGCGTCGCGCCGGCGGCCGGCCCGGGCCGGGAACGTGCAGGCTTTCGCGCAGGGTCCGGGCCACCGCGGCTGCCCGCTGTGGCGCGGCCAGCGCCTCGAACGCGGCGTCGGTTTCCAGCACCTGGAAGGTGTCGAGGGTCATGCCGCCGAGCGAAGTGACGATGCGCGCATCGACGATGGACAGCCCGAGCCGATCGAGCGTGGCTGCGGCGCTGGCGAACAGGCCGTCGCGATCCCGTGAATACACGAAGACCTCCAGGGCCCCGGCGCGCGCGTGCGGACGCACGAGGACCACGGGCAGCCCTCCGCGCCCGGCCTCGACGATACCGTGCGCCTGCCAGGCGATCTGCTCGGGCCGATAGCGCAGGAAACTGTCGTCGGGGAAGTCCGCCCACAGCGCGTCGATCGCGGCCTCGTCCAGCCCTTCATCCAGAAGGCGCGCGCGCGCCGCCTCGCGCACCTCCGCGACGCGTTCTTCGATGTGCGCGCGCTGCGCCAGCCCGCGCCGCAGCGCAAACCGCGTGGCCGCGTGCAGGTCGGCCATCAGCCGGTCCTTCCAGGTGTTCCACAGCTTCGGGCTGGTGCCGGCGATGTCGGCTACGGTGAGCAGGTAGAGGTAATCCAGGCGCTCGCGCTCGCCCACTTCGCGGGCAAACGCAGCCACCACGTCGGGATCGGAGATGTCCTTGCGCTGGGCCGTGGTCGACATGATCAGGTGCTGGCGCACCAGCCAGGCCACGAGGTCGGTATCGGAAGACGAGAGCCCGTGCGCCTCGCAGAACGCCCGGGCATCGGCCTCGCCCAGCTCGGAGTGATCGCCGCCGCGGCCCTTGGCGATGTCGTGGAACAGCCCGGCCAGCACCAGCAGCTCGGGCTTGCGCAGCTGCTGCCACAGCTCATGCCCCAGCGCGAAGCGCTCGATGGACTCGGGACGCGAAAACCCTTCGATGTTGCGCAGCACCGCCAGGGTGTGTTCGTCCACGGTATAGGCATGGAACAGGTCGTACTGCATGCGCCCGGCCACGCGGCCGAACGCCGGCAGATAGCGGCCCAGCACGCCAAGGCGCGCCATGCGTTCGAGCGTGGGCACCGCCTGGCGATCGCGCAGCAGGTCGAGGAACAGTGCCCTCACCGCTTCGTTGGCACGGAACGCATCGTCGATGCACTCCAGCGACTCGCCCAGCGCGCGCGCGGTCGCCGAATGCAGGGTGGTGAGTTCGGGATGCTGCTGCCAGACGCGAAACAGGCGCAGGATGGTTATCGGACGACGCTGCAGCAATGCGGCATCGCGCAGCGCCAGGCTCTGGCCGATGCGCACGAAATCGGCGTCGATGCCCACCGGAGCTTCGGTCTCGCGCAGGCTTTCATCGAAACGCTGCAGCAGCCGGTCGCCCAGGCGGGTGACCAGTGCGGCGCTGCGGAAAAAGCCCTGCATCAACTGCTCAACCGCAAGGTTCTCGCGATGCTCGTCGCGCAGGCCCAGGCGCGCGGCCAGGATCTTCTGGTAATCGAACAGCAGGCGCTCCTCGCGCCGTCCTGCCACAAGGTGCAGCCCGTAGCGCAGCCGCGACAGCGCGCGCCGATGGGTATCGAGCACGCGGAACTCATCCGCCCCCAGCACGCCCAGAGGCACCAGGTCCTCCAGCCCGCGCACCCCAAACAGCCGCTTGGCCAGCCAGCCGAGCGCGTGGATGTCGCGCAGCCCGCCCGGGCCATCCTTGATGTTGGGCTCAAGGTTGTAGGCGGTGTCGTTGAAACGCGCGTGGCGGCCGCGCCACTCGGCGCGCTTGGCGTCGAGGAACGGCTCGGCCGGCCACAGGTCCGGCGCACGCATCGCGACCAGCAGGCGCGTCAGCGCGGCGCTGTCGCCCACCAGAGGGCGGGCTTCGAGAATCGCCGTGGCCACCGTGACATCGGCACGCGCAGCCTCCACGCACTGGGCCACGCTGCGCACCGCGTGGCCGGGCGCCAGACCGATGTCCCACAGGAGGGCGAACCAGCGCTCGATGGCTTCGCGCTGGTCGCGCTGGCTCTCGGCCTCGGCCAGCACCAGCAAATCCACGTCCGAATACGGAAACAGCTCGCCGCGCCCGTAGCCGCCGGTGGCGACCAGCGCCAGGCCGGGAGCGCCGGAAAAACTGTGCTCCCAGGCCGCCACCACGAGGCGATCCACGGTCTTGGCGCGGCGCGCCAGCAGGCGATCCACGTCCTCCTCGCGATCGAACGCCTCGGCAAGGCGGCGCGCACCGTCCTCCAGCGCATCGCGCGCGGCCTGCTTCCAGGCCTCGGCATCGCCGTCGTCGGTAAACTCCGGCTCCGGCGCGGCCTGGCTCATGCGTCGTTGTCGTCGCCAGGAATACGGGTGAGGATTTCGAAGCCGTCGTCGGTGACCGCGACGGTGTGCTCCCACTGCGCCGAGAGCGAGCGGTCCTTGGTGACCACGGTCCAGCCGTCCGGCAGCAGGCGCGAGTGCCGTGCGCCGGCATTGATCATCGGTTCGATGGTGAACACCATGCCCTTCTTCAGCACCGGCCCGGTGCCCGGCTGCCCGTAGTGCAGCACCTGGGGCTCGTCGTGGTAGACCTGCCCGATGCCGTGGCCGCAGTACTCGCGCACCACCGAGAAGCGCTCGGATTCGGCATAGCTCTGGATCGCGTGGCCGATGTCGCCCAGGTGCGCGCCCGGGCGCACCGCGCGGATGCCGCGGAACATGGCCTCGCGGGTCACGTCCACCAGGCGCTGGGCCAGCACCGAGGGCCTGCCGACGATGTACATGCGGCTGGTGTCGCCGTGCCAGCCGTCCTTGATGACGGTGACGTCGATGTTGAGGATGTCGCCGTCCTTGAGCAGCTTGCTGTCGCTCGGGATGCCGTGGCAGATCACGTTGTTGACCGAGGTGCAGGTGGTCGCGGGGAACGGGATGCGCCCGTGCCCGCCACCGTAGCCGATGTTGGCCGGGATGGCCTTCTGCACGTTGACGATGTGGTCGTGGCAGATGCGGTCCAGCTCGGCGGTGCTGACGCCGGCCATCACGTGGGGTTCGACCACGCGCAGCACGTCGGCCGCGAGGCGGCCGGCCACGCGCATCTTTTCGATGTCTTCGGGTGACTTGATGGGAATGCTCATCGCCCGATTATCGCGCAGCGGCAGCCCCCGGGCCAGCGTGGCGCGGCTCAGCGATAGCCTTCGGCCTGCAGGCCGAAGAGCTCGGCATAGAGGCCGCCCGCCGCCAGCAGCGAGTCGTGATCGCCCTGTTCGATCACGCTGCCCTGGCGCAGGACGAGGATGCGATCAGCCATGCGCACGGTGGAAAAGCGATGGGAAATCAGCACCGTGGTGCGCCCTTCCGAGAGCTCGCGGAAGCGCTGGAACACCTCGAACTCCGCGCGCGCATCGAGCGCGGCGGTGGGTTCGTCCAGGATCATCACCTGGGCCTGGCGCATGTAGGCGCGCGCGATCGCGAGCTTCTGCCATTCGCCGCCCGAAAGATCCACGCCGCTGCCGAAACGCTTGCCGAGCATCTGCTCGTAGCCGCCGGGAAGTTTCGCGATCACCGCGTCGGCCAGGCTGCGGCGTGCGGCCTCCTCGATGCGCGCGCGGTCGTCCCGCGCCTCGATCCGGCCCACGGCGATGTTGTCGGCGGCGCTGAGGTGGTAGCGCACGAAATCCTGGAAGATCACCCCGACGTGGGCGCGCAGTGCGTCAAGGTCATAGTCGCGGAGGTCCACCCCGTCGAGCAGGATGCGCCCTTCGTCCGGGTCGTAGAGGCGCGCCAGCAGTTTGACCAGGGTGGTCTTGCCTGCGCCGTTCTCGCCCACCAGCGCAATCGATTCGCCAGCGCCGATCCGCAGCGTGAGCCCGCGCACCGCCCAGCGCTCGGTGCCGGGGTAACGGAAGCCCACGTTCTCGAACGTGAAGCCTTCGCGGATCGGCTGGGGCATCGCGCGCGCGCCGGGACGCGAGAGGATTTCCGGGCGGATCTCGAAGAACGAGTACAGGTCGTCGAGGAACAGCGCCTGGTTGGCCACCTGCGAGAAGCCGCTCAGCAGCCCTTCGAGCAGCGAGCGCAGGCGCAGGAAGGAGCCGGCGAGGAAGGTCAGATCGCCGACCGTGAAGTCGCCGTGCACCGTGCGCCAGGCCAGGTAGGCGTAGGCGGTGTAGTAGCCGGCGGTGCCCAGCAGCGAGAGCGCGCCGCCCCACAGCGCGCGGCGCGCGGCCAAGGCGCGATTGGCGCGATGGAAGGTGTCGGCCAAGTGCCGGTAGCGCGCGATCAGGAACTGCGCGAGCCCGAAGATCTTCACCTCCTTGGCGGTTTCCACGCTGGCACCGGTCTGGCGCACGTAATCCAGCTCGCGCCGCTCGGGGGTCCAGTGGAAATTGAGCGCGTAGCCCTGCGCGTTGAAATGCATCTCGCCCAGGAACGCGGGCAGCAGCGCGACCAGGATCAGCCCGATCAGCCAGGGCGCGTAGGCCGCCAGTCCGACACCGAAGGCGATCACGGTGACGGCATCCTGGGCCTGGCCGAAGAGCTGGCCCAGCAGCGGGCTGCGGCCCATGGTCTGGCGCCGCGCGCGTTCCAGCCGATCCTGAAGATCGGCGTCTTCGAAATCCTCAAGATCCAGCGTCGCGGCGTGCTCCATGAGCCGCACGCTGGCGAGGTTGGCGTAGCGTTCGGACAGCACCGCATCGACGAAGCCTGTGGCACGACCGAGCAGGTCCGACGCCAGCGCCAGGCCGAACTCGCTGGCCAGCAGCAGCGCCAGGTGATCCAGCGCGCCGCTGCCCCAGGCGTCGCGCAATCCGCCATCGAACGTCCCGCCGGCGAGCCCGATCACCTCGTCGATGATGAGCTTGGCGACGTAGAGCATGGCCACGGGCAGCACGGCGCGCGCGAGGCGCAGCGCCACCGTGGCAAGCGTCAGCGGCGCGCTGGTTTCCCAGATCTGGCGCAGGAACGGCGCCAGATTGCGCAGCGCCGAGACCCGCTGGCGCAGCGTCTGGCGCTCGGCGGCCGACGGTTTCAACGCGCGCCCACGTCCGCAAGCCGCAGGCGCACGGTTTCGGCGCTGAAGCCCAGTGCCGCCCCCACGTCCTCCAGCGTGGCGCGCTCGCGCGGAAAGAGGCGGCCATCGGCCATCGCCACCCCGACCAGGAGATCAAGCCAGCGCAGCAGTTCGCTGGAGCCGGCCGGGTGGATCTCCTGGATGCGGCGCGCCTCGTGCGCCAGGTCGATCTGGCGCATCCGCCCACGCTCGAAGGCGGCGTTGGCCAGCGCCAAGCCACCGCTGGGAAGCTCCATGTCCTTCATCACCGCGTTGACGAACTCGGCCTCGTGGCTGGTCACGATGCTGTCCGCCTTGGCCACGTAGCCGATCAGCCCGAACAGCACTTCGACCGGCAATTCGCGCTCCTTGGGCAGCTTGCCGCCAGTGAACAGTTCACCGACCGCGCTGCGCAGGTCGCGCAGGATGACGTGAGGCCGGCGCCGGATTCCTCGGAAGCCATATTGCGTTCTCCATGGTCTGGTGCAGGCGTCGCGCGCCGATCCGGCCTGCCTTGCACGAAAACGGGATGCCCGGCGCTCGCCGCCATCGTAAACTCCCCGGCCCCAAAAGCCACCACTCCGGCAGCCGTGACCTCCATCAAGCAGGACGACCTGATCCAATCCATCGCCGACGCGCTGCAGTACATCAGCTACTACCACCCGGTCGATTACATCAAGAGCCTCGCCGCGGCCTACGAGCGCGAGGAATCGCCCGCAGCCAAGGAGGCGATGGCGCAGATCCTGATCAATTCGCGCATGTGCGCCGAGGGTCATCGCCCGATCTGCCAGGACACCGGCATCGTCACCGTATTCCTCGACGTGGGCATGGAGGTGCGCTGGGAAGGCTTCACCGGCTCGCTGGAAGATGCGGTCAACGAGGGCGTGCGCCGCGCCTACAGCCACCCGGACAACCGGCTGCGCGCCAGCGTGCTGGCCGATCCGGCCGGCAAGCGCATCAACACGAAAGACAACACGCCCTGCGTCATCAACGTCAAGATCGTCGCCGGCGACAAGCTCGACGTGATCGTCGCGGCCAAGGGCGGCGGCTCGGAGGCGAAATCGAAGTTCGCGATGCTCAATCCGTCCGATTCCATCGTCGACTGGGTGCTCAGGACCGTGCCGACCATGGGCGCGGGCTGGTGCCCGCCGGGCATGCTCGGCATCGGCATCGGCGGCACCGCCGAGAAGGCGATGCTGCTGGCCAAGGAGTCGCTGATGGAGGAAATCGACATCCAGGCGCTGATCGCGCGCGGCCCGCAGAATCGTATCGAGGAAATGCGCATCGAGCTGTTCGAGAAGGTCAATGCGCTGGGCATCGGCGCGCAGGGCCTGGGCGGGCTGACCACGGTGCTGGACGTCAAGATCAAGGACTTCCCGACCCATGCCGCCAACCTGCCGGTGGCGCTGATCCCCAACTGCGCGGCCACCCGCCACGCCCATTTCACCCTGGACGGAAGCGGCCCGGTGGCGCTCGATCCGCCCTCGCTGGAAGACTGGCCCACGCTCACCTACAGCCCGCAGAACGCGCGCCGGGTGAACCTGGACACGATCACCCGCGAGGAAGTGCAGACCTTCAAGCCGGGCGAGGTGCTGCTGCTCAACGGCAGGATGCTCACCGGCCGCGATGCCGCCCACAAGCGCATGGTGGACATGCTCAACCGCGGCGAGCCGCTGCCGGTCGATCTGGCGGGGCGCTTCATCTACTACGTCGGTCCGGTGGATCCGGTGCGCGACGAGGTCGTCGGGCCGGCCGGCCCGACCACCGCCACCCGCATGGACAAGTTCACCGAGCAGGTCCTTTCCGCCACCGGCCTGCTGGGCATGATCGGCAAGGCCGAGCGCGGGCCGGTGGCGCTGGATGCCATCCGCAAGCACCAGTCGGTGTACCTGATGGCGGTGGGTGGCGCGGCCTATCTGGTCTCCAAGGCGATCCGCGCAGCCCGCGTGGCGGGCTTCGAGGACTTGGGCATGGAGGCCATTTACGAGTTTGAAGTCAAGGACATGCCGGTCACTGTTGCAGTGGATTCTCAGGGCACGTCGGTGCACGAGACCGGCCCGCGCGAATGGCAGGCGCGGATCGCGGGGATTCCGCTGAAGATCCTGTGACGGGGTTCTCAGCCGTACCCTGTTTGGGGCATAGTGCGGCCATGAACGGACGTCGGCGGCGCTGCCGCGATGACGCCCATGCTCACTCCACACCTGCCGTGGCCGCCCGCCCTTGAGCTCCAGACACGTTTACCTCGGAAATGGTTTCGAGATCCATTTCAGCTTCGTGTCGGGCGTCCTGCGCGCGCAGGTGGAAGGCCCGCACGACAGCTTCGATGTCTCCATCGCCTACTGGAAGGCCATCGTCCAAGAACGGCTCCGCCTCGGCGCCACGCGGCTGCTGGTCGTCGAGAACCTCGCCGATAGCACGCGCGCCGAGGTCACCCTGAGCATGGCCGACGAGCTTTTGAAGCTCGACTTCATCGGCTGCCGCGTGGCGTTCGTGGATCGCGGCCTGGTAAACCGCTCCGTGCAGGAGCTCATCGCCATGCGCGCGCGCGACCAGGGCATCATCGCCGCCGTGTTCGGCGACGAGGGCCAGGCGCTCAACTGGCTGCGGCACGGCATCGACTGAAGCACGGTACGGAGCTCCGGCGCCCGCGCCTCCCCAGCCGATCACTCCGCGTCGCCGGGTGCGCCGGGCGGCAGGTCCACGTTGCGCCGGAACTCGAAGATCAGCCGCGTCTCGATGTGCGCCACTTCCTCGCGCTCGGTAAAGGCGCTGAGGGTGAAGCTGCGCAGATGCTCGCTGTCGCGCACCCCAACGTGCGCGAGGAAATCGTCGGCGCCGGCAACGTGGTAGCAGGCCATCACCTCGGGCAGCGACAGCAGGTGACGGTGGAATCCGTCCACCAGCGCGCGCGTGTGCCGCGCCAGGCGCACCGACACCATCGCCTGCAGGCCCACACCGATCGCCTCGGGCGCGATCTCGGCGTGGTAGCCCAGCAGCACCCGCTCCTCGCGCATCCGGCGCACGCGTTCGAGCGCCGTGGAAGGCGCTACACCGGCCTTTTCCGCCAGATCCTTGTTGGGCAGCCGAGCATTCTTCCGCAGCAGGCGCAAAAGCGCGTAGTCGATTCGATCAAGCATGATCCATGAGGCCATTCCGGAAATATTCTTCGGCACTGTGCCATTACAGCGAATGCTGTTCTAGCATGCCGCAGGATTTTCGCCAGGAGTTCGCCATGCACCGTTTCCAGACCACCGCCGTCCACGCCGGCCGCGAAGACTTCAACCGCCTGTGCGTGCACGCCCCGCCGATCGACCTGTCGACGACTTATCCGATCGCCGATCTGGATGCCGGCAGCGCCAGCTTCGACGCGCTGATCGCCGGCGAACCCAGCGCCGCCAACCCGATCTACGCCCGGCTGCACAATCCCACGGTGGCGCGCACCGAAAGCGCCATCGCGGCGCTGGAGGGAACCGCCGCCTGCGTGGCCTATGCTTCGGGCATGGCGGCGCTCACTGCCGTACTGATGGAGCGAAGCCGGCACGGCCGCCACGTGCTGGTGGTGCGGCCGCTGTACGGCACCTCCGATCATCTCCTTGGCAGCGGCCTATGCGGCGTGGAAGCCGAATTCATCACCGATGCGGGCCAGGTCGCCGCGCGTCTGCGTCCCGACACCGCGCTGGTCATCATCGAAACCCCGTCCAACCCGACGCTGGACCTCATCGACATCCGCGCCACGGTCGCCGCCGCCGGCGCAGTACCCGTACTGGTGGACTCCACCTTCGCCACCCCGGTGCTGCAGCGCCCGGCGGAGCTGGGCGCCACCTACGTCTGGCACAGCGCCACCAAGTTCCTCGGCGGCCACGGTGACGTGATCGCCGGCGTGGTGTGCTGCGATGAAGCCCACGCCGCCCCGCTGCGCACGATGCGCGCGGCCACCGGTGCGCTGCTGCATCCGCTGGCCGCCTACCTGCTGCACCGCGGCCTGCCCACGCTGGCGCTGCGCGTCGAAGCCGCGCAGGCCAACGCGCGCGAACTGGCCGCGCGCCTGGCCGCCCATCCTGCCGTGAGCAAGATGTTCTATCCCGGCCTTCCGGGCGCGCGCGGCGGCCACCTCATCGGCACGCAGATGAGCGGCCCCGGCTCCCTCATGGCGTTCGAAGTCCGCGGCGGGCACGACGCCGCGGCACGCGTCATGGCTCGGGTAAGGGTCATGACCGCTGCGGTCAGCCTGGGCTCCACCGACAGCCTGATCCAGCATCCCGCCGGCCTCACCCACCGCATGGTGCCCGAAGACGCCCGCGCCGCCGCCGGCATCACCCCGGGCCTGCTGCGCCTGTCGGTCGGCATCGAGCACGTCGAAGACCTGTGGAACGATCTGCTCCAGGCGCTGAGCGGCTGAAGTGCGTCTGGCGCTGCGACCCGCGAAGGATGCCGAGCGCGATTTCTGCGAAACGCTCAGCCGCGCGAACATGGCGCCGTATCTTGCCGCGCGCGGCATCGCGTGGACGCCGGCACGCTTCCGGGAAAGCTGGGAGGCGTTCGAGAACCACATGATCGAGGCCGACGGACGGCGCGCCGGCCTGCTGCGGCTGATGCCCGAAGCCGAGGCCCTGGGTCTGCGCGATCTCCAGCTCCTGCCGGCGTTCCAGCGTCGCGGCATCGGCACCTGGGCGGTGCGCCAGAGCGTGGAACTGGCGGCGCAACGCGGCTATCGCCTCGTGCGCCTGCGGGTCTACGAGGAAAACCCCGCGAAGGCGCTTTATCTACGCCTGGGATTTGTCCTGGAGCGCATCAGCGATGGCACCGCGCACCTGCGGCTGGCGGTGCGCGAACCCCTCCGCCCTCCGGACAGCGGAGACTGAAACGGGCACCGCGTGGTGCCCGTTTCCGTTGGCCGACGCGGGCCGGAACGATCAGCCCGCGGCCTTCAGCTTCGCCAGTCGCAGCCAGGTATCGACCACGGTGTCGGGATTGAGCGACACCGACTCGATGCCCTGCTGCATCAGCCACTCGGCAAGGTCGGGATGATCGCTCGGGCCCTGGCCGCAGATGCCCACGTACTTGCCGCGGCGCTTGGCGGTCTGGATCGCCATCGAAAAGAGTTTCTTGACCGCCGGATCGCGCTCGTCGAAAAGGTGGGCGACGATGCCCGAATCACGGTCCAGGCCCAGGGTGAGCTGGGTCAGGTCGTTGGAACCGATCGAGAAGCCGTCGAAGATGTCGAGAAACTCGTCGGCCAGCAGCGCGTTCGACGGCAGCTCGCACATCATGATGACCTTGAGCCCGTTCTCGCCCTGCTTCAGGCCATTGGCGGCAAGGGTGTCGATCACCGCCCGGCCCTCGTCCAGGGTGCGCACGAAGGGAATCATGACCCAGCAGTTGTCCAGGCCCATCTCCTCGCGCACCTTCTTCACCGCGCGGCATTCCAGCGCGAAGCAGTCGCGGAATTCCGGGTGCACGTAGCGGCTGGCACCGCGGAAGCCGATCATCGGGTTTTCCTCGTGCGGCTCGTACTGCCTGCCGGCCACGAGGTTGGCGTATTCGTTGGACTTGAAGTCCGACAGCCGCACGATCACCGGGTTGGGCGCAAAGGCTGCCGTCAGGGTGGCGATGCCTTCGGCCAGGCGATCCACGTAGAACGACACCGGATCGGCATAGCCGGCGCTCATCTCGTCGATCTTCGCCTTGATCTCGGCCGGCTGTCTGTCGTACTCCAGCAGCGCGCGCGGGTGGATGCCGATCTGGCGCGCGATGATGAACTCCAGCCGCGCCAGCCCGATGCCCTGGTTGGGCAGCTGGGAAAAATCGAAGGCGCGCTCGGGGTTGCCCACGTTCATCATGATCTTGAGCGGCGCCGGCGGCATGTTTTCAAGATCCGCCGTGGTCACCTCGAACTCCAGCCTGCCGGCGTAGATGTGGCCGGTGTCGCCTTCGGCACAGGACACCGTCACCTCGGCACCGTCGGGAATGGTGCTCATGGCGTCACCGCAGCCCACCACCGCCGGCACGCCCAGCTCGCGCGCGATGATCGCGGCGTGGCAGGTGCGCCCGCCGCGGTTGGTGACGATCGCGGCGGCGCGCTTCATGATCGGCTCCCAGTCGGGGTCGGTCATGTCGGCCACCAGCACGTCGCCGGGCTGGAACTTCGCCATTTCATCGAGCGAGCGCACCACGCGCGCGGTGCCGGCACCGATCTTCTGGCCGATGGCGCGGCCCTGGGCCAGCACCTCGCTCTTGCCATTGAGGCTGTAGCGCTCGATCTGCGTGGCGCGGGCGCGCGACTTCACCGTTTCCGGGCGCGCCTGCACGATGAAGAGCTTGCCGCTGTGCCCATCCTTGGCCCACTCGATATCCATCGGGCGACCGTAGTGCTCCTCGATGATCAGCGACTGCCGCGCCAGATCCTCGACCTCGGCATCGGTGATGGAAAAACGACGGCGCAGCTCCAGCGGCGTGTCCTCCATCTTCACCCGCTCGCCCGTCGCATCGGAATGGACCATGCGGATCTGCTTGGTGCCGATCTGACGGCGCACCACGGCCTGTTTGCCGGCACGCAGCGTGGGCTTGTAGACGTAGAACTCGTCGGGATTGACCGCGCCCTGGACCACGGTCTCGCCCAGGCCATAGCTGGCGGTGACGAACACCACGTCGCGGAAGCCCGACTCGGTATCAAGGGTGAACAGCACGCCCGAGGCGCCGATGTCCGAGCGCACCATGAGCTGCACGCCGGCGGACAGGAACACGTCCTCGTGCCTGAAGCCGTGGTGCACACGATAGGCGATGGCGCGATCGTTGTAGAGGCTCGCGAAGACTTCCTTGACCTTGTGCACCACGTCATCGGCGCCGGTGACGTTGAGATAGGTCTCCTGCTGGCCGGCGAAGCTGGCGTCGGGCAGGTCTTCGGCCGTGGCCGAGGAGCGCACCGCCACCGACACCTCGCCGCCGCCATTCTCGGCGCACAGCGTCGCGTAGGCGTCGCGGATGGCCGCATCGAGCGCAGGCTGCAGCGGCGCATCGATCACCCAGCCGCGGATTTCCGCACCCGCCGCCACCAGCGCCGGCACGTCTTCCACATCCAGCGTCGCGAGCCGCTCGTAGATGCGCTCGTGCAAGTGGTTGTAGGCAATGAATTCGGCAAAGGCTTCGGCCGTGGTGGCGAATCCGCCGGGAACCGAGACACCCAGCTTGGCGAGGTTGCCGATCATCTCGCCGAGCGAGGAATTCTTGCCGCCCACCTGGGCAAGGTCGGTCAGGCGCAGGTCGTGCAGCCACAGGATGTGTGAAATCACGCGTTGGCTCCGGAACGGGTGAAAAAAGGGTCGGACCCGGTATTGTGCGGGGCACAAAGGAGGCTTACAAGGTTTGCGGGACGGTCCGGGCACGCCCCTTCGTCGTCATGGCGCAAGCTTCGTCCCGAACCGCCCGGACGGACTGCCGCTCCCGATACACTGTCCGCATCCGCCTTCGAGGAACCCGCATGAGCGCGCAGCGTCCCGTCTTTTTCGTCTCCGATGGCACCGGCATCACCGCCGAAACCATAGGCACCAGCCTCCTGACCCAGTTCCCCGACGTGGCCTTCGCCACCCAGCGCTTTCCCTTCATCGACACCGAATCCAAGGCGCGCCACGCGGCGCAGCGCGTTCGCGAGACCGGCGAGCGCATCGGGCTGCGCCCGATCGTGGTCAACACGGTGGTGGACAGCGCCATTTCCGCCGCCCTCGCGGAGAGCGGCGCGCTGATGATGGACGTGTTCGCGCCCTTCATCCTGCCGCTGGAAAACGAGCTGGGGAGCACGCGTCGCCCCTCGGTCGGACGCGCGCACAGCATGACCGACTACGACAAGTACGAATCACGCATCAACGCCACCAACTACGCGCTCAGCCACGACGACGGCGTGGCACCGCACTACGAGGAGGCCGACGTGATCCTCGTGGGCGTCTCGCGCTCGGGCAAGACGCCCACCTGCCTTTACCTTGCGCTGCACTTCGGCGTCAACGCCGCCAACTACCCGCTGACCGAGGAAGACCTCGAAGGCGGCGAGCTGCCGCGCCGCCTGCGCCTGCACCGCCACAAACTCTTCGGCCTGACCATCGATCCCGTGCGCCTGCACCAGATCCGCCAGCAGCGCCGCCCGGACAGCCGCTATGCAAAGCTGGAAACCTGCCAGCGTGAGGTCCAGGCTGCCGAAGCCCTGTTCCGGCAGGAAAACCTGCCCTCGCTCAGCACCACCCACACCTCCATCGAGGAGATCGCGAGCAAGGTGATGTCGCACTTCAACATCGACCGTCACCTGTTCTGAGACCCATGCCTTCGCTGCTTTCACCCCCCGCGCAGACAGCCGTCCCCGGCCTCAGCCGCTTCGGCTATCTGATGGCGCTGTATTCGGAAAACTTCGAACGGTTCGAACGCCTGTTCCAGCCGCACGGCGCGCATCCGCACTGGCGTTCGAGCGTGGATGACGGGCTGGATCTGCACCTGCACGTGCTTGAACGGCACCGCTACACCACGCTGTTCCGCCTCTCCTACGCGCTGCGCGACCCGCTGACCGGAGAGCCGGATCCCTCGGCCTTCCTGCGGCTCTACCGCGACGCACGGCTGGTCGAAGTCACGCACTGCTACGTGGGCCGGCGCTGGCAGGACGCACTCGGCCTGAACCCGGAACCGGCCCCCCTGCTCGGCCACCGCCTGCGCATGAACACCTTCCTGGGCAAATGGCTGGACTACCTAGGCCTGCAGGGACACTCGCCCTTCACGCTGCAGCCAGATGCAGCGCCTCCCGCCCTGTTCCAGGCCGATGCGCCTCGGGCCGCCTCCGGAAACCCGGACGATTGAAAGGGAAAAGCCGCAACGGCGAACCCTTCGGAAAAACCGACCATCGCACTGCCCGCAAAGTGCTTGACGAATCCAGGATCAAGGCCTAGAATGGTCGTCTTTCCGGCATGTGGGGCTATAGCTCAGCTGGGAGAGCGCTACAATGGCATTGTAGAGGTCATCGGTTCGATCCCGATTAGCTCCACCACCTCCTTACGTCCCCATCGTCTAGAGGCCTAGGACACAACCCTTTCACGGTTGCGACCGGGGTTCGAATCCCCGTGGGGACGCCAGAACAACAAGAAAAAACTTCAGGGCTGCCGAAAGGCGGCCCTTTTTCTTTGCAAGTTCGACGGATGCGCACATCGACGCTGTAGCGATAACGCGTGCGGTTCCTCCGCACTAAAACGACTGCACTCCATAGCTTCATAACAGCGGGAGGGCTCTTGAAAATTCAGCCTACAGAGACCCAACCGCACAAGTCCTCCTATCGAACCAGGAGCGCCACCGTCTTCGCCCGGGTCAGCGATACGTAAACCAGATGCGCCAGGTCGTCTTCGCTCATTCCAGCCGACTGTGCCAGCACCGCAACGCGATCGAACTCAAGCCCCTTCGCCCGATGCATCGTAGACACGCGGACAGCGGAGGATTCAGCCGAATCAATGCTGTCCGCCTCGATGGTGGTCGTTTCAATGCCCTGCTTGCCCAGCGCTCGGGCCACCTCATCGCGCAGGCGGATGGTCGGCGCCATCACGCACACGGTGGGCGACTCCGGCTCAGCCATCCAGTCCACCACCCGCTCGACGGCAAGCCCAACAGCCTCATCCACATTTCCGGACTCCAGCACTTCGGGTACCGGCCCATGCGAGAGCGACTTGTAGCGGCGATTGTCGTCACTGCCGCCGTCCAGGTCATCAATCTCGCGCCCTTCCAGCAGCGCCACGGCCAGGCTTCGAATCTCGTCGGTCGTCCGGTAGTTGAGATACAGCTTGCGCGAGCGCCCCCGGATGTCGATACCACAGCGACCCAAGACTGCCTTGTGCTTGGAGTAGATGCGCTGGTGGCCATCACCAACGAAGAACAGATCGTTGTTTCCGGCCGGAACCATGGCCCGGATCAGCCTCAACGCCTGCGGCCCGAAGTCCTGGGTTTCATCGACCACGATCGCCGAATAGGGAGAGCCAGGCTTTTCGGCCAGCAACTGTGCCGCATCGCGATACGCGTCATCCACATCCTTCATGCGCTTTGCGCTGAGCTGGGCCCGATACTCTTCGAACACGGGCCACACCAGATCGCGCTTGCTCCGGGACAGGATGGACTTGCGCCCAATCCGGCTGACCCGGCGGTACTCGTCCAGACTGTCCACGCCCTGCGCCGAAATGATCTGGTCCCACTCGTCGGCGTAGAAGGCCTCGTCCAGTCCCACTTCCGGTGACGCAATCTGCAGGGCACGCCCCCAGGCCTCGTCGTCGCGCTTGTAGATGATCCTGTGCTCATAGTTGCGCTGGCGCAGGAACCGGTAGACCCAGCGGTCCAGGTTGCACACTTCGACCTTGGCCAGATCCGGGTCGTCCAGGAACAGGGACCTGAGGTTCTGTTCCACATCCAGGGCGAGATTGCGGGTGAAGGTGGTGAACAGGACCTTCTGCCCGTCAGGCGAGCGGTTCTTGGCGAGCCACTTGGCCCTGTGCAGCGCCAGCACGGTCTTGCCCGTACCGGCACCACCCAGGATCCGCACAGGACCGCTGCGATCTCCCACAGCCAGCTTGCGCTGCACCGGATGCAGGAACACGCGCCACTGCGCCAGCGGTGCGTTGAGGATCGCGGTCATCTCCGCATCGCTCGTCACCACCACGAAACGGGACTGGCTCTCGGCCGAGTCCAGCGCCGCGGCATAGTCGCTGTCGTCGTAGCGGCGGTCAACGCGCGTCTCGCGTTCGTGCAGCACCTGCGAGACGGTATCGCCCGCGGCCACCAGGAACAGGCCTTCATAGGCCTCCACCGGAAGCTGTGCCTGGATCCCATCCAGCTCCGGTTCACTGCGTACCCGGCGGACGAACGGCAGCAGCTCCACCGGCGTTCCGAGCTGCACCAGCGCCTCGTCGGACACGCCGGCGAACAAGGGCACAACACGTGGCTCAGCGCGGACCTCACCCGGAGAGGCGCCTACCACGGGTTCCGCGGCCGGCTCCGAAGCCACCGACTCCGGCTCCAGCGCCTCCACCGCCTCCAGACTCACCAACTGCAGCGCACCCGTCACAGGGTTCACCGCCATCTTGCGTCGCTCGGCCCAACGGTAGGCTTCGTCGTGATGGTCGACGTGGAGCAGGATGTAGAGATCCCCCTTGTCCGGCTTGAAGACGATGCCCCGCCAATCCTGGTCGATCCTGACCGATCGCAGGTTCGGATCGCGGGCGGCCTTGATGGTTTCGTAGTTGATGCCCGGCGACATCGGATCCTGCTGGAACTTCAGCGCCCACTTGACGATCCGTGCGTGCACGGCCGAGGGCAGCTTGCCCAGCTTCAGCAGAAAGTCCTGCGACAGCGCGACTCGTGGTGCGATGCTCATCCTTCACTCCTTGTCTTGTCCAGAACCAGCCCAGGCCATCCAGGCCCATCGGCATCGACCACTGTCCAACCCGCCGCCTCCCACGCTGCACGCATGTCGCCTTGGTGTGCAGCAAGCACAATCAGCCGGACACCCTCCCACGCGAGCTCGCCTTCGGCAACGACGTCACCCGAAGAGGAGGCCAGTTCGTAGCCCACATGATCCGGCAACGGCGCGTCCGCGTCCCGCAGCTGGTCGAGCCCCGCATGTAGCTCGTCGAGGGCCAGCTGCTTCAGGGGATACCACGGATCACTGCCGGCGCCAGCTACCACCACACCGGCAGCGCTTGCACCCACGTCGGGCACCAGCGCGGCATAGTCACCGTGCAGCATCCCTGTCGTTTCCAGCAGATACGTGTTCGGCAACACTTGGACACGGTTGTAGAGCGCCAGCCACTCACGCCAGCCCTGCTTGAGCTCCTCCGCCGAACCCGCCAGATCCGGGGAAAGCCGCACTCCGCCAAACCCGGCGTCGAAGGTCTTGCCCATGAAGGCCCTGGGCCAGGCATAGCAGAAGGTAGCGGCGCGAGTCGCTTCGCGCGACAAGGCCAGAGCCGCGCCTGGAGGATGGTCCTGGCATCCGTCCGGCAAGGCCGCTGCCACGTCCTGCAGGGCCTGCGAGGCAACCGCCTGATCGCCGGATCCCGGTGGTACGATCAGGCGCGCTGCCAGCATCGCCGCCTGGCGCTGCAGTCGCGCAAGGCCCGTGTCCTCACCTTCCGCACAGGGCATCGCCAGCCATCGCAACAGGCCCGCCACGGCATGTTCGTTCCGGTCCGCCGCAGGGACACCCAACGCCAGCGAAGCCTGCGCAACCAGCGCATGTCCCGCGTCCAGACGGGCATGTCCGACCTGAAGATCAAGGTCGGTCTCCAGCCCGCTGGCAAGCGCTGCCTCCACGTCCGTCCACGTCACCGACCACACCCAGTAGCGGCCGCTGGCCACGAGCGCGGACCGCTTGTGCGCATCCTCGCGCAGGCAATTCTGATGATCGGCCCAGCCATCGGCGTACACCGCGATCGACCTGCGCGGCGAGGTCGAACGCACCGGCGTCAGCAAGAAGTCCGGCCGCGTCTTTACCGCCACACCTTCTTCCGGACCAAGATCGACCTGCAGCCGCATCCAATAGCGCTCGCCGCCCACCTCCAGCAGATAGCCGGACTTGCCCTGCACCACCTCCTGCATCACCCGTACCGCGGGCAACGCATGGTTGCCCTGCGCGTCCCTGGCTCCGCCCATGCGGCGCAGCGCTTCCACGAATCGGGATTCGAGGACGGAGTCAAAGTGCGGATTGATCAGGATCTGGGACACGGATGCCACGCGCGTGAGCTTGTCCAGCGAACCCACCAGCTCGCCAAGCACGTTCGCGGCGGTCTTGTGCGACACCTGCGCCATCGCCCGCCCTTGGCGGTACTGGTAGACGCAGCGATAGCAGCCGTCCTTGTCCGGATCGCTCTGACAGGGACAGGCCTGGATCAGGGCATAAGCCTGCTGCAGCACTTCGCCCAGTGTCTGGGCATCCTCGCTCAGCAGCTGATGCAGGTAACCGGTACCACCCGGCACCGAATCGTAGAGCAGCACGTACTGCCGACGTGGCCCGCCATCCACGCCCGGCTCCTCCTGCGGCGTGATCCGCAGGTGGTCGACCTTGCCACCGAAGCGCTGCTTCAGGCCAAGTTGCAGCGCAGCCATGAACGACTGAAGTACGGTTTCATCCAACCCAGAGCGCGTATACGGCACGAGGATGCGAAGGGCCTCGGAGGCAAACTCCCGGTACAGGTACAGGCAATCGATGATGTTGTCGGAATCATCACTGCCAAAGGCCATGCAATCACGGGCGTGGCTCTGTGCGGGCGGCGCAGGTTGACCAGGTGCCCTGCGCTTGGGCGGCTTCTGCACCATGCCGCAATGCCTGCACAGCTTGAAGCCCGGACGCACCGAGTCGCGGTCAGCAACGCGGAAACTCTCGCCATTGCGCCCCATCTCGCCGAAGTTGATATCGCGGAAGCTGGCCCGACGAATGAACTCGAAACCGAAAGCGATGTCGTCGGATTCCAGCTTCCAGGCAATCGTCACTTCGCCCGGCTCGAAATCCACCAGCAACTGGCGAACGAAAAAGCGTGGCTCACGATCGTCCGAGCTGTCGTCGATGCGCGATCGATCATCACGGGCGTTGGCCATGGCCTGCTTGAAGCGCAGCAGCGTGCGCTTCTGCGACACGTTGGCCCACATCGCATCACCGCAACGCGGGCAAGCAGGGTGGGCATCACCACTCACCTCGACGTTCTCGACGTGATGGCAGGAAGGGCACAGCCGCCACTGCTCAGCCTTGGCCAACTGCATGTTGATCTGGTCGATCTCCACGCGGCGGCGGTTGGCATAGAAGCGGCTTTCCGGCGCGAACTCCGACAGCGCCGACGACGCCGGCCGCTCGTAGCGCTCCGCAGGCAGGGTCACATAGGCGCCGTTGCCTTCTTCGCCATCGCCGCGCTTGCGCCACAGGATCGACTTCAGCTCCACGCCCGCTTCCGGGAACGCATAGTTGGGAATCAGCCCTGCATCGGTCAGCGTACCCAGCAATTCGCGACCGCCAATTTCGCGCGCCAGCTCCAGCGCCTTGTCGCGCTCCCGGGTCAGTTCCCCGATCTGCTGCTGCGTGGCCTCGTCCTGAGGCTGCGCCTTCAACGCGGTGATCCGCTGCTTGCCCTCGGCCGCGCGGTGGCGATGTGCCGCCCGCTCCCTCGACAGCTCTTCCAATACCTTCAACAGGCCCAGCCGCAACCCATCCATGTCGGTGCCGCCAAACATGTATTCGCGCAGTCGAGCCTCCACCCGCGGATGCAAATCCTGGCCCATCAGGGCGAGGAAGCGCTCGAGCAACCCCGCCTCGTCCTGCTGGATGAAGGCCAGCAGGTTGTAGGGGAAGCGGCCGGGGTCGTTCTTGTCGATGGCATCCAGCGCGGCGCTGGTCTTGTCGGGGAAAGCGGTATCGGCGATGCCCGTCGCCACCCAGGCATCGATGCAGAACGCCAGCAACTGGCGCCGCAGCACTTCGGCAGCCTGCAGAAACACGCCGGGCGGGTTGACCTGCCCGGCCATCATTTCCTGCGGCTGTTCGTAGAAGTACAGGTCGTGCGGGCTGGCACCGTCGGCCAGGGTCACCACCATCGCATTGCCATCGCGCCGGCCGGCACGGCCTACGCGCTGCAGGAAGCTGGCCTGCGAAGGTGGCACCGAACACAGGAGCACAGACGACAGGCTGCCGATGTCCACGCCCATCTCCAGCGTGGGCGTGGCTGACAGCAGGTTCTCGTACCAGGGCTTCGCATCATCTCCGGCTGCCTTGAAGCGGATCTCCAAGGCTTCGCGGGCATTCCGCTCCAGCAGGCCCGTATGCTCGGCCGAGATCACGCGGCGGATGTCGCCTTCGCGGAAGCGCCGCGCCATCCAGTCCCCGGCACCACCCGGCACCTCAACCCGGGCATAGGTTTCCTGCATCGCGTCGAGGCATGGCATTCCCTGCAACTTGTCCGCCAGAGCGGTCGGCACCGACAGCGTGCGCCGGCCACGTTCCGAGCGCAGGTGGGCGACGCGCGTATCCAGCACCAGCCGTTCGGCATTCAAGGCCACCGCGCGGCCCGGTGCACCATCGGCTGCAACCAGCAGGCCATCGGCCAGCAGTGCATCGATGGCGGCGCCATAGAGATCAAGCTCGGCGCGCTGCGGCAGCAGGCCCGAGCGCCCCAGGGTCACGAGCAGCCATTCCTGGTACCAGGTCCGGCCACGCTGCTGCACCAGTCGGTCCGCGTCCCGGTGCGTTCCCAAGGTCAGAAACACCGGATGCGGGCCGAACTGGGTCATGCCCGGCAGCCACAGCTCCCTGCCCCCACGCGCAAAGGCAAACAGACCGCCCTCACGGAAGTAGTGCTCCATCTCCGGGTGGCTTACCGCACCACGCTGGCGCAGCCGGATCACGAAGCCCCACAGCCAGTGCAGGACCGTCTCCGCCTGCAGATCACGCAGACCGAACTGTTCGGCCAAGTTGACCGCCAGCTCCGCAGCCACCTCGTCGAGCGCGTCAGCCGGGGGCGACAACGTGGCCATGCCGAGGCGGTCCAGCGTGCGGCCACGGCTGCCCAGATAGGTGAACTCGGACACTGCCTGCCAGGCCAAGCGCTTGCCGACCCGCTCCAGCAGGCTGCTGCCGGCGGGCAGATGCCCCGATTCGCACAGCGCGTCCCACTCGTGCTGCCAGGTCATGTTCGGCCCGATGAACTCGGTGACGAAGGCCTCGGGTGTGAGCCGGTCGGGATCACGCCACCATGCGGGTAGCGCAGCGAGGAAGTCGGTCCAGCCGATGACCGGCTGTGCCTTCGCCTCCAACACGCGCGCCATCGCCATGCGCACGTTGTTGAGCCAGGTGCGGCTTCCGAAGAAGCCGGCCCGGTGCGCTGCGTCCTGCACCGAATCGGAGAACGCGATCAGCTTCTTGTCGTCGTTGAACGGCGTGGCCCAGCTCTGCTCGATCAACTCGGCACCCAGGGTCGCACTGCGTGCACCCACCAGCAGCAGCCGGTCGCGAGAGCCGCAGGCCGGGCAGCGCTTCTCATGCCAGTTGAAAGCCACCCCGTCGCGGACCGACTGCCCCTGCTCCAGGATGTCCCACACCGGCACCAGCTCGTCATGGCCGCAGGACACGCAGGCACCGGCGGCATCCTGCAGACCGCCGCACTGGCTGCACAGATACACGCCGCGCGCGTCGCACTGCGGTGCGGGTACGCCCTCGCGCGGGTACAGCCGCGCCACCTCGGGCGCGGCGCGGAACCAGGCGTTGTAGACCATCTCCAGCTCATGATCCAGGCGTGGTGCGTTGGCCGGTCGCCGGGCCAACCAGCCCGTGGTGCGGCACTCCGAGCACTGCACCAGCGGCAGGTTCAGCCCCCCGCCCTCGGCCTTCAGGTCGGCGGCCGAGCGCAGCTCCACCTCATCGCGCTTGGGGGTGACGCTGGCGACCATTCGCCGCAACTCGCGCATCCACACCTGCACACGCAGATTGACCAGCGGCCGCCCTGAAGCATCCCGCGCCCAGGCCAGCAAGGCCACCAGCGCATCCAGCACCTGCCCGGCATGCGCGCGCGCGACTTCCGGCATCGGCCCCGCCATCTTCTGCTGCAGACCGGGCCAGTCGTCCTCTCCGTCGTCGAGAAAGCGCAACAGGTTGTGGAACAGCAGGTGCTGCTTGAGCAACCCGCCCAGGGCAGAGCGCCACGCCGGATCCTTCACATCGGCCGGCAGCGGCTCGCTGGGGAAGAACACCGGAAACCACGCCGCAATCGCCTCTTCCGGCGTCGCGTACCGACTGGCGTCCAACTGCTGGGCCAGATCGGCACGCCCATCCAGCACATGCACGATCGGCTTGTCGCCAAGAAATCCGGACACGCTGTCGCGGCTCTCGGTCACCACCGACTCGGGCGGGAACTCACTGGCGAAGATCTGCCGCGCGTACTCGCGCAGCGGCAGCGTATCGCCATCGCCCAGGGTTGCCGAGGTACCGGCATAGATCAGATGTCCGTCCGGCGTCTGCAGGCGCGCACGCAGGCGCCGCAGCAGCAGCGACAGGTCCGTGCCCTGGGCCCCGTCGAAGGTGTGCAGCTCGTCCACCACCACGTAGCGCAGCACGTCCGGCCCGTTGTGCGCCCACAGCGTGCGGTCCTTCGGGCGCACCAGCAGGTAATCGAGCATCTTGTAGTTGGTCAACAGCACGTCCGGCGGCGCCTTGCGCATCGCGTCGCGATCGGTGATGACGGAGGTCGGCGTCATCATCGTTTCGCCGCCCGCCTTGCCGCCCCCACCCACGTACAAACCCACGCGCAGCCCCTTGAACTCGGGCGTACTGGCGATGACTTCGGCAAAACGCCGCGCCTGGTCCGAGGCCAGCGCGTTCATCGGATAGATCACCAGGGCCTTGATGCCATGCACCTGCCCCGCCTGTCGCGCGCGCAGGCAATGGTCCAGCACCGGATACAGGAAGCACTCGGTCTTGCCGCTGCCGGTGCCCGTGGCAACCAGCGTGTTCGCAGCCTCACGCGTAGACGCAAGCCGGCGCCAGGCGGCTTCCTGATGGGCATAGCCGGCATGCGCCATCCGGAAGCTGCCAAAGAACCCGTCACCTTCCGTCCCCGTGCGGAACGGCAGACCCACCTGCAGGTACGGCCCCTTGTCGATGCTGTGCTCGCGATCCACGAAGCGCTGCATGACACCGTGGAAGAAGTCGTCCGAAGCTTCGTAGGCGGACACGAGAAAGCTGCGGGTGCTCTTGCGGATTTCGCTGGCGAGGATGGAAGGAAGCACCCGGGACCCCTGGTTGATTTCAGCGTTGCCGATCCACGTCGCGCATACCGATATCGGCGGCGCGCCGGAATGCGCTGGCCACCCGCTCGCAATCGCGGGCCGATACACCCGATGCCTCGAAACTGTCGCGCCAGCCACGCACCGCGCCGATGACGCGATCGACGATCCGCGCCGCATCCGGTGGCAGCAGGCCGAATCGCCCCGCACCAGCCATTGCGTTGTCCAATCGGGCCGAGCGCCCCTGCGGACCCACCGACAAATGCAGCATGCGTTCGGTCGCCACCTGCGGCTTGGGTACCACGTCGTACAGCGGGCTCAAGCGCCAACCCTGCCCACCGGCATCAAACAGGAAGGCATGGTTGCGCAAGTGATCGTCGTCGTTGGAGACCAGAATGTTGAACACCATCCGCGCGAACAACTCCTGGCGATCCGGCGCAATCCGGCCGCTCACGCCAAACGCGCCGATAGCATCGGCGATGGCCGCATAGCTCGAATCCGGCGAGTCCTGCTCGTGCAGCGCCAGCAGCGTCAGCGCGCTGACCATGTGGCGACGACCGATGCCCTGCGGCAGGCGCTCGCGGTCGAAGCGCTCGATCAGCATCACCTGCCGTCCATCCGCCAGGGTTTCCAGGCGCGTTCGCGGAACCGCCAGACCCACCTCGCGCGCCAACTCCAGCGTGGCGCGTTCGATCAGGGGCACATTGAAGGGATCATTCCTGGCCGGGAACTTGGCGATCCACTCCCCGCCGTCAGCCGTCACCACCGCCTTGGGCCGGGCACCACCCACCGAAGGGCCGCCGGCAAAAAAGACGTCCAGGTGCGCAGGGACCGGCTCGCCATCCTCGACCCGTGCTGCGGCGTCCAACAGGTGCTGCAGATCGACGACCGACGGCAACGCGCTGTCCACCGCCGTGCTGGTTGGCGATTCGCGCACATCCAACGCACCGGCGCGGTGCGATCCGGCCTGATCCAGATACGCCGATTCGGGCAAACCGTCGGGTGGCGCCCGCAGGCGGTTCTCGATGACGCGCCGTCCCCAGGCGTCAGGCGTGGCATCGCGCAGCGCGCCGAACAGAGCCAGGCCGGCGACGGGCACGCGCTCCTCGCCGTCCCTTTCGTCCTCCAGCGCCAGCGAGACCGGATCGACCGGCAGGGCATTGGCGCGCCCCAGGTAGCGGCGACCATAAGCGAAGGTCGACGCCTGAACCTGTAGGCCCTGCTCGATCATCGTCAGCCGCCCGGCCGGCACCGCCTGGGTTTCACCAGGCAGGTGGATGAAGACGGTGCGCGCAGGCATCGGCTCAGAAATCCAGATCGTCACGCCGGCCGCGCCGCGCCCGTTTGGCGCGGGTGGCATCCAGCAAGGCGGCAGAAGCCGGATCGCGCAAGTTGCCCAGCAGCGGCAGCAGGCCCAGGCTCTCGAACACCGCCAGCCACCCCCCCAGCGACACCTCCACCGCGCCACCTTCCATGCGCTTGAGCGTGGCCAGGCTGACACGTGCGCGTTCGGCAAGGCTCTGCTGCGTCCACGATCGCGCCAGGCGGGCCTGCCGGACCAGGTCCCCCAGATGGCCCGCGGTCTGGATGGCCGTGGGCGTGGCGAATTCAGCTTCCTTCCGGCGCATGGATCATATCTGATCTGTTATCGACTTAACAGCTTATTTATGCTGTTTATACGCCGCAGCCGTGGCGCCGTCAACCAGGGTGACGTGACCGACGCTGTCCCAGTACTTGTTCATGTCGATGCAGCCCCCGCTGCGAAAAACGCCCACGCGGTGCGGTAGTCGTCTTCGCGGTTGGCGAGGGCGAAGGGTGCGGTGTATCGGCGGGTTTTCTGGTGGGGGCCGTTGGGGAGGGTGTCGTCGGTGACGGTCTGTTCGATGACCGTGCCGTCGGGGAGGTCGCGGATGTCTTCCCAACCGTGGTGGCCGCACTGCACGTTCCCATCCGGCGTAGTGATGGTGGTAGGCGGCTCCTTCCTGGCGCCCTTGCGGGGCAGGCCGACGCCGACGAGGCCCTTGGAGTTGGTGAAGACGATACGGCCGTGGATGTCGTACCAGGTGTCGCGCTCGTACTGCTGCATCACCGGGAATTGCACGCGGTAGATCAGCAACAGTTCGTCGAGGGTGAGGCCGAGGGCCTGGGCGACCAGCACGTCGATTTCGACCAGGGCCATGCGGCGGGCGTAGTCGCTGCGCAGAGCGCAATCACGGGTCCAGTCGCTGGTGAGGCTTTGCCAGAACTCCTGCGGCAGGCGCGGGTTGTCGGGCTGGCTCCAGCGCTGGTCGGTGAAGGCGAGGTCGAAGACCTGTTCCCAGAGGTCGGCATAGTGGGTCGTGAGGCAGTTCAGGACAAGCGTGCGTGCGGCCATCTCTGGTTGCCACCCTTGCGCCGTGGGCAACTGGTTCATCAGCGTGGTGTTGGCGTGTCCCATTCCTGTCGATTTGACCCGGAAATCGGCGATGACCGACTGAGTAAACGCCGAGAATCCAACGAGATCTTCCGCGCGTACGAAAACATGTCCGAGCAAGGTGTTAACGTGGGCCGCGCCCGGCGGAACAAGCGCAGTCATCAACGTCCGCTCAGACGATGGGCCGATCATTTCGCGATTGACCAGCCGGTAGTACTCCGTCACCGGCAACGCCACTTCGCGCTCGACTTCGCCTTCCTCCCCTTCGCAGTTGGCCGCTTCTTCCGGGGTCATCTGCGCTTTGGGCAGGCGCACGGTACGGGTTTCGGTCCAGCTCACGCGCGGCACGCGGCGGGCGTATTCGGCGCGGTCGGCCATGGGGCGATAGTTGCTGCGCGGCAGGTAGTCGTCGGGCAGCGCTTCCAAGTCCAGCACGTCGTAGTGGCCGTTGGCGGTGCAGACGCGGCGCGGGGTCTTGTTGTACGGGTTGGCAAGGAAGAAGTGCGGGCCGGACAGCACCCAGTCGGCCGCGGCGTCCGGGAAGGCGTTGTCGCCCGGGGCACGACGGACGATGGTGCCGTCCTTCTGCTGCATGGTTTCGTGCCACATCTCGGTGGCGTAGTAGTCGCGGCCCAGATCACCCAGCCGGCGCGGGTAGTCGGCCAGCTTGCGCAGCACGTTGTTCAGGGTGCCGGCGTGCAGCGCCGGCAGGCGGGCGCGGCGCGGCGGGGTGCCGGGTTCGTCGTAGAGCCGGGCGAATACGGCCAGCGCGTCATCGTCCACGCGCACGATGCGATCCCGGTGACCGGAGAACTCCCACTTGCCGTCTTCACGCTTTGTGCCGGGAACAATCCCATTGCCGTCATGCGCATAACAGGCATCAACTGTTGCAGGCGTGAACAGGTTGGAGATGTGATCGAAGCAAATAGGATCCTGAGACGGACCGTAGATGTGCACTCCGAAACGTGTCTGGTCGTGCACATCGGAAAACAAAAACAGTGCATTCGCAAACTGAAAGTGGTTCCGCAGCCGCACATACACCTCCTCGCGCAGCCCGCCACCCTTGGGGTCGTCATACGGCCCTTCCGGATGCAGCAGCCCCGTCACACCCTGCCCGCTTGCCAGTCGCCACGCCACAGGCAGGAAGCACTTGTACAGATTGGTCTGCACGCCCTTGAGCAGCGGGTAGTTCTGCACCGCATTGAGCATGGCCTGGGTGCCTTCGGCCTCCTCCAGCTCGGCGGTCCAGTCGCCTTGCAGGCCGGCGAAGGTGTCGAAAGCCTTGGCGCGCAGCTTCATCAAATCGCTGGCGCTGAACTTGCGGATGGCGAATAGCGGATTGGCCTCGCCCAGGATGCCAGCCTCGTTCCACTCCACCTTCAGCCACGGCGGGTTGCCCAGGATCAGGTCGAAGCCGCCGCGGCTGCGGAACACGTCGGCAAAAGCCAGCTCCCAATGCAGGAAGCGGCGGGTGCGGGCGATGGCCTCCACCTGCCGGATGCGCGGAAAGACCTCGCGCAGGCGGTTGATACGCAAGCGGCCGAAGCGGTCGTGCAGGGTGGGCTGGGCCGGGGTGGCGGTGAGGTCGAGCTGCACCTCGAAGCCAGCCAGCGTCGGCTGCGGCTTGGGTGCCAGTTCCTGAGGCGCGGCGGCGGCGGCCAGATCCAGCGAAGCCTGCGGGGCCAGGTCCACCACGTTGCCTTCGAGGATCGCGCCGACTTCCATCCACCACTGCTCGCGGCTGGGCAGGCTGGCGCTGTCCTGGATCGGCCAGAACCACAGCGCACACCAGTAGTCCATCACCAGCTTCAGGCGTCGGTAGGGCGTGGCTTCGTCGGCGTCTTCGTTGAACAGGCCCTTGCGGCGGGTGGCCTCCTTCTCGGCGCGGGTGCTGCGGCGCTCGGCGGGCTCGGGGTGCGGCCATACCGCCATCGGGTCCTCGGTAGCTTTGCGGTCACGGGCCAGCCACTGGGCGTGCTCATCCCAGAGCGCGTCCACTCTGGCGCTGAGCTGCTGCAGGCGGGCGATCTCGTGCGGTTCCAGTGGCTGGGTGAAGGCGCGGCGCCAGTCCTTCAGGCGCTGGAAGTCGTCCGGGTACAGGGTCTTCGCGACCTTGTCGGTGTAGCTGGCCATGCCCGGGTCGGGCAGGAGGAAGTGGTAGATCTCCGAGGGTTTGCGGCTGCCCGTACCCTCACCCCCGGCCCCTCTCCCGGGGGGAGAGGGGAGCAAGGCGAGCCGGCGCGGGGCCTCGTCGTACCAGCGCGGCTTTGCGCCCTTTTGCAGCGCGCTGGCGTTGTAGACCTCGTTGCGGGCGCCGATCAGGCTGTTGCCATCGAACAGCTGGTAACCGAACCAGGGCACGCGCGCGGGCTGCGGCGGCAGCGGGTTGCCGTGCTCGTCCTCGGTGGGCTCGCCGTAGATGGCGTTGAGCCAGAGCGAGACTTCGGCCAGCTCCACGGCAATCGGGTTGAGGTCCACGCCGTAGACGTTGCGGTCGGCCAGGTACATGCGCACCTTCTGCAACTCGCGCGGGTATTCGTCGTGCGGGATGCGGCGTTTTGTCTCGTCCTGCTTGAGCTCCAGGTATTTCTCGGCGAGCTGGTTGACGGCTTCGTTGAGGAACGCGGCGCTGCCCATGGCCGGCTCGCAGACGGTGAGCTGCAGGATGTCGTCGGCCTTTTTCCGCTGCAGCAGCTCCTTGAGCGCGTACTTGACCAGGCACTGGGTGAGCACCTGCGGGGTGTAGTAGCTGGCGGACTTTTCACGGTCGCGGCCGGCCAGGCGGTAGATGAAGCTGCCCTTGGGGTAGCGGCGCAGCTTCTTGTGGCCGTTGTCGTCGAGGTCGTAGACGCGCTCGTTGTCCTTGTATTCGCCCAGGCGGCTTTCGGGGACGAACCAGGCGCTGCCCATCAGGTCGGTGCTGGTGCCGCTGCCGGTGGCCTCCTCGTCGCCCTCGCCGTCCTCGTCATCCTCGTCTGCTGCCTTGGCCTTCTTCGGCGCGGGCTGGACTTCGAACAGGTCCTCCTTGGCGAAGAAGCCGCGATAGGACAGCAGCGCCTCGTACACGGCGCCGAGCTGGTTGATGGACAGCAGTTGGTAGCTGACGCGGCCACGGCGGCGGCCCCTGCCCTTGCTGCGGGTGAGCGACATCTGCGCAATGACCTGCTGCCACAGCCAGTTGGGGAAGCGCAGGCGGTTCAGCAGCGGGGTGGCGGCGGGATCGAACAGGCGGCTGTCCAGCGGGGCGAGGACGAAAGCATCGCGCACGGTGGCGGCGTGGTCGCGCAGTTCAGGCGCGATGGCATCGCCGCTGCCGGTGTGGATCAGGCCGAACAGGCGCTTGAGGGTGGCGTCGAAGTAGAAGCCGTTGCGGGCCTCGTCGGTGTTGAGCGGCACCAGCTCCAGGTCGCGCAGGGATTCCAGGCTGTAGCCCTTGAGGTAGGTCTCGCTGCGCTGGATCGGCACGTAGCCCAGCTCGGGACGGGCCTCGATGTAGAACACGAACAGCAGCCGGTACATCAGCCGCAGGCATTCCAGGCTGAGCTGCTCGGCATCGAGCTCGCCGCGGCCGGAGAACACGGATTTCTTCTGGTCTTCGGCCAGTTCGCGCAGCTGGCGGGCGGCTTCGTTGCCGATCAGCTCGATGGATTCGCGCAGGGCGTACTTGAGGTCTTCGCTGACGCCGAAGGCGTGCTTGTGGGCGTTCTCGTCCAGACCATCGAGCAGGATGCTGCCGTCGTCGGGAGCCAGACTCTCGCGGTGCAGCAGGGCGGCAGCGGCTTCGAGCGTAGGGCCGTCCTTGCGGTCGAGGATCTCGCCCCAGGCAAAGCGCAGGGCGCGGTTGTTGGGCCACTTGTAGCGGTCCACCAGCAGCCAGTCGTCCAGGCCCACCAGCAGCACGAAGCGCGGCGGGTGGTCGGCGCCGAACACGGCATCGGACAGCCAGTCGGCCCAGGTGGCGTCCTTGGCATCCTTCGGCGGCTCGCCGGGATAGACGGACAGGTCGATGGGCTGGTCGAGGATGTCCTCTTCGGCGTGGCCGTGGACGGCGGCGGGAATGACCAACAGCTGCGGTGCACGATCGGCGGGGCCAAGTCGCTGCCAGACGCGGATGGGATGGCCATCGACCAGGGTGAGGACGGCCGGCTCGATGGCATAGCCGAGGGCTTGCAGCAGCGGCTGCTGGAGCTGGGCGAAGTGCTGGGTGAAGGTGTCGGCATCGTGAGCCTGGCGCAGCTTTTCGCGCTCGCGGAACCAGCGGCCGCCGGCGCCGGCGAGCACGCGCTGTGGGCTGCGCCAGGACGTGTCGGCGGCGTCGGTGGATGCTTTGGCGGCTTCCTTGGCCTCGTCCTCGCGCGCCTGCCAGGCACTGAGGCGGTCGCGGATGTCGCCCTTGAACACTTCGGCCAGGTAGTGGTGGCCGTAGAACTCGTTCTCGTTGCTGATGCCGGCGAAGACCTGGCCGGCGGTGTCGGTGGTCATGTCTGTGTCCTGCCTCAGCGCTGCACGGCTGCGAGCACCTGGATGTACGGGTGCGGTTCGGTCTGCAGCGTGTCGCGGACCCAGGTTTCGTAGTCGTCGAACACGCGGCGGATCTGGCCGACGCGACGGTCGCGTTTGCCCTGGCGCAGGTTCTCCAGGCCGCCCTGCTTTTCCAGGCGCAGCTCGAGCTGTTCGATCTGGCGTTCCTGCAGGTGCTTGAGGTTGCGCAGGGTGTCGTGCAGGCGCTCGCTCATTTCGGCGGCGAAAGCCTGCTGACGATCCTCCATGTGCGCCTGCATGCGCTGCACGGCGGTTTGCAGATCGGCCTGCAGGGGCTCCAGCTCAATGGCCTTGCCCGGGTTGGGCAAGGTGCCGGCCTTGAGCCCGGCGCGTTCGCGGAAGGCATCGAAGGGCTCCAGCACCGGGGGCTGATTGCCGCGCAGCACCGCCACCTGCCAGTCGACCAGCAGCGATTGGCCCTTGCGGTTGGGCACAAGGCCCATCATCACAATGGCGCGCTCGTCCTCGGCCAACTGCGGCGAGCGCAGCACCGGCGCGGTGTGGCGACCGAAATGGGTGAGTACGCGATCGCGCAGCCATTCGCTGATCGGGTGCTGCGCCCACAGATAGTGGATGCTAGGCCAGCTTTCTTCCTCGCGCTTGGCCTGGCGGGCCTGCTCGATGGCCTCGGCCACGCGCTGCGGCTGGCCGGAAAGCACGTAGCGGTCGTCGGCGTCGCGGGCTTCGCGCGGGATCTGGCGCAGGCGCTGCTGCAGGTCCGGCGGCGCGGTGAGGGTGAGGGTGCGCGAGGCTTCGTCGTGCGACCACTGGGCGATGGGGCGGACGCGGCCGAGTTCCTCCAGCGCGGTTTTGGCGAAGGCGAAGTCGTCGGCGAACAGGGACGGTGTGGGGGCGATGCGCTCGGTGGCGCCAGGCTTGGCGCGGGCTTCGGTAGCGGCGCCGTTGAAGAACTGCAGCAGCCAGTCGCCCTCGCCTTCCGTTGCCAGCGTGGCTTCCTGCTCCAGGTCCTGCGCCACCTGTTCGGCGGCCTGGCCTTCGGCCATGCGGCGGGCGATGTCCTGCGCTTCCAGATCCGGGTCGTGCAGGTTGAGGAAAGCACTGGGGTCACCCAGGTCGCGATTGGCGCGTTCGTCCTTCTGCTGCAGGACTTCCAGAATGCGCAGGTCGCCGCGGATCTTCTCGACCTCGGTCTCGGTCAGCAGGTAGGTGATGCGCGGTTGCTGCTGCTGGCCGTAGCGGTCGATGCGCCCGTTGCGCTGCTGGAACACCATCAGCGACCACGGCAGGTCGAAGTGCACCAGGCGGTGGCAGAAGTAGTGCAGGTTGAGGCCTTCAGACGCCACGTCCGAGCACAGCAGGACGCGGATGGGATCCTCGCTGCGGCCGAAGCGTTCGACCAGGGCCTGCTGTTCGGTGTCGCTGAGGCCACCGTGGAGCACGTCGACCTGCTCGGGCTTGAGCTTCAGGTCGGCCTGCAGGCGTTCGCGCAGCCAGTGGATGCTTTCCACGCGCTCGGAGAACACGACGAGGCGGTCGTTCGTGTCCTTCGCCGACCAGGCGTAGTCGGGGTCGGTCAGCAGGCGCAGGAAGCGCTGGTACTTGGCGAACTGGTTCCCGGTGATCTCTGTCAGCGCCTGCTCGAATGTCTGCAGGGCTTCGATTTCTTCGCGCTCATGCTCAGTGGCTGCGTCCTTGCACTGCAGGGTGGCGATGCGATTGCGGGTGGATTGCAGGGCCGCTGCAGGGCTTGAAAACAAGCCCTTCTGCATGCCCACCCGCTGCAGCTCGTGCTGGCGGCCGCTCTGGCGTTTGCCGCCCTGGGTAAAGGGGATCTCCAGCAGGGCATGGAAAGCCGCCTCCTCGGCCGGAGTGGCCTGGGCGCGTACGACTTCCGTGATGCGATCGCGGAAGTCGCCTTCGACCTGGTCGCGGATGTCCTTCTTGAAGCGGCGGATCACCAGGCCCTTGTCGCGGAAATCCTCGGGCGTGTAGTCGTCCGGGTCGCTGATGGCGGTGGGATCGAGCAGGCTCATCAGCGAGGCAAACGAGCGCGCCGAGCCGTCATGCGGGGTGGCCGAGAGCAGGATCAGGGTGTCGGAGCGGGTCGAGAGCAGCCGCGCCAGACGTGCGCGCCGCGACAGGCCGCCTTCGTTCGCACGCGCGGCGACGTTGTGGCACTCGTCGATGATGATGATGTCCCACCACGCGTTTTCGAGGTAGTTGCGGTACTCGAGGTTGTTTTTGAGCGTGTCGATCGAGATGATCGTGCGGTCGTAGTGGTTGAACGGGTTGTGGTTGGCCGGAATGCGGTTGCGCACGGCCGCCAGACCTGCCGAGTCCAGCCGCACCAGCGGGATGGAGAAGCGGCTCCAGAACTCCTTCTGGAACTGGGTGAGCATGCTCTTGAGCGTGATGACCAGGATGCGGCTGCCGCGCCCGCGCTGGATCAGCTCGGTGGCGAGGATGCCTGCTTCCAGGGTCTTTCCCAGGCCGGTGGCATCGGCGATCAGGATGCGCTGGCGCGGCTGGGCCAACGCCTGCAGGGCGGGATCGAGCTGGTACGGCACCAGATTCATCACCGCCTTGTTGCCCAGGCGGATGCGGTCGTCGTTGGGCAGGTTTCTGCGCAGCACGCCTTCGATGTAGAGCATCGCGGCGTTGAAGTGACTGGAGTCGTCCGCCACCAGACGGGTCTGCGCCGGGTGCAGCAACTCGATGCGCTCTTCCAGCTTGGTCAAGAAGTGGGCGCTGCGGCCACGAACGAGATCGGATACGCCGTCGCAAACCAGCAGCTCACCGCCGTCGCTGGACGGATCCACACGGCGAACCAGCCACTCCTCATCCCGAATCAGGACCCGTGCGCCGGGCGCCACTACTCCATCCACGCCATTCCCCCTGACTGCATCGCGCGCCCCACCACGCAACCCATTACGCGGCGCCAGAACATCACCTCTCGGAGAATAATGCCTTGATCCCGTCGCAAATCGCGAGACCAGGCGTTACCGGCCGATTTCTATGGCTGTTCTACGCAATGAAAAACTGTAGGGCAAGATGCGGGCACAAGACGGGCAACACGCGTGGAGTGATGCCGGAAAAACAAAAAGGCCAATGAGCGCTAGCCCATTGGCCTTCAGTGTTTCCTGTGGCGCGCCCGGAGAGATTCGAACTCCCGACCCCCAAGTTCGTAGCCTGGTGCTCTATCCAGCTGAGCTACGGGCGCACAAGACGTGGAATTATGCGGCGATATGTGCCGCCCGTCAAGGACAATCTGCCAGGATCAGGTGGCGGAGTGAGAGGGATTCGAACCCTCGATGGAGCTTTTGACCCCATACTCCCTTAGCAGGGGAGCCCCTTCGGCCTCTCGGGCATCACTCCGTGTCTGACGACGGTCCATCGCGCGGCGGGTGCCTTGCGGTGGACGCGAAAGGATACCGGGTTGGATCGTTTCGGTAAAGACCAAGCCGCAAGATCGCGCCTTGATATGGCGGCAGGGCCGCGCAGCACGCCGGCGTTCGGAGCGGCGAGGCGCACGACGCCGCATCCGTGTGCACCCGGCGCCTCGGGCGTTCGTGCGGCACGGCACGGCGCGCGCAGGGCCGCGCACCTGTCACACTGTCCGCTTCGCGGGCTGCGACCCGACCACTATGGAGTGACGATGAGCGAAATCCGCGAGCTGTTCGAGCGAAACCATGCCTGGGCCGAGCGCATCGAGAGGGATGATCCTGGCTTCTTCCGGCGTCTTTCCCAACAGCAGGCGCCCGGCTTCCTCTGGATCGGATGCTCGGACTCGCGCGTGCCGTCCACCCAGATCGTGGACATCGATCCGGGCGCGATCTTCGTGCATCGCAACGTGTCCAACGTGGTGGTGCATACCGATTTCAATGCATTGTCGACCATCCAGTTCGCGGTCGATGCGCTCAAGGTGCGCCACATCATGGTGGTGGGCCACTATGGCTGCGGGGGCGTGGGCGCGGCGCTGCGCGGCGAGCGCATGGGGCTGATCGACAACTGGCTTCGGCATGTGGGCGACGTGGCCGCCACCCACCGCGGGTGCCTGGACGAATCCCTGCCCTTCCGGCTGCGCCACGACCGGCTCTGCGAGCTCAACGCCATCGAACAGGCGATGCACGTATGCGCCACCAACATCGTGCGCGACGCGTGGGCCCGCGGTCAGAACCTGCGGGTGCATGCCTGGATCTACGGGCTGAGCGACGGCCATCTGCACGATCTGGGCCTGGACATCGCCAACCTGGGCGAAGCAGAAGACCGCCATCGCCAGGCACTCAAGCACCTGGCCGACCGCTGGGCCGCGGAATCCAGATGACGGATTCGCACCGCACCACTGCGGTGCGGTGCGGGATTCATCCGCCTGCCGCGCTCTTCTTCGCCGATGCCGCGATGAAGGCGCGCACCTCTTCTTCCAGCACCGGCAGCGTGACCGAGCCGAGGTTGAGGATGGTGTCGTGGAAGGCCTTGATGTCGAAGGCCTCGCCCAGCGTGTCCTCCGCCTCCTTGCGCAGCTTCACGATGAGGATTTCGCCCAGCTTGTAGCTCAGCGCCTGCCCCGGCCAGGAAATGTAGCGGTCGACTTCAGTGCCGATCTCGTGCTCGGACAGCGCGGTATTGTCGCGCAGGAAGGCCAGCGCCTGGTCGCGCGTCCAGCCCTTGTGGTGGATGCCGGTGTCGATCACCAGGCGCGCGGCGCGCCACATTTCGTAGGTGAGCCGGCCGAAGTGTTCGTAGGGTGTGCGGTAGATGCCCATGTCCACGCCAAGCTTCTCGCAGTAGAGCCCCCACCCCTCGCCGTAGGCGGAGATGTAGTTCTCGCGCCGGAACGCGGGTTGTCCGTCCTGCTCCGCGGCGATCGCGCCCTGCAGCGCGTGGCCGGGGTCGGATTCGTGCAGGGTGAGCGCCGGCAGGTTGTAGAGCGGCCGCGCCGGCAGGTTGTAGGTATTGACCCAGTAGGTGCCGTTGCCGCCGCGCCCTGCGGTCCAGAACGGGGCAATGTCGTCGGGCACCGGGATGATGCGGAAACGCGCCCGCGGCAGGGTCATGTACTTGCCGATCTGCGCGTCCACGCGCTTGGAGATCCAGGCTGCGTGCATCAGCAGCTCCTCGCCGCTCTGCACGTAGAACTGCGGATCGGTGCGGAGAAACTCCAGGAATGCGGCGAAGTCTCCCTCGAAGCCGGTTTGAGCGATGACCGCGTCCATTTCGCTGCGGATGCGTGCCACTTCCGCAAGACCGGTCTGGTGGACGGCCTCCGGTTCGAGATCGAGCGTGGTGTATTCGCGGATCTGCTGGCGATACCAGGCCTCGCCTTCCGGCATGGCCTCGGCGGCCAGCGTGGTGCGGGCGCCGGGGACATACTCCCCGCGGAAGAAGCGCAGCAGCGCGGCATACGCCGGCTGCAGGCTGTCGGTGAGCGCCGCCCTGCCGGCCTGACGCAGCGTGGCCTGTTTCTCGGCCGGGATCGACGCCGGCATCGTCTTGAAGGGCGCCCAGAACGCGAGCGATTCGACGCTGGGTGCTTCCGCGATCATCGCGATCGAGACGTCGCGCCCGTCCAGCACCGCGCGCGGCACGCTGAAGCCACGCGCAAGCCCCGCGCGCATGTTGGCGAGGTGTTGATCGAAGTAGCGCGGCACGTCGTTCAGGCGCGCGATGTAGGCGCGGTAGTCGTCCTCGTTGCGGAAGGGCCGCTGCGCCATGAAAGACAGGTTCGACCAAAACGAGGAGTCGCTGTTGAACGGCATCTCGTAGCCGCGGAAGCGCACGTCGGCCGCGAGGTTCTCGATCTGCGCCCGGTACACCCGATAGTTGATCCGCTGCTCGTGTGAAAGCGTTTGCGGATCGATGGCGCCGAGCTGGTGCAGCACGTCGTCCCATACCTTGAGGCGGGCGTCCTGGGCGGCGGCATCCACGTTCGGAAACCGGGTTCGGCTGGAGAAGTCGTCGTCCTCCGCGCTGCGGCCAAATTCCTTCTGGCGCCAGTGCCATTCGGTTTCGTGGATCTTCACGAACGCGGCGTCGGCCTGTGCGGTCGGAACCGGTGCAGGTGCGCGCGCCTTGGACAGCAGCGGCAGGGCGAGGCAAAGCGCAAGGACGAGAGCAAGGGTGTTCTTCATGCGGGCGGTTCCGTGGCGCGTGTTCGAGTGCCGATGATGGCAGCGCACGCGGCAGCTGTCCCCTGCCCCTGGTCACGCCTCAGGCGCGGTCGAACGCGTAGGCCAGCACGCCGGCGATGTCGTCGGTCCCTGCCATCGCCATCAGCAGACGCTCCACGCCCAGCGCCACCCCGGCACAGTCGGGCAGGCCGCGCTCCAGCGCCGCGAGCAGGTGCTCGTCGATCGGCAACTCGCGCTGGCCGCGCGCGCGGCGGCGGCGGTTGTCGTTCTCGAAGCGGGCACGCTGCTCGGCGGCACAGGTCAGCTCGTGGTAGCCATTGGCCAGCTCCTTGTCGCCCAGATAGAGCTCGAAGCGCTCGGCAACCGCATCGCTGCCCTGTCCGCTCACCCGCGCCAACGCGCACTGCCCCGGCGGGAAGTCGAATACCACGGTGAGCCGGTCGGCCGGGAAATCCGCCTGAAGACGGTGGGTCATCAGGAGATCGAGCCAGTCATCGCGCGACAGCCCGTCGGCACGGATGTCGAGATCCGCAAGCGGCGCGCGCAAGGCGTCGACAGCGGCGGTGAACGGATCGAATCCGAAGGCCTCGAAGTAAAGATCGCGGTATTCCACGCGCTGCACGTCAAGCGCGACTCCCGCATCGGCCATCAACACGCACACCAGCTGCGCGGTTTCCTCGGCCAGCGCGCGGTGGCTCCAGCCGACGCGATACCACTCCAGCATGGTGAATTCGGGATTGTGCCGCCGCCCCGCCTCGCCATCGCGAAACACCCGTCCCAGCTCGTAGCAATCGCCCACGCCTTCGGCGAGAAGGCGCTTGAGCGCGAACTCGGGCGAGGTCCGCATCCAGCGTTCGCGCGGCCCGCCGTCGTGCAGCGGGCCGGAAAACCGCACGGAAAAGCTCTCGATATTGGGTTCGGTATTGGCCGCGACGGAAAAGATCGGGGTCTCCACTTCCAGCACGTCGCGCTCGGCAAAGAAGGCGCGGATGCGCCTGTTCACCCCTGCGCGCAGGGCAAGTGCATCGCGTCGGGCGGCAAGAGGCCCGCGCATCCCGCCCATCGCTGCGGCCGCCGAAGCCCCGTGAAGGCCGGCGCCCTGGTGCAGGGCGTCTGGCGTTGGCATCGCCTTCATTCCGCCCCCCGCCCTTCCCTGTCCTCGTGCTCCGCCAGAAAATCCAGCAGGCGCGCTTCATCCCAGATCTCGATGCCAAGTTCGGTCGCACGGGTGAGCTTGGAACCGGCCTCGGCACCGGCAACGACGAAACCGGTCTTCTTCGACACGCTGCCGGCCACCTTGGCGCCCAGCGCCTCCAGGCGTGCACGGGCCTCGTCCCGTGTCAGGGAAAACAGGGTTCCGGTCAGCACGGCGCTGCAACCATCAAGCGGCCGTGGCCGCGCGTCTTCCTGCGGGGCCAGGGCGAGCAGCCGCTCCATGGCCTGGATGCAGGCGTCGAACAGCCGCGCGTTCTCCGCGTTGGAACACCAGTCTTGAAATGCAGCGGCGGTCTCTGCGGGGAGCCCTGCGGCCTGCAGCTGGGCCTCGGAGGCGCTGCGAAGCGCGAACCCATCGGGGAAGGCCTCGGCCAGCTGCTGGGCGCGCAGCGGCGTGATCTTCGGAATTTCCAGATCGATCAGCACGGCCTCCACGCGCAGCGAGCCGTGCAGCGCGCCGGATGGCGGGTGGTCATCGATGAAGGACACGCCGCCGGCCAGCAGGGCGTCGATCACGCTCTGATTGCCCACCTGGCCGAAGAAGTGCCCGAGCGCCCGCGCCACCTCCCCGCCCACGTCCGGCACGCGCTTGAACAGCGGCCACGGCAGGCGGCGGATCAGTTCGAGATCGCCGAACCACTGCGCCAGCGCCTTGGCGGTGGCCTCGCCGACGTGCTGGATGCCCAGGGCAAACAGGAAACGCGCGAGGCTGGCGCGGCGGCTGCGATCGATCGCTTCGATCAGGTTTTCCGCCCAGCGGGTCGCGATCCTGCCGCCCCTGACGGTGTCCGGCGTGGTCCCGTCGCGCTCGTCGGCGCGGCGTTTCATCTCGAGCAGATCGTCGAGCGTGAGCGCGTAGAGGTCGGCCACCGAGCGCAGGTAGCCCAGATCGAAAAGGTCCTCGATGTAACGCTCGCCCAGGCCCTCGATATCCATGGCACGGCGCGAGGCGAAGTGGCGCACGCTTTCCTTGCGCTGCGCGGCGCACACCAGCTCGCCCGAGCAGCGCCACACCGCAGTACCTTCCTCGCGCACGATCTCCGACCCGCAGATGGGACACGCCGCCGGCATCATCCACGGCACGGCACCGGGCGGGCGTTCTTCCTCGATCACGCGCACGATCTCGGGGATGACGTCACCGGCGCGGCGCACGATCACCCGATCGCCCACGCGCACGCCCAGGCGCGCGATCTGGTCGGCGTTGTGCAAGGTGGCATTGGTGACGACCACCCCGCCGACCTGCACGGGCTCCAGTCGCGCAACCGGGGTGGCGGCACCAGTACGGCCGATCTGGATCTCGATGGCGCGAACGTGGGTGGCCTGTTCCTGCGCGGGAAACTTGTGCGCGATGGCCCAGCGCGGCGCGCGCGAGACGAAGCCCATGGCCTGCTGCTGGTCGTAGCGATCGAGCTTGTAGACCACGCCATCGATGTCGTAGGGCAGCGCATCGCGCAGCGCGCCGATGCGGCGGTAGTAGGCGATCAGCCCATCGAATCCGCAGGCCACGTCCACCTGCGGCGAGACCGGAAAGCCCAGGCCGCGCAGCAGTGACAAGGTAGCCGAATGGGTGGCCGGCAGCGTCAGGCCGCGCACTTCGCCCACGGCGTAGGCATAGAAGGCGAGCGGACGACGACGCGTGACGGCGGGATCCTTCTGGCGCAGTGAACCTGCGGCACCGTTGCGCGGGTTGGCGAGGGTTTTCTCTCCGCGCGCCAGCGCCTCGGCGTTGAAGCGAGCGAAATCGGCGCGTGGCATGTAGATCTCGCCGCGCACTTCCAGCACCTCCGGGAGGGGCATGTCGTCCGGCGCCAGCAGGCGCAGCGGCACCGAACGCACCTGGCGCAGGTTGGCGGTGACATCCTCGCCCGTCTCGCCGTCGCCGCGCGTGGCGCCCTGCACAAAGCGCCCGTTCTCGTAGCGCAGGCTGATCGCCAGCCCGTCGAACTTGGGCTCGACCGAAAACACCGGGCGCGAATCCCCGAGCACCTGTTCGATGCGCCGCACGAACTCGGCCACTTCGGCATAGCGCACGCGGTCGTCCGCGCCCTCGGGCGCGGCGGGATTCTCGAAGGCGTTGGCCAGCGACAGCATCGGTTGGACATGGGCGACTTCGCCGAAGCCGCCGTCGGCGCGGATGCCGACCGTGCGCGAGGGCGAGTCGTCGCTCGCCAGCTCCGGATGCGCGGCTTCCAGCACTTCGAGCTCGCGCAGGAGGTGGTCGTAGTCCGCGTCGGGAATCGCGGGGTCGTCGAGGACGTAATAGCGGTGGTTGGCCTCGCGCAGCTGGCGGCGCAGGGCCGCGACGCGCGCGTCCGGATCAGGGTGGGTTTCCATGCGCCGATTCTACCCGCGACGCCGCGCCGGATCGGTGCCTGGCGTGCGCCGCGGCCGCGCGCCTTGCGGCTACCAGAAGCGCCTGGACTCGCGCTCGCGGGCACGGTCGAAGCGGCGCAGTTCGTCGCGGATGTGCGCTACGCGCTGGCGCCCGAGGGCGTTGCGCTCTTCGTCCAGCACCACCGCATCGAGCAGCTCGGCCATGCGCTGGGCGGTGGGCAGCATGGTTTCCCAGGCATCCAGCGCCGACACCGGCCCGGGCAGGGTCATGAAGAAGGTCAGGCCGGGCGTTTCGATGTCGTGGACGTGGCGCAGGTCGAAATGGCCGGGTTTGACCAGATTGGCGACGCTGAACACCGGCTCGGACGTGGGCTTGCCGTCGGCCAGCCGGTGGAAGATGCCCATGTCGCCGTAGAGCAGCCCGGCCTTCTCGGCCGCCACGACGATCGAGGCACCGTCGATCAGCTCGTCGCCGCGCGCCGCCACGAACAGGGTGATGATCTGCTCGGGGACCGCATCGCCGCGACGGCCGATGCGCGAGGCCGCCGACGCGGGATCGGGCGCGTCCCCGTCGTCGTCGGAGAGGCTGCGGGCGATCAGGTCCAGCTCCTCCTGGATCGTGCCTGCGGCATCGTCCAGTCCGTCGATATTGCCCAGATGGAACTCGCCATCATCGTCCGCATCGCCACCCAGCTCGGGCTCGCGCCGCATTCCGGCGCTGCGCGGCGTGTCCTCCGGTTCCCGTCGCCGCCCCTGGTCGGGCTTGCGCGGGCGGCCGAAGATCGCGATGCCGATGAGCAGGAGCACGCCGGCAATGGCGAGCGGAATACCGATGTCGGGGTTCCAGTTCATGCGTCCATCCTATCGCAGGCTCAGGCCGCGCCGGCGAGCCGGGAAGCCTCGGCCAGATCGACCGATACCAGGCGCGAGACGCCCGGCTCGCGCATGGTGACGCCAGCGAGCTGGCGTGCGGCTTCCATCGTGGCCTTGTTGTGGGTGACGAAGAGGAACTGCACCTTCTCGCTCATCTCCGCCACCATCGCCGAGAAGCGTCCGACGTTGGCCTCGTCGAGCGGCGCGTCGACCTCGTCGAGCAGGCAGAACGGCGCGGGGTTGAGCTGGAAGATGGCAAACACCAGCGCCACCGCGGTCATGGCCTTCTCGCCGCCGGACAACAGCGAGATGTTGGAGACGCGCTTGCCGGGCGGTCGGGCCATGATCGAGACGCCGGTATCGAGGAGATCCTCGCCGGTGAGTTCCAGATAGGCGTGGCCGCCGCCGAAGAGGCGCGGATAGAGCGCCTGCACGCCGGCGTTGACGCGATCGAAGGTGTCCTTGAAGCGACCGCGGGTTTCGCGGTCGATCTGGCGGATCGCGCTCTCCAGGCTTTCCAGCGCGGTGACCAGGTCGGTGTTCTGGGCGTCGAGATAGGTCTTGCGCTGCTGCGCTTCGCCGTACTCGGAAATGGCCGCAAGGTTGACCGGCTCCAGGCGCCGGATACGGGTTTCCAGATCCGCGACGGCGCGCCTCCAGTCGTCCACCCGCACGCCTTCGGGCAGATCGGCGAGCACCGCGGCAAGCTCGAATCCGGCACCGGTGATGCCTTCCACGATGGCCTCGATCCGGATCCCGATACCCTGTTCGGACATGCGCTTCCGGGTGACGCTCTCGCGCAGGACCAGGGCCTGCTGGTCGGCCTGCTGGCGCTGCTGCTCGTAGCGGCGCAGCTCCGCATCCACGCCCTCGATGCCCGAGCGCGCCGCGGCAAGATCGCGCTCGGCGACGATGCGCTGCTCCAGAAAGGTCTGGCGCTCGGTCTCCAGCGCGCGGATCGGTGCATCGCCCTGCGCCATCTGCGCTTCGATCTCGGCCTGGCGCTGGGTCGACTGCTCGCGCTGGGCCTGCATGCGCAGCAGCGACTGGTTGAGCGCGGCCACCTGGGTGCGCGCCGCTTCCAGCCGCAGTGCGATCTGGTGCGCGGCGTCGCGCGCCTCGCGGGCGCTGCCGCGCGCCGAGTCGCGCTGCTCGGTGAGCTGGCGACGGCGCGATTCCAGCGCGGTGCGCGCGGCTTCCTGTTCGGCCATGCGGGCCAGCGATGTTTCCAGCGCCTGGCGCGCCTCGCGGGCGCGCTCCTGCGCATCGGCAAGGGTCTGGCGCAGCTGCTCGCACTCGACCTCGATCCGCTCCAGCCGCGCCTGTGCTGATTCGAGCTTGCCCTGCTGGCTCTGCATCTGGCCGGAAAGCTCGGCGACGCTGCGATGTGCCAGATACAGCGCGCGCTGGGCATCCTCGCGCTCCTGTTCGGCGCGCGCGATGTCCTCGCGCACCTGGGCGAGCTGCTCGCCCAACGCGCCCTCGCGTTCGGCCAGCGCATCGATCCGGCCGCGCAGGTCCTGGATTTCCCGTTCGCGCGCCAGGGCACCCTGCCCGGCCTCGCCGGAACGCACGATCCGCACCCAGCCCGGCCCCAGCCACTCGCCGGCGCGCGTCACCACGGCCTCGTGCGCGGCCAAACGCGGCAGCATGGCGATGGCATCGTCGAGCGATTCGGCGGTTCGGATCGCATCCAGCCAGCGCAGCGCCGCCGCCGGTCCCTGCACGCGGGCGGCGAGCGATCCGGGCGTGGTCGCGCTGCCGGGCTGTGCGTCGATCAGGGCCAACCGGCCCTGAGCGAAGTCCGCCACGGCCGGCAGCAGCGGCTGCGCCGAGTCCACCAGCGCCGCTTCGATCAGGTGGCCGAGCACGGTTTCCACCGCGGTTTCCCAACCCGCATCGACCGTCAGCGCTTCGCCCAGGCGCGCGGCGCGGTCCAGGCCGTGCTCCGCCAGCCACGCCTTTGCGGCGCCCTGTTCCTGTCCGAGCGCGGCGTGTTGCAAGGCTTCAAGCGACGCGAGGCGGCCGCGCGCCGCTTCGCCATCCTTGCGGGCTTCGGACAGCTCGTTCTGCAAGCGGCGCTGCTGATCCTGCAGGGCCACGATGGCCTGTTTGCGCTCTTCCAGCGCATCGCCCAGGGTGTCAAGGCCGGCGCGCTGCAGGTCGTGGTCGGAAGTGAGGCGCTCCAGCGCCTCGCTGAGGGTGTCCAGGTCGAGCGTGGCGCGTTCGGCCACCAGCGCCTCGTGGCGCCGCTCGGCCTCCATGCCCTGGCGCTCCAGGTACTCGATCTTGGTGCGATCCACGTCGGCGGCGCGCGTGGTTTCCGAGGTGACGCGCTGGTGCTCGTCCCACGCCACCTGCAGCTCTGCCAGCGCGGTCTCGACTTCGCGCAGCGACTGCTGGCGGGTGTCGTCATCACCGCTCAGCAGTGCCAGTTTCGGTTCCGCGTCGGCGATTTCCAGCGCCAGCTCCTCGCGCCGCGCCTCGTCCTGGGCGATGTCCTCGGCCAGCGCGGCGAGCTGGCCGGCGCCTTCCTCGTGGCTTCGGGCAAGGCGCTCGGCCAGCTCGCGCTGGTGGCGGATCTGCTGCTCGACGCGGGCGATCTCGGCTCCCACGCGGTAGCTCTCGCCCTGGGCCTGCGACAGCCGTTCGGTGGCTTCGCCGTGCTGTTCGCGGCACAGTTCGATCTGGGTCTCGGCATGGCGCTGCGCGGCCACCTGGGCTTCCAGACGGGTTTCCTCCTGGGCGATCGCCTCGCGCAGGTCAAGGCGTTCGGCATCGAACTGGCGATACTCCAGCGCGCGCACCTGGGCTTCCTTGACGCGCTGTTCTTCCTTGTACTGCTGGTACTGCTCGGCCTGGCGCGCCTGGCGCTTCAGGTGTTCAAGTTGTTTATCAACTTCTTCACGCAAGTCGTTGAGTCGATCAAGATTTTCTCTTGTCTGCCGCATCCGTTGCTCGGTTTCCTTGCGGCGCTCCTTGTACTTGGAGATGCCGGCGGCCTCTTCCAGGAAAATGCGCAGGTCCTCGGGTCGCGCCTCGATGATCTGCGAAATCATGCCCTGCTCGATGATCGAATAGCTGCGCGGCCCCAGGCCGGTGCCGAGGAACAGATCGGTAATGTCGCGGCGGCGGCAGCGGGTGCCGTTGAGGTAGTAGCTCGACTGGCCGTCGCGGCTGACGAGGCGCTTGACCGAAATCTCGCTGAAGGCGGCGTATTCGCCGGCGAGCGCCCCGTCGGAATTGTCGAAGACCAGCTCCACCGTGGCCTGCCCGACCGGCTTGCGCGAGGACGACCCGGAAAAGATCACGTCGGTGAGCGAATCGCCGCGCAGGCGGCTGGCCGAGCTCTCGCCCATCACCCAGCGCACCGCGTCGATGATGTTCGACTTGCCGCAGCCGTTGGGCCCGACCACGCCGGTCATGTTCGTGGGCAGGTGCAGCGTCGTGGGATCGACGAACGACTTGAAGCCGGCGAGCTTGATGGTGGACAGGCGCATGCGGTGGCGAGGTTCCGATGGGGCACGGCGATGGGCAGCGGCGCAGTATACCGGTGCCCTACGGGTGGTGCCCGGCCCGCGCCGCAGCGCATCCGCACCGCGACTCCGGCGCGCCACGCGCCGCGGAGCGCGGAGCGCGGCGCGCGGCGCTGAACTACGGGACGGTTCAGCGATGCGGGCCTCTCCGCCCGCCTGCCGCGATCAGGCCCCCTTGCCCTCATCGAGCCAGCGTGGTCTCCAGAAAGCCGTACACGTCGGCGAACTCGCGGGCCATTGCATTGGCGTTGGTGGTGAAATGTCCGGTATCCGAATCGGTACGGAACCACACGAGCGTCCGGGGCGCCACCGCCAGGACGCGGGCACCGAACTTGCCGCTGTGCCACGGCGCCACCCGCTGGTCGTTCAAACCGGTGACCAGCAGGAGCGGCGGATATGCCTGATCGGCGCGCAGTCCCTGGTATGGATCCATTGCGAGCAGCTGGCGCATGCCCGCCTCGGTGCGCGGATCGCCCAGTTCATCGATCTGGTTGGCACCGTTCTTGGAGGCCAGCAGGCGAACGGGGTTGAGCACTCCTGCCGTAATGACCATGGCGCCCCACGCCTCGGGTGCCGAGACGTAGGCTCCTCCGGCCAGCACCCCTCCCATGCTGGCGCTCATGCCCGCGGTGCGCTGCGGGCTGCTGTAGCCGCGCTCGTGCAAGGTGCGGGCACAGGCGGTGAAATCCTCGATTCCACGCTGCTTGTTGGGACCGCTTCCGGCAATCCGCCAGCCATCGCCGCTCTCGCCACCGCCGCGCACGTGGCAGACCGCGCTCACGTGCCCGGCCTGCGGCCATTCCAGCAGCAGCGGCATGAAAAACGGCTGGATGCTGATGCCATAGCCGCCGTAGCCCTCCACCAGCGCCAGCGCCGAACCGTCCAGCGCCAGATCGCGACGACGCACGATGCTCAGCGGAACCGCCGTCCCGTCGGCGCTGATGGCGTCGATGTGTTCGGTCATCAGCTCCGGATATGCGGGGGCGTCCAGGTCGCCAAGGCCGATATCGGAAAGCCCGACCCCGTCGAAGCGATAGACGGTACGCGGCAAGGTCCAGCCTTCCAGCGAAATGAGCGCTCCGGCGCGCCGCGGATCGGTGCGTAACAGATGGATGGCGCCCGGTTCGGGCAGCGAAACGGGGGCGCGCTCGCCGCTGAGGTAATCCATGCGTTCGACCTGGTCCAGCCCGCGCCTCATGGTCTTGAGATACAGGCCATCGGCCGCCGCCGCGATCGTCGTAAGTATCCGCTCCTGGCGCTCGGGCGCGCACGCTGCCACCCTCACATCCCTTCAAACCCATCCTTGAAGATCGACACCGAGGGAGGCGGATCGGTGATCAACAGGCTTGAGACCGTAACGTCGGTATCGGTATCGCCGTAACGCCGCCAGCCCGACAGCAACACGGCACTGCCGTCAACCTCCATCCCCGCCGCCCAGGCGTTCTCGAAGTGGCCGGGCGTAGCGAAGTAGGAAAGATCCGTGCCGAAACGGTACGAGGTGCCAGACGGGTTCCATACCTGCAAGCGCTGCCGCGCCGTGTAAGGGCCAAGAGGGGCATTGACCCTCTGCTCTCCATTCAGTGCGATGACCAGATCGCCACTGGGCTGGCGCTCACCGATCGCGGATGGGCGGATATTCCGTACCTGGCTGACAAGCAGCGAGCCGTTTTGCGCGTACGCGCACACGCCGTATCCGCAAAACGTCGAATCGTAGAAGAAATCTGGCTGGATACGCCCGAGCAGCAACGCCGGGAAATTGCTCGAATCGGTTTCCGACCAGCCGGCAAAGGCCACCTTGCCGTCCGCCAGCACGGTGAGCGCGGTGACCTCATCACTCATATAGAAAGGGTTGTCATTTTCGTAAAGGATTTGCTTCATGCGATATGCCGCGCTTGCTGGGGCGACCTGCAACACAAAGCCGTCACGAGACCCGTTGCTGGACTGGAATGACCCACCCACGTACAGGAACTTGCCGCCCGGCGAACCGGCGGGGGCGAACGCCACCGAGGTCACCTTGGGCGCGTACGCCCCGCCATTGGAGGCATAATTGAAGACATACGAGCGTTTGCCCGTGCCATTGAAGCTGGTGTCGAGCGCGCCGCTTGCCGCGTGCAATCGCGCCACCCCGACAGCGGTTCCCTGGGCATTGGTGACCACACCGGCCACATAAATGTAGCCATCCGGATCAAAGGCGATCACGTCTCCCCAGTCGTAGTTAGAACCTCCATGGTCAAAGCCGACATAGCTGACCGAACTGCTGGGCCACCCAGCGCAGCGGCCATCGCTGACGGTGAAGTCGAAGCACAACACGCCCATGTCCGTATGGCGGTTCGGAGCGGTACCGCGAAGCACTGAACCGACGAAGTAGGCGCGCTTGTAGTCTCTTCCGAGAAGCGCACTATTGGCGCCAAAGGTGGCGTTGTTCAGCGAGATCCAGCTGGATGGCAACGTGATTTGCCTCCAGCCAGCCGTTCCGAAGGAAGAGATGGGTGTACCTGCGTCGTTCAACTTCAAGACCATGGCATTGCGTCCCTGCTTCGCGAGGGTGTAGGAAAAATAGGAAAAAGCACCGGCAGGCGGCAACCCCGCGCTCCAACCACTGGCAACGGCCAGCGCCTCTTCTTCTTGGTCCGCGCCGTTCGGCCAATATGCCTTGCTCCACTCGGTTTCCACGGCGTTGATGCCGATGTCGGCAGCGGCGCCGGCGACCATGTCGGCGTCTGACTCGGCAACGCGCAGGCCATCATCCGTATAGCCGGGACTCTTGGCGAGTCCGCTGCCGTACGCGGCCATGAATAAGGCAAGGCCGAGTGCCCAAAGATTGAAAGTGCGCATTGTTGCTGTCTCCGTGGAGTGTGATAAGGGGCTGGGTACGGTGAACCCGATATGGACACCGGCGTCTCGTGCAGGGATACGCAAAATCTCCTTGTGCGTGGACACGACCACACCGGGCGCGCCGCGCTGTGAGCGGATGACCACGTACGACCGGTTTTGCCGTATCCCGAGGAAACCCCTGGATGGACCCGACATGAATCCGATCAACGCACTGTTGTCGCTGCTGGCGCTCTTGGCCGGGCTTGTGCCGAGCGCAGCGCAGGCCCAATACACCACCGAAACCCGCGCCATGACGGTGTCCGGCGTCTCGCGCAACTATCTGCTCGCGCGCCCTTCCACGCTGCCGCCCGGCGCGCTGCCGCTGGTGATCTCGTTGCACGGCGATGGCGGCAACAGTGCCGGGATGCGCAACGCCTTGCCGCTGGAAACCGCTGCAAGTCAGGTTGCCGGCAAGGCGGTATTCGTGTACCCCAAATCAAAAGATGGGGCGTTCGAATATTGGAGCAACGCCGGGCGTGCCCATGAAGGCCAGTTCGTGCAGCAACTCATCGCCGCGTTGCACGCGGAACTTGGCATCGACAAAACACGCGTCTATCTGGTGGGCTTCAGTGGCGGTGCCACGATGGCCAATGCGTTGGGGTGCCGGCTCGGGCGCAACGTGATTCGTGGCCTCGGCATCCACTCGGGCACGCTGTATCCGGTGGACGGCGATTTTGGCTACACCGGCAACGGCGGCGTGGACTGCGCGCTGCCGCCGGCCATCCTGGTATGGGGCAAGAACGACAACAGTGGCGGCGTGTCCTACGCCAACGGATTGGCCGTGCTGGAAAATTACAAAGCCACGCACGGCTGCACGAACGCGACCGTGACCTTTCCCCCTGCGCCCTGCGTGGCCTTCAATGGCTGTACCCGCCGGGTGAACTGGTGCGCGGTGGACGGGCTGGGGCATGCGATCTGGGGCAATGGCGCGGCAGCGGCACAAAGCGCGGCCACCGCAATATGGAACTTCATCGCCGGCGATGCGCCGGCACCGGTGCCGCCACTGTTCGACGATGGTTTCGAGGGCGGCACATCGGCGTCGAGCCGCTGGGTGATGGGCTATTACGTGGGCTATGAGCGCAGCCTGCAAACCCCGGCACAGATCGACTTCAACGGGCTGACGCATCTGATGATCGGGCGCATCATTCCCAACGCCGACGCCACGCTTTCCACGCACTTCGACATCGACGCCGTGAACGGGCCGATCTGGGCGCAGCAGGCGGTGAATGCGGCACATGCCGCTTCGCGCAAATCGGTATTGATGGTGGGTGGCGACGGCGAGATTGATGGCTGGCGCAGTGCGACCGCACCGGCACGACGCACCGCCTTCGTTGCCAACCTGCTCGCCGTGGTGGATCAGTTCGGTGCCGACGGGCTGGATCTGGATTGGGAACCCATCGAAACCCAGGATCACGCCAATCTGCTCGCCCTGGCGCAGGCTCTGCGCGCCGCGCGCCCGGACCTGTTGCTGATCTTGCCGGTGGAATGGATCAACACCAACCTGGAATGGAACCCGCGCCCGACGGGTGAGGCGGTCTTCCTGCAGGCCATCGCGCCCTACCTGGATCGGATCAACGTGATGAGCTACGACATGGCAGCCGCTTACGAGGGCTGGCACAGCTGGTTTTCATCGCCACTCACCGGGCATGGTCCCAATACGCCCAGCTCCGTGTCGTCCAGCATGCAGTATTATCAGGGTGTCGGGGTGCCGGCCGGCACGCTCGGCGTGGGTTTCGGGTTTTTCGGCAATTGTTACCGGGACGTGGAAGCGCCGCGCCTGCCAGTGACGCCTGCCAACCTGATTGCCAGTGACGGCACCATGAGCTACCGCAACATCGTCACCAGTTATCTTCCGGTGATGACGGTCGAGCATGATTCGATCGGCATGCGGTACCTGCACTCGACAACCCAGCGCGGGCCGATGAACTGCAACCTGGTGACCTACGAAGATCCCATTGTTTCAATCCCCTCCAAGGCCGTTCATGCCCGAAATGCCGGATTCGGCGCCGTGATCATCTGGACACTCAGCCAGGGCCACCTTCCTGCGGAAGTCGTCGGCCAGCGTGATCCCTTGCTGGCTGCGATCAGACAGAACTTCCTGGGTCCATGACCCCGAAACAGGGGCCAAGGCAAGTGCAACGTCGGTCAACGGATTCACTTGATACCGACGAGAAAACTTCGCCAAGGTAGCTCGCCCCCCCACTCCTCTCGTTCTGGGGAGACACTGGCGGTCCGACGTGCTGGAAAGCAGAAGACGCTGGATGGGCCGGATTCCCGTTGCCACGAGCAAGTCAACTTCGCGGGAACGATGAGAAGGAACGGATTTTCGAGGTTTCCTATTGTCTGTCGGGGCTGATTTTCGCCCTGGCACGCAATACGGCAATCTTTTCCTCCAGATGCTTGTCGCCGGCCTGCTTGCGGATGCCGTCACGCACATCCTCGAATGCCGGCGGGGTGAAGGGGCGCGAGGCCACGCGCTGGAATACATGCCAGCCAAAACGGGTTTGTACCGGCGTCGGGCTCACCGCGCCATCGGCCAGCGCGTTGGCCGCCTGCGCCAATTCCGGCGGCAACTGGGTGGGATTGGCCCATCCCAGATCGCGTACCTGTACATCCGCCCTGCCCTCCATTCCCCTCATCCACGTCGCAAAGTCGGGGCTGGCCGCCGCTTGCGCTGCTGCCGCAACGGCGCTGGCTTCGTCGGCAAACAGGACGTTGCGCAGGTGCAGTTCCTGGGTACCGGTGCGGGCGGTGACTTCGGTATAGAACTCGCGCAACTGCTCGTCGCTCAGATTCATGCCGGCACGTGCGTCGGCCAGGTTGCGCGCCGCCAGCACCTGGATGCGAGCCAAATCGAGTTCCGTACGCAGGTCCGGACGTGACAGGAAACCCTCGGCGATCGCATCCTGCGCCAGAAGCAGGGTTTCAAGCACCAGGTCGAGTGCCTGCTGGCGCTGCGCGGCATCCTCCAGATCCAGCCCGCGCCCGCGTGCGAAGCGGGTCAACATGGCCTCGCTGATCGCCTCACCGTTGACGGTAATCACCACGGCGTTCTCCGGCGCAAAACGCAAGGCCTTCTCGGCCTCGGCGTGGCTTGCGACGGAAGGCTCCCGCGAAGTGCAGGCCGCCAGAAACGCAAGTGTGGCGAAACCAGCCAGGCGGACGAAATGACGGGAAAGGTGGTTCATGGAAGTACCTTGAGGAAGGGATGCACTTCGACATCCATGTAAACACCGTTGGCGAGATACGGGTCGGCATCGGCCCAGGTGCGCGCGTCTTCCAGGCTGGCGAACTCCGCCACGACCAGGCTGCCGGAAAAGCCTGCGGGGCCGGGATCTTCCGCATCGATCGCCGGCAGCGGCCCGGCCAGCAGCAGGCGTCCCTCATCGCGCAGCCGGTGCAGGCGTTCCAGGTGCGCCGGACGGGCTGCCAGACGTCGTTCGAGACTGTCCGGAACGTCGCGCGCAAGAAGTGCGTACCACATCGATGCTTTCCGCCCTGTACCAAAGAGCGGCATGATATGGGCTTGCCCCTTCCATGATCCAGCACGCATGAGCGGACGATTCGAAGTCCATCCCGTCAACCCGCAGCCCCGCGCCCTCCACCAGGCGGCGCGCTGCATTGCGGACGGCGGATTGATCGTCGCGCCCACCGACGCCGGCTACTCCTTCATGTGGGGGATCGAGGCGCTCGACGCCGAACACCGCGTGCTGCGGCTGCGGGCGCTGGACACGCGCCATCCTTTCACCGTACTCTGTAGCACGATCAGCCAGATCGGAGGCCTGTCCAAGCTCGACGACCGGGCCTTCCGCATCATCAAGTCGCTGACCCCCGGACCGATCACCTTCATTCTGCCCGCTGGCGCGGATCTTCCCCGCCGGCTCAAGCAGACCAAGCGCCGCGCCATCGGGTGCCGCATCCCGGACAACGCCGTGACGCGCGTGCTGCTGGACACCGTGGGATCACCGTTGCTGACCACCAGTCTCGTGCTGCCTGACGAACCGTTGGACAACCACGAGGCCGAAGCGGTAGCCGAAGGCTCGCTGCGCCACGTGGACCTGATGCTCGATGCCGGGGATTGCCAGCCCGGTCCGACCAGTGTTCTTGACTTGACGGGCGACGAGCCGACGATCACGCGTCAGGGTTTCGTCGAACTGGAGCTGGACTGACCGCGAGAGGCGGTTGACCGTGCCAGCCGTGCCGCGCCAGGGGGCGTCGGTATCCGCGCTTGAACTCCGTCGAATCATGCAGCAACTACTGCGATCGACGATCAACCTCACGATTTCCACGGGCAGGCCGCGAGGCCGGATTGCCGCATGACCGAAACCACGGCCGCACCGGCCACACATCCAGCGATGGCATCCGTTCCGCAGCAGCAGGAAATGCCGCTGGCACTCGTGCTCGGCCAGCCGCTGCTGCAGATGCCGCAGGATCTCTACATTCCGCCCGACGCGCTGGAAGTGATCCTGGAGGCGTTCGAAGGCCCGCTGGACCTCCTGCTGTATCTGATCCGCCGCCAGAACCTCGACATCCTCGACATCCCCGTGGCTGAGATCACCCGGCAGTACGTCGAATACATCAGCGTGATGCAGGACCTGCGCTTCGAACTGGCGGCCGAATACCTCCTGATGGCCGCGATCCTGGCCGAGATCAAGTCGCGCCTGCTGCTGCCGCGCCCGCCCTCGACCGAGGGCGAGGAAGAAGATCCGCGCGCCGACCTGGTGCGCCGCCTGCAGGAATACGAGCGCTACAAGAAGGCCGCCGAGGACATCGACGCCCTGCCCCGCGTGGAGCGCGACACCGTACCGGTGCACGCCTTCGTGCCCGAACTGAAGATCGAGCGCGAGCCGCCCGCGGTGGACATGCGCGAACTGCTCGCGGCGCTGGTCGATGTCCTCAAGCGCGCCGAACTGTTCACCCGGCACGCGATCCGGCGCGAGGCGCTGAGCGTGCGCCAGCGCATGAGCCAGGTGCTCGAACGCATCGCCGACGGCCAGTTCCACGATTTCCAGGCGCTGTTCCAGCCCGAAGAAGGCCGGCTCGGCGTGGTGGTCACCTTCCTGTCGATCCTGGAGTTGGCCAAGGAACAGCTCGTGGAGATCGTGCAGGAAGGCCAGTTCGCACCGATCTACCTGCGCACCCTCGCCATCGATGACAGCGAAAGCGAAGCGATCGACGCGGAGCCCACTTCCGACACCGATGGCGGCGAAGTCGCCACCCAGGATGCATGACACGATGGACCCGGCGCTGATCCAACGCATCGTGGAGGCGGCCCTGCTGGCCTCCAGCCGGCCGCTGACGCTGGCCGATCTCCAGAGCCTCTTCACCCTTGATGAGCCGCTCGCGCCGGGCGCGATCGAAACCGCGCTGGACACCTTGCGCCAAGCCAGCGCCGAACGCGGTGTGGAGCTGGTGGAAGTGGCCAGCGGCTTCCGCTTCCAGGTGCGCACCGAGGTGCATCCCTGGGTGGCGCGCCTGTGGGCAGAGCGCCCGCAGCGCTACACCCGGGCCACGCTGGAAACCCTGGCGCTGATCGCCTATCGCCAACCGATCACGCGCGGCGAGATCGAGCAAATCCGCGGTGTCACGGTCAGCAGCAACATCATCAAGTCGCTGGAAGAACGCGAATGGATCCGCACCATCGGCCATCGCGACGTCCCGGGGCACCCCGCCCTGCTCGGCACCACCAAGGCCTTCCTCGACTATTTCAACCTCAAGAGCCTGGACGAGCTGCCGCCGCTGTCGGAGCTGCGCGACCTCGCCGAACTCGAACCCCAGCTTCCCTTCGAACCCGAACACGCGGCCCCCGAGCCTCCCGAGCCATCGCTCCAGGATGCGACCGACGTGCTGATCGCACCCGCGGTCATCGCCACGGCGGCCGTCGACCTGCCGATGCACGACGCCGATACCACGACACCCATCGATTCCCTCCCCTTGGATGCAGCTGACGACGCTGCACCGGAGCACACTGCATGACTGGTTCCAAACCTTCCTCGCCGGCCTCGCGCCGCACCCTCTCTCTCAAGCGCGATACGCCCCACGCGGCGGCGGTCGAAGAACGCCTGCACAAAGTCCTCGCACAGGCCGGGCTCGGCTCGCGCCGGGCGCTGGAGGAACGCATCTCGCAGGGGCAGGTGCAGGTCAACGGCGAGCTCGCCTCGCTCGGCAGCAGCGTCAAGAGCGGCGACCGCATCGACCTGGACGGCAAGACCTTCGTGGCCACGCTGCAGAGCGAGCCACCGCGCGTGCTGGTCTACAACAAGCCCGAGGGCGAGGTCACCACGCGCGAGGATCCGGACGGCCGCCCCACCGTGTTCGACCGCCTGCCGCAGATCAAGGGCGCGCGCTGGATCAACGTCGGGCGCCTGGACATCAACACCACCGGCCTGCTGCTGTTGACCACCGACGGCGACCTGGCCAATGCGCTGATGCACCCTTCGGGCGAAGTCGAGCGCGAATACGTGTGCCGCGTGCGCGGGCCGGAGGGCAGCGATGGCGTCTCCGAGGCGCTGATCCAGCGGCTCATCCGCGGCATCGAGCTGGACGACGGCCCGGCACGCTTTGATCGGGTCGAACGCATTGGCGGCAGCGATTCGCACGACTGGTTCACCGTCGTGGTCAAGGAAGGCCGCAACCGCGAGGTGCGGCGCCTGTGGGAATCCCAGGGCTGCCAGGTCAGCCGGCTCAAGCGCGTGCGCTACGGCGCCCTGACGCTGCCGCGCCTGCTCAAGCGCGGCCACTTCGAGGAACTGTCTCCCGAAGCCGTGATGCAGCTGCGCGCGGACATGCAGCTGCCCGAAGCGACCGGCGTCCTGACCCTGCAACCGGTGATCGGCCAGCGCCGCGCCAAGGCCACCGAATACCGCCCCGCGCCGCGCGAACAGCGCGCCTGGACCCAGGCCAGCGGCTATGGCGACGAAGCGCGCGAGTTCCGCGCCTTCGACAACCTGCGCGAGGAGCGCAGCGGCAAGGGACGCCACGGGAAGCCCGGTGGCAAGAAGCCGCGCACCGCGCGCGCGGTTCCCGATGACATCGGCAACCGGCTAACCGCGCCGGCCGGCGGGCAGCCGGGCAAGCGCCGTCGCAGCGCCTCGCCCGGCTTCGAGAATCCGACCGAACATCGCTCCTGGTACGTGCCCGAAGGCGTGACCACCACCAGCCGCATCGCTCCGCCGCGCCAGACCGGCAAGCCCAGCCCATATGGGAAACCCAACCCCTACGGCAAGCCCAGTCCCTACGGTGAACGCCCGGGCGGCGGACGCGGCAAGCCCGGCGGCGGGCGCCCGGCCGGCGGTGCCGCCAAACCCGGCGGCAGCGGACGTCCTGGCGGCGCCGGAAAACCGGGTGGCACGCGCGGCGCGCAGGGTGGCAAGGGCGCACCGCACGGTTCCGGACGTCCGGGGCACGGCGCGCCGCGCTCCAACAAGCCGCGCTGACGGCAGGTCCTCCCCGCCGTCAGCGCAACGCGACGCGCAGAACCCGCACGCAACGCTGGCCCAGACGCCAGTCGCCCGCGCGGATCCTGCGCGCCACTCCCGGCTGTTACGGCCGGATGATCAGGTCGTTGTGCACGGTCCTCACGCCCTTGACCGAGCGCGCCAGCTCGCCGGCGCGGGTCTTCTCGCGCTGCGACTTGGCGAAGCCGGACAGCTGCACGACGCCGGCGTCGATGGTCTTGACGCCGATGTTGAGCGCGGAGGTTTCCGCATCGGAAGCCAGCTTGGCCTTCACTTCCGTAGTGATGGCCGCGCCGTCGATGTATTCGCCCACCGTTTCCTGCTTGCGTGCCACCGAACATCCAGTGGCCAGCACGAGCAGGGGCGCGGACAGCGCGGCGATCAACAGGATACGTTGCAGGTTCATTTTCGTTCTCCGGGAAAAGGCGGCGGAATCCAACGCGCCGCCAGGTGGCCGCACCCGGCCGGACAGCCGGGCACGGAAAGGGCTCAGATCCGAGGCCTGCGCCCCGTGACCAGCGAAATCAGGAACAGCACGATGAACACCACGAACAGGATCTTGGCGATCCAGGCCGCGGTGCCGGCGATGCCGAAAAAGCCCAGAAATCCCGCGATCAGCGCGATGATGAGGAACACGATTGCATAGTGGAGCATGTCGTTCTCCTTTGAAGTCCGGATACACCATGGCGTGCGGCGCGTCGCTGCGCCGGAATCGGTGCCGGGGCGGCCATACACCCCGGCACCGGGGGGCCATGACGGGGTCAGAGTGAATCGACGAAATCGTTCACTTCCTTCTTCGCCACGTCCTTGGCCAGTCCGTAGCGTTCCTGGAGCTTGCCGATCAGGTACTCGGCATTGCCCTCTTCCACGCGCACGTCATCGTTGGTGAGTTTGCCCCAGCGCGCCTTCACCTTGCCGCTGAGCTGCTTCCACTGTCCCTTGATGCGATCTTCGTTCATGGCACGCCTCCTCAGCCTTCGACCAGCAGCGAGCTCGCGTCGACCTGACGCACGCCCTTGACGCTGCGCGCCGCGGCAACGGCCTTCTTCACCGCCAGCTCGCTGGGTAGCGCGCCAATCAGGGTGACCACGCCATCGACGGTCTTGACCGAAATCTCGGTGCTCGGCACGCCCTGGGTGGTTGCCAGCTCCGCCTTCACCTTGGTGGTGATCCACGTGTCATCCACCGCCTGGCCAACGCTGGAGGATTCATCGTCCCCGCCCTCGCTGGCCGCCACCTTGGCGGCATCGCCGACCTTCAGGCCGGCGGCGTCCACCTTCAGGACACCTTCGACGCTACGGGCGTGCGCGATCGCGGCGTCGACTTCGGCGCGCGTCGGCAGCACGCCGGTCAGCGTCACGACGCCGTCCACCGTGGTCACCGAAACCGCGCTGCTCGACACGCCATCGGCGGTAGCCAGCTCGGCCTTCACCTTGGTGGTGATCCAGGCATCGCCCATCGCCTGGGTCGCGCTGGAGGAATGATCTTCGGAGGAACCGGCCTGCTCCGCCGCGATGGCAAGTCCAGCACCGAGCGCGAGCGAAATGGCCAGGGTAAGCGCGGTCATCTTGTTGACGTTGTTCATATCGATCTCCTGGCAGGGCCTTCGGCGATGCTTCCGTGGAACCATGGCGCGAAGGCCGTTGGATGGACCGACCGGGACGGATGGCAGAACCCTTCGCCTCGACCGGCACCCGGATCGCACTGCGGCCGTCCGGGCGGAATCCATGCTAGGAAGCGCCAGAGCGGCCAGATAGTGATCCATATACCAGTAAAACTAGTACCTATTGACCTTTTTTAACCAGATACTAATGCGAGAATGAACCCCACCGCACCGCACCCCGTCTTCTGGAGTCCTTCATGACCCACAAACCACACGCCGCCCACCGGGTGGGACATCACCAGCTCCAGCAGATCATGGCCCACCTCAGCGAGGGCGTGATCCTGCTGGACCCGGACGGTGCCATCCTGTGGGCCAACCGCGCCGCGCTCGACATGCACGGCTGCGCCGCGCAGCAGGATCTTGGCGAAACCACGACGCAATACGCCGAGCGCTTCCTGCTGCGCGAATCCGGCGGGCGGGCGATCCCGCCCAGCCGCAATCCGCTCGCACGCCTGGCATCGGGCGAGTCCTTCGCCAGCCTGGTGCTCGAGCTCTTGCAGCGCGACGTGCCGCAAATGGCGCGCACGCTCGAATTCCGTGGACTAGTCCTTTCCGATGAAAAAGACCATGTGGAGCTGCTGGTTCTTTTCGCCATCGACACGACCGAGAAAGTGGATTCCGACGAGCTCTTCGACCGCTTCTTTTCCACCAAGCCGTCCCCGGCCGCGATCCTGCGCCTGGACGACTCGCGCTACATCCGGGTGAACGAAGGCTTCTGCGAGATGACCGGCTTTGCCAGCGAGGAAATCCTCGGCCGGCCCTTCCACGAGATCGACGTGCTGCACGACGCCCAGCGGCGCGAACAGGCACTGCGCGCGCTGGCCACGCACAGCACGATCCGCCCGCAGGAGACGCGCGTGCGCACCAGCGACGGCGACCGGAAATCGGTGATGGTGGCCGGCCAGCCCATCGTGGTGACCGGTCGCCCCTGCATGCTGTTCACCTTCATCGACCTGGAGGCGCGGCGTCGCGCCGAACAATCGCTGCGCCAGAGCGAGGAGCGCTTCGCCAAGGCGTTCCGCATGGCGCCGGTGCCGATGGCGGTGTGCGTGCAGTCCAACTGGTGCGTGATCGAGGCCAACGGCGCCTTCGCCACCGCCGTTGGGCGGCCGCGCAGCGAGATCGTCGGACGTTCGATCACCAGCAGCGGCCTGCACCTGGATCGCGCCACGCTGCGCGACATCAACCTGGCGCTGGACGCCGGGCAGATGATCCGCAACCGCGACGTGCAGCTGCGCGCGCTGGACAACGTGGTGATCGACGGCCTGCTTTCAGCCGAGGCGGTAACGCTGCAGGACGAGGCCTGCGCGCTGTTCGTCATCCAGGACATCACCGAGCGCAAGCGCGGCGAGGCCGAACTCATCAGCGCCATGGAGGCCGTGATGAAAGACGCCTCGTGGTTCAGCCGCACGGTGATGGAGAAGCTGGCGCAGGTGCGCCGCCCGCAGGCTGCGGCCAGCGAAGTCGACGCGCTGACGGCGCGCGAGCGCGAAGTGCTGGAGCTGATCTGCAGCGGCCACGGCGATGCGGCAATCGCCGAACGCCTCGGACTGTCGCGCAACACGGTGCGCAATCATGTCGCCACGCTGTACGGGAAGATCGGCGTGAATCGCCGCAGCACGGCGGTGATCTGGGGGCGCGAACGCGGCTTCGGTGCGAGCGCGGAGTGAGCCGGCTGCAGCGCACCGCACGCCTCACCCACGGCTTCGTCTACCGCGGCGATCCAGCCGCAGGCGCACCTCGCGCCTTGCAGCCGGATCGCCGATGCGGCTCAGAGCAGGTGCGCCACGCCGGCGCGCTCTTCTTCCAGCTCGCCCAGCGTCTTGTCGATGGCCTTCTGGCTGAACGCGTCGATCGGAAGATCGCGCACCAGACTGTACTCGCCGTCCTGCGTGGTGACCGGAAAGCCGAAGATCACGCCCTCGGGAATGCCGTAGCTGCCGTCGGAAGGAATGCCCATCGTCACCCACTTGCCGTTCGAGCCCAGCAGCCAGTCGCGCACGTGGCAGATTGCCGCGTTGGCCGCCGAGGCCGCCGAGGACAGACCGCGCGCCTCGATGATCGCGGCACCGCGCTTGGCCACCGTCGGGATGAAGGTTTCCGCGTTCCATGCGGCATCGCCGATGCTGTCCTTGAGCGAAGCTCCGCCGGCGGTGGCGAAGCGGTAGTCGGGATACATGGTCGGGCTGTGGTTGCCCCACACCACCAGCTTTTCGACATCGCCCACGGCCACGCCCGCCTTGCCGGCCAGCTGGCTCAGCGCGCGGTTGTGGTCCAGGCGCAGCATCGCGGTGAAGTTCTTCGCCGGAAGGTCGGGCGCGGACTTCATCGCGATATAGGCGTTGGTATTGGCCGGATTGCCGACCACCAGAACCTTGACGTTGCGCGAGGCCACCTTGTTCAGCGCACGGCCCTGCACGGTGAAGATTTCAGCGTTCTTGAGCAGCAGATCCTTGCGCTCCATGCCCGGACCACGCGGCATCGCCCCCACGAGCAGGGCCACATCGGCATCCTTGAACGCCACCTCCGGATCATCGGTGCCGACCATGCCGGCCAGCAGCGGGAAGGCACAGTCCTCAAGCTCCATCATCACGCCCCTGAGCGCGGCCTGCGCCTTCTCCAGCGGCAGTTCCAGCATCTGCAGGATGACGGGCTGATCCTTGCCCAGCATTTCGCCGGAGGCGATGCGGAACAGCAGCGAATAGCCGATCTGGCCGGCAGCGCCGGTAACGGCAACGCGAACGGGGGTTTTCATGGGCGTTCTCCATCGGGGTGTGGGGGAAGCGGCAATGCGCGGCGCGGCCTCGCGGCGGAGCTCCGCCGTCCGGATCCGCGCCTGCGCATCACTCGAGTTCGGCAAAGAATTTCTGGATACGCGCCAGACCTTCCGTCAACGCGGCATCCGCGCAGGCATAGGAAATACGCAGCGCGCGCGGCTCACCGAAGGCCGATCCGGGTACGCAGGCCACCCCGGCCGACTCCAGCAGCGCCTCGCACAGCTCGACGTCGTTGCCGATCAGGCGACCGCTGGGCACATGGGTTCGGCCAAAGGCCGCGCTGATGTCCGGGAAGGCGTAGAACGCACCTTCCGGGCGCGGACAGCGCACGCCGGGAATCCGCGCCAGTGCCTCCAGCACCACGTCGCGCTTGCGTGCGAATCCGGCGCACTGCGCCGCGGGAATGTCCTGCGGCCCCGCCAGCGCCGCCGCGGCGGCGGCGCTCACCACTTCAGGCAGGCTGGTGATGTGGTTGGAATTGAGCGTGACCATCGCCTGCGCCACGTGCTCGGGCGCCGCGGCGAAACCCACGCGCCAGCCCGGCATCCCGTAAGTCTTGGAGAGCGAATCCACCACGATGGTGCGGTCGCGCAGCGACGGCTCGAAGGCGAGCACGTTGTGATAACCCACCTCATCGAACACCATGCGGTTGTAGATGTCGTCCAGCACGATCCAGGTGTCGGGATGGCGCGCCATCACCGCCGCCAGCGCCGCGATCTCCTCGCGGTGATAGACCATGCCGGTGGGGTTTGAGGGATTGTTGAACAGGAACACCTTGGGCTTTTGCGCCAACGCCGCGTCGAGCTGGGCCGGCGTGAGCTTGTAGTCCTGCTCGGGCGGACACGGCAGCAGCAGCGTCTTCGCCCCGACGATCGCCGCGATGTCGGCGTAGGTCGTCCAGAAAGGCGTCGGGAACGCAATCGTGTCGCCCGGATCCAGCAGCGCCTCGGCCAGGTTGTAGAGCACCTGCTTGGCCCCGATGCCCACGCACAGGTTGCGGCGCGTGAGGCCGGCGATGCCGTTGCGCTCGAAGTGGGCGAGCATGGCGTCGAGCAGCGCATCGGCACCGCGGTTGGAACCGTACTGGCCCGAGTCCTTCTCCAGCGCCGCGCGCGCCGCGGCGTAGACGTGCTCGCCGGGCAGGAAGTTCGGGACACCGATGGAGAAGCTGATGATGTCGCGCCCCTGCGCCTTCAGCGCGCGGGTCTTTTCGGCAATCACCATGATGGCGCTGGGCTTGGCCTGCCCCATGCGCCGCGCGAGCTGTGGCATGGACATCATCCTCATTGGAGGGAACCTGTCGAAGGCGCGATTCTATCACTGCCACCGGACTTTGTTGCAGTGCGGCATGGTCGCCGCAGCGCGCGTGGAATCCGCCGATCACGTCATGAAAACGATGGGTTCGCCCCGTCCTGGAACGCGCAACGCCGGCGCGGTGGCCGGCGTTGCGGTGGCTTTCGCAGCGGGCGCAATCAGGGTGCCAGCGCCGCGTTCCACTGCGCCACGCGGGCCTTCTGCGAATCCAGCAGCGCGGTGGCATCGCCCACGATGCGGATGGCCTCGATGATGTCGCCACCCTTCACGGCATCGACCACGGACTGGTCCGCGTCGCCCACCACCTTGCCGAACACGGTGTGCTTGCCGTCCAGCCAGCCGCAGGGAACGTGGGTGATGAAGAACTGGCTGCCGTTGGTGCCCGGGCCGGCATTGGCCATCGACAGCACGCCGCGCTCATGGCGCAGCGCCGGGGTGCACTCATCCTCGAAGCGATATCCCGGGCCGCCGTTGCCGATGCCGTGCGGGCAGCCGCCCTGGATCATGAAGTCCGGGATGACGCGGTGGAACGTGAGGCCGTTGTAGAACCCACGCTGCGCCAGGTTGACGAAATTGGCCACCGTCACCGGGGTCTGGTCGGGGGTGAGCGTGAGATGGATCGTGCCACGCGAGGTCACGATTTCGGCGCGAAGGTCAGACATGGGAAAACTCCTGAACAGGGTCGCGAATGGTAGCGCGGCCGCCTCCCGACGGCGATCCCGCCCGCCGCGCCGCCTTCTGGCGCAGCGCCCCGACGCGATCTCCGCGCGACACCCGCCTCCCGAGACGCCGGCTCGCAGGTCGGGAAACAATGAGTGCCAGAACCTGATCCGACCTTTGATGTCGGACACTCGTCCAAACAACGTGGACGCGCTCAATTGTTCCGGAGAGAGACACCCCAGCATCACCCCCTGCGCATCTCCCGTTCCACCCGCGCCAGGTCATCTTCGGTATCCACGCCCGCGGGAAAGCGTTCGGGGCTGAGCGCGACGGCGATGCGCCAGCCGGCGTCCAGGGCGCGCAGCTGTTCGAGCGATTCGATCCGTTCCAGCGCGCCGGGCGGCATGGCGGCGAATTCCCGCAGCGCGCCGACACGGTATGCATACAGGCCGATATGGCGCAGCCAGGGACCGGGCGGCAGCGTGAGGCGATCGCTGGCGAAGGCGTCGCGATGCCACGGGATCGGCGCGCGGCTGAAATAGAGGGCCAGGCCCTGCGCGTCGCGCACCAGTTTCACGCAGTTGGGATCGAACATTTCGTCCGTGCTGGCGATCGGCTGGGCCAGGGTCGCGATGGGCGCGCCGCTGGCGGTGAGCGCGTCCACCGCGGTACGGAGTGCGGCAGGCGGGGCGAGCGGTTCGTCGCCCTGCAGGTTGACCACGATGGCGCTGTCGCTCCAGCCGCGCAGCGCGGCGGTTTCAGCCAGCCGGTCGGTGCCGGACGCGTGATCGGGCGAGGTCATGCACACGGCCACGCCGAGCGGCGCGAGCGCCTCGACGATGCGCGCGTCATCGGTGGCCACGACGACTTCGCGGGCGCCTGCCTCACGGGCGCGGCGGACGACGTGCACGATCATGGGCTCGCCCGCGATCAGGCGCAGCGGCTTGCCCGGCAGACGCGTGGAGCCGTAGCGGGCGGGGATGGCAACGACGAAATCGGCGGCGGGGCGGGAGTCGCTCATGCGGAAAGTGCTCTCAGGCGCGCGGTCACGGCGTCGGTGAACGCGGCGGGAAGGTCGGCGGAAACCGGCACTGCCCAGGCGTTCGCGGGAGCGATGCCGAGGCACTTTACCGCGTCCTTTTCGGTCATCAGCACCGGCAGCGCATCGGCGAAGGCGAGGTCTTCCGCGCGAAACGGGTGGTGGTCGGGAAATGGATGCGCCACCGGATCGATTCCGGCGGCGCGCAGCGCGCTGAAAAAGCGTTCCGGGTCGGCGATCCCGGCTACGGCGTGGACACGCTGTCCGCGGAACGCGTCCAGCGGACGGAGCCGCGCGTCGTTCAGCGCAACGGCGTGCTGGAGCACAAGCCGCATGCCGACTTCTCCGGGCCCCGGCTCGCCACCATTGACGACGGTGAAATCGCACGTCGCCGCGCGCGCAGGCGATTCACGCAGCGGTCCGGCCGGCAGCAGCAGGCCGTTGCCCAGGCGCCTGCGCGCATCGATCACGAGGATTTCGATATCGCGTGCCAGGGCGTAGTGCTGCAGGCCATCGTCGGCCACCAGTACGTCCACTTCGCCCGAGTCGACCAGCAGGCGCGCGGCCTCGATGCGCTGCGCCGCCACCGCCACCGGCGCCCCGGTGCGGCGCGCGATCAGCAGCGGTTCGTCACCGGCGTCGGCGGGATGGTCGTCCGCGCAAACCCGCCGTGGCCGGGAACCCTGGCGCCCGTAGCCGCGCGAAATGACGCCGGGGCGGAATCCGTCGCGACGCAAGGCCTCGACCAGTGCCACGGTCAGCGGGGTCTTGCCGGCACCACCCACGGCGAGGTTGCCCACCACGATCACCGGCACGCCAGCGCGCTCGGCGAGGCGTTTTCCGCTCAGGTAGTCGCGCCGGCGCGCCGCGGCTACTCGTGCGAACAGCGCCGCCAGCGCGCGCAGCACGACGTTCGGACGCTGGCCGCCGTACCAGCGACGCTCGAACCATGCGGTGAGTCGTGCGCGCAGGGCCACGGCTCAGCCGTCCGCGGGCTTGTCGCGAAACTGCAGTCGATGCAGCGCCGCATACATTCCTTCACGCGCCAGAAGCTCTTCATGGCGCCCCAGCTCGGCCAGTCGGCCATGGTCCATCACTGCGATCTGGTCGGCGTGTTCGATGGTGCTCAGGCGATGGGCGATCACCAGAGTGGTGCGATCGTCCATCAGCCGCGCCAGCGCATCCTGGATCAGCCGCTCGGACTGGGTGTCCAGCGCGCTGGTGGCCTCGTCCAGGATCAGGATCGGTGCATCCTTGAGCAGTGCCCGCGCGATCGCGATGCGCTGGCGCTGGCCGCCGGAAAGCAGCGCGCCCTGCTCGCCCACGGGGCTGTCGAGCCCTTCGGGCAGCGCGCGGATGAATTCCATGGCGTTGGCGGCCTCGGCCGCCGCCTCGATCCGGGCGCGGCTGGCGCCGGCGAGCCCGCCGTAGGCGATGTTGTCGGCGATGCTGCCGTTGAACAGCACCACGCGCTGGCTGACCAGGGCGATCTGCGCGCGCAGGTCGGCCAGGCGGTATTCGTCGAGCGGGTGACCGTCGAGCAGGATGCGCCCCTCGGTGGGTTCGTAGAAGCGCGGCAGCAGGCTCACCAGACTGCTCTTGCCGCTGCCCGAAGGACCGACCAGGGCGGTGACCGAACCCGGCGCGCAGCGCAGGCTGACCTTCTCCAGCGCGGCCTGGTCGCGTCCCGTATAGCGCAGCGAAACCGTTTCCAGCGCGATATCCCCGCGGGTGCGCTCCAGCCTGCGCGTGCCAGTGTCACGCTCGGGCGCGGCGTCGAGCACGGCGAAAAGCTCGTCGGCTGCCGCCACCCCGCGCTGCACCACGGCCTGCACCGTGGTCAGGCGCTTGATCGAAGGCAGCATCACCAGCATCGCGGTGATCAGCGACATGAACGCGCCGGCGCTCATGCTGTCGAGCAGATCCGGGCGCGTGGCACGCCACACGATCGCGGCCAGCGCGCTCGCCGCGACCAGCTGGATGGTCGAGGTGCTGAGGGCGTTGGTGGTGGCGATCTTCAGGTTCAGCCGAAGATTGTCGTTGGCGGCGCTGGAAAAGCGCCCCGCCTCGCGCGCTTGCCCGCCGTAGATGCGGATTTCGCGATGGCCTTCCACCGCATCCTCCACGATGCCCGTGACATCTCCCATGGAGGACTGGATGGTGCGGTTGATGCTCCGGTAGCGCCGCCCGACGTAGCGCCACACCAGCCCGGTCAGCGGCACCATCACGAACAGGTACAGCGTCAGGCTGGGGCTGGTCCACAACATCACCGTCAGCATCGCGACCACTGTGAGGCCATCCACCACCATCGTCTTGATCGCGTCGGCGCTGGCCTGGGCAACCTGCTCGGCGCCGTAGATCACCCGTGAAACCACCTGCCCGCCCGGCTCGCGGTCGAAATAGGCGGCCGGCAGGCGCTGGTACTTTCCGAACACCAGGTTGCGCAGGTCGCGCACCACGCTGCGGCCGATGCGCGCCATGCCGTAGTCACCGGCGAAGGTCGCCAACCCGCGCAGCACGAACAGTCCAACCAGCGCGATCGGCATCCAGAAGATCACCTCCGGATCGCGCAGCACGAAAAGGTCGTCGAGCATCGGCTTGATCAGCCGGACGAAGGCGCCCGAGGCCGCGGCGTCGAACACCATGCCGATGCCTGCGACGATCCACAGCGGCCAGTACGGCCGCACCAGTCCGAGAAGTCGGCGATAGGCGCCCGATGCGTTCGCGCCGGAATTCATTTCGCGGCGCTGGAGTCGGAGGCCGGCACGGTGGCGATCGACAGCCGGGAAAATCCCAGCTGGCCGATGGCATCCATCGCCGTCACCACCGACTGGTGCGGCGTCTTGGCGTCGGCACGCAGGATCACGGTGCGATTCTTGTCCTCGCCCGCCACCTTGCCGATGGCTTCGCGCAGCGATGCGCGATCGTGACGCAGCACTTCCGCGCCGCCTACGAAATAACGTCCTTCGGCATCCACCACCACCACCAGCGGATCCTTCGGCGTCTCCGCCGCCTGCGCCGCGGCTTCGGGCAACGCGACCTTCATCGCGCTGCGGTCCTGGAACGTGGTGGTCACGACGAAGAAGATGATCAGCGTCAGCACGACGTCGATCAGCGGCACCAGGCTGATTTCCAGGTCCTCGCCTCCCTGGCTTGACGAGCCGATTCTCATCCGGCCGCACTCCGGCGCCGTGCGGGCGGCGCGGGCGCCGGCGCGGCGATTCCGTCCAGCGTGTCGATGAGCGCCGTGGCCTCGCGCTCCATCTCGATGATGTAGGCCGACACCAGGCCGCGGAAGTAGCGGTGGAACACCAGCGCGGGAATCGCGACGCAGATGCCCGTGGCCGTGGTCACCAGCGCCTGGCCGATGCCGCCGGCCAGCTGCGCGATGTCGCCCACGCCGTGCTCCATGATGCCCAGGAACAGGCGCATCATGCCGATCACCGTGCCCAGCAGGCCCAGCAATGGCGCGGCGCTGGCAATCGTCCCCAGGGTGTTGAGGAAGCGTTCCAGGCGGTGCATCACGTGGCGGCCGGTGTCCTCGATGCGCTCGCGGATCACCTCGCGCGGGCGCCGCCGCACGTCCAGCCCCGCCGCCAGAACCTCGCCCAGCGGCGAGTTGGCGCGCAGCGCGTCGATGTGCTTGGGATCCAGGTGCGCGTGCCGCGCCCAGTCGCGCACTTCCAGGCCGAGCCCGGGCGGGAGCACGCTCTTGCGCCGCAGGGTCCAGAATCTTTCCAGCACGATGGCCAGCGCCAGTATCGAGATGCCGGCGATCGGCCACATCACCCATCCACCGGCCTTGAACAGTTCCAGCACGCAATGCTCCTTCCGAAAGCGCCCGAGGCGCCGTCACATGATAATTCCAAGCGCCCGGCCGTCATCCGCAGGACAGGACTGCCCGGCCCGGATTGTCGGCACACGGTCACATGGTAAGCTCAAAACCGATGCTTCGATGCCCTTGCAAGCAGGCAGCAATGTGTAGCGCAACGTACTCGAACCTCAACCGTAGACTCACGTAAAGAGGGGTTCCCGATGTCGATACTCACGCATCACGCTGTAGCCATGCTCGGAGCGCTTTCAATCACCCTGGGCTGGATCTCCATCTCTTCCGCCCAACCCATCCAGAACGAGGCCCACTCCGTTTCGAACATCACCGCTGCAAGCGGCGCATCGCTACAGGGGGGGCGCAGCCTGGGAAACCATGGCACCGCTTCCGTCGGGGCGGGTTTTCAACGCCGTCGCTGCGGATGACAACGGATACCTCTACAGCATTGGAGGGACATCCGATGGTGGGGCAACGACACCCACCGAATCCCTGTTCCGCTACGACACGACAACAGACTCCTGGGACACCCTGTCGCCACTTCCACAGCCGTTGGACTCCATCAATGCCACGCTGGTGGGCAAACGGATCTACGTCCCCGGAGACTCCGAGACCGCAGACACCTTCGTCTACGACATAGGCACCGATTCCTGGTCGACCATCCCCGCCAACGGAGGCTACACGGCCCGCAGCCAGTACCAGGCGCTGACCGTTGGGACGAACGTGGTCGTTCTGGGCGGCATCATCGCCAGCGCCAGCGCCAGCACGACCGAGGTCTGGATTCTGGACACCGTCAGCCAGACGTGGTCCGCCGGCGTTCCCATGCAGAAGAGCCGTACCAGCTTTGCCGCAGGCGTCGTCAACGGCGAGATCGTCGTGGCGGGCGGGGTGCTTTTCCCTGGATTCACTCCGGACATGACCACCGAGATCTTCGATGGCACGGCGTGGCGCTATGGCGCGAATGTCCCTTCCGGCGGCGGCAGCTACACGCGCTGGTCGTACGCCGCAGCCGCGGTCAGCGGCAGCAAGCTGTGGATTGCCGCCGGTCGCCGCGATGCCGACTGGCTTGCCCTCGACCATACCGGCTGGTACCAGCCCGCCACCGACACCTGGAGCACCACACCCGACCTTCCCGTACTCAGCCAGGCGCGCGTATACATGGATGGCGACGTGGCATCGGACGGCTACTTCTATGTGACGGGCGGTCGCAACGATGCTGGAACCACCGCCTACGCTACCCATGAACGACTGTTCGTACGCAACGAAGTACCTGAGATATTCGCGGACGGGTTCGAGGACTGAGCCCCGAACTTCCCACTTGGCGTCACTTGCACCCGGCCAGCGTCAGACGCTGGCCGGGTCGTATCAGGTACTTCGGCCCGTGCACCGAGTTGGTGCGGGCCAGGGCGGCGACGCTGCATCCATGCTTGCGCGCGATGGAATGCAGCGAGTCGCCTTTCCTCACCACATGCACCGCCCCCGCAGGACCGCCGCGCGCCATGGCAGGCGCCACCGGCGGTCGCGCGTCGTGCAGTTCGCGGCTCAGCGCCAGCAGCGGCCCGTCCTGGCACTGGCGCAGGTAGACGGCACGGGCTGCGCCGGGAAGCCCGAGCTGCGTGCCCGCAGGCAGGCGCTGGCCGGCTTCCCAGCGTGGGTTGAGGTTGCGCAGATGCCTGAACCAGCCGCGCGGGTTGCCGTTCTGACCCAGGCACACGGCCAGCTCGTTGATCGACATTTCCTGCGCCAGCGAAACCGTCACCGGGCTGGCGTCGTATTGCGCAAGACTCAGGTTGTAGCGCTCCGGATGCAGGAAAAGCCACGCCGCCGCCAGCACCATGGGCACGTACTCGCGGGTTTCCGCCGGCAGCGCGTTGAACACCTGCGCGTTCCAGAAATCGCGTGCGCCCTTGCCGGAAAGCCGCGCGATGCGCCCTTCCCCGCCGTTGTACGCAGCCAGCGCCAGGGTCAGGCTGCCGTTGAGCTCGGCGAAGCGCTCGTTGAGGTATTCGGCGCTGGCGCGCGCCGCCTCGGCCGGATCGAAGCGCAGGTCGAAGCGCCCGCCGCGATTCAGCCCGAAACGCACCCCGGTCGCAGGCATGAACTGCAGAGGGCCCGCGGCGCCGGCGCGCGATACCGCGTGCACGCGCCCACCTGATTCCTTGGCGAGGATGCCGAACAGCAGCGCCTCGGGCAGGCCGGTCTTTTCATAGGCCGGAAACATCAGATGGCGCATGTACTGGTAGTTTTCCCAGCTGTCCAGGAGCTGCGGACGCATCCACGTCAGCCACTCTTCCAGTGCCGCCTTGACCGGCTCGTTGAGCTCGATGACCTGGGCCAGGTCACGGCCGTTGAGAATGGCCACGGTGCGCCCGGCCTCGGGCATCACCAGCAGCACCGGGGAATCCCCCTCGCCCGCCAGCGTGGCGCCTTCGGCGTCGATCGGCTCGGCGTCCTCGGTCGCCCCCGCAAGGTGACGCCCCTGACGCTCCAGCAGGGCATCCTGTGCCGCAAGCACGCGGCGCACGTCGCACCCCGCAAGCGCCAGGCACTCATCGGCAAGAACCCGGAGTTCGGCGCGTGCGGTTCCGAATTCGGCGCTGGCACCCGCCGCGTCGCCGCTCTTGTAAAGCGCCACGGCGGCATCGAAGCGCGCGGTCGCAGCGTCGATGCGGGCATGGATCGCGTTGAGTCCGGCATCCGACACCGGCGCCCCGGCGGGCGGATGCACGGGCGTCGCGGCGCACGCGCTCAGCAGCAGCACCAGCGGCAAAAGGAAACCGCGCATGGAAACTCCCCGGAAAAGGCGAGCGCGGAGCCTAGTCAAGCTGGCCCGACGCGACAAGCACCGGGTTCACGGAATCGGCCGTGGATTCGCCGCGCAATTCCCTGGGCAAGGCGAAGATCATGCTTTCGCGCGTGCCCGACACCTCCTGCACCTCCGGCGCACCCAGCTCGCGCAGGCGCGCGAGGACGCCCTGCACCAGGACTTCCGGAGCCGAGGCCCCCGCGGTCACGCCGATGCGCCGGCGCGCGACCAGCCAGGCCGGATCGATCTCGTCGGCGCTGTCGATCAGCCAGGCCACCGCCCCTTCGCGCTCGGCCAGCTCGCGCAGGCGGTTGGAGTTGGAGCTGTTGGGCGAGCCCACCACCAGCACCGCGTCGCAGCCGCCGCGCACCAGCTCGCGCACCGCGTCCTGCCGGTTCTGCGTGGCGTAGCAGATGTCGTCGTGACGCGGCCCCTGGATCGCCGGGAAACGCTCCCTGAGCGCGGCGATGATGTCGCGCGTGTCATCGACGCTGAGCGTGGTCTGGGTGGTGTAGGCGCAGTTGTCGGGCTGGCTCAGGGTGAGCGTGGCCACGTCGCCGATATCCTCGACCAGATGGATCTGCCCGGTTTCGCCGCGCGCGGTCCACTGTCCCATCGTCCCCTCGACCTCGGGATGGCCGGCGTGGCCGATCAGCACCATGTCGCGCCCACGCCGGTTCTGCCGCGCGACCTCCAGGTGCACCTTGGTGACCAGCGGGCAGGTGGCGTCGAACACCTTGAGCCCGCGCCGCTCGGCTTCGGCCCGCACCGCCTGGGAGACGCCGTGCGCGCTGAAGATCACCGTGGCGCCGTTCGGCACATCGTCGAGTTCTTCGACGAACACCGCGCCGCGCGCCTTGAGGTCATCGACGACGAAGCGGTTGTGTACCACCTCGTGGCGCACGTAGATCGGCGCGCCGAACAGCTCCAGCGCGCGCTTGACGATCTCGATGGCGCGATCGACGCCGGCACAGAAGCCGCGGGGATTGGCGAGAAGGATGTCCATGGCTTGGCTGGAATCGGGAATGGATAATCGGGAATGGGGGCGTGACCTGAAGTCTCATCGCGCGCGATGCGTGAGCGGGCTTCGATCCGGAGCGCATGATACCGCCGCGGCCACAGAGACTCGCGGCACCTTCGCTCTTACGATTTTCCACTCTCCATTCCCGACTCCCGACCCTTCGACAGAAAGCCCGCCCAGGCAATCCCGATCGCACCCGCCACGATCGCCGAATCGGCCACGTTGAAGGCCGGCCAGTGGGCGGCACCCCAGTAGGCGTCGATGAAGTCGATGACGTGGCCGTGGACGAGGCGGTCCACCAGGTTGCCCAGCGCGCCTCCGATCACCAGTGCGAAAGGCAGGGCCTGGCGCCAGTCGCTCCGCTCGGTGCGGGCCAGCCAGACGGTCAGCAGCGCGCTCATGCCCACCGCCAGTGCGGCGAAGAACCAGCGCTGCCAGCCCGAGGCGTCGGAAAGGAAGCTGAAGGCGGCGCCCGGGTTGTAGACCAGGGTCCAGTTCAGCAGCCCGTCGATCACCGGCACCGGCTCGCCCAGGCGCAGGTGCTCCAGCGCGAGGCTCTTGGTGAAGGCGTCGAGCCAGATCACCAGACCCGAAAGCACCAACCACGCCAGCGCACCGGGCGCGCGCGGCGCGGTCGTCCCGCCTGCGGTGCCGTGCATCTCAGAAATGGCGGCGGTCCTCGCCGGCGCCGTCGACGTTCTCGACGCAGCGTCCGCACAGCTCGGGATGATCGGCATGGCTACCCACGTCAGGCCGGTAGTGCCAGCAGCGCACGCACTTGGCCGCATCGGTGGCGCGCGCGACGATCCAGACGTCGAGCTCCTCGGCCTTCGCCGCGTCCACCGGACGCTCACCGGCCGGCTTGAGCAGCAACTGCGAGGTGATGAAGAAGAAGCGCAGCTCGTCGACCACGGGCGCCAGTCGCGCCAACAGGCCATCGTCCAGATAAAGCGTGACTTCGGCCTCGAGCGAGGCGCCGATGGTGCCTTCTGCACGCATCGGCTCCAGCACTGCGGTCACCGCCTCGCGCAGCGCGAGCAGCTGGTCGAATCCGCCCTGGTCGAGCGCGCCCCCCGGCGGCATGCGCTCCAGATCCTCACGCCAGGTTGCCAGCAGCACGCTGTCCTCGCGCGCACCGGGCAGGTGGTTCCAGACCTCTTCGGCGGTGAAGCTCAGGATCGGCGCGATGAAGCGGGTCATGGCGTCAGCGATGCGGAACATCGCGCTCTGCGCGCTGCGCCTGCCGCGCGAATCCTCGCGCATGGTGTAAAGACGATCCTTGGTGACATCCAGATAGATCGAGCCCATGTCGACGGTACAGAAGTTGTTGAGCGCCTGCACGATGGCGGGGAAGTCGTAGCGCCCGTAGGCCGCCTTGATCTCGCGCTGCAGGTCGGCGGCACGCTGCACCGCCCACTGGTCGAGCAGCAGCAATTCGGCATTGGGCAGCAGGTGCCGCGCCGGATCGAACCCGTGCAGGTTGCCGAGCAGGAAGCGCAGGGTGTTGCGGATGCGCCGGTAGGCGTCGGCGTTGCGCTTGAGGATTTCCTGCGACAGCGACATCTCGTTGCGGTAGTCGGTGCTGGCGATCCACAGGCGCAGGATGTCGGCACCGAGCGTCTTGAGGATTTCCTGCGGCTCGATGCCGTTGCCCAGCGACTTGGACATCTTTCGCCCGTGCTCGTCCACGGTGAAACCGTGCGTGAGCACCTGCCGGTACGGCGCGGCGCGGTCCATCGCGACGGCGGTGAGCAGCGAACTCTGGAACCAGCCTCGGTGCTGGTCCGAGCCCTCCAGGTACAGGTCCGCCGGCTTGCCCATGTCGCGCGCGGCAAGCACGCCTTCGTGGGTCACGCCCGAATCGAACCACACGTCGAGGATGTCGGTGACCTTCTCGTAGTGCTCGGCGTCATCGCCCAGCCAGTCGCGCGGATCAAGCGCATGCCAGGCGTCGATGCCGCCGGCCTCGACCAGATCGGCGGCGCGCTGCATCAAGGCGACCGTATCCGGATGCGGCTCACCGGTCAGGCGGTGGGCGAACAATGCGATCGGCACGCCCCAGGTGCGCTGTCGGCTGATGCACCAGTCCGGGCGACCTTCCACCATCGAACGGATGCGCGCCTCGCCCCACTCCGGAAACCAGCCGCGCTCGTGCCCGATGGCGGAAATCGCCTCGAGCGCATCGGCGCGCAGCCCCGCCTGATCCATCGAGATGAACCACTGCGGCGTGGCGCGGAACGCCACCGGGGTGCGGTGACGCCAGCAGTGCGGGTAGCTGTGCTGGATCTTCGCGAACGCCAATAGGTGACCGTTTCCGCGCAGCAGCTCGACCACCGCGTCGTTGGCCTTCCAGATGAACTGGCCCTCGAAGATCGGCGTGCCCGGCAGATACACGCCGTTGCCGCCCACCGGATTGATCTGCGCGGCGTTGTACGCGTCGAGCAGGCGGTATTTCTGGCTGACGACGAAGTCTTCCTGACCGTGGCCGGGCGCGGTGTGGACGGCGCCGGTGCCGTCTTCGGCCGAAACGTGGTCGCCGACCAGGATCGGGATCTCGCGCTCGGCGTAGAAGGGATGGCGAAGACGCATGCCTTCCAGCGCGCTGCCCGGCGCGAGGCCGAGGATTTCCGGCGCGGCGATGCCGTAGCGCGCCGCAGCCGCCTCCACCAGCGCCTCGGCCAGCACCAGCCACAGCGGCCTTCCGGCGCGATCCGCGCCGCGCACCAGCGCGTACGACAGTTCCGGCCCGAGCGAGACGGCGAGCGAAGCCGGCAGCGTCCACGGCGTCGTGGTCCAGATCGGCACCGCGACAATCGCGTCGTTCGGCAAACTCGTCACGCCAAACCTTGCGGCCAGCGCCGCAGGATCGATCGCGTCATAGGCCACGTCCACCGCGCTGGAGGTCTTGTCGGCGTATTCGATCTCCGCCTCGGCCAGCGCCGAGCCGCAGTCGAAACACCAGTGCACCGGCTTCACACCCCGCGCCAGGTGGCCATTGCCGACGATCTTCGCCAGCGCCCGCAGCTCGCCGGCTTCGAAGCTGCGGTCGAGGGTTTGGTAGGGATGGTCCCAATCGCCGATCACGCCCAGGCGCTTGAAATCGGTGCGCTGCAGGTCGATCTGCGCCAGCGCGTACTCGCGGCACTTCTCGCGGAAGGCGGCGGCGTCGAGCTTGACCCCGACCTTGCCGTGCTTCTTCTCCACCGCCAGCTCGATCGGCAGACCGTGGCAGTCCCAGCCGGGCACGTAGGGCGCGTCCATGCCATCGAGCGAGCGCGACTTGACGATGATGTCCTTGAGGATCTTGTTGACCGCGTGGCCCAGGTGGATCGCACCGTTGGCGTAGGGCGGGCCATCGTGCAGCACGAAGCGCGGCGCACCGGTGCGCTCGGCGCGCAGGCGGGCGTGGATATCGAGCTGATACCAGCGTTCCAAGGTGGCCGGCTCGCGCTTGGGCAGGTCGCCGCGCATCGGAAAATCGGTGGCGGGAAGGTGGATGGTGGCTTTGTAGTCGCGGCTCACGGGAATCGCCTGGGTCAAGGTGCCGGAAACGGCAAGGTGGACGCTGCCGCGAGCGCGCGGCGCGCATCCGCGGCATCGCGGTGGATCTGTTCGACCATGGCGTCCAGTCCGTCGAACTTCAACTCGTCCCTCAACCTGGCGACGAATTCCACCGCGATGCGACGACCGTACAGGTCGCCGTCGAAATCGAACAGGTGTGCTTCCAGTAGCGGCTCGCGGCCGTCAACCGTCGGGCGGGTGCCCAGGCTGGAAACGCTGGCGCGCGGCGCATCTCCAGCGCCATGCACGAAGGTGGCATAAATGCCGGAAAGCGCAGGTGTTTTTCCACCGAACCGGAGATTGGCCGTGGGGTATCCGAGCTGCCGCCCGAGCTGCGCACCGCGCACCACGCGGCCATCGATGGCGTAGCGCCGCCCGAGCAGCCGCGCGGCCAGATCCAGTTCGCCGGCCAGCAGCGCCTGTCGGACGCGTGAGCTGGACACGCGCTCGCCACCGACCGCCACGTCCTCGATCGCATGGACGCTGAACCCCTGCTGCGGCCCCATCGCCCGCAGCAGGGCGAAATCGCCGGCACGGTTGTGGCCGAAGCGGAAGTCCAGTCCCACCCACACCTCGCGTGCCGCCAGGCGCGCCACCAGGGCGCGCGCGACGAACTCTTCCGGCGCCATCCGCGTCATCGCGGCATTGAAGCGCAGCAGGCCAACCACCTCGGCCCCCAGCTGCGCCAGCCCGTCGATCCTCGTACGCGGCAGCAGCAGGCGCGGCGGCTTGGCGCCCTGCGCGAAGAACTCGCGGGGCAGCGGCTCGAAGCTCAGCACCACCAACGGAAGTCCGCGCCGCCGGGCCGAGGCGCGCGCCGTCTCGATCAGGGCGCGATGTCCCATGTGCAAACCGTCGAACGCGCCGATGCACACCACGCTGCCCGAAGGGCACAGCGGCGCGCCGTCGATGTCGCGGAACAGGCGGAAGTCAACGCCGGGGGCGGTCACAGGTTCACTCGCAGGCAGGGCGCGCCGCACGTGGACGCGCGTCGGCCGGGTGGAAAACGGGAAAGTATACCTTCGCCATCCAGGCCATTCGGAGCGGTTCAGCTGCCTTCGACGCCGGAAGCGCGATCCGCGACGGCCCTCTCTGTCCGCCGCGACGTGCCCCAGCGCAGCAGCGGGCGTTCGATCAGGTGCCAGGAGCCCAGCGCAAAAGGCAGCACCAGCGCGGTGGACGCCACGCACAGGGCCAGCGGTGAAAGCGACGGCCAGACCGCCATCACCGCCTGCTGCGCCGGAAACCCGTAGAGGAAGATGCCGTAGGAGTAGTCGAGACCTCCCGGCCAGCGAAGCTGCGGCAGGAAATTGTCGGCCCGGCGATCAACCGCCTCGGCCAGGGTGGGAAGTGTGCTCATCGCGTCGTCAATCCGAATGCCGCAGTTCGCGCGGGCGCCAGCCGAGCACGAGCAGCACCGCGGCGTAGGTTGCGGCACCCGCCGCGATGACCAGCGCAAGCCACAGCCAGCGCATCGCCCCGTGCAACGCGCGCCAGTCCCATGGCCCCATGCGCAGCGCGACAAGCACGGCCACCATTGCCGCGCCGGCCACGGCGATGCGCAGCAGCGCCCTGCCCCATCCCGGCGCCGCCGTCCACACGCCGTCGCGGCGCAGATAGCGCCAGAGCAGCAGCGCATTGCCGATGCCCGCCAGCGCCGTCGCCAGCGCGATGCCCGCGTGCGCGCCGTGCACGCCCAGCCGCCACAGCGGCGTCACGATGGCGGCCATCAGCGAAATGTTCAGCACCACGGTGATGATCGCCGCGCGCATCGGGGTTTTCGTGTCCTGACGCGCGTAGAAAGCCGGTGCCAGCACCTTGCTGAGCATGAAGGCGGGAATCGCCAGGCTCATCGCCGACAGGCTCAGCGCGGTCATCCAGGCGGCCTCGGCGCTGAACTCGCCGCGCTGGTAGATCGTCGCCACCAACGGCTCGGCGAGCGTCAGTAGGCCCAGCGCGGCCGGCACCGCACCCAGCAGCACGGTGCGCAGCCCCCAGTCGAGCGCGGCGCTGAAACCGGCCGCATCGGTGGCCGCATGGCGACGCGAGAGGTGCGGCAGGATCACCGTGCCCAGCGCCACGCCGAACAGCCCCAGCGGCAGCTCCACCAGCCGGTCCGAATAGTAGAGATAGGCGCGGCTGCCCTCGACCAGGAGCGAGGCGAAGACCGTCCCGACGATCAGGTTGAGCTGGGCCACCGAGGAGGAAAACAGGGTCGGCAACATCAGTGTGAACACGCGACGCACGCCCGGATGGCGAAAATCCAGCCGCAGACGCGGAAACAGCCCGAAGCGGCGCAGCGCCGGCCACAGCAGCGCCATCTGGATCGCACCGGCGGCCAGCACGCCCCAGGCCAGCGCCATGATCGGGCGCTCCAGATGCGAGGCCAGCCACAGCATCGCGGCGATCACGGTGAGGTTGTGCAGCACCGGCGTCAGCGCGGGAAGCGCGAACCGCTGGAAACTGTTGAGCACGCCGCCCGCAAGCGCCGTCATCGAGATGAAGAACAGATAGGGAAAGACGATGCGGAGCATTTCCCCGGTCAGCGCCAGCTTGCCCGGCTCGGCCGCGAATCCCGGCGCCATCAGCGCGGCGACCCAGGGCGCCGCAAGCATCCCCAGACCCGTGACCAGCAGCAGCACCGCGCACAGCGCGCCGGCCACGTGATCGACGAAGGAACGCAGCGCCTGCGCATCATCCTTCTGGCGCAGCTCGGAAAGCACCGGCACGAAGGCCGACGCGAACGAGCCCTCCGCGAAGATCCGGCGCAGGTAGTTCGGCACCTGGTAGGCCACCGTGAAGGCATCCACCAGGCTTCCGGCACCGAACAGGCGCGCCTGGATCACATCGCGGGCGAAGCCTGCCAGGCGCGAGAGCAGGGTCATCGCGCCGAACACGGCAGTCGAACGGAACAGGCCCGTGGCGCGGCTCACGGCAGCTCCGGTGAATTGACGCAAGCGCCGGAAATCACCATAATTGGCGGTCTTTTCGCGAATCTGCCACCCGAATCCCCAGGAGTATTCCCTTGGCCAACATCAAGTCCTCGAAGAAGCGCGCCCGCCAGGCCGTCGATCGCAATGCCCGCAACGCCAGCCAGCGCTCGATGCTGCGCACCTACGTGAAGAAGGTGCTCAAGGCCATCCAGGCCAACGACGCGACCGGTGCCCAGGACGCCTACAAGGCGGCCGAGCCCATCCTTGATCGCTACGCTTCCCGCGGCCTGATCCACAGGAACAAGGCTGCCCGTCACAAGAGCCGTCTGACCGCGCGCATCCGCGCGATCACCGCCGCCTGACAGGCACCCGGCAGATTCGCGACACCCTGCAAGGCCGGCATTCGCCGGCCTTGTTTTTTGTCCGGAACACGCGGCAAGACCGTGGCCAGACCGGGGCCTCGCGCGACGGCGACCTGCGCATGCAGGGAGCGCCGCACGCGCCATGCGCTCCTCAGGCGCCATCGCCCGGAGCGCCTTCCTGCGCCGCCGCCTCGCGTGCTTCCGCGTCGTCGTCGCCCCGCGCTTCGCGCTCCTGCGCGCGCAGCGCGTCCAGAGCCTCCATCAGGCGCTGGCAGACGATCCACGTGCCTTCCTTGCCAATGGCAGAAATGGCAAAGGCCGGCGCGCTCCAGCCCAACGCCTCGAGCACCGCATCAACCCGCGCCGCCCGCTCGTCTTCCGGCAGCAGATCGAGCTTGTTGAGCAGCAGCCAGCGCGGCTTCTCCAACAGGGTTGGATCAAAGCGCGCCAGTTCGGATTCGATCGTCCGCACCTCCCCAACGATCGCCTCGAGCGGATCGCGGTCGAGTTCGAACGGGGCCGCGTCCACCAGGTGCAGCAGGATGCGGGTGCGCTGCACGTGCTTGAGGAAGGTGATGCCCAGACCCGCGCCCTCGGCTGCGCCCTCGATGAGGCCGGGGATGTCGGCCACCACGAAACTCTGGTCGCGCGCCACGCTGACCACGCCCAGGTTGGGATACAGCGTGGTGAAGGGATAGTCGGCCACGCGCGGCGTAGCCGCGGACACGGCACGGATGAAGGTGCTCTTGCCGGCATTGGGAAAACCCAGCAGCCCCACGTCGGCCAGCAGCTTGAGCTCCAGGCGCAGCTCGCGTTCGTCGCCGGGCGTTCCGGGCGTGGACTGGCGCGGCGCACGGTTGGTGGAGCTCTTGAAGTGCATGTTCCCGAGCCCGCCGCGCCCGCCTTCGGCCACCTTGAGCCGCTGGCCGTGCCGCACCAGGTCGCCGATCTCCTCATCGGTCGCCAGGTTCACGATCACCGTGCCGACCGGCACGCGGATCTCGATGTCCTCCCCGCCGCGGCCGTACATCTGTCGCCCCATGCCGTCCTCGCCGCGCTGCGCCTGGAAACGGCGCTGATGGCGGAAATCGACCAGGGTATTGAGGTTCTCGTCGGCCACCAGCCAGACGCTGCCGCCACTGCCGCCGTCGCCGCCGTCCGGCCCGCCCTTGGGAATGAACTTCTCGCGGCGGAAGCTGACGCAGCCGTTGCCGCCGTCACCGGCCTTTACCAGGATGTCTGCTTCGTCGACGAGTTTCATGAGTAGGGCGCCGGAACGGAAAAAAGGAGGAACGGGAAAAGCGTAGCGTGACGGAACGCGGAAGGGGTGGCGGAACGATGGCGCGCAGGTGCCTTCGCACCCTGCCGGCGCCCGTTCCCGCCCCACAAAAAACCCCGCCGCAGCGGGGTTTTTCGGAGGAGCGCGGAGCCGGTCAGGCCGAGACGACGCTGACCGTGCGGCGGCTCTTCGGACCCTTGACCGAGAACTCGACGGTGCCGTCGACCAGGGCGAACAGGGTGTGATCGCGCCCGAGGCCGACGCCCGGGCCCGGATGGAACTGGGTCCCACGCTGGCGCACGATGATGTTGCCGGCGTCGATGGCCTGGCCACCGAACACCTTCACGCCGAGGTACTTGGGATTGGAATCGCGGCCGTTGCGAGTACTGCCGCCTGCCTTTTTATGTGCCATGACTTGCGTCTCCTGTGCCTGGGATCAGCCGGCGATGCCGGTGATCTGGATCTCGGTGTAGTGCTGACGGTGGCCCATCTGCTTGCGATGGTGCTTGCGGCGGCGGAACTTGATGATGCGGATCTTGTCCGCGCGGCCGTGGCTCTTGACCGTGGCCGTGACCTTGACACCACCAACCGCATCACCGATGCGAACCTCTTCGCCGGTGCCCACGAGCAGCACCTGATCGAAGTCCACCGTGGCGCCGACCTCGGCCTCCAGCTTCTCCACGCGCAGGGTCTCGCCCGGCATCACGCGGTACTGCTTGCCGCCGGTCACAATGACTGCATACGACATACCTATACCTCTGTAGTTATTCTCGAACCGGGCGAGCGCCCGGAACTGGTTGCCTCCCGCGCAGGCAGGGCCTGAAAGACGCAGGGAGCCGCCAATTATCGCCGTTGCCGGCGGCTGCGTCAAACCGCTTTGCCCACGCAGGCTGCAATCACACCCCTGGCATTTCCGTCGGCGCGGAAAAGGTGCTGCCCGACCAGCCCGATCACCCGCCGCATTGATCCGGGCAACATCCGCCCCCATATCGCGGCCTACCCGACTGCCAGACTGCGCGGTCGCCTCAGGCACTCAAGCCGCATGGACACCATCCGCCTCCGTGGCGCACGTACCCACAACCTCAAGAACATCGATCTTGATCTGCCCCGAGACACGCTGATCGTCATCACCGGCCTGTCCGGCTCGGGCAAGAGCTCGCTGGCGTTCGACACCATCTACGCCGAAGGCCAGCGCCGCTATGTGGAATCGCTGTCGTCCTACGCGCGGCAGTTCCTTTCGGTGATGGACAAGCCGGACATCGACCACATCGAGGGCCTGTCGCCGGCCATTTCCATCGAGCAGAAGTCCACGTCGCACAACCCGCGCTCGACCGTGGGCACGATCACCGAGGTCTATGACTACCTGCGCCTGCTGTTCGCGCGGGTCGGCACGCCGCGCTGCCCGGAACACCACTTCCCGCTGGAAGCCCAGACCGTCAGCCAGATGGTCGATGCCACCCTGGCGCTCGATCCCGAGCGGCGCTGGATGCTGCTGGCTCCGGTGATCCGCGAGCGCAAGGGCGAGCACGCGCAGGTGTTCGAGCAATTGCGCGCACAGGGGCTGGTGCGTGCGCGCGTGGATGGCGAGGTGGTCGAACTGGACGATCCGCCGAAGCTGGCGCTGCGCATCAAGCACACCATCGAGGCGGTGATCGACCGCTTCCGCCCGCGCGAGGAAATGAAGCAGCGCCTGGCCGAATCCTTCGAGACCGCGCTGCGCCTGGGCGACGGGCTGGCGCGCGTGGTGGACATGGACGATCCCTCGGCGCCCGAGCAGCTGTTTTCCTCGCGCTACTCCTGCCCGGTCTGCGACTACGCGCTGCCCGAGCTGGAGCCGCGACTGTTCTCCTTCAACGCGCCGATGGGCGCCTGCCCGGGCTGCGACGGACTGGGCGTGACCCAGTACTTCGATCCGGCGCGCGTGGTCACGCATCCCGAGCTGAGCCTGGCCGCCGGCGCGGTGCGCGGCTGGGACCGGCGCAACCACTACTACTTCCAGCTGATCGCAGCGCTCGCAAAGCATTACGGCTTCGACATCGACACGCCCTGGCGCAAGCTGCCCGGGAAGGTGCGCGAGGTGGTGCTGCACGGCAGCGGCGAGGAGCAGATCAGCTTCACCTACGTCACCGAAGCCGGCGCGCGCAGCCAGCGCAAGCATCGCTTCGAGGGCATCGTCCCGAACCTGGAGCGGCGCTACCGCGAAACCGAATCCTCGCTGGTGCGCGAAGAGCTTTCCAGGTACATCAGCAACCGCCCCTGCCCGGACTGCGGCGGCCAGCGCCTCAACCGTTCGGCCCGCAACGTCTTCGTGGCCGATCGCACCCTGCCCTCGCTGACCGCGCTGCCGATCGACGAAGCCAGCGCCTTCTTCGCCGATCTCGCGCTGGACGGCTGGCGCGGCGAGATTGCGCGGCGCATCGTCAAGGAAATCCGCGAGCGCCTGCGCTTCCTGGTGGACGTGGGGCTGGATTACCTCACCCTCGACCGCCAGGCCGATTCGCTCTCCGGCGGCGAGGCCCAGCGTATCCGTCTCGCCAGCCAGATCGGCGCGGGGCTGGTGGGCGTGATGTATGTGCTGGACGAGCCGTCGATCGGCCTGCACCAGCGCGACAACGCGCGCCTGTTGGGCACGCTTGAGCGCCTGCGCGACCTCGGCAATACCGTGATCGTGGTCGAACACGACGAGGACGCCATCCGGCTGGCCGATCACCTCGTCGACATCGGCCCGGGTGCCGGGATCCACGGTGGCGAGGTGGTCGCACAGGGCCGGCTCGCGGACATCCTCGCCAGCCCGCGCTCCATCACCGGGCAGTTCCTTTCCGGACAGCGCGCCATCGTCGTGCCGCAGCGTCATCCGCCCGAACCGGACGCCTGGCTGCGCCTCACCGGCGCGCGCGGCAACAACCTCAAGTCCGTCGACCTGCAGATTCCGGTCGGTCGTTTCACCTGCATCACCGGAGTATCCGGCTCGGGCAAGTCGACGCTCGTCAACGACACCCTTCACCCGCTGGCGGCCACCGCGCTCAACGGTGCCTCGACCCAGACGCCGGCGCCGTTCGAGCGTATCGAAGGGCTGGAGCTGTTCGACAAGGTGGTGGACATCAACCAGGCCCCGATCGGGCGCACGCCGCGCTCCAATCCGGCCACCTATACCGGGCTGTTCACGCCGCTGCGCGAACTGTTCGCGCAGGTGCCCGAGGCGCGTGCGCGCGGCTACGGCCCGGGACGTTTCAGCTTCAACGTGCGCGGCGGGCGCTGTGAGGCCTGCCAGGGCGATGGGCTGATCAAGGTGGAAATGCACTTCCTGCCCGACGTCTACGTGCCCTGCGACCTGTGCCACGGCAAGCGCTACAACCGCGAAACCCTCGACATCACCTACAAGGGCCACACCATCCACGACGTGCTGGAGATGACGGTGGAAGACGCGCTGGCGCTGTTCCAGCCCGTGCCTGCGCTGGCGCGCAAGCTCGAAACCCTGGTGCAGGTCGGGCTTTCGTACATCACGCTCGGCCAGCCGGCGACGACGCTCTCGGGCGGCGAGGCGCAGCGGGTGAAGCTGTCCAAGGAGCTGTCGCGCCGCGACACCGGACGCACCCTCTACCTGCTGGACGAGCCCACCACGGGCCTGCACTTCCACGACATCGAGCAGCTGCTGACCGTGCTGCATCGCCTGCGCGACGACGGCAATACCGTGGTGGTGATCGAGCACAACCTGGATGTCATCAAGACCGCCGACTGGGTCGTGGATCTCGGCCCGGAAGGCGGACATCGCGGCGGCACCATCCTGGCCGCCGGCACGCCAGAAACCATCGCCGCGACGCCCGCTTCGCATACCGGGCGGTTTCTTGCCCCGCTGCTCATCGAACCCCGGAAATCCGCATGACCGACACCGCTTCCCCGCAGCCGATCTTCCAGTACCGCATCGCGGTGCGCTGGGGCGATCTGGACGCCTACAACCACGTCAACAACGCCAGCTACCTGCGCTATCTGGAAGAAGCCCGGGTGCAGTGGCTGCGCACCTTCATCAGCGACTGGGACACGATGACCGCGGCACCGGTGCTGGCGGCGGTACAGCTCAACTACCGCGCCCCGATCAACTGGCCGGCGGAGCTCGTCGTCACGCAGGCGATCAGCCGCGTCGGCAACACAAGCCTGACGCTGGATCACCGCATCGAATCCGCCGACGGCGGGATCCTGCACGCCGATGGCCACGTGGTGCTGGTCTGGATCGACCGCGGCAGCGGCCAGTCCGTGCCGCTTCCGGAAATCTTTCGCACCGCTGCGGCGCGTTGATCCGGAGCGCAAACCGTCGCGATCCGCGGGCCGAGGCCACGGGCGACACGCCTTCGCTCCAGGCACGCGACGGAATCCGCCGCGCGTGCTCCGCCGTGTTGCCGCGCGCAGGACGCGGCGGCCGACTCAGATCGGAACCGGCACCACGCCGCGCTTGCGCACGATCAGCATCGCAAGTTCCAGCGACTGCTCGTAGTTGAGGCGCGGATCGACGGTGGAGCGGTAGGCGCGCGCCAGGTCGGTTTCGGTGAGATCGCGCGCGCCACCAAGGCATTCGGTGACGTTCTCGCCGGTGAGCTCCAGGTGCACGCCGCCCAGACGCGTGCCTGCCGCGGCATGCAGATCGAACGCCAGCTCAAGCTCGCCCAGGATGTTCTCGAAGCGCCGCGTCTTGACGCCTACCGTCGTGTTCTCGGTGTTGCCGTGCATGGGATCGGCCACCCAGAGCACGCACCGCCCCTCGCGCTTGACCGCATCCAGCAGCGGCGGCAGGCCGCGCGCGATGCCGGCGCGTCCCATGCGGTGGATCAGGGTCAGGCGGCCCGGCTCGTTCTCCGGGTTGAGGCGGTCGATCAGGCGGATCAGGTCATCGGGCGAACCGGAGGCGCCCACCTTGACCGCGATCGGATTGCGCAGGCCACGCATGTATTCCACGTGCGCGCCGTCGAGATCGGCGGTGCGCAGGCCGATCCACGGGAAGTGGGTGGAAAGGTTGAACCAGCCCCACTGGCGCGGCACCTGCCGGGTGAGGCACTCCTCGTAGGGCAGCAGCAGGGCTTCGTGCGAGGTGAAGAAATCGACCCGGTTGACGTTGTGGATGCGCGTTCCCGAGAGCGTCTCCATGAAGCGCACACCGCTGCCGATGGCGCTGATCATGTGCTGGTAATCGGCCGCGCGGGGCGAATGGCGCATCCAGTCCAGATCCCAGTACTCGGGGTGGTGCAGATCGGCAAAGCCGCCTTCGATCAGCGCGCGCACGAAGTTCATCGTCATCGCCGAGCGCGCGTGCGCCTTGATCATGCGGCGCGGATCGGGCTCGCGCGCCGCCGCGCTGAACTCGGCGTCGTTCACCAGCTCGCCGCGATAGCTGGGCAAGGTCACGCCGTCACGCGTTTCCATATCGGCCGAGCGCGGCTTGGCATACTGGCCGGCAAAACGCCCCACCCGGATCACCGGCAGGCGCAGGCCGTAGACCAGGGCGACGCTCATCTGCAGCAGCACCTTGAGGCGGTTGGAGATGAGGTTCGATTCGCAGTCGGAAAAACTTTCCGCGCAGTCACCGCCCTGCAGCAGGAAGCGCTTGCCTTCCTGCGCCTCGGCCAGCTGGCGCTTGAGCTCGAAGATTTCCCACGAAGTCACCAGCGGCGGCAGCCGCGACAGCTCGGCCTTGGCCGCAGACAGCGCGCCCGCATCGCGGTACACCGGCTGCTGCAGAGCGGTAAATCCCTGCCACGAATCCGGCGACCAGTTCTCGGTGTCACGGACGGGTTCGGGACGGATTTCGGCGGCGCTCATGGGCTGTTTCCGGGAAAATGCTGCGGCGCGCCATGATGCCACAGCGCGCCCGGGTGCGTCATGGCGCCGTACCGCAACGGATTCAGCGCCGGCAAAAGCCCGCCCAGAGCGCGCCCAGAGCCAGGAACGCGAACCAGATCAGCGTCCACGCCGGCATCGACAGGCCGAGGAAGAACCAGTCCGCCTTGGCGCACTCACCCGACCCGGTAAACACCATCGACAGGGCCTTCTGCATCGGGAAGGCCTGCAGCATGTAGTCCAGACCCGGACCGCAGGCCGGCACCTGATCGGGCGGCAGGTGCTGGAGCCAGACGTGGCGCCCGGCGATGCCGACGCCGACCATGCCGATGAAGAACACCAGCACGCCGTATACCCTGCGTCCCCAGCGCTTCGGCCCATGCAGCAGGCCGAGCAGGAAGACGATGCCCATGGCGATGAACACCACGCGCTGGAAGATGCACAGCGGACAGGGATCGAGGAAGAGCTGGTACTGGGAATAGATCGCGTAGCCCAGAAGCGCAGCGCAGGCGATGAAGCCAAAGGCAAACTGCGCGCGAAACGGCCAGGTAAAGGGATTCATTGCGGTATCCGGATCAGATCGACAGGTCGGCGTGCGCCCGGGGATCAGACAGCGATGCGGGCCACAGGTTCTCCGCGCGTCCGCGAAAACCCGAACGCTCGCCCGTCTGTCCGTACGCCGATGGCGCGCGAAGGTGGGCAAGTGTACCCGTCCTGGCCGCCATTCCGTCGAAAGCCCTGCGCCGTCGCGCGCCTGCAGCATGACGATGCAATCGGCTTGGCACTACACTGCAGGATCAACGCGATGCGACGCCGTTTTCCCCCGGGGGCGTCCAACGGACATCTGCCCAGCCGGGGCTGCCATGTGACGCCACTGATGCCCGGTTCGAGGCTCCTCTCCCTGCTTTTCCTGCTGACCTGCGCACTGGCCGCATCCGCAGCGCCTGCCGAACCCCGGACCGCCTGGTGGTCGGTCTCGGATCTGCTGTCGCCTTCGGGCAGTGCCGATTTCACCCCGCACGGCTCCCAGCCCGGCCTCATCTTTCCGCTGCAATCGGCCGGCACGTGCAGCGGCTGCCATGGCGCATCCAGCAGCAGCCAGCAGCAATACCGTCCGGCCGCCTCCTGGGGCGGCTCGATGATGGCCCAGGCGATGCGCGACCCGCTGTTCTGGGCGGCGCTCGACGTCGCCAACGCCGACGTGCCGGGCGTGGGCGATTACTGCCTGCGCTGCCATACGCCCAGCGGCTGGTACGGCGGCCGGGTTTCCAAGACGATGGGCGGCGGGCAGGTCGCGGACCTGGCCAAGGGGGCCGCCGGATGCCTGCTGGAAGGCACGCTGGATTCGACCGACTTCAACAGCGATTACGAAGGCGTGTCGTGCAACTTCTGTCACCGCCTGGTGCCCGAGGGGCCGAACGGCGAGCCGACGCTGATCGGCAATGCCAACGCCTGGGTGGACGATACCGAGTGCAACGGCGACGGCGGCGAACCGTGCCGGTACGGCCCGTATGACTATCCCGCCGGAGGGTTCGAACCGCCTCACCAGTGGGCGCAATCGGCCTATCACACCGACAGCGCGCTGTGCGGCGCCTGCCACGACGTATCCTCGCCCGAACCGGGCGGCACTCCATTCAAGACGCTCAAGCTCGGCGACGGCACCGACACCGGGCAGACCTTCCCGATCGAGCGCACCTACAGCGAATGGGAACAGAGCGCCTATGCCCAGCCCGGCGGCGCGAACGAGCGCGCCTGCCAGGGCTGCCACATGCCCGACAGCCACGCCCCCTCGGCCACCGCCGCGGTCGGCGGGCCGAACCGCACCGGCAACCTGCCGGTGCACCGCTTCGTGGGCGGCAACACCTGGGTTCCGCAGATCATCCGCGGCGAGTATTCCGACACCACGGCCATTCCGGGTTCGAACGGCGGCATCGGCCGCCAGGACGAACTGGACAACACCGTGGCGTGGGCGCGCGAAATGCTTGCCTCGGCGGCCTCGCTGGAAGGCAGCATCACCGCCTTCACCGCGCCGTCCCCCGCCGCGCCCGGCAGCCTGGACCTGCGCATCAAGGTGACCAACCACTCCGGCCACAAGTTGCCCAGCGGCTATGGCGAAGGGCGCCGCATGTGGCTGAACCTGCAGGTGAAGGACGGCTCGGGCACCGTCATTTTCGAAAGCGCGGACTATGACGGCACCAGCGCCACCCTCAGCCAGGACCCGCAGGCGCGCGTCTACGAGGTGCTGCAGGGCATCTGGAACCGCAACGGCACCGGCGAATGCGACGTGAAGGATGCGCTGGGCCGGCCCATCTTCCACTTCGCCCTCAACGACTGCGTGGCCAAGGACAACCGCATCCCGCCGCTGGGCTTCCGCCCCGCCACCGCCGTCGATCCGAACGGCTACCAGCTGCGCCCGGTGGCGCACGTCTATCCGGAAACCTCGCCGGGCAGCGGCGTGCTGGTCAACCACGACCAGGTCGATTACGCCGTGACGCTGCCGGCCGGCGCGCAAGGCCCGTTCAGCGCGACGGCGCGGCTCTACTACCAGACATCCAGCCGCGAATACATCGAATTCCTGCGCGACCAGGCCATCGAGCGCAGCATCCCCGGCGAAAACCTGATGTGCGCCGGCGGCCCCAACCGTCCCGCGGTGGTCGGCCCCAGAGACCAGACGCGCGGCCAGTTCATGCACGCGCTGTGGGAAACCTACGGCAAGTCGCCCCCTGAGCTGATGCAAGGCATCAGCCTTGCGATTCCGGGCGAGGCCGGGATCTTCCGCGACGGCTTCGAATAGCCGCGCCCGCATACGCACCGCCCGGAGCACCGCGAAGCAGGCGGATGCTCCCATTGTTCCCTCAAGGACCTGACCCGAATGAAATACACGCTGATCCCCCTTGCACTCTCCCTGGCGCTGGCATCGGCTCCGGGGCATGCCGCCGAAGCTGCCGCATCGCCTGCCGCGGAAACCGCCGCCGCGCAAACCCAGTGGTCGGCCTGGGGCGGCTCGGTGGTGCTGCGCTGGAGCCAGTACCTGCAGGACGAAGGTGCCGTCATCGGCACCCCGGAACGCAGCCTGCCGCTCGACTCACCGCGCCTGACCGACAACGGCATCGGGTTGCGCCAGGCCGCAGTGGGCGACCTCTTCTCCATGCGCCGCAGCGGCAGCATCCAGTTCCGCACCCACCAGCACCAGTTCGACGGATTCACCGGCGGCTCGCTGCAGGTGGAAGGCGGCTACCTCATCACCCTGCCCAACGACGCCGGCACGATCGACCTGACCGACTTCCGCCTCCAGCCCAGTCCGCTCAACCCGATGTTCCTGGACGTCGTCAGCCAGGACGGCAAGGCCTGGTTCTACATCGACCGGCTGATGTACGAGGTCGTCGGCCAGGGCCACGTTCTGGCGATCTACACCGCAGACATGCGCATTTCCTGGCAGCTCGCCGAGCGCCTCGGTGCCCCGCACATGGCGCACCAGCCGGTGGCGGACCTGGAAATCCTCACCGACCTGCTGGTGGCCGACGGCCCCAACAGCGCCCTGGTTCCGGCTGCCGATCCGGTGCCCAGCCACTGGCACGGCGACCCGGTGCCGGGCCAGCCGGCCGGCACCGTCTACCAGGCCGACCTGTTCATGCAATCGATGTCGCTCAGCCGCATGCGCCAGGACGGCGCGACCGGTCCCGATGGAAACGGGCGCGTGGTATTCGCCCCCAGTTCGACCCTGCGCAACAACCGCAACAACGGCAGCAGCGGCGTCACGGTCCCCAACCAGGGCGCGCTGGGCACCAGCGCCGCGCTGTGGGGCGCGGATATCCCGTGGCGGCAGAAGTTCAGCGGCAACCTCGCGCCGCACGGCAACGACCAGCACCCTTACCTGATCTGGAACCTGTACCGTATCAACGCCAACGGCCGTATCGAACAGATTGCCCGTTCCGGGGTCAAGCACGCCTGGCTCACCACCAATGGCGGCTGTGAACCCGGTGAATACCACGACGGCCACATCCTCGGGCGCGGCTGTTCGGACACCTACAGTTCCGGCAACAACGACGCCAACGGCGATCTGTCCTTCCGCAGCGAAATCGTCCCGGCCCGGGGCCTGTGGGGCCGCTGCGGCTCGATCTTCGATCCCGGCTGCGTCGGCAGCAACACCAACCCGCAACCTGCCAATGACGGCTACGTTCGCCGCATGGTCGTCCACGAGCCGCAGATCAGCGCCACCAAGAACCCCGGCGCGACCTATCTGTTCGACTCCTGGTACATCGCGCGCGACGATATCAACATCTACAACTCGCAGGCCTCGGTCGTGGCCACGCCGACCTGGAGTGGATCGACCTGGAACCTGGGCTATTCCGACTTCAAGCTCGGCTCGGTCACGGACCGATGGGTGAGCGAAAGCGTGCCGGCCGGCACCCAGGTGGCCAACGTCGAGCTGGATACGCCCGAGGGCCGCGCCAAACTCGCGGTGCGCGCCACCGATCTGGGCAACGGCACCTGGCGCTATGACTACGCCCTGCACAACCTCGACTTCTCGCGCGCCGTCATGCAGGGCAGCGAGCCCAACCTGCGGGTGCTGAGCAGCACCGGCTTCGACCGCTTCAGCCTGCCGGTGCCGAGCGACGCCACGATCACCGATCTGTGGTTCAGCGACGGCGACCTGGACGCCGGCAACGACTGGATCGCCAGCAGCGCCAGCGACCAGATTTCGTGGACCGCACCCGCCGGCGCAACGCTCGACTGGGGCACCCTCTATGCTTTCTCGATCACCGCGAACCGCCCGCCTGTCGCCTCGATCAGCGAGCTGCGCGTGGCCGAATCCGGATCGCCGGCAGGCTACACGCTGCAGACGCTGGCCCCCATCGCCGGCACCATTCCCGATCCGGTCGCCAGCCTCACGCCCGCCTCGATCAGCCTCAGCGCCAATGCCGGCAGCTCGGCCAGCGCCGCGCTGACCCTCGGCAACGGTGGCGCCCCGGGCAGCACGCTGAACTATCTGGTCACCACCGCTCCCGCCAGCTGCGCCAGTCCCGGCGCGGTGGCCTGGCTCGACGCGACGCCCGCCAGCGGCAGCGTGTCGAGCGGCGGTTCGACGCAGATCACGGTGACCGCCGACGCCGCGCTGCTGGCGGCCGGCAGCTACGGTGCCAGGCTGTGCGTCGACAGCAGCGATCCCCTCAACCCGGCGTTCGAGGTTCCCGTCTCGCTCACCGTGAACCCCGTGGAATCCTATTCCGTGGGCGGTGCGGCCAGCGGCACCTCCGGCAGCGGCCTGAGCCTGCGGCTCAACGGCGGCGCGGCGCTGGCGGTTCCAACGGACGGTGTCTTCACCTTCCCCACCCCGCTCGCCAACGGGACGCCCTACGCCGTGACGCTGAACAGCGCGCCCGGCGGGCAGACCTGTTCGATCGCCCACGGCAGCGGCACCATCGCCGGAGCCAACGTCACCAACGTCGCGGTGAACTGTGCCGACATCCCGCCGCAGAGCTACAGCATCGGTGGACGGATCCGCGGGATGACGGCGGGTACCCTGGTGCTCCAGCTCAACGGCAACCTGACCCTGTCGCGCAGCAGCAACGGCCTCTATGCCTTCGCCCCCGGCCTGCCCTCGGGCGACGCCTATGCGGTCACCGTCCACACCCAGCCATCCGGGCAGGCGTGCACGGTGTCCAACCCGAACGGCATCGTGGGCGCGGCGAATGTCACCAACGTGGACGTGGACTGCGCAGCGGTGGCCGGGGCCATCTTCTCCGACGGATTCGAATCCGCTCCGCAACGCTGAGAGCCGCAGCCACCGCGCAATACGAATCGGGCCCGCACAAAGCGGGCCCGATTCATTGCAGCGGTGGAATCCAGACCCGCGCCTACCAGTGCACTCCGCGCATCAGCGCCGCAAAGGCGATCTGCTCGCTGGTGGCCTGCGGCGCATCGCTCGCGCGCGCGCCCGGGAGGCCCTTGGCGGCGGCCGAGTCGGGAAACAACTCGAACGCGGTGCTCATCACCACTTCGTAAGCCTTCGGAGCCAGCGCGTTGACCACGCTGGCGAAGATGCCAAGGCGCGTGGCGATGCGGCTGGGCCGCTCGATGATGCCCTGCACGACGAGATCCGCCGCCTCGTCCGGCGTGAGCGTGGGCACGCTGTCGTACATTTTCGTCGGGGCGATCATCGGCGTTTTCACCAGCGGCATGTTGATCGTGGTGAACACGATGCCCTTGCCCGAAAGCTCGCCCTGCGCGCAGCGACTGAAGGCGTCCAGCGCCGCCTTGGAGGCCACATAGGCCGAGAAGCGCGGCGAGTTGGCCAACACGCCGATGGAGCTGATGTTGATGATGTGCCCGCGCCGGCGCTCGGTCATCTTCGGCAGGAAGCCCATGATGAGCCGCAGCGAACCGAAGTAGTTGAGCTGCATGGTGCGTTCGAAGTCGTGGAAGCGGTCGTAGGACAGCTCGATCGAGCGCCGGATCGAGCGTCCGGCGTTGTTCACCAGCACATCCACGCCGCCGTGCTCGGCGACGACCTTGTCCACCAGCGCATCGCACGAGGCCATGTCGGCCAGGTCGCAGGTGTAGGCGTGGCAAGTGCCGCCCGACGCGAGGATCTCGTCGCGGGTGGCAAAGAGCTCCTCCTCGCCGCGCGCCACGATGATCGTCGTGGCCCCGGCCGCGGCAACCTTCAGGGCGGTCGCCTTGCCGATGCCCGAGGAACCGCCGGTGATCAGCACCACCTTGCCCTTGACCTTGCCCTTGAGGCTGCGGTCGACGAACAGCGCCGGGTCCAGATGGCGCTCCCAGTAATCCCACAGGCGCCAAGCGTAGTCTTCCAGATCGGGCAGGCGAATGCCGCTGCCCTTGAGCGCGCGCTCGGTCTCGCGCGAGTCGAACCGGGTGGAATAGGTGATCAGCCCGACCACCTCCTTCGGAATACCCAGATCGCGCAGCAGCATGCCGGTGAAGCGCTTGACCGGCGGCAGGTTGCCCAGCGCCGCCTTGATCGGGAACGGCACGAAGGAGAACATCCGCGCGTCCAGCCGCATGGTCATCTGCGGCGCGTGGCCAGCGCGGGCAAACAGGTTCAGCACCTCGCCAATGCGGCGCGGGTTCGGATCGGTCAGGTGGAAGCAGCCGCCGTTGAGGCCGGGCTTGTGGGCGATGTGGTCCATCGCGTCGGCCACGTAATCCACCGGCACCAGGTTCACCCGCCCGCCCTCGATGCCGATCATCGGCATCCACGGCGGCATCATCTCGCGCAGCTTCTTGAGTGCGCCGAAGAAATAGTAGGGCCCGTCGATCTTGTCGATCTCGCCGGTCTTCGAGTGCCCCACCACCATGCCGGGACGGTAGATGCGGTACGGCCGGCTGCATTCCTCGCGCACCACTTTTTCCGAATCGTGCTTGGTGCGGAAATAGGGGTGATCGAGGTCCTCGGCCTCGTCGAACATGTCCTCGCGGAAGGTGCCCGGATAAAGGCCCGCGACCGCGATCGAGCTGGCGTGGTGGAAGCAGCCGGCATTGATGGTCTCGGCCAGCGCCACGGCGTTGCGCGTGCCCTCGACGTTGGCCACCACCTGGCTCGGACCATCGGCGGCCAGGTCGTAGATGGCGGCCAGGTGGAAGAAGTGCCGCACCTTGCCCTTGAGCTCGGCCGCCTTGTCGGCGCTGACGCCGAGACGCGGCTTGGCCAAATCGCCCTGCACCGCGACGATGCGCCTGGCATCCCAGCCCATTCGATCAACCAGCGCATCGAGCTTTTTCTGCGAGCCGCGGCGCACCAGCACGTACACCGTGCCCTTGCGCTTGAGCAGGTTGGCAACCAGGTGGCGCCCAATGAAACCGGTTGCACCGGTGACGAAATAGCTCATGCTCCCCTCTCCTTGTTGATGGCCCCGCCCGCCCCCGGGCGTGCGCTCGTACCGCACGGGCGGCAGTGCCGGCCAACGATAACCAGAACCCCGAAGGCTGTCACCCGCGCCGACGCAATGGATCTTTGACGCACCTGCAGGCGCGTGCTATGACAGGCGTTCCGCGCGCCGCGCACGCCGTTCCCAGGAGTCTCCGTGTCCGATATTGCCGCCCAGTTCAACCAGGCCTCCAAGGATGTCCTGTCGCTCCCGGAAACCCCCGACGACCAGACCCGGCTCAAGCTGTACGCCCTGTACAAGCAGGCAACCGAGGGCGACGTCAGCGGGCCCAAACCGGGCTTCTTCGACTTCGTGGGGCTCGCCAAGTACGACGCATGGGGCAAACTCGCCGGCACCTCGCAGGAGGAGGCGATGAAGAAATACATCGCGCTGGTGAAAAAGCTCGTCGGCTGAGCCATGGCACGCGGCACGCGCGAGCGCATCCTCGACACCAGCCTGGCAATGTTCAACGCGCAGGGCGAACCCAACGTCACCACCAACCACATCGCCGACGAGCTGGAAATCAGCCCCGGCAACCTGTACTACCACTTCCGCAACAAGGACGACATCGTCGCGCACCTGTTCGCGCGCTACGAGGTGCGCATCGACCAGGTGCTGGTGGTGCCCGACGACCGCCTGCCCGGCCTCGAAGACCTCTGGATGCAGCTGCATGCGGTCTACGAATGCATCTGGGACTATCGCTTCCTGTTCCGCGACCTGGTCGACATCCTGACCCGCAACCGCAAGCTGCGCCTGCACTTCGCGCGCATCCTAAAGCGCGCCTCCGACAACGCCACCGGCGTGATGCGTGCCATGGTGCGGGCCGGCGTGATGCGCGCTTCGGCCGACGAGATCCGCGCCACGGCCGACAACATCCTGGTCATCGCCACCTTCTGGCTGAATTTCAGCGCGGTGCGCGGCGAGCGCGACGAGCAGGAGGCGATCCGCCTGGGCATCCACCAGGTCATCATGCTGCTGGCCCCGTTCCTGCGCGACGCCGAGCGCCTGCACCTCAACCAGCTGGCCGAGGCCTATCTGCCGGATCGCCAGTAAGGGCAACGACGACGCATGGCTGCCGGGACCGGCCTGCCCGGCACGCCATTCTCCGGCACAGGCCGGGACGAGGGACGAAACTGCCGGGAAGGCGTCTTGCGCCCCGTAAAACACGACAGGCCCCGAAACCGGAGCCTGTCGTTGCGATACGGATCCGAGCCTGGATCAGGCCGACTTCTTCACCGCGCTGCGCGCCTTGCCGGCGGCCTTCTTCACGGTCTTCTTCGCAGCGGCGGCCTTGCGCGCCGCCGCCTTGCGGGTCGTCCCGGCCTTGAGTGGCGCCTTGGTGAAAGCGTCCACAACCGGCGACAGACGCGCCTCCACTTCGCTCTTGACCGCGCCGTAGGCGCCGGTGGCACGCGCGACCAGCGGATCGACCTTCGCCTCGACCCTGGCCTTTGCCTCGACGAGGTTCTTGCGGGCCTGCACGTTCAGCGCATCGATGCGCTTGCTGGTGGCGTCACGGAACTGCGTGCCTTCCTCGACCAGGGTGCCGTACACCCTGGCGGCCTGCTTGCGCGTCAGGGACACCACGCCCAGACCGGCCAGCCACAGGTCGCGCGGATCGACGCCGGGATTCTTCGCTTGCTTGACCATTGCTTTCATCTCCTCGAGGGTCGGCCACGCGGCCGGGATGGGGTATGCGATGCACAGGCTAGGCCGCGCGGATGGAGCAAACACACTATCTGCGCGCCGCTGCTGCGAAGGGATCGCGCATCTCACCCACGATGTGCCGCATCCGGTCCGCGGCGTCTTGCCAAGCGCCGCCGCACCTACAATGCTGGCCGCACTTCGCAACGAGGCGCCGCCATGTCCAAGAAAGCCCGCTGGGCTCCCTTCCCGCATCCCGACCCCAAGTTCGACTATGCCGGCGCGAAGCTCGCCAAGGCGTGGGCCAGGCTGCACGCCGGCGACCAGGAGCCGTTTCCCGACGAAACCCGCGTCGCCGCGCTGCTGAAGCGCACTCCCGGGCTCGGCAAGGCGGCCCAGGCGGGCGAGCTGGCAGAAAGGCTGGCGGATGCGTGGCGCGCGTTCCACCGCGGCGACTTCCAGGAGGCCTTCGAGGCCGGCACCGCGCTCGGTCCGCTCGGCGCCTCGGTCGCCATCAAGGCCGCAGGCATCCACGCCACCCACCTCATCGACGACGACAAGGCGCGCGAAAAGCGCTACGCCGAACTGGTCGCCCTGGCCGAGGCCGCAGTGGCCGCCCTGCCGGACGAGGCCAACTCGCACTATCGCCATGCCTTCGCGCTCGGCCGCTACAGCCAGTCGATCTCGATTGCCAAGGCGCTGACCCAGGGGCTGGCGGGCAAGGTCCGCGATGCGCTGCAGCGCACCCTGGAACTCGCCCCCGATCACGCCGAAGCGCACACCGCGCTGGGTCTCTATCACGCCGAAGTCGTATCGAAGGTGGGCGGGCTGATCGCCGGGCTCACCTACGGCGCCAAGGCGGCCACTGGCGAAAAACTCCTGAAACGCGCGATCGAGCTCACTCCCGGCTCCCCCATCGCGCACATCGAATACGGCAACGGCCTGATGCTGCTTTACGGCAGCAGGAAGGAGGAACAGGCGGCCGGCGAGTACGAGAAGGCCGCCAAGCTCAAGCCGCTGGACGCGATGGAAAAACTCGACGCCGAATTCGCCGCCTCGCAAATCGAGGATTGAGCCGCACCTCCCCGCGGATTTGACTTCGCCGGCGGTTGTCACGAGCATCCGGAACGCAGGGGAATGCAGCGCGTCCGGGCGATCGCCGGCTCGGAGGTTTTCCGCCCACCGATGCGTCGTCGTGCGCAGCCGGTCTTCCGAAGCCTCCACCCCACCGTCCTGGCAACCGGGAGACCACGCCCATGCCCCGCCTCACGCCCCTCTCCTCATCCGGACGCGCGCGCAGCGCCGCATTCGCGCTTGCCGCGTTCCTGCTCCTGCTTCCCGGCCTTTCCGGAAAAGCGCTGGCCGCCATCGAAACCTGGGCCGACGTCGAACCGGGGCACAGCGCCATGTGGTTCGATCCGGCGCGCAGCGGCGAAGGCTGGATGCTCGAAGTGCTGCCGGGCAAAAGCGCCGTGCTCTACTGGTTCACCTTCGATGATGAAGGCAACCCGCGCTGGCTCGGCGGCGCCGGCCACATCGTGCAGAACGAGGACGGCGATGCGGTGGTCTTCGATGACCTCTACGCGGTCCGCGGCCCGCGCTTCGGGCCCGGGTTCAACCCCGCCGATCTGGTGCACGAGCGCCAGGGCCACGCCACCCTGCGGTTCCACGACTGCGAGCACGGAGTGATCGCGTTCGATGCCTACGGGCAACAGGGCGAATTCGCGCTCTCCCGCCTCACCCACACCATGGGCTCGGGCTGCCATCCGCCTCACGGCGTACCCGGCCAGCCCGTGCGGGCCCAGGCCGGACAGAGCGGCAGCTGGTACGACCCGGCCACGAACGGTCAAGGGCTGACGCTGATGTGGCTGGCCGACGGCAGCATCGGGCTGGTGTGGTTCACCTTCGATCCGCAGGGCCGGCCGTACTGGCTGATCGGCACCGGACACGCCGAAGGCGAGCAGCTGGTGTTTCCCGCCCTCCAGTCGACGCGCGGCGGCCGCTTCTTCGAGCCGTTTCCGGAGAGTGCAGTCGAACGCCGGCCCTGGGGCCGGCTGGAATTGCGTCTGGATTGCAATGCCGGCGAGGCCGTCTACACGCCCACCGAACCCGGTTTTGCCGCCGGAACGCTGGCGCTGCGCCGCCTGACCACCCTCGCCGCACCGGCCTGCCCGTGGGTCCGGCCGAAGCTGACCGACCTGTACGCGATCAGTGCCACCGAGCTTCCGATCAGGGTGCGTCCGCCGCGATTCCAGGTCGGCACGCCTCCACCCGGCACGCTGCCGCCGCCGTGGCAGTACGGCTGGCAGGAGCTGCTGCTCGCAACCACCGTGACCGACGACGGCACGGTGCATGGCTATGCTCGCAATGAACCGGTGGACTACATCTCGCTGCTGCCCGACGAGCATCCAGGCTTCATCGATCCGGCCTACCGCGCACGCTTCGAGCCGATCTCCCTCGCGTCGGGCGCGTCCGAGTGGGAGCGCACGGGTTCGCGCAGCGACGGCGTGGTCCCGATCATGGCCGCTGAGAACGGAACGCGCCTCTACAACCTTGCGACCTTCATGCCGAACGGCCTGCAGACCTCTCTGACCCCGATCCACGCCAACTTCAGCAACACTTACCCTCTCGACTTGACCTTCATCCAGGATCGTTTCCCCGAGCCGTACTGGAACCAGGCCATCGCCGCCTCGCGCGACCTGCGCTACGCCGTGGGCGAGGCCGGGTGGGCAAAATCAGGTCAGTCCGGCATCGGCGACGGCGATACCTATCCGTGGAAATGGAGCATCGACGGAGGCCAGGAGGCGCTTCCCGCGCGCCGCGCGGTCTACGCACGCACCAAGCCGCTGTGCATTTCGGATGACGGGAACCGGATCATCGGAACGGCGTGGCCGGCGGACGCGGCTCCCGAGTCCACGGCGGCGCCCGTCGCGGTGCAGTGGGACGGCCCGCTCCTGCCCGCCGAACTGCGCAACGCCACCGGCCGCACCCTGCTCCTGCCGGCGGCCTGCAGCCGCGATGCGAACATCGTCTACGGCCAGTGGCGTGCAAGCGACATGGATGCCGAAGTACTGTCGGCAGGCTTCTGGATCCGCGACGGCCGCAGCGCACCCACCGACCCGCTGGAACCCAGCGAGGAGAATCCGCGCGGCTGGCCCTATGCCATCCAGCACGTTTCGGCCGATGGCAGCCTGGCCGCCGGCGAGTACACGAGCCACGAAGACCCATCCGTCCACGGCGCCCTTGTCTGGGGTCAGGACATCGGTACGGTGCGGCTGCAGGAGCTCCTGAAAAACACCGGTCTGCACCCGGGCTGGCCGGAAATCCACGTGCGCGGTATTTCGCCCAGCGGCGAGTACCTGCTGCTGGCCAGCGATCCAATCCGCAACGGCCCGGCGCGCGGCGACGGATCGACGGTCCACACCCTGCTGCTGCGACTGGAAAGGATCCATCGCTGAATGTCGGGACGCGGGCGGCCGCGCCTTCCGCGATTGCCGCGGCAAGTCCTGCCGCGGCAATCACGCATCGACCGCTTGGCGAAGCGCCGACGCGCCCCCATGCTGTGATGCCCCGACTCGCGAACGCCCCATGACCTCCCTCTTCGACCCCCTGCGGATGGGTGCACTGGAACTGCCCAACCGCATCGTGATGGCCCCCCTGACCCGCAGCCGCTCGCCCGGCGGCATTCCCGGGCCGCACGCTGCCCATTACTACGCGCAGCGCGCCGGCGCCGGGCTGATCGTCAGCGAAGGCGTAGCGATCAGCCCGCAGGCGCACGGCTACGCCAGCGTGCCGGGGCTGTACACCGCCGAACAGCGCCGCGCCTGGCGCGAGGTGACCGACGCGGTGCATGCCGCAGGCGGGCGCATCGTCGCCCAGCTCTGGCACGTCGGGCGCATCTCGCACGTCGGCCTGCAGCCCGACGGCGCAGCACCTCTGGCGCCTTCGGCGATCGCTGCCGAAACGCGCACCTACCTGATCGACCCGCGCGGGCGCGGCGACTTCGTGCCGGTCTCGACGCCGCGCGCGCTCGCGGCCGAAGAAATCCCCGGCGTGGCGGAGCAATACGCCCGCGCCGCCGAGTCCGCGCGCGAGGCCGGCTTCGACGGCGTGGAAATCCACGGCGCCAACGGCTATCTCATCGACCAGTTCCTGCGCGCCGGCAGCAACCACCGCGACGATGCCTGGGGTGGATCGATCGAAAACCGCGTGCGCTTTCTCGATGCGGTGACGGCGACCGTGGTGCACGCGATCGGTGCGGACCGCACCGGCATCCGCCTCTCGCCCGTCACGCCCTCCAACGACGCGCGCGATCCGCAGCCGCAGGCGCTGTTCGAAGCGGCGGTGCGCACCGTCGCGGCGCACGACCTCGCCTTCGTGCACGTGATCGAAGGCGAAACCGGCGCGGCGCGGGATTTCCAGCAGGGCGATGCACCCTTCGACTACGACGCACTCCGGCGCGCCTGGCGCGAAGCCGGTGGACGCGGCGCCTGGATCATCAACAACGGCTACGACGGCGAACTGGCTGCCGCGGCGCTGGCGTCAGGGCACGCCGACGCGGTGGCCTTCGGGCGCGCCTTCATCGCCAATCCGGATCTGGTCCGGCGACTGCGCGAAGGCGCGCCGCTGAACGCGCCCGACCGCACTACCTTCTACGGCGGCGGCGAGCGCGGCTACACCGATTACCCTGCGCTGCCCTGAACACCGCGCCAGACCTTGCTGCGCCTTGATCCCCGTCATGGTGCAGCAGGCAGGACACTGCAATGCTGGGCGCATCCAGACTTCCCGATCCACTCCGGAGTACTACCATGTCGATGCGAACCTTTGTCCCGTCCTTGATTCTCGCCGCGACGATGACGCCCCTGGCGCTGGCGGCGCAGGCGCACTCCGGCAGCGGACACGAGCACCCGGCCGAGCACGGACACATCCATGCGGCGAACCACGATCACGCCGATCACGCGGCCCATGCCGCGGGCGATCCAGCTTCACTGCCCTCCACGCCCTGGGCCACCGATGCGCCGCTGCGCGAGAACATGCGCTATGTCCGCGAGGCGGTCGAGGGGCTGGCGCACTACGAGCACGGCCACCTGTCCGCCGCGCAGGCCGCCGACCTGGCCACCAGCATCCAGGATGCGGTCAACGCGATGTTCACCCACTGCACGCTGGAAGCCGAAGCCGACGCTGCCCTGCACGGCCTGCTGGCGACCTTCATCGCCGGTGCCCGCGCGGTGCACACCGAGGCACAGGTGCCCTCAGGGGCCATTGCGCGGATGCGCGAGGCGCTGGCCCGCTATCCGCTGATGTTCGACGATCCGGACTGGCTGCACGAAGCCCACTGACGCGCCCGGTCTGGCACACCGCCCGGGGGTCCGCACGCAGCGCGGCCACTTCTCATCCCGAAGGATGTGACATGGAATACTCGATCCAGCTGGGCGCCGTGTCCGTGGACATCGAGCGGATCCGCGCTGCGCTGCAAGACATCGATCCGGCCGCCCTCGCCGACCTCGACCCGCGCAGCCGGCACCTGCGCATCTGCGCCAACATGCTCGATCGCGAGCTCTTCGATGCCCTGGAGCGCGCCGGCCACCCCGCCGATACGGCCCGTGTGACCCGCCTGCCCTCGGTGTGCTGCGGCAGTTGCAGCGGCTGAGCCGCCCTTATGCCCTCGATCCGTGCCGCCGGCAGGCACGGAAAGGCGTGCGATTGACCTGGATCAGGCGACGGCAGGGGCGGTTGCCCTAGCCTGCGCGCATGACAAGCACCGACCTTTTTTCCGGCCTCGTCGCGCCGATCCCCGAGTCCGAACAGCGCACGCTCGACGCCTGCTTCCTCGGCCCCTATGGCGAAAACGACACCCTGCTGGAACGCCTGGTCGTCGAATTCCTGCGCGACCACGTGCACTGGCGCCGCAACTTCCATCCGGAAGATCCGCCCGCTATTCCCACGCGCGCCTCGCAGCATCCGGCCTACCAGGCCTTCGAGGCGCGGATGCGCAACGAGCTGCACCAGCTCTCGGCGGCGCTCAAGCGCTCGGTGCCCTTCCACAGCCCGCGCTATCTCGGCCACATGGTGTCGGACCTCCTGCTGCCCGGCCTGGCGGCGCAGATCCTGACCCTGCCCTACAACCCCAACAACGTGACCGAGGATTCCGCACCGGTCACGCTGCGGCTGGAGATGCAGGCCGGCCTGCAGCTGGCGAGAATGCTGGGCTGGCCCGATGACCCCACGCGTCCCGACTGCGCCATCGGACACCTGACCTCGGGCGGAACCCTGGCGAATTTCCAGGCGCTGCGCCTGGCGTTGGCACTCAAGGGCTTTCCGGTGGCGCTACGCACGGCCGGCGTGCCCGATCTGGCGCTTCCGGCCGACGACTGGCAGGCATTCAACCTCGACCCTGCCGCCGGCATCGCGCTGCTCGGCAGATGGCGGCACTGGCTGGCTGCGCAATCCCCCGAAGATCGCGCCTGCTGGCGCACCCGCGTGCAAGCCCGGCGCATCGAGCAGCTTGGCTTGCACGCCTTCTTCCGGCAGCACCCGCAGCTGCAGCCACCGGTGGTTCTTGCTCCCATCACTGCACACTATTCCTGGAGCAAGGGCATCAAGATGATCGGCCTGGGCCGCGATCAGCTCCAGCGGGTCGCGACGCGCGGCATGCGCCTGTGCCCGGAGGCGCTGGAGCAGGCGCTCGAGGACTGCGAGCGCAGGCGTCAGCCGGTGCTGATGGCAGTCGGGGTGCTGGGCACCACCGAATACGGAACCATCGATCCAATCGCGGCCGTGGTCGAGGCGCGCGAACGTTTCGGCGCACGCGGCCTGGGATTCTCGATCCACGTGGATGCGGCCTGGGGTGGCTACCTGGGCACCCTGTTCCGCAATCCCGACGGCAGCCTGCGCACGCTCGACGAGGTGCGGCAGGACTACCGCGAATTTCCCACGCCCGAGGTCTACGCGGCCTTCGCCGCGCTGGAACGGGTGGATTCGGTCACCATCGACCCGCACAAACTGGCCTACCTGCCCTACGGCGCGGGCGCCTTCGTGTGCCGCGACCATCGAGCCATGTCGTTGCTGACCGAGCAGGCCGACTACGTGTTCGACCGCGCCGACAGCGCGGGCGATGCGCTCGACCACCGCCACTTCGGCCAGTTCATCCCGGAAGGCTCCAAGCCGGGCGCCATGGCCGCGGCGGTCTACGTCGCCCATCGCGTGCTGCCGCTCGACCACGCCCATTTCGGACTGATCCCGCGCCACACCGTGCAGGCCGCCGAGGCCTTCCGCGAGCGCGCCGAACGATTCGCGCGGGACATGATCGGGCGCGTCCACGTCGTGGTGCCGTTCGCCCCCGACAGCAACCTGGTGTGCCTGGCGCTCAACCCGCAGGGCAACCGTGCGCTATGCCGCGCCAACGCCTTCCTGAAGCGGCTCCATGCCCGGCTCAACAGCGATCCGGGGCAGCCCATCCAGGTCAAGCAGTTCTTCGCCTCCACCACCGCGATTCGCCCTGCGGTCGTGGGCGAACAGGACATGCGCCGCGTCCTGGAAGCGCTGGGGGTCGACCCGGCCACGCTCGACCCCGACAGCGGCGAAGCCGATCGCCTCATCCTGCTGCGCCACACCCTGATGAACCCCTACCTGATCGACCACGAGAACCGGATCAGCTTCATCGATCGCTATTTCGACTACCTGGAAACCTGCATCGCGAACTGCTGATGCATCCGCCGCCCGGCCGCTGTGCGCCTCAGGCCGGCGCGCTGGTGCGGATCAGGTGGTCGAAGGCCGAGAGTGCCGCGGTGGCTCCGCCACCCATCGCGATGATGATCTGCTTGTAAGGCTCGGTGGTCGCATCGCCTGCGGCGAAGACGCCGGGCACGCTGGTCTGCCCGCGCGCATCGACCACGATCTCGCCGAAGCGGGTCCGCTCCACGCCGCTGCCTTCCAGCCATGCGGTAACCGGCACCAGGCCGATCTGGATGAACACACCGGCCACGTCGACCTGATGCGAGGTGCCGCTGGCGCGGTCGGCGTAGGTCAGACCGGTCACGCGACTGCCGTCGCCCAGAATCTCGGTGGTCTGCGCATTCTTCACCACGGTGACGTTGGGCAGGCTGTAGAGCTTGCGCACCAGCACGCCGTCAGCCTTGAGCTCGGGCAGGAACTCGATCACGGTGACGTGCTCGACCAGCCCGGCCAGATCGATGGCCGCCTCCACGCCGGAATTTCCGCCACCGATCACCGCCACCTTCTTGCCCTTGAACAGCGGGCCGTCGCAGTGCGGGCAGTAGGCCACGCCGCGGGTGCGGTACTCCGCCTCGCCCGGCACGTTGATGTCGCGCCAGCGCGCGCCGGTGGCCAGCACCACGGTCTTGCCGACCAGCTCGGCGCCGTTGTCGAACCGCACGGTGATGCCGTCCGGGCCGGGAACCAGCCGCTCGGCGCGCAGGCGGTTCATCACGTCGACGCCGTACTCGCGCACGTGCGCCTCCAGCGCCCCGGCCAGCTTCGGGCCATCGGTTTCCTTCACCGAAATGAAGTTCTCGATGCTGTTGGTATCGAGCACCTGGCCTCCGAAACGCTCGGCGGCGATGCCGGTGCGGATGCCCTTGCGCGCGGCGTAAACCGCGGCGGCCGCGCCCGCCGGGCCGCCGCCGATCACCAGCACGTCGAACGGCGCCACGTCCCTGAGCTTCGCGGCTTCGCGCGCCTCGGCGCCGCTGTCGATCTTCGCCACGATCTCCTCGATGCCCATGCGGCCCTGGCCAAAGCGCTCGCCGTTGAGGAAGATCGTGGGCACGGTCATCACCTCGCGCGCCTCCACCTCGTCGGGGAAATAGGCGCCGTCGATGGCAACGTGGCGGATCTTCGGGTTCAGCACGCTCATCAGGTTCAGCGCCTGCACCACGTCCGGACAGCTCTGGCAGGACTGGGAGAAATAGGTCTCGAAGTGGAACTCCCCATCGAGCGCCTTGATCTGCTCGACCAGCTCGGCCTCGACCTTGGGCGGATACCCGCCGGTCTGCAGCAGCGCCAGCACCAGCGAGGTGAATTCGTGGCCCATCGGCAGGCCGGCAAAGCGCAGGTGAATCTCCTGGCCGGGGCTGGTCAGCGCAAAGGACGGAACGTGCACGCCCTGCTCGCCGCGCAGCTCCAGGGTGACCTTGCCCGACGCGGCGACGATGTCGTCGAGCAGGGCGCGGACTTCACGCGAGGCCTCGCCTTCTTCCAGCGCGGCGACAATGTGAACCGGGCGCACGAGGCGCTCCAGATAGGCGGCAAGCTGGGCCTTCAGGCCGTCATCGAGCATGGTGCGTCTCCTGTATTCGGGGTGAGCTTCAGCGCGGCGTCCCGCCCGTGCGGGACACCCTGGCCTTGTCATGGGAGCAGATCCGGATGGCCGCACGCAGCGAGCCGGATCTGCTCCCACCCCCGCGACTGCGGGGATGGGAACAGCGATGGCGCGGAATCAGATCTTGCCGACCAGATCCAGCGACGGCGCGATGGTCTTGGCGCCTTCCTTCCACTTGGCCGGGCACACTTCGCCCGGGTGCGCCGCGGTGTACTGCGCGGCCTTGAGCTTGCGCAGGGTCTCGCCGACGTCGCGTGCGATCTCGTTGGAGTGCACTTCCATGGTCTTGATCGTGCCTTCCGGATTGATCACGAAGGTGCCGCGCAGCGCCAGGCCCTCTTCCGCAATGTGCACGCCGAAGGCGTTGGTGAGCTTGTGGGTCGGATCGCCCACCAGCGGGAACTTCGCCTTGCCCACGGCCGGCGAGGTTTCATGCCACACCTTGTGCGAGAAATGCGTATCGGTGGTGACGATGTAGACCTCGGCGCCGGCCTTCTGGAACTCGGCATAGTGCTCGGCCGCGTCCTCGACCTCGGTCGGGCAATTGAAGGTGAAGGCCGCCGGCATGAAGATCACCACCGACCACTTGCCCTTCATGGTCTCGTTGCTGACCTTGATGAACTTGCCGTTGTGGAATGCATCGGCTTCGAACGGCTGGATCTGGGTATTGATGAGGGACATCGCGTTCTCCTTGGGATCGCTGTAGGGGTGACGTCGACAGAGTCTCAGGACTCCGACGCAGGCCATTGTAGGCACCTCGAAACAATAGGTAAAATTGATTGTTGTTATTGCTACAATAGAATCCCTATATGAAAACACCCCGGCCCCGCCGAACGGGGCCCCCCACAGCCGCGGTTCACCGGCCTGTCGTATAATGCGTCGCACCATTGAGATGCCAGAACGCAGACGGTCCGCGATCGTCTGCGTTTTCGTGTTCCCGCAAAAAGGTCCGCGCCGCGGGAGCGCTGTCGCATGCCGTCCGCCACACACCTGCCGATTCCGAACATGACCATCCAGAACCTCCGCAACATCGCCATCGTCGCCCACGTCGATCACGGCAAGACCACCCTGGTCGACAGCCTGCTCAAGAACTCGGGCACCCTGAACGAACGCACCGTCCTCGCCGAGCGCGTGATGGACTCCAGCGATCAGGAAAAAGAGCGCGGCATCACCATCCTGGCCAAGAACACCGCGATCAACTGGCGCGGCAACCGCATCAACATCGTCGACACCCCCGGCCACGCCGACTTCGGCGGCGAGGTGGAGCGCGTACTGTCGATGGTCGACTCGGTGCTGCTGCTGGTCGATGCGATGGACGGCCCGATGCCGCAGACCCGCTTCGTGACGCAGAAGGCGTTCGCCATGGGCTTCAAGCCGATCGTCGTCATCAACAAGGTCGATCGCCCCGGCGCGCGTCCGGAATGGGTCGTGGAACAGGTCTGGGATCTGTTCGACCGGCTCGGCGCGACCGCCGAACAGATGGACTTCCCGATCATCTACGCGTCCGGCCTCAACGGCTACGCCGGCCTGACCGACGACGTGCGCTCGGGCGACATGACGCCGCTGTACGAGGCGATCATGCAACACGTGCCGACGCCGCCGGTCGATCCGGATGGCCCCTTCCAGATGCGCATCAGCCAGCTCGACTACAGCAGCTTCGTGGGCGTGATCGGCATCGGTCGCATCCAGCGCGGCACGCTGAAGAAGAACATGCCGGTGGCGGTGATCGACCGCGAAGGCAAGAAGCGCCAGGGCAAGGTGCTGCAGGTGCTGGGATTCCTGGGGCTGGAGCGGATCGAGCAGGACACCGCCGAAGCCGGCGACATCGTGGCCATTTCCGGCATCCAGGAACTGACCATCTCCGACACCGTCACCGCACTGGAAGCCCCCGAGGCGCTGCCGGCGCTGACCGTGGACGAGCCGACCATCTCCATGACCTTCCAGGTCAACAATTCGCCGTTCGCCGGCAACAAGGAGCTTTCGGGCGGCAAGTTCCTGACCAGCCGCCAGCTGAAGGACCGCCTGGAGCGGGAAACCGTGCACAACGTGGCGCTCAAGGTCGAGCAGCTCGAGGATGCCGACAAGTTCCTGGTCTCAGGCCGCGGCGAGCTGCACCTGTCGGTGCTGATCGAGAACATGCGTCGCGAGGGTTTCGAACTGGCGGTGTCGCGCCCGGAAGTGATCATCAAGGAAATCGACGGCCAGTTGATGGAGCCGATCGAACAGCTCGTCGTGGACGTCGAGGAAGTCCACCAGGGCGGCGTGATGGAAAAGCTCGGCACCCGCAAGGGCCAGCTCAAGAACATGGAATCCGACGGCAAGGGCCGGGTTCGCCTGGAGTACCTGATCCCGGCCCGCGGCCTGATCGGTTTCCAGAACGAATTCAAGACCCTGACGCAGGGTTCGGGCCTGCTGTTCCACGTGTTCGACCACTACGGCCCGAAGGAACAAGGCCCCATCGCCAAGCGCATCAACGGCGTGATGATCGCCAATGCCAGCGGCACCACGCCGGCCTACTCGCTCGGCCCGTTGCAGGAGCGCGGCAAGCTGTTCGCCGCCGAAGGCGACCAGGTCTACGAGGGCCAGCTGGTGGGCATCCACTCCAAGGACAACGACCTCACCGTCAACGCCATCAAGCCCAAGCCGCTGACCAACATCCGCGCCGCGGGCAAGGACGACACGATCCAGCTTTCGCCAGCGATCAAGTTCACCCTGGAGCAGGCGCTGGACTTCATCGACGATGACGAGCTGGTGGAGATCACGCCCAAGGAAATCCGCCTGCGCAAGAAGCATCTGACCGAAACCGACCGCAAGCGGGCCAGCCGCGCCGCCTGACGTCGTGTCCGGCGAGGCACCATACGCACGGCTGACGCCGGATGCGGTGATCGATGCGGTCGAATCCCTGGGCCTGGCGTGTGACGGTCGCCTGCTGGCGCTCAACAGCTACGAGAACCGCGTCTATCGCGTCGGCATCGAGGATGCGCCGCCGCTGGTGGCCAAGTTCTACCGGCCGTCGCGCTGGAGCGATGCAGCCATCGTCGAAGAGCACGCCTTCACGCGCGAACTGGCCGATGCCGACCTTTCAGTGGTCGCACCGCTCGCCTTCGATGGCGCGACCCTGTTCCACCACGCCGGTTTCCGCTTCGCCCTGTTTGCCTGCCAGGGCGGCCATGCGCCGGAGCTGAGCGACGCCGACACGCTGCGGCAGCTGGGCCGGACCCTGGCACGCCTGCACGCGGTCGGCGCACGGCGGCGCTTTCGCCACCGCCAGACGCTCGATTGCGCCCAGTTCGGCCACGCGCCGCTGCGCTACCTGCTGGCGTCCGGCGCGATCCCGGACGCGCTGCACGCCAACTTCAGCCGCCTTGGCGACGCGCTGCTGGCGCAGGTCGATGCCGCCTTTGCGCGCGCGCAGCCCCTCGCCACGCTGCGCCTGCACGGTGACTGCCATCCCGGCAACATCCTGTGGCGCAACGGCGTCGCCCACTTCGTCGACCTGGACGATTGCCTCACCGGCCCGGCGATCCAGGACCTGTGGATGTTCCTTTCCGGCAGCCGCGACGAACAGCAGGCCCAGCTCGAACGGCTGACCGAAGGCTACGCCGAGTTCCGCGACCTCGACTGGCGCGAGCGCCATCTGATCGAACCGCTGCGCGCCCTGCGCCTGATCCACTACCACGCCTGGATCGCACGACGCTGGCACGACCCGGCCTTTCCCCGTGCCTTTCCCGGATTTGCCGAGTCGCGCCACTGGGAAGAGGTGCTGCGCCAGGTGCAGGAACAGCTCGCGGTGCTGGACGAAGCCGCCTGAGAGCCGGCATACGCATCCGCCTTCGCGCTGGCGGGCGGGGCACGCCTGCGCCATGCTTTGCTCCTTCGCTGCCGCCTCGAATTCAGATGTCCCCAGCCCACGCCCCGGTTCCGTTCTGGAACATCCTCCCCGAGATCGCGCGCTACCCCTTCCGCGGCGCGGCCCTGATCAGCCTGATCGTGTTCAGCCTGGGCAGCCTGCTCGGGCTGCTGCCCGGCATCGGCTGGATACTCCGGATCGTGATCTGGCTGGCGACCTACCGCTATGCCTTCGAGATCCTGCTGCGCACCGCGCACGGGCGGATGGATGCGCCGGAAATCACCGCGCATGCGGATGCCGACGTAGCCTGGCGCTTCCTCGGCCTGTGGGTAATCTATTTCGTGGTCTTCCTCGCGGCCGGCCTGATCGCCGGGCCGATCGGAGCGATCCTGGCGATGCTGCTGCTTACCCTGCTGCTGCCCGGCGCGATCATCTCGCTGGCGATCGACGGAGTGCTGGGGCACGCGATCAATCCGGCCACGGCGTTCGGGATCATGTCGCGCATCGGCGCGCCCTACTTCGCCGCCTTCGGCCTTCTGTTCGTGATCCAGACCAGCGCCGGAACGGCGGAATACTGGCTGACCCAGCACGTCCCCTTCCTGTCCCGCCCGCTGGCCACCGCCGCGGCGGTGTGGGGCATCTTCGCCGCCTTCCACCTGATGGGCTATCTGGTATTCCAATACCACGAGGCGCTGGGTTTCGAGCCGGGCAACGGCTTCGGCATGCCGAAGCTGCGCAACCGCGATACCGACCTGATGGACGAAACCCAGGCACTGGTGGCCGACGGCCAGACCGACGCGGCGATCACCCGCCTCGCCGAAGAGATGCGCGAGCGCGCCGTGCCGCTCGACGCGCACGAGCTTTACCGCAAGCTGCTGCGCGCCCGGGGAGAGGCAGACGCACTGCTTGCCCACGCACCGGCCTACCTCAATCTGCTGATGCTGGAAAAACAGGACCGCCGCGCCCTCGGCCTGGCGCGCGAATCCCTCGACGCAGACCGCGGTTTCACCCCACACCAGCCCGAGGACGGCCATCGTCTGGCGCTGCGCGCGCGCGACAGCGGCCAGGCGCAGCTGGCCATCGACCTGTGGCTGGCCATGATCAGGCGCTGGCCGCGCGATCCGGCGCGGGTGGACTGGGCGCTGGACGCCGCCGCCCTGCTCGCCCAGCGCGACAAGCTGGCGCTCGCCCGCCAGGTGCTGGAATACGCGGCGCGCGGCCTTGATCCCGAACCTGCGGCGCGCATTGCGGACGCCCTCGCGCGGCTCCCGGCGGCGTGACTCAGCGCGACGCGCACCGCGTGCACGGCCTGGCCGGCGACGAAGCCGCACCGGACTGGCCGCCGCTCGCACTCGAAGAGCTCGTGCCGGTGTTCGCCCGCTACCCCGCGCTGGACGCCCCGCGGGCGATCCTCTGGCGCAGCCCGCGCCCGCTTTCGGCCGCGGCGTTGGTGGAGACCCGCAGCGGCACGGTGTTCGCCAAGCGCCACAGCGCGCGCGTGCGCAGCGCAGCCGAACTGGCGCAAGAACACAGTTTCGCGCAACACCTGCGTGAACAAGGCATTCCGACACCCGCACTGCACGCCGCCGAGCGTGGCGATACCGCGCTGTCGCTGGGCGACTGGACTTGGGAGCTGCAGGCGCCGGCCGAAGGCGTCGACCGCTATCGCGACGCGCCCTCGTGGACACCGCTGTACGACCTTGCGCATGCCCGCGCCGCCGGCGCCATGTTGGCGCGCCTGCATCACGCGGCTGCGGGCTGGGATGCCCCGCAGCGCACCACCCACCTGCTGGTGGCGCGCTGCGAGCTGATCGAGGCGCCCGATCCTGTCACGGCGCTGCTGGCCCAGCGCCCCGAGCGCCCAATGCTGGCGCGCTGGCTCGATGCATTCGCCTGGCGCGAGGAGCTGCTTGACGCGCTGGGTGCGGCACAGGCGCGCGTGCAGGCGCGCGCCGCAGCGCAGCCGCGCCTGTGGACGCACGGCGACTGGCACGCCTCCAACCTCTTCTGGAGCGAACCGGGCGCATCGGCCCGGGTGAGCGCGGTACTCGACTTCGGCCTGTGTGCGCGCGGTTTCGCGCTCTTCGACCTGGCGACCGCAATCGAACGCAACGCCATCGACTGGCTGCAGCCCGACGACACCCGCGGACATCCCGACATCGCCCGCGCGCTGATTGGAGGCTACCGCGAGGTGCGCGCCCTTGCGGCGGACGACATCGCCCTTCTCGCCGATCTCCTGCCCGTGGTGCACCTGGATTTTGCGCTGTCGGAAGTGGAGTACTACGCCGGCATCACGGGCTCGCAGGTCAACGCCGAGGCGGCCTGGAAAACCTTCCTGCTCGGCCACGCGCGCTGGTTCGAGGGTGGGCACGGGCTGGCGCTCCTTGAGGCGCTGCGCGCCAGCTGAACGCGGCGGGCGGGCAATCACGAAGCATTCGTGGTTCAATAGCGCCCTGAAGCGGGGGTGCCCGGCAAACGCCAGGCTGAGAGAGACCCTTCGAACCTGACCCGGTTAGGACCGGCGTAGGGAGCTTGATTCAGGACGCGACCGGCTTGCCCGGCGCGCGTCCTACCGTCGCTTCGTCCTCCTCCACTGACGAATGCCGACCATGAAACTCGCACGCACCACCCTGTTCCTCTCCCTGGCCGCGCTCCTGTGCCACGGCGCGCACGCCGCCGATGCGCCCTCACAGACCACGCGCCTGTCGAAAGTGGAGGTCGAAGCCAGCGCGCCTGATGAAGCGGAGCCGGTCAACGCGAATCCCTGGGGCGCGATCCCGCTGAAGTCAACCCCCGCATCGGTCAGCGTGATTGACCGCAGCCGGATCGATGAGCGCCACATCCGCAGCCTGAGCGAGCTGGCGCGCGAAGACGCGGCGATGGGCGACAACTACGCGCCGGTGGGCTACTACCAGAACCTCATCATCCGCGGCTTTCCGCTGGATCTCGGCACCGGCTACCGCCTCAACGGGCTGACAATCGCCGGTGAGCAGATTCTGGCGTTCGAAGACAAGGCGCGGGTGGAGATCCTCAAGGGTCCGGCGGCGCTGCGCGCCGGCGCGATGGAGCCGGGCGGCACGGTGAACTTCGTCAGCAAGCGCCCCGAAGAGGTGCGCACGCTCACCCTGGGAACCGATTCGCACGGCTCGCGCCTGGTCGCGCTCGACGCCGGCACCTGGCTCACGCCTACGCTCGGCATCCGCGCCAACCTCGGCTGGGAGGACATCCATTCCCATGTCGAGCACGCCGACGGCCGGCGCAATTTCTACGCCCTGGCGCTCGACTGGCGGCTCTCCGACCGCACCGTGCTGGAAGTCGATTCCAGCTACCACGCCAGCGCACAGCGTTCGGTCTCGGGCTACCAGCTGCTGGGCGGCAGCGCGCTTCCGGAAGACGCCAGCGCCACGCGCATGCTCGGCTACCAGCCGTGGCAGGAGCCGGTGCGCGTCCACACCGCCAACACCAGCCTGCGCCTGAGGCACGCGCTGACCGATACCTGGCAGCTCGGGTTTGCCGGCGGCCACAGCCGCAGCGTGATCGACGACAGCGTGGCCTTCGCCTACGGCTGCTACTACCAGCCGACTTGCTGGACGGGCGAGGTGCCGGGCAACACCTTCGCGCCCGACGGCGGCTACGACATCTACGACTACCGCAATCCGGACGACACCCGCAGCGGCGACGAAGTGCGCGCGAGCCTGGACGGCCACTTCGCCACCGGCGCACTGCGCCACGACCTGAGCCTGGGCGTGGGCGTATTCCGGCGCGAGATCGAACGCCACCTGCACGTCAACGATTACGTCGGCAGCGGCAACTTCCACGACCCGCAGGTGCCCGTCTTCGCCCCCTCGCCCGAGGAAACCGGCCCGCGCGTGCGGCGGCTGGCGAGCTGGCAGCGCTCGGTGTTCGCGCTGGATCGCGTCGAGCTGGGCGAGCGCTGGCAGGTCATCGCCGGCGCGCGCCGGGTGGAGCTGGACGAGCGCGCCTGGAGCAAGCGCGGGAAGCTGGAGCGCGACGCGCGCATCCAGCACACCCTCCCGCAGATCGCCGCGCTGTGGACGCCCGCCGATCCCGTGACGCTCTATGCCAGCTACAGCGAGGGTGTCTCGCTGGGCCACGAGGCGCCGTTCTGGACCAGCAACGAGGGCGACCTGCTCGGCCCGCGCCTGGCGCGGCAGATCGAGGCCGGAGTGAAGTTCGGCCGCGGCAGCGACATCGACTTCAGCGCCGCGCTGTTCCGCATCCGCCAGCCCTGGCAACACGCCGAACCGGATGCCAGCGACGCCGGATACACCTTCGTCGAGCGCGGCAGCGAGAACCACCTGGGGCTGGAGCTTTCCGCCAACGTGCGGATGGGCGAGTACCTGCGCCTGATCGCCAGCGGCAGCCTGATCCGGGCGCGCGGGGAAGGCGCGGGCAACACCGCCTACGAAGGCCACCAGCTCACCAACGTGCCGCGCGCGCGCGCCGCCCTGCATCTGGACTACACCGTGCCGGCCCTGCCCGCGCTGAGCCTCACGGCCGGCGCGCGCCACGCCGCGCGCAATCCCGCCACCCCGGACGGCTTGGTGCACGCGCCGGCCTGGACGGTGTTCGACGCCGGCTTGCGCTATGGCACGCGCTGGGGCGAACGCGACCTGGTGTGGAGGCTCTCGGTGGACAACCTGTCCGACCGCTTCTACTGGCGCGACGTGGGCAGCTCGCAGGGCGACAGCTACCTGTTCCCCGGCGCACCACGCCTGGCCCGGCTCAGCGTCACGATCGACCTGTAGCCATGAACCCGATCGAGATCCTCGCCGCGGTCCTCAGCGCGCTCGGCGTCTGGCTGATGGCCACGCGCCGCCCCTGGGCCTGGCCGGTCGGCCTGGTCTCGGTGCTGATCTACGCCTGGGTCTTCATCGAGGTGCGGCTGTACTCCGACGCCCTGCTGCAAGGCGCGTTCGCCGCGATGCTGGTTTACGGCTGGTCGCGCTGGCTGCGGAATTTGGGCGAGGACGGGCGGGTGCGAATCGCGCCGCTGCCGCTGCCGCGCGCGGCGCTGCACCTGGCCATCGGCGCGCTGGGGGCACTGGCGCTGGGTGCCGTCATGGCGCACTTCACCAACGCCGACCTGCCCTGGCTCGACGCCGCGCTCGCCGCTTTCAGCCTGGTGGCGCAGTGGTGGCAGGCGCGTCGCCATACCGCCGCCTGGGCGCTGTGGATCACGGTGGACGTGGTCTACATCGGCATGTATCTGCACAAGGATCTGCTGGTCACCGCGGTGCTCTATGCGCTGTTCCTGGGGCTGGCGGCGAGCGGGCTGCGGCAGTGGCAGCGCGCCGCGCGCGCGTCGGGCATGGACGCCCGGGAATAAGGGAATCGGATCAGCGGCTCACGACAGCAGGGCGCGGCACACCTGCCACTCGCCGTGCATCCGATTCTCAGTGCCCGTGTTCCAGCATGAAACGGGCCTTGCCGGCCTCGGGAAATGCCGGAAAGCGCGCGACGATCTCCTCCAGCAGGGCGTGGTGCAGATCACCTTCGCCACGCTCGCGCGCGCGCAGCGCCAGCTCGAACCAGTTGGCGGCGCTGGCCCCGTCCGCCAGCCACGCCTCCAGCAGCCGACGGGATTCCTGCAGGCATCCGAGCGCCAGCCAGCGCTGCCGCACGCGTTCGCGCCAGAGGCCATCGGGCACCGGCCGGTCCAGCGGGAAGGCTTCTTCGAGCAGGGCGAGCTGCAGCGCCACCTCGGATGCATCGAGCGCCGGGATGTCCAGCGCCCGCAGTGCGCGACGCGACGCTTCGGCGCGCTGCAGGCCAAGCACCGCCAGACGATGGCCGAAGAGCGCCACGTCGAGCCGCCCCGGCGCCCGTGCTTCGAGCGCCTCCAGTTGCTCCTGTGCCGCAGCCAGATCCATGCGGCCCGCCGTGGTGCGGATGCCGTCCAGTTCAGCCGCAACGTCAGGGGCGACATCGGTTTCTTCGAGAAAATCGTGCCGCACCTGACCACCGTGCACGAGCCCCCATCCCAGCAGCGCGCCGGTGAGGAGCCCGCCCAGATGCGCATCGAAGCCGACGCCGGCTCCGCCATTGAAGAGCATGTTGAGCGCCTCCCAGCCGGCCCATATCGGAAACAGCCAGATCGCCGGTTTCTTCACGTAGTCGAACACCACGAAGAACCACCAGAAAAAGCGCACCGGACGCCATCCCCAGATGAACGCGAAGGCTCCCATCAGCGCCGCGTTCGCGCCCGATGCCCCGAGCGCGCCGCCGGCCTCGCCCCAGTTCCAGGCAAGCGAAAACAGGCTCGCACCCGCCGCGCCGGCCAGGTACAGCAGGACGAAGCGCCAGGATCCCAGCGCGCCCTCGACCAGCAGACCGAGCGCGACGAGGAAGAACATGTTGCCCACGAGGTGCATCACGCCACCGTGCAGGAAAGCCGCCGTGATCCAGCGCAGCGGCGCAGCCTCCCCATAGCGCAGGCGATAGCGCAGCGTGACCACGCGCGCGGCGCGCGCCTGGAAGTCGCGCTGCAGCGCGACGGTACGGCCCGCCGCCTCCGCATGGGCGCCGTCCAGCGCGGCCTGTTCCAGGGCGCGCTCCAGGGCGAAATCGAAGATGCGTGCCTGGAACAGCACCGCGGCGCGCTCGGCGTCGGGCAGCTGCTGCAGTACCGCACGCGCCTGCGGGCCGTCGCGCATGGCCTCGAAGTCCACATAGGCCGGCCATTCGGCCTGCGCCAGGCCCGAATTCTCGTACCACGCGCCCAGCGCAGCGAGCCGGGAAACATCGCCGCTCTGGAGAAACAGGAAGATCGCCACGTTCAGCGCGACCAGCAGCGCGGTGACGACCGGAAACGTGGCGCGGGTCAGCGGCCGGTGCAGGGGCAGGATCAGCATGGCGCCGCGCGATGGTGAAGATGCGCATGGCTTTTAGCACATCGCGCCCCTTGCCCGCCCTCTCCGGCTGCGCCACGCTTGCCGCGTCATGAACATTGCGACCCATCCATGAGCCGCTGGCGCCCGCCCGCGGCGGCCTCCACGGCCATCATCACCCGCGCCGGCTTCGAATGCCTGCGCACCGAGCTGGACGCGCTCTGGCGCGAGCGGCGCCCCGAGGTGGTCAAGGCGCTCGCCGCCGCGGCCGCGGAAGGCGACCGCTCCGAAAACGCCGAGTACACCTACCGCAAGAAGCAGCTTGGCGAGATCGACCGGCGCGTCCGCTACCTGAGCCGGCGCCTGGAACAGCTCAAGGTGGTCGATACGCAGCCCAGCGACCCGGCGCGGATCTACTTCGGCGCCGAGGTCGAGCTGGAGGACATCGACCGCGGGAGCATGGTGTGCCACCGCATCGTGGGTCCGGACGAAACCGACGCACGCGCCGGGTGGATCAGCATCGATTCGCCGCTGGCGCGCGCGCTGCTGGGCAGGCGGATGGACGATGAGGTGGATGTCGAACTGCCCGGCGGCAGGCGCCGCTTCTGCATCATCGGCGTGCGCTATTAGTCCGCCCCGGCCAAGTCCGGCCGAGCCAACCGAAAGTCACCGCGCAGTCAGTCGGGCACGCCCTCGCCGCCCGCCGTGCGTGCGGCGGCCGAAAGATCGGCCAGCACCTGCCATGAGCGCAGCTCGCGCCCACCCAGGTGGTGGCGCAGCACGTCGCGCATCAAGCGGCGCAGTTCCCTCAAGCCCGCGACATCGGGCGCGCGGTCTTCGCCCAGCGCGAGCAGCGCCGCGCCCGAAATGGTTCCCGCCTGCGCCGGCGCGTCACGCACGTGGTACGGACCGGATACCGGATCGAAACGGTAGCGCGCCTCGGGATCGAGCGCGCGGCCGCCGTCAGCCTCGGCGTCCAGCTCCAGCGCATAGCCTGCGGCCGCCAGCAGGTCACGCTCGAAGCGGCGCAGCTCCCAGCCCGGCGCCTGCGCGCCCTCGGCCAGCACGCCCAGGCACTCGGCATAGCGCCAGAACAGCGCCGTCTGCGCCTCGCCGCGCGGCAGCAGGCGCAGTACCAGCTCGTTGAGGTAGAAGGCCGACAGCAGCGCGCTGCCCTCCAGCGCCAGCGCCGCGCCTGCCGGCTCGACGCCGGTCATGCGCAGCAGCTCGCCGCGCCCGCCCCAGGCCAGCAGCAGCGGCTGCAGCGGCTGCAGCACCGCGCGCAGCGCCTGCCCCTTCGCACCCCGCACCCCGCGCGCAATCAGCCCGACGCGGCCATGGTCGCGCGTGAAGGCCTCCAGCAGCAGACTCGTCTCGCGATAGGGCCGCGCGTGCAGTATGTAGGCGGGATGCATTGGGCGGGAATGGGGAATGGATAATGGTGAATCGGGCGGGGAATCCCGAACATCGCGGGCTTTCGGCTCCTACGATTCCCCATGCCCCATTTTCCACTCCCCGCTACTCATACCCGAATCCGCGCAGCGCAGCCTCGTCGTCGGACCAGGACTCGCGCACCTTGCACCACAGCTCGAGAAACACCTTGCGCTCGAACTGGCGCTCTATGGCGATGCGGGCGGCCTGGCCGATGGCGCGCATGCGGGTGCCCCCGGCGCCGATGACGATGGCCTTCTGGCCACTGCGCTCGACGTAGACCGTGGCGGCGATCCGCAGCAGTTTTCCCTCGACCTTGAAGCTGTCGATCACCACCGCGGTGGCATAGGGAAGTTCGGCGCCGAGCTGGCGCATCAGCTGCTCGCGGATCAATTCGGCCACGAGGAACCGTTCGCTGCGGTCGGTGATCTCGTCCTCGCCGAACAGGGCTTCGGACGCGGGCAGGAGGTCGAGCAGCCCGCGGCGCAGGTCGTCCAGCCCGACGCCCTTCTCGGCCGATACCGGAAACACGGCGGCAAAACCGCGCCCCTCGGAAACCTTCGCGATGAAGGGCAGCAACTCGGTCTTGTCGCGGATGCGGTCGACCTTGTTGATGACCAGCACGCGCGGCAGCCCGGTCTGTTCGAGCGTGGCGAACGCCGCTTCGTCGGCCTCGCGCCACTGCCCGGCTTCTATCACCAGCGCGCCCAGCTCCACGTCGGCGAGCGCACCACGCGCGGCGCGATTCATGTAGCGGTTGATCGCGCGCTTGCCCTCGGCGTGAAGGCCGGGCGTATCGACGAACACGATCTGTCCCGCGTCGCCGGTATCGATGCCCAGGATGCGGTGGCGCGTGGTCTGCGCCTTGGGCGAGACGATGCTCACCTTGTAGCCGACCATGCGGTTGACCAGGGTCGACTTGCCGACGTTCGGGCGGCCGATGACCGCGACCAGGCCGGCGCGGAATCCAGGTTCATTCATGCGGTAAGACGCTCCAGGACGCGCACCGCAGCGCGCTGCTCGGCCTGGCGGCGCGAGCTGCCGTCGGCCACGGCTTCGATCTCCGGCGAGGAGAGGCGGCACAGCACGTCGAAGACCTTGTCGTGCTCTTCGCCGCGCGTGTCCACCAGCACATACTCGGGAAGCGGCAGCGCACGCCCCTGCAGCCATTCCTGCAGGCGCGTCTTGGCATCCTTCTCGGTACCGGTGGCGACGAGGTTTTCCAGGCGCGAGGCGAACCAGCCAAGCACCACGCGGCGGCAGGTCTCGAAGCCGGCATCCAGGTGGATGGCCCCGATCAGCGCCTCCAGGGCATCGGCCAGGATCGAATCGCGGCGGTAGCCGCCGCTCTTGCGCTCTCCGGGCCCGAGTTCGAGCCGCTCACCCAGCTGCAGCTCGCGCGCGATGCCCGCAAGCGAGGCTTCGCGCACCAGCTGGGCGCGGGCGCGGGTCAGCCAGCCTTCGTCGGCGGTCGGATGACGCAGATACAGCGCCTCGGCCACGATCATGTTGACCAGCCCGTCGCCGAGGAACTCGAGCCGCTCGTTGTTGCGCGAGCCGGCGCTGCGGTGGGTCAGGGCCCGCTGGCACAGCGCCGGATCGGCAAAGTCGTGGCCGATGCGGTCAATCAACGCTCGGGCCCGCCCAGCTCGACCGTCTTGTCGAACACCGCGACGAAATCGAGGTTGTACATCAGGTTGCGGCGCACCTCGTAGGCCACCTGCATCTGGTAGCCGTTCTGACGGGTGATCTTGACGTTGTGGGGCTGCACCGAATCCACGTAGCTGATCTGGAAGCGCCGGAACAGCAGGTTGCGCACTTCCTCGGGCGACTTCTGCTTGACGCCGGGCTCGGCCGCCAGCCCCTTCATGTCGGTCACCACCGAATAGTATTCGGTGTACACCGGGAACAGCTTCATGCCGATGTAGATGAAGAACCCCACCACGGCGAGCACGATCAGGAAGCTCGTCAGGGTCAGGCCGGACTGGGTCGATATGCGCTTCATGCAGTTGCTCCGCAAGGTGTGGAAGTGACTGGCGTCCGCACGGCCATGCCGCCGGCGCGCCTAGTGTATGACGGTTCCGAGGCGGGAAAAATCGACCCCGCCGTTCTTGCCGTCCCAGTTCATCCAGATGAAGAAGGCCTTGCCCACCAGGTTCTTCTCGGGCACGAAGCCCCAGTAGCGGCTGTCCTCGCTGTTGTCGCGATTGTCGCCCATGACGAAATAATGCCCTTCGGGAACCGTCCAGCTGCCCTCGCCCATGTGGCCCCGCTGGACGCGCGGATCGACCAGGATCCTGTGGATGACCTCGCCGAGCTGCTCGTCGAAGGATTCGGCGCCGGTCATTTCCCGCCCCGAGCCGACCCCCACGTAGGTGCCGGTCCGCACCGCGGTGACAAACTGGCCGTCCACCTTGAGCACCTTGTCGCGGTATTCGACCACGTCGCCCGGCAGGCCCACGACGCGCTTGATGTAATCCTGCGTGGGATCGCGCGGATAGCGGAACACCACCACGTCGCCGCGCTCCGGCTCACCGACCGGCACCACCTTGGTGTCGGTCACCGGCAGCCGGATGCCGTAGCCGAACTTGTTGACCAGGATGAAATCACCGGTCAGCAGCGTGGGCATCATCGAGTTGGAAGGAATGCGGAACGGCTCGGCCAGGAAGGAGCGCAACACCAGCACGATCAGGAGTACCGGAAAGAACGAGCGCGCGTACTCGACAACCAGAGGCTCCTTGCGCCCTTCCGCCTTGCGCTTGCGCGCAAAAGTCAGGTGATCGACCAGCCAGACGACGCCTGTGAGCGCCGTGGCCGCTACCAGAAACGCGGCGAAGTCGAAGTGCACGATGATTCCTCGCAGTGGATGGTGTTACTTGGAGTCCGCCTGGAGCACGGCCAGGAAGGCTTCCTGCGGGATGTCGACGCGACCCACCGACTTCATCCGCTTCTTGCCTTCCTTCTGCTTTTCCAGGAGCTTTTTCTTGCGCGTGGCATCGCCGCCATAGCACTTGGCCAGAACGTTCTTGCGCATCGCCTTGACCGTGGAGCGCGCGATGATCTGCGCACCGACGGTGGCCTGGATGGCCACGTCGAACATCTGCCGCGGAATCAGCTCCTTCATCTTCTCGCAGATTTCCCGCCCGCGACGGTCCGCATGCGAGCGGTGGCAGATGATCGACAGCGCATCCACGCGATCACCGTTGATGAGGATATCCATCCGCACGAACGGGCCGGCCTCGAACCGCACGAAGTGGTAGTCGAGCGAGGCATAGCCGCGGCTCACGGACTTGAGCTTGTCGAAGAAGTCCAGCACCACCTCGGCCATCGGCAGCTCGTAGCTGACCTGCACCTGGCTGCCCATGTACTGGATGCCCGACTGCATGCCGCGCTTTTCCTCGCACAGCTTGATGACGTTGCCGACGTAGTCGGGCGGGGTGAGGATGTTGGCCAGGATGATCGGCTCGCGGATCTCGGCGATCCGCGTCGGGGGCGGCAGGCGCGCCGGATTGTCGAGCGAAGACACCTCGCCTTCGACATCGACCAGCTCGTAGATCACCGTCGGCGCGGTGGTGATGAGGTTGAGGTCGTACTCGCGCTCCAGGCGCTCCTGCACGATCTCCATGTGCAGCATGCCGAGGAAGCCGCAGCGGAAGCCGAACCCCATCGCCTCCGAGCTTTCCGGCTCGAAGCGCAGCGCCGCGTCGTTGAGGCGCAGCTTCTCCAGTGCCTCGCGCAGATCCGGGTAGTCGTCGGCATCGACGGGAAAGAGGCCGGCAAACACGCGCGGCTGCATCTCCTGGAACCCCGGCAGCGGGCCGGGGGCGGGGGCCGCCGCCAGCGTCAGCGTGTCGCCCACCGGCGCGCCGTGCACGTCCTTGATGCTGGCGGTCATCCAGCCCACTTCGCCGGCGCCCAGCTTTGCATTGACCTTGCGCTTGGGGGTGAACACGCCGACCTGGTCGACCTGATGCACGCGCCCTGTGCTCATCACCAGCACCTTGTCGCCGGCCTTGATCTCGCCCTGCATCACCCGCACCAGCGACACCACGCCCAGGTAGTTGTCGAACCACGAGTCGACGATCAGCGCCTGCAGGCGGTCGGTGTCGCGCGGCTTGGGCGGCGGAATGCGGGTGACGATGGCCTCCAGCACAGCGCGCACGTTGAGGCCGGTCTTGGCGCTGACCTCCACCGCGTCGCCGGCCTCGATGCCGATCACCGCCTCGATCTCCTCGCGCACCCGCGCCGGATCGGCCGTAGGCAGGTCGATCTTGTTGAGCACCGGAATCACCTCCAGCCCCATCTCGACCGCGGTGTAGCAGTTGGCAACCGACTGCGCCTCCACCCCCTGCGCCGCGTCCACCACCAGCAGCGCACCCTCGCAGGCCGCCAGCGAACGGCTCACCTCGTAGGAAAAGTCCACGTGGCCGGGGGTGTCGATGAAGTTGAGCTGGTAAACCGTGCCATCGAGTGCGGTATAGGGCAGCGACACCGACTTGGCCTTGATGGTGATGCCGCGCTCGCGCTCGATCGGGTTGGAATCGAGCACCTGCGCTTCCATCTCGCGCTCGGTGAGACCTTCGCAGAGCTGGATGATGCGATCGGCGAGGGTCGACTTGCCGTGGTCGACGTGCGCGATGATGGAAAAGTTGCGGATGTGCTGCATGAAAAGTCCGTGCGGGGCCCCGGGACGGTCCCGGACATCAAACGGGAAATTATGCCACGGCGCGTGCCGCACCGCCCTGCCGGGCGCATCCCGATTGCGCCCATCGTCCGCCCGAAGCGGGCCGCAGTAGACTTCGCCGCAGCGCCCGGGGGGTCCGGGACCGCGCGGAGACGCCATGCGCACCCTCAACGACAGCGCGGGCCAGCCCTGGCAGGCCGCCCTGCTGGATGCCTCCTGCGGCAGCATCCACCTCGTGTTCAGCCCGCTGGGTGAGCCCGGACTGCGCCGCCATCCGGCGCAGGCGGCAACACGGGCCAAAGCCGCGGAGTGGTTCGAGGGCATGGATGACGACGCCCTGCGCGCGCTGCTCGAAACGGCCGAGCCCTGGGATCCGGCGAACGGAAACTGACCTTCCAGCCAACCCTGCAGGCGCGGCGCTCAGCAGCGCAGCGACTGCATCGTCGCCGCGGACTCGCGGATCGCCTGCAGCACGTCGGCGCGACCCAGCCCCACGTTGTCCTGTTCGAGCACGCGCTCGGCGCGGTAGCTGGAGCGCACCAGCGGGCCGCAGACCGCCTCCAGGAATCCCTTGGACAGCGCCAGATCGCGGTATTCGTGGAACGTCTCGGGGCTGACGAAACGCTGCACCGGCAGGTGGTTCTTGGTCGGGCGCATGTACTGCCCCATCGTCACCACGTCGACGTTGGCGGCACGGATGTCATCGAGCGCCTGGTCGATTTCCTCATCGGTCTCGCCCAGCCCCAGCATCAGGCTGGTCTTGGTGATGACGTCCGGAGCGTGGCGCTTGGCGAAGGACAACACGTCCAGGGTCTGCTCGTAGCCGGCGCGCGGATCGCGTACCGGATGGGTCAGGCGGCGCACGGTTTCCAGATTCTGCGCGAAGGTGGCAAGCCCGGCATCGAGCACCGCGGCCACGTGCGCATGCACGCCCTGGAAATCAGGCGTCAACGCCTCCACCGCGGTGCCGGGCCTGCGCGCATGGATGGCTCGGATGCAGGCGGCGTAGTGGCCGGCACCGAGGTCCGGCAGGTCGTCGCGATCCACCGAGGTCAGCACCACGTACCTGAGCCCCATCAGGGCCACCGCGTCGGCGACGTTGACCGGTTCCATCGGATCGAGCCAGCCGCGTGGATTGCCGGTGTTGACCGAGCAGAACTTGCAGGCACGGGTGCACACCGACCCCATCAGCATCAAGGTGGCGGTGCCGCGCTCCCAGCACTCGGCGATGTTGGGACACTTGGATTCGGCACAAACGGTGGAGAGCCTGTGCGACTGGACGATGTCCAAGACTTCCTTGTACCTGGCACCGCTGGGCAGCCGCACGCGCAGCCACGGCGGCTTGCGCTCGGCATCGGGAACGGCGCTGTCGGCGTTGGGCTTGATGCCGTCCAGCACCGCCGTGGTTCCCTGCGGACTGAGGATCTTGCTGCCCGATACCGGGCGCTGCGCGTTGGAGGATTCGCTCATGGACTCAACAGGACAACCGCGCCAGGCGTGCGGGCCTGCCATTGTATCGGCGCGGACCGAGCTTTGCTGCGAGGCAGCATCCACGGCCGGGAGCCGGACGAAAAAAGGAGCGGCCCCGGTCGTGCCGGAGCCGCCCCGGATCCCTCACGCCGGGATCACTCCTTGGCCGGGGTCACCGTGATGAACTGGCTCGCATCGCCGCGCCGCACCAGCAGCATCACCGGCTCGCCGGCCTTTGCGTTCTTCGTGGCCTGGTTGAACTGGGCGACGCTGCCGACCTTGACCTTGCCGACCATCAGGATCACGTCGCCGGCGCGCAGGCGCTGCGCTGCCGCACCCGATACGCGCGTCACCACGACGCCCTCGTCCTTGCCCAGGCCGGCCTGCTCGCGCTGATCGGCGCTGAGGTTCTCCACGCCGATGCCGAGCAGGTTCGTCTTGTCCGATGCGCCGTCCGCGCTGCCGACGACCGCCTCGTCGGAGCGCGGCGCCTCGCCCACCGTCACCGGCAGGGTGATTTCCTTGCCGTCGCGGAACACCTTGAGGGTTGCCTTGCTGCCCGGACTGACGGCGCCGACCATCGGCGGGAGCTGGGCTGAGCTTGCGACCTCCTGACCGTTGAAGGCGAGGATCACGTCCTGGACCTTGACGCCCGCCTTGTCGGCGGCGCCGCCCGACTCCACCTGGAAGACCAGCGCGCCGCTGGAGCGTGGCAGACCGAGGCTGCGCGCCACGTCGCGGGTCACCTCCTGGATGCGCACACCCAGCAGTCCACGCGAGACGTAGCCCTTGGCCTTGAGCTGCTCGGCCGAGCGCATCGCCGTTTCGATGGGAATGGCGAAGGACACGCCCATGAAGCCGCCGGTGTTGGAAAAGATCTGCGAATTGATGCCGACCACCTTGCCGTCGATGTCCAGCAGCGGGCCGCCGGAGTTGCCGCGATTGATCGCCACGTCGGTCTGGATGAAGGGAACGTACTGCTGGCCGGTGACCTGCGAGCTGCGTCCCACCGCGCTGACGATGCCTGCGGTGACCGAATGATCGAAGCCGAAGGGCGAGCCGATCGCCACCACCCACTGCCCCGGCTTGAGCGTGCTGGAGCTGCCGATCCTGACCGCCGGCAGGCGGCCCTCGTCGACCTTGAGCAGGGCCACGTCGGTTTCGGCATCGCTGCCGATCAACTTGGCACTCAGCTCGCGCCGGTCGGCCAGCTGCACGTGGATGTCGTCGGCACCGTCGATCACGTGATGGTTGGTCAGGATGTAGCCGTCGGCGGAAATGATGAAGCCGGTTCCCAGCGAGGTTCGATCACGCGGCGCCTGCGGCATGCCGGGCGCGCCGGGCATGCCCGGCTGGCCAAAGAAACGCCGGAAGAACTCCTGCATCTGCGCGTCCTCGTCCTCACTGGGAGCATTGCGCAGGCGCGCCTTGGCGGTACTGGTGGCCATCACGCTGACCACGCTCGGGCCAGCGTTCTCGACCAGGTCGGTGAAATCGGGAAGCTGCGCATTGGCGGCGCCGGCAAGCAGCAGCACGGCCAGCGCCAGGAAAGCCTTTCGGAACAGGTGATTCATGGGGCCCTCATCGGATGCGAAGGAAGGAATTTCAGGGAAAAGCGGCACCCCCGACGCGCACCAGGCTGGCGGCGCGCCGGGTGCGCCCGCTGGCAGGCGCGTGCCGCGAGGAACGACGCCTACCGCGCCGGAGCATCCGGCAACGCCGGCGGAGCCAGCGGGGACAGCCACGGAATCGCCTGATCCGGCACGCGGCCATTGACGGCCTGCTGGTGACGCAGCCAGTAGGCCTCGAAGCGCGGGTCGTAGCGCAGCTGGCTGCCGTGGCGGGCGTTCTCGCTCGAGGACACGGTCTGCGCTTCGAAGCGATACGGCGGCCGCAGATCCTGTGCCCGGAAGGGCGACGGTGCCACGATCGATTCGGCCGTATCCTGCACTCCGACCAGCGCCTCACCCACGGGCGACACGGCGCCATCCGCACCTGGGCGCGTGAACAGCAGCGCCGCCAGCGCCACCGAGGCCGCAACGGCAACTCCACCACCCCAGCGCAGCACGCGCGGAGCGCGCTGCGATGCCGCCGCGCCAGCCGTTTCCTCATCCAGCCGCGCCGCGATCTGGCGGGCGAAATCCTTGCGCAGCGGCAGCGCGGTGCCACGCATGGCCTCGCCGAAGAAATGCCAGCGCTGCCAGACCGCCACCAGCTCGGTGTCGTGTTCGGCACGCTTGAGCAGGAAGCGCGCGCGATCGCGATCGAGCTCGTTGTCGATCAATGCAGACAGGTGTTGACGGATATCCTGGTTCATCATGACGCTCTCTCGCTGCGTTCCTTTCTGCCCGTCGCATCGTTCATCAGCGGCCGCAGCTGCTGGTCGATGGCTTCACGCGCCCGGAAGATGCGCGAGCGCACCGTGCCGATCGGGCAACCCATGGCTTCGGAGATTTCCTCATAGCTCAACCCATCGACCTCGCGCAGCGTGATTGCCACGCGCAGCTCTTCGGGCAAGGCTTCGACCGTGCGCGCGACGGTTTGTTCAATCTCCCGGCGCATCGCCTCGTTCTCCGGCGTGCCCGCGTCGCGCAGACGCGCGCCGCTTTCGAACTGCACCGCATCCTGCGCGTCGATGTCTTCGGTCGGCGGTCGCCTGCCCAGCGCCACGAGATGGTTCTTGGCGGTGTTGACGGCGATCTTGTAGAGCCAGGTGTAGAACTGGCTGTCGCCGCGAAAGTTCGGCAGCGCGCGATAGGCGCGGATGAATGCCTCCTGCGCCACGTCCTGGCATTCGGCCCAGTCGTGGATGAAGCGGGAGATGATTCCCACGACCTTGTGCTGGTACTTGAGCACGAGCAGGTCGAAGGCCCGCTTGTCTCCGTCCTGCACGCGTTTGATCAATGCCTGGTCCACGTCGTTCTCGCTCATTCGGGCCTGCCTTGTCAGTGTTCTGGCGGCTCGTTCACGGCGTGAATGGACCGGTCGTGGCCTGGAAAGTTCCCGCATCGGCGCGCGCCCGAAAGCATCACGGCAGGCTGCGCAGGGCGCACCATACTATGGCGCATTGACCGTGCACGGGTTGAGCCGGGATCATAGCCACTTTGCCGCCGGGCCACGGGCCCGCATCAGGAGAACACCATGTTCGACGGACTGCGTTTCCGCCACTGGGCCACCGAGCAGCGCGCCGACGGCGTCCTCGTGCTCACCCTCGATCGTGCAGGGGCACCGGTCAACGCGCTTTCCCGGGAAGTGCTGGAAGAACTTGATGCCCTCATCGAGCGCATCGAGATCGGCAAGCCGAAGGCGGTGGTGATCCGCTCCGGCAAGGAGGCTGGCTTCATCGCCGGCGCCGACCTCAAGGAATTCCAGGAGTACGACGCCCGCGGCACGGTGATGGAGGCCATCCGCCGCGGCCAGCGCGTGTTCGAACGCCTCAATCGCCTGCCCTGCCCCACGGCAACGGCGATCCATGGACACTGCATGGGCGGCGGCACCGAACTGTCGCTGGCCTGCCGCTATCGCGTGGCCTCCAGCGCTGACGCCACCCGCATCGGCCTGCCGGAAGTCAAGCTCGGCATCTTCCCCGGCTGGGGCGGCTCGGTGCGCCTGCCGCGCCTGGTCGGCGCGCCCGCCGCGATGGACATGATGCTCACCGGCCGTGCGCTCTCGGCCGCCAACGCGCGCGCCATCGGCCTGGTGGACAAGGTCGTGGAGCCCGCCGTGCTGCTGGATGCGGCGATCGAGCTCGTGCAGCGCGGCACGACGCGTCCGCTCAAGCAGCGCGCGCTGGCCTGGGCCACCAACCTGTGGCCGACCCGCCAGGCGCTGACGCCGATGCTGGTCAAGCAGGTGTCGCGCAAGGCCAGGAAGGCGCACTATCCCGCGCCCTTCGCGCTGATCGACACCTGGAGGCGCGGCGGAGGCACGACCGATGCACGCCTGAAGTCCGAAGCGCGCGCCGTGGTGAAGCTGGCCGGTGGCACCACCGCGCGCAACCTGATCCGGGTGTTCTTCCTGATGGAACGGCTCAAGGGGCTGGGCGGAAAGGCGCACGGAATCGAGCACGTGCACGTGGTCGGCGCGGGTGTGATGGGCGGCGACATCGCGGCCTGGTGCGCGCTGCGCGGCTTCAGCGTCACCCTGCAGGACCGCGAGATGAAGTTCATCCAGCCGGCGCTGGAGCGCGCCGCGGCCCTGTTCGAGAAGAAGGTGAAACGCGAGGACAGGCGTGCCGAAACAAGTGCGCGCCTGGTGGCCGACGTCGAAGGCGCCGGCGTGGCGAAGGCCGACCTCGTCATCGAGGCCATCTTCGAGAACCTCGACGCCAAGCGGGCCCTGTATGCCGAGCTGGTAACCCGACTCAAGCCCGAGGCGCTGCTGGTCTCCAACACCAGTTCGCTGGCGCTCGACGCGCTGTGCGAAGACATGTCCCACGCGGACAACTTCGCCGGCCTGCACTATTTCAATCCGGTGGCACAGATGCCGCTGGTGGAAATCGTCCGGCACGCGGGCATCTCGCAGGACACCGAGCGCCGCCTGGCGGCCTTCTGCAAGGCCATCGACAAGCTGCCGGTGCCGGTAGCCGGCACGCCCGGCTTCCTGGTCAACCGCATCCTCGCGCCCTACATGGAAGAAGCCATCCTCGCCTTTCGTGAAGGCATTCCCGGTCGCGCCATCGACAAGGCAGCGCTCGACTTCGGCATGCCGATGGGGCCGATCGAGCTGGTGGACACGGTGGGCCTGGACGTGGCGGCCAGCGTGGGCAGAATCATGGCCGAATTCCACGGCCAGCCCGCGCCCGACTTCAGCTTCGAACCGAATGCGCGCGGCAAGAAGGATGGCCGTGGCCTGTACGAGTGGCAGGACGGAAAACCCGTCAAGCCCGAGCTTCCGTCCGACTACCGCGCGCCCGACGACCTCACCGACCGCCTCGTACTGCGCCTGCTCAACGAAGCCGTGGCCTGCCTGGCCGACCGCACCGTGGCCGACGCGGACCTGCTCGACGCCGGGGTCATCTTCGGTACCGGCTTCGCTCCCTTTCGCGGCGGCCCGATCCAGCACATCCGCAGCGAAGGGGCAGCGCGTCTGAAGCAGCGTCTGGAGCAGCTCGCCGGCCGCTACGGCGAACGCTTCGCGCCGCGCCCGGGCTGGGATGCGCTGATCGATTGACCGACTCCGCTGCGCACGCATCCACCGCAGCGGCGTCCGGCTACGGAGCCTCGACCGTGTAGCCGCGCGCCGCCAGCGCGGCGAGCTGGCCGTTCTCGCCCAGCAGTTTTTCCATCGGCAGCGCGGCAAAGCTTGTCTCATGCTCGCCAATGACGGCCTGCGCACGCTCCAGCCACAACGCATCGAGCTGCCCGCCCAGGTCGTGGATGCCCTGCTCTTCCGCAAAGCGCGATTCCAGCACGGCATCCATGCACGCCTGGCTGGGATTGGTGAAGGTGACCTCCTGCAGGGTAAGAAGATCGCCGCGTGCCCAGGCATTGGCGCGGATGCGCATGGCGCTGAGGTCGTTCTCCAGGTGTTCGAGCGTCTGATGGAAGCACTGCGCATCGTCGATCTCGGTCTGACGGAAGGCGCGAATCGCCGCTTTCGGGTCGGCGATGGGAATCTCCAGCCGCGGCTGTTCGATCTCGACGCCATGCTCTTTGGCGACCTTCTCGACCACCGGCCTCACCAAGCCCCGGTACTGCAGGCCGCTCTTCTTCAGCGCCGCGCCGCTGAGCTCGCCGGCGGCAAACACCGGGCGGAAGGTTTCCACCTTGCGGTCGCGCCCCATGTAGCGTTCCTTGAGCGCCACCCAGCGCGCGTAGTCCTCGGGTGGAACCGTATCCTGCAGCCGCTCGCGCCCCGGATTCCTGCGCGCGCCGAGCATCCTCGGCAACAGCATCAGCTGGCGGAACTTGCCGATGCCCAGGTCGAAACTCACCCGCGGCGGCATCAGCACCTTGCCGGCGGCGGCAACGCGCGCGGCCACGTCGTCCGACGCCCATTCCATGTCGCGCGCCACCGGCTGCACCGTGCCCAGAACCCACATGACGTGGCCGTCGCGGCTGACCTTCCAGAGGCCGGGCCCCGGCATTTTCCCGCTCACCACCAGGGTTTCCAGCACGATGGCCTCCTCGCGCGCCGGCGCGTCGGCTGCAACCTGTGCCGCATCGGCACACGGCAGCCAGGGCAACAGGAAAAGCGCCCCGATCAGGCAAGAGAACAGACGATGGCCCACGCGCGGCGCTCCCGGATCGAAAGTCGCGATGGTAGGTTCAACGCGGCGCGCGGCGGCCATGCCGGAGGTCATCGTCGCATGCAACGGTTCAGCCAGGCACCGAAACCGGCGCCGGCCACCTGGAGGCAAGGGGGCGCCTGTTCGCAGCCCGCCAGCTGCGCGATCACTTTCCCGGCCTTGAAACCATTTCCATCCCCGATGACGCGAGCCCCCGCACGACTTTCATGCGTAGCGCATCCCGATGCCGCCAAGCCCCGCCGTCCCACACAAGCCACCGTCCGCCCACGTCCTCCAGGGAACCCATCTGCATGCTCCGCCATATGGAAAAAGCGTGACGGATGTCCTGATTTCGTGCCACGCTCCGTATTGCTGTACGGAACACCGCCGACCGGACCACGGGTCGATCCGCGACCAGGCGCGCGGCGGCGTTCCTCCGGCCTTGGCCGGACAGCGGCGTCAATGGCCGCGTCTTGCGTCTTCAGGGGGCGGGAATACCGCCGACGCAGGCCGCCCCGGCGACGCCAACGGCCACACCTTGGCCATGAGCATCCTAAAACCCGGGAGAACCATCATGTTGAAGACATCCACGAGCCTTGCGCTTTCGATCGCCCTGCTGCTGGGCACCACCGGTGCCCTTGCTGCTTCCAGCGACGGACCAGATGGTGCCAATCCACTGCCGCAATACACCGACGCGGTGGAGCCAAGCACGGAGTTGGCCTCGGTGCTGGCCCCTGAGGCAACAAGCCATTATCTGTTCATCACAGGCTCGGCACTGACTCCGTACAACAGCACGGGAACCGTCTCCTATTACGGGGGCGGGTGTGCAAGCAGCACCACTTGGCTGACCACGGACCTGCAGCTCCCTGACGGCAGCACCCTGCTCGGCGTGCGCACCTACTATTACGACAACGCCGCCACAGGCACCCTCGCAACAGGTGTTTCCAAATATGACGGACTCGGAACTTCCACCGAGGTTCTTTTGAATAGCATGCCGCATTCCACGGGCTACAACAACGTGTATTACCCCCCGACCTCCACCGAGGTGATCGACAACTTCAACAACTCCTACGTGCTGTATGCCAACACCGGCACCGACACGCGCATCTGCGGATTCCGCGTCTTCTACTCGATTCCGTGAGGAGTGCCGTCATGACTATCGTCAATACCCCGGCCTCCACCGGGAGCCGAACCCTGCGATACCTGCCGGGACTGTGCCTGGCATCCCTGCTGTTGCTCGCCGCCTCAGGTGCTCTGGCGCAGCCCGACGCGGCGACCAGCGTCCCCGCCGTCGATGCACCGGACGCGCCCAGCGGTACCGAGGGAACTCCCACCTTTTCCTACCGATGGCTGACAGGCTCCACCTTCCACCCCGTATCGACGCCCGGCCCATTCGCATATTCCACTGCCGGCTGTATTCAGCCATCGGGCACCGGTACGCGGACCTTCCATCACAAGCTGCTGCTGCCCCAAGGCTCGCTGGTGAAGTACGTGCGCCTGTACTACCGCAACACCTCGACCGCAAACACACCGACCGCCTATTTCACCACCTACAACATGGTCGGTGGAATCACCGATCACAGCTTTGTTTCAGGCTCCAATATCGGAGGGTATGGCTCGGCGCTGAGCGGGGAAATGAACTACACCGTTGATCACACCGCAGAACCGATCAACATCGACGTCTCTCTGGGAAGCGTCACCGACGGCAGCGTGCAGTTCTGCGGCGTGCGGGTGGCCTATTACGCACCAGAACTGGAGATCGACATCTTCAAGGACGGCTTCGAGTAATCCCGACAGGGCGATATCCGCGGGATCAGTCGAGCGGCACCGCCGTCACTCCCCGGTTGCGGCAGGCAGTTCCAGCGCCTGCCGCAGCTCGGCGATCCGCGTTTCGCGCTGACCGACCGCGCGCCGCTCTCCGGGTTGAAAGCCCCACACCGGCGCTGGCCAGGCCGGATCGTCGCGGAACCGCGCGACGACGTGGACATGCAGCTGCTCGACCACGTTGCCCAGCGCCGCGACGTTGAGCTTGTCGGGAGAAAACAGGGTTTGCAGCGCGCGCGAAGCGTGATCGATCTCGTCGACCAGCGCCAGCCGGTCGGCGCGGGAAAGATCGACCAGCTCGCGCATTCCCGCGCGGCGCGGCACCAGGATCAGCCAGGGCCAACGCGCATCGTCCATGCGCAGCACCCGGCACAGCAGCAAATCCACCACCGGCGCGGTATCGCACGCCAGGCGCGGGTCCAGCAAGAAGCCGGCTTCACTCACGGCTGCAGAAACCGGTTGAAGAACTGCACGGTGCGCTGCCGCGCTTCAAGCGCGGCATCCTCGACGTAATCCGCGCGCGTTTCGCAGTTGAATCCGTGGCCGGCGTCGTAAAGGTGGATGAAGGCGTCCGGCAGCGCCTCGCGATGGGCCTCGATGTCGGCCGGCGGGGTCAGCGGATCGTGGTCTCCGAAGTGCAGCATCAGCGGTGCCTTCGGGCGCTCGTCCAGAAAAGGCACGGTGCGCCCGCCGTAGTAGCACACCGCCGGCAGGCCGAGCCGGGCGTTGGCCAGGTAGGCCACGGTGGCACCCCAGGAAAAACCGACCACACCGACGTTTTCCACGGTATCGGACAGCGACCCGACGGCGGTTTCCACGACGCACACCGCGCGCTCGAAGCCGACCGCTGCGGCCAGCTCGCGGGCGCGCGCCGTGCTCTTTGCATCGAAACCCAGCTGCACGTCGCGGGCGACCAGGTCGAACATCACCGGTGCCAGCGCCACGTAGCCGTGCGCGGCAAAGTGGTCGGCGACCGCGCGGATGTGGCTGTTCATCCCGTAAATCTCGTGCACCACGACCAGCCCGCCGCGCGGGCGATCGGGTGGATCGCTGCGATAGCCTCCGATCAGTCCGAAGCCGGTGTCCAGGGTAACCGGGGCCATGTCGCTCTCCGCCGCATGCGCCACCGCGGCGCGCCCGGCAAAAGTGATAGCGCCAACCGCTGCCGCAGGCAAGCGGCACCGCACGCCGCGTATAATCCGCGGCCCTTCCCAGCGCGCCGTGCCCATGCCCGCCAGCCAACCCAAGGTCGGATTCATCTCGCTCGGCTGCCCGAAGGCGCTGGTCGACTCCGAACGCATCCTCACCCAGCTTCGGGTGGAGGGCTACGACATCGTCGGCAGCTACGAGGCCGCCGACGTGGTGGTGGTCAACACCTGCGGCTTCATCGATTCTGCGGTGCAGGAATCGCTCGACACCATCGGCGAGGCGCTCACCGAGAACGGCCGGGTGATCGTGACCGGCTGCCTGGGCAAACGCCCCGAGAAGATCCGCGAGGCCCACCCCGACGTGCTGGCGATCAGCGGCCCGCAGGACTACGCCAGCGTGATGGAAGCCGTGCACACCGCCCTGCCGCCGGCGCACGATCCCTTCGTCGATCTGCTGCCCGACTACGGCGTCAAGCTCACCCCGAAGCACTTTGCCTATCTCAAGATTTCCGAAGGCTGCAACCACCGCTGCAGCTTCTGCATCATTCCCTCGATGCGCGGCGACCTGGTCAGCCGCCCGGTGGACGAGGTGCTGCGCGAGGCGGAGAAGCTGGTACGCGGCGGCGTGCGGGAACTGCTGGTCGTGTCGCAGGACACCAGCGCCTACGGCGTGGACCTGCGCTACGCCGAGCGCCTCTGGAACAACCGTTTCCACGCCACCCGCATGAAGGCCCTGTGCGAAGGGCTGGCGGAGCTGGGCGTGTGGAACCGCCTGCACTACGTCTACCCCTACCCGCACGTGGACGATGTGATCGAGCTGATGACGCGCCGCCACCCCGACGGTACGCCGCACCTGCTGCCGTATCTGGATATTCCCTTCCAGCACGCCAGCCCGCGCATCCTCAAGCTGATGAAGCGCCCCGGCGCGGTGGACAAGACCCTGGAGCGCATCCAGCGCTGGCGCGCCGCGTGCCCGGATCTCACCGTGCGCAGCACCTTCATCGTCGGCTTCCCCGGCGAGACCGAGGCCGAGTTCGAGGAGCTGCTGGAGTTCCTCGCTGAAGCGCAGCTCGACCGCGTGGGCGCCTTCGCCTATTCGCCGGTGGAAGGTGCACCGGCCAACGCCCTGCCCGACCCGGTGCCCGACGAGGTGAAGCAGGAGCGTCTGGCGCGCTTCATGGCGCTGCAGGCGCAGATCAGCGCCGACAGGCTGGAGCGCAAGATCGGAACCGTGCAGCGCGTACTGGTGGACGCCATCGACGGCGATCTAGCCTACGCGCGCAGCATGGCCGATGCGCCGGAAATCGACGGCATCGTGCAGATCCAGGATGGCTACGAGGCCGCTCTCAAGCCCGGGCAGTTCGCCCAGGTGCACATCCTGGGCAGCGACGAGCACGACCTCTACGGCTGCGTGGAGCTGCCGGACGATGCGGACGACTACCTGCCCGGCTGACCCTCGCCCCGCACCGCCTGCATCGCGAGGCTGACCGGGCGTGGCGCGCAACCGCTTCCTGGCACCGGCGCGTTCATCGGTCGATGCCAGCGTCTTCGACCATCCGGCTTTTGCCGATTTTCGCGACTTCCGGGATCTTCTGGAATCCCCGGAATGGCCGGAAATCGCAGCGCTGAGCGAGCGTCTTGCGAATCGTGCCGGCGTGCGCTTCGTGCGCCAGGACGACGTCCTGCTGCGCGACGGCCGGCATTACGAAACCCGCATCCACGCCCACGCCGCGGTAGCCACGCGCGCGGAAAACTGGCACGACCTCTTCAATGCCCTGGTCTGGGCCAAGCACGCGCCGGTCAAGCGCGCCCTGAACGCCCGTCAGGTGGCCGAGATCGCGCGGCACGGCCCGCACCAGCGCAGCCGCGCGCAGTGTGCGCTGACCCACTTCGACGAAGCCGGCGCGCTCGTCTGGGCCAGCGAAGCGGCGCTGCTGGCAGCCTGGGATGCGCATGACTGGCGCAGCTTCTTCGGCCAGCGCACCGCCTTCGCCGACGGCGCGCTGCGCGTGCACATCTTCGGCCACGCCCTGCTGGAACACGCCCTGATTCCCGAGCGCCTGCCGACCGCAAAGTGCCTGGCGCTGTGCGGCGGTGTGCCGGATGACTGGCAGGCCACCCTCGCCGCTGCCATCGCAGCCGGCACGGTGCTCGCCGATCCGCAGGAGCTGCGCCCCCTGCCGCTGGCGGGAATTCCCGGATGGGCGAGCGGACAGCAGACGCCGGGATTCTTCGGCGGCGAATGCTTCCGTCCTCTGCGCGACGGGCGGCGCTATCCGGCACCGCTCGCCGCTGCGCCCGGCGCGTGAATCAGGGCTCGCCCGCGAGCCCGACCCGGAGGATTTTCCCCTCGGCCTCGGAAAGCACGTAGAGGTAGCCATCCGGCCCCTGGCGCACATCGCGCAGGCGCGGCTTGCGATCCGTGAGCAGGCGCTCCTCGGCCACGATGCGCCCGTCCGCGTCCAGCACCAGGCGGATCAGGTCGCGGCTAGCCAGGCCGCCCATGAACAGGCTGCCGCGCCAGGCCGGAAAACGCCCGGCGGTGTAGAAGGCCATGCCCGAGAGCGCGGGCGAATGCTCGAAGTAGTAGTGCGGCGGCTCGATGCCCGGCGCGCCGGTTCCCGTCGCTTCGGGAATCGGCTGGCCGGAATAGTTGATCCCGAAGGTCGCCAGCGGCCAGCCGTAGTTGCCGCCGGGCTGCGGAATATTGACCTCATCTCCGCCGCGCGGGCCGTGCTCGCTGGTCCACAGCGCGCCCGTGACCGGGTGCAGCGCCGCGCCCTGCTGGTTGCGGTGTCCGTACGACCAGATTTCCGGACGCGCACCCTCACGCCCCACGAAGGGATTGTCCGGCGGCACAGTGCCGTCCGGATTCAGCCGCACCACCTTGCCCTGCAGGTGGTCGAGCTTCTGCGCCGTCGGGCGCTGGTTGTTTTCGCCCAGCGCCAGATAAAGATGGCCTTGCCCGTCGAAGACGATGCGCGAACCGAAGTGTCCGCCCTGGGAGAGCTTGGGCTCCTGCCGGAAGATCACCTGCCAGTCTTCGATGCGTCCGCCGTCCAGCCGCCCGCGCCCGAGCGCAGTGCCGGCGCGGCCCTCTTCACCCCCGCCTTCGGCATAGCTCAGGTAGATCGTGCGGCTTTGCGCGAAATCGGGCGCAAGCGCCACGTCGAGCAGACCGCCCTGCCCGTTCGCCCAGACCTCGGGCACACCGGCAACGGGTTCGGAAAGCACGCCGTGCTCCGAAACGTAGCGCAGCCGGCCCGGACGTTCGGTCACCAGCATCCGCCCGTCCGGCAGGAAGGCCAGGGCCCAGGGCACCTCCAGACCGGAGGCCACTTCCACGACCTCCACGCGCGATGGCGCTGCGGGCGCCGGCGCACCGTGCGGTGCGCTGACTCCAGTCGCCGCGGGCGATAGCGCGGGCGCGGCGCCCTCGCCGGCGGAGGAGACGGAAGGCGCCATGTCACCGGCGCAGGCGGACGCCAGCAGCGCCAGCGCAGCGGTCGCCAGGCCCCTCACCACGTGCGCGCCTCGTTGCGCACGATTTCGATCAGCGCGTTGAGGGCATCGGTCAGGGTGAAGATGCCGAGAAAATCACCGTCTCCGTCACGCACGATGGCGCTGCCCACACGACGGCCCACCATCTCCATGGCCACCTCGTCGAGAAGGGCCGAGGCGTGCACGATGAAGGGCTCGTCGGCCATGAGGTCCTGTGCGCGGATCTGGCGCCGCTCGTCCAGACTCAGGCCGTGCACCAGGCGCACGTCGCGCTCGCTGATCACGCCCACCACCTCGCCATCGCGAAGCACCGGCAGGTGCCGGACGCCGTGTTCGGCCATCAGCGCCTGCAGTTCCTCGATGGGCGTCGCCTCGACAACGGTGATGGGATCGGGCGTGGTGAATTCCTCAACCCGCATTCTGGAAGGCAGCATGTCGCGTCTCCTTGGAGGCCCGGCTCGGGCGGATGGCGGATCGAGGATCCGGGATGAAAGGCCTGCGTCCCTGGAATGTGGGCGCCTGCACGGTGGAATCACGTCGTGCGGGCAGGCCGCGCCCGCCGCGCGGGAAACCAGCCGCGGCGCCTATGCGCCTATGCGCCTTCACGCGTGTCGTCGCCGCGAGAACCGGCCAGCACCCGCCGCGCGATCGCCAGATACAGCGCGGGCAATGTCTCCAGATCGGCCAGCGGAACATATTCATCCACCTTGTGGATGCTCGCATTGACCGGACCGACTTCCACCACCTGCGCGCCGAGCGGGGCAATGAAGCGGCCATCCGAGGTTCCGCCGGCGGTGTTTTCCTCTGGCACCAGGCCGGTGACCTCGGCAATGGCCGCGCGCACCGCCTGGCGCAGGCCGCCGTCGACGGTGTGGAAGGGATCGCCGGAGCGATGCCAGCGGATCGAGAAATCCAGCGCGTGCGCGCGCAGCCGCGACTCCACCTCGTCGATCAGCGCCTGCGCACTCCAGCGCGGGCCGTAGCGGAAATTGAACTGCACCTGGAAATCGCCCGGGATCACGTTGCTGGCACCGGTGCCGGCCTGCAGGTTGGCGATCTGGAAGCTGCTGGGCGGAAAATCCGCATCGCCGTCGTCCCAGCGGCGTACCGCCAGCTCGGCAAGCGCCGGCAGCGCGCGGTGCACGGGATTGTCGGCCAGCTGCGGATAGGCCACGTGGCCCTGCACGCCGCGCACGGCAAGCGTGCCGGTGAGCGAACCGCGCCGGCCGATTCGGATGGTGTCGCCCAGTCGTTCGCTGGCGGTGGGCTCACCCACCACGCAGGCGTCGATGCGCTGGCCGGTTTCGCGAAAATGCTGCGCGACCCGACGCACGCCGTCGATCGCATCGCCCTCTTCGTCGGAGGTCAGCAGCAACGCCAGCGTTCCGCGATGCCCGGGGTGGGCGCGCGCGAATTCTTCCAGCGCCAGCACCATGGCGGCCACCGAACCCTTCATGTCGGCCGCGCCGCGCCCGAAGAGCCGCCCGTCGCGGATCTGCGGATCGAACGGCGGCGAGCGCCAGGCCGCCGCCAGGCCGCTGGGCACCACGTCGGTATGGCCCAGGAAGCACAGCACCGGCGCACCCTGGCCGTGCGTGGCCCACAGGTTGCGCACCGCTCCAAACGGCAGGTGGGTGACGGAAAAGCCGGCGGCCTGCAGTCGCGTCGCGACGAGATCCTGGCAACCGGCGTCTTCGGGGGTGACCGATTCCCGGCGGATCAGCTCGCAGGTGAGGTCGAGAACGTCGGACACGGACTCAGGCCTGAAAGCGCTTCTTGTAGAGCGCATCCTTGAAGCCCACCGATACGACGCCGTCATCGGTGACCGTCACCGGGCGCTTGATGAGCTGCGGGTATTCCTTCAGCAGCAGCCGCCACTCCGCGTCCGAGCCCGGCTGCTTGCGGCTGGGCGCAAGCGTGCGCCAGGTGGTGGAAGCGCGGTTGATGAGCGCCTCCCAGCCGCCAAGCTGCACGGCCCAGGCCTTGAGCGTGTCAGGGTCGATGCGCTGTTCGCGATAGTCGATGAACTCGTGGTCGATCGAGAACCGCGTCAGCCAGTTGCGCGCCTTTCGGCAGGTATCGCAGTTGGCCAGTCCGTACAGCCGAACGCTCATGGCTCGCTCCGCAAAAGGTCGTTGATCGAGGTCTTGGCGCGGGTGCGCGCGTCGACCTTCTTCACGATGACGGCGCAGTAGAGCGAATGGCTGCCGTCGGCGGCCGGCAGCGAGCCGGCGACCACCACGCTGCCCGCGGGCACGCGGCCGTAGCTGATTTCGCCGCTGGCGCGATCGTAGATTTTCGTGGACTGGCCGAGGAAGACGCCCATCCCGATCACGCTGCCGGCCTCCACGATCACCCCTTCCACCACCTCCGAGCGCGCACCGATGAAGCAGTCGTCCTCGATGATCGTGGGCGCGGCCTGCAGCGGTTCGAGCACCCCGCCGATGCCGACGCCGCCGGACAGGTGGCAACGCGCGCCGATCTGGGCGCAGGAACCGACCGTGGCCCAGGTATCGACCATGGTGCCCGCGCCGACATGGGCACCGATGTTGACGAAGCTGGGCATCAGCACCGCATCGCGCCCGACGTGGGCACCGCGCCGCACCACGGCACCGGGCACCACGCGCGCGCCAACGCTGCGGAAGGCCGCCTCGTCGAAGCCGGCAAAGCGCAGCGGTACCTTGTCCCAGTAAGGTGCCGGCGCGGCGTCCATCACCGCGCTGTCGTTCACCCGGAAGGAAAGCAGCACGGCCTTCTTGAGCCACTCGTTCACCTGCCAGCCCGAGGCCGCCGGCTCGGCGATGCGCAGCGCGCCGCGCTCGATGTCGCCGAGCACGGCATCCACCAGCAGGCGGATTTCCTCGATCTCTCCGGAGGCTGGCTCCGCACGCCGCTCCCAGGCGGACTCGATCGCCTGACGCCAGGCGCGATGCTGTGGATTCATGGCCGGCTCGCCACTCCCTTTGAGTCTAAGGCGGCGCAAGCCTAGCAGCTTGGCGCGTCCGCGCCGCCGATGATCGACACGCCCATCGGCGCACGAAGCGACACCCGCGTGGCTGGGCTACAATCCCGTCGTCCTTTCCCACTGATCGCGATGTCCGCCATGTCCACACGCGCCACCCGCACCATCGCCCTGTTCGGCCTGCTCGCCCTGGTGATGGCGGCCACCCGCATCCACCATTTCGCCGCGATCCCGGATGCATCCTGGGCGGTTTTTTTCGCGGGTGGTTTCTATCTCAAGGCGCGGTGGCGCTGGGCGTTTCCCGCACTGATCGCGGTCGCCTTCCTGGCCGACTGGTACGCCATCAGCGCGGCGGGCATCAACTTCCTGGGCCACTACTGCGTCTCGCCGGCCTACTGGTTCCTGCTGCCGGCCTATCTGTCGCTGTGGCTGGGCGGCGCCTGGCTGGCGGCGCGCCGACCGGGACTGCGCTGGGCTTCGCCGGGCCAGTTCGCGGCGGCGTTGCTGGTATCGGTGAGCCTGTGCTTCGTGCTCTCCAACGGCAGTTTCTACTGGCTTTCCGATTCCTGGGGCGGAGCCGATGCCCAGCGCAGCCTCGGCGGCTGGTTCGCCAACATGGGGCACTGGTATTTCCCGTTCCTGCGGGTGACCGCCATGTACGTCGCCGGCGCGGCCTTGCTGCACGCGGCGGTTCTTGCCGGATCCCGCGCGCCGTCGTCCAGCGCGACCCCGCACGCAGGCTGACCGCGAGGCAACATGGGCAACCGTCTCTCGAAGATCTACACGCGCACCGGCGACACCGGCAGCACCGGACTGGGCGACGGCTCGCGCGTGCCCAAGGACGGCCCTCGGATCGACGCCCTGGGGACGCTGGACGAGACCAACGCCCAGATTGGCGTGGTGCTGGCCCATGCCCTGCCCGAGGCAGCGCGCGTGGACCTGGTCGGCATCCAGCACGCGCTGTTCGATCTGGGCGGCGAACTGTGCATCCCGGGCCATGCGGCGATCGACGAGCGCGACGTGGCCTGGCTCGAACAGCGCCTGGACGCCCTCAACGCCGACCTGCCCCCGCTCAAGGAATTCATCCTGCCCGGTGGCGGCAGCGCGGCGGCGGCGCACTGCCACGTGGCGCGCACCGCCTGCCGCCGTGCCGAACGGGCGATCGTGGCGCTGTCGCGGCAGGAGCAGGTGCGGCCGCAGGCGCTGGCCTTCGTGAATCGCCTTTCCGACTACCTCTTCGTGCTTTCCCGCGTCCTGGCGCGCGCCGACGGCGGCCGTGAAAACCTCTGGCAGCACGGGCTGCGACCGGAGTAGCTGCCATCCACCAGACGCTCGACACGCTGCGCATCTACAGCCATCCGGACTGCCTGCTGCACGCGAATGCGATCTCCCATCCCGAATCGCCTGCGCGACTGGCCGGCGTCCTGGACGCCCTTCGCGCGGCCGGGCTGCGCGGCATCGAATGGATGGAAGCGCCCTGCGCCACGCGCTCCCAGCTGGGTCTGGTCCACACCGCCGCGCACATCGCGCGCATCCTCGACGTGCCGGTCGAGGCACCGCGGATGCTCGACGACGACACCGGCATGAACGCCCACTCCGCCGTCGCCGCGCTGCGCGCCGCCGGGGCCGGCTGCGCCGCGGTGGACGCCGTGATGCTGGGCCAGTGCGAGCGCGCCTTCTGCGCGGTGCGGCCGCCAGGCCATCACGCCGCACCGGATCAGGCGATGGGTTTTTGCCTGTTCAACTCGGTGGCCGTGGCAGCGCGCTATGCGCTCGAGGCGCACGGGCTGGAACGCGTTGCCATCGTCGATTTCGACGTGCACCACGGCAATGGCACCCAGGCCTGCTTCGAAAGCGAGCCGCGGGTGATGTACCTGTCCAGCCACGAGCGCGGCCTGTATCCCAATACCGGCCTTGCGGCCGAACGCGGCGTGGGCAACGTGCGCAACCTGCTGCTGGCACCCGCTTCGGGCTCGGCGGCGTTCCGCGCCGCGTGGCGCGACGTGCTGCTGCCGGAGCTGGATGCGTTCCGGCCCGAGCTGCTGCTGGTCTCGGCGGGATTCGACGCGCACCGCGCCGATCCGCTGGCGCACCTGGAGCTGGAAGCGGACGATTTCGCCTGGGTCACCCGCGAGCTCCTGGCCATCGCGCTGCGGCACGCGCGTGGCCGGATCGTCTCGAGCCTGGAAGGTGGTTACGACCTCGCCGCGCTGCGCGAGTGCGCGGTGGCACACGTGCGCGAGCTCATGGGATGAGCCAGGCCACGCACTCACCGCGCGACCTCGAACGCCTGGCGTTCGCCCGCGCCCATCTCGGCGCAGCCGCTCCGGTGCCCGAGCGCGCCTCTTCGGACGCCGGTTTTCGCAGCTACTGGCGCACCTGCGCCGCTGACGGAAGTTCGCGCATCGTCATGGACTCACCGCCCGATCGCGAGGACGTGCGTCCCTGGCTGGCGATGCAGGCACGACTGCGGGCTGGCGGCGTGCGCGTGCCCGGCGTGCTGGCGCAGGATGCGGAAAACGGCTGGCTGCTGCTGGAAGACCTGGGAAGCGACACCCTGCTGCAGAGGATCGACGCCCACAACGCCGACCTCTGGATCGGACGTGCCTTCGAGCAGCTCCTGCGGCTGCAGCGCATCGCGCTTCCGGACGACATCCCCGCCTATGACGAGACCCTCGTGCGGCGCGAGCTGGCGCTCTTTCCCGAATGGTTCCTCGGGCGCCACCTGGGGCTTTCGCTTGCGCCGGCCGAGAACTCCGCCTGGCAGGACGCCTGTGCGGTACTGCTGCGCGCCTTCCAGAGCCCCGCGCAGGGCCTGGTGCACCGCGACTTCATCGTGCGCAATCTGATGCCCGCGGACGAAGGCGTGGCGGTGCTGGACTTCCAGGACGCCGTGCGCGGCCCGCTGGCCTACGACGTGCTGAGCCTGCTCAAGGACGCCTTCGTGTCCTGGCCGCAGGCGCGCACCGATGGCTGGATCGACAGCTACCTGCACGCCGCCCGCGCGGCCGGGCTGACGCTGCCCGAGGCGGAGGCGTTCCGGCGCGACGTCGCGCTGATCGGCGTGCAGCGCCATCTCAAGGTGCTCGGCATCTTCGCGCGCCTGCAGCACCGCGACGCCAAGCCGCGCTATCTGGCCGACGCACCGCGCTTCCTGGCCTACCTGGACCGCACGCTGCCGCACCATCCAGAGCTCGCGCCACTGCACGCGCTGCTGGCCGACCGGGTGTTCCCGCGCCTGGCGCCGCTGGAGTTGCCGGCGTGAAGGCGATGATCCTGGCCGCAGGGCGCGGCCTGCGACTGCGCCCGCTCACCGACACCTGCCCCAAACCGCTGCTGAAAGCCGGGCGCGAACGATTGATCGAAACCCACCTGCACGCACTGCGCCGCGCCGGTATCCGCGACGTGGTGATCAACACCGCCTGGCTGGCCGAGCAGTTCCCTGCCGTGCTGGGCGACGGCGCGCGCTTCGGGCTCTCGATCGTCTATTCCTGGGAGGGCGGCAGCGGGCTGGAAACCGGCGGCGGCCTGCTCAACGCCCTGCCCCTGCTCGACCCCGACCCGTTCCTGCTGGTCAACGGTGACATCCACCTCGAACTGGACTTCTCCACCCTGACGCTGCCCGAAGGCGATCTGGCCCACCTGGTCGTGGTCGATCCACCGGACGGCGCGGGAGACTTCGCGCTCGACCGCCAGGGCCGCCTCCAGCCCGTGCCCGACGCCACCGGCGGCGTCACCTACGCCGGCGTGGGCATCATCCATCCGGCACTCTTCGCCGGCTGGCGCACAGCTTTTGCACCCGACGAGGCGGGCGGCACGCCTCCCGCGTTCCGCCTTGCCCCGCTGCTGCGCCACGCCATGCGCCGCGGGCGGATCGGCGGACGCCACCACCGCGGCCACTGGGCCGATGCCGGCACGCCCGACGCGCTTGCCGCACTGGCGCAGCGGCTGCGCGCCGAGGCCCGCGCGGACTGATCGCCCGCCGCGTCGTCCCGCGTACGCGCCCGCGCTGCGGCACGCGGCGGCGATCACGTTCCGCCGCTGCGACCGACTCACCCTTCCCGGTTTGAATTACCCTCGCACGCGGTATCCGCTGGCCCATGCCGGGCCCGGCCAGACGACGGGAAGGAAGACGCAATGCGCATGGTGCCCATGGTAGCGATGGTGGCGTGGCTGGCCGCGGCGGGACTGGCGATGGCCGCACCGCCACGCGCATCGGTGGACTCGCCCGCGGCCTATGCGCGCGCGCCGCAGCAGGCCATCGACGAAACCTATACGCGGCTGATCGCGGAGTTCACCACCGACCCGACGCTCAATTCACCCCTGACCGACTACTTGCCTGCCTCCGATACGGTTCCGACACCGCTGGCCGTGCTCGGCCACATCGCCGGCGCCGAGGGATACATGCCCTACTCGGCCGACGTGCACCGCTACTTCCGCGCCCTGGAGAAAGCCAGCCCGCGGGTGCGTGTGTTCACCATCGGCCACAGCGAGGAAGGCCGCGAGACCATCGCCGTCGCCATTGCCGACGAAGCGCTCATCGCAGAGCTCGAGAGCAACCTGGCCAATCTTCGCCGTCTGGCCGACCCGCGCACCCTGGACGCTGCTGCGGCCGATGCGCTGATCGCGCAGACGCGCCCGGTCTACTACATCACCGGCGCGCTGCACTCGACCGAAACCGGCTCGCCCACCGCGCTGATGGAGCTGGGCTATCGCCTCGCGATCGACGAGGCCCCCTACGTCCGCGGCATCCGCTCGCGCGTGATCACCCTGATCACGCCGGTGGTGGAGGTCGACGGACGCGATCGCAAGACCGACATCTACAACTGGCACCGCGCCCACCCGGAGCGCAACTATCCGCCGCTGGTCTACTGGGGCAAGTACGTCGCGCACGACAACAACCGCGACGGCATCGCGATGACGCTCAACTCCAGCCGCATGGTGCTCGACACCTACGTCAACTTCGGCGCACAGGTCATCCACGACCTGCACGAGTCCTACGCCTTCCTCTACGACAACACCATCGGCACCGGCCCCTACAACGCCTGGATCGACCCCATCCTGGTGGGCGAATGGCAGCAGCTGGGCTGGGACAACGTGCAGCAGATGACGCGCATGGGCCTGCCGGGCGTATGGACGCACGGCGAGTTCGACGCCTGGAGTCCCGGCTACCTGATGTTCATGGCGGCGACCCACAACGGCATCAGCCGCCTGTACGAGACCTATGGCAACGACGGCGCCGACACGCTGCCGCGAATCCTGCAGCCGCACGAGTACGCACGCACCTGGTACCGCCCCAATCCGCCCTACCCCAAGGTGCTCTGGTCGGCCCGCAACAACAACAACTACCAGCAGACGGGCCTGCTGACCGCATTGCACTACTTCGCGGAAAACGCCGACGTCTTCCTGCGCAACTTCCATCTCAAGAGCCGGCGCTCGGTGGAGAAGGCGCGCACTTCTGGGCCTGCCGCCTGGGTTCTGGCCGTGGACGAGTCACGCAGCGGCGCGCAGGCGCGGCTGCTGGAAATCATGCGCCGCCAGCACGTCGAGGTGCATCGGCTTTCGTCCGCGTTCACGGTGGACAACCCGCCGCGGAAGAACGAGGCCGGCAAGGACACCGGCACCGCGAGCGGCCACCTGACCCTCGCCGCAGGCAGCTACGTGATCCGCATGGACCAGCCCTACTCGCGCATTGCCGACGCCCTGCTCGACCGCCAGTACTGGTCGCCCAAGGACCGCAAGTTCGACACGCCCTACGACGACACCGGCTGGTCGCTGGGCGACCTGTTCGACCTGAAGATCGTGCGGGTCACCGATCCGGCGATCCTCGCCGCGCCGATGCGCCGCGCGCCCGATCCGGTGGTTCCCGCCGGCCTGGCCAGCATCGACATGCCCCCGAGTACCGCCGCCGCGCTGCCGCGCATCGCGCTGATGCACACCTGGCTCAGCACCCAGACCGAGGGCTGGTGGCGGATGGAGCTGGACGCGATGCAGGTTCCCTACAGCTACATCAGCACCCAGGACATCACCGAAGATCCCGACCTGCGCGCGCGCTACGACGTCATCCTGTTCGCGCCGACCGGGCTTTCCAGCACGCGCCAGATCATCGACGGCATGCCGATGTGGGGGCAGCCCCTGCCGTGGAAGACGACCGCGCTGACGCCCAACATCGGCAGGATCGACGCCACCGACGACATGCGGCCCGGCATGGGAGACACCGGCCTGGCCAACCTCAGGAAGTTCGTGGCCGAAGGCGGCCTGCTGGTGACCGCCGAGGACACCGCGCGCTTCGCGATCGATGTCGGGCTGGCGCCCGGCGTCTTCGTCACGCCCACCGAGAAGCTGCGCATCGTCGGCAGCGTGCTGCGCTCGCACTTCGTGGACATGAAGCATCCGGTGGCCGGCGGCTACCGCGATGCGCCGCTGCCGGTTTACAGCAGCAGCGGCATGTCGTTCTACGTGGCCGAGGTCGCCACGCCCGGCGGGCGCGTGCGCGGGTCGCGCTGGGGCGGTCCGCAGCGGGCCAAGGACGTCGAACGCCCGACCGGGCGCGGCGACAGGCACGATGTCGATGTGCCCGAGGGACGCGCGTACATGGAGGCGCACCCGCTGCCCGACAACCGGCCCTGGGAAGCCATGCCGCTGAACGAAGAGCAGCGCCGCAACAACCACTGGGCGATTCCGGATTCGGCCAGGCCGCAGGTCATCCTGCGCTTTGCCGAAGCCGATCAGCTGCTGGTCTCCGGCCTGCTGGACGGGGCGAACGAAATCGCCGAGCGCGCGGCGGTGGTCCAGGCGCGCCACGGCGAAGGCCGCGTGCTGCTGTTCGCGATCAATCCGGTCTGGCGCGGCAGCACCGTCGGCAGCTATCGGCTGCTGTTCAACGCGATCCTGAATCATCGGCCGGCGGTCGAACCGGCCGGCCGATAGCCCGCGTTCCGCCGCGCCGGCACATCGGCGCGGCGCGCCTGGGCGTCAGCTCCAGCCCAGCGCGCGGAACAGTTCGATCATGAGATAGGCCACGCCGCCGGCGGCCGGCAGGGTCAGCACCCAGGCCCAGATCATGCGCTCCACGATGCTCCACTTCACCGCGTTCAAGCGCTTGGCGGTGCCCACGCCCATGATCGCCGAGGAAATGTTGTGGGTGGTGGACACCGGGATGCCGAGCGAGGACGCCAGGGTGATGACGGTGGCCGCGCTGGTTTCCGCGGCAAAGCCGTGGATGGGATGCAGCTTGACCATCTTGTGGCCCATGGTGCGGATGATCCGCCAGCCGCCCGCTGCGGTACCGGCCGCCATCGTGATGGCGCAGGCAAACTTGATCCAGGTGTCGATGTCGCCGTGCGCCAGCGCCTCCGGCGAGGGGTGCAGGAAGGCGAGCCAGTCGGGCAGGTTGTCCAGCGTGCCGACCGACTGCGCGCTCACCAGGGCCAGCGCGATGATGCCCATGGTCTTCTGCGCATCGTTCATGCCGTGTGCGAAGCCCATGTAGCCGGCAGAGGCAATCTGCGCCTTGCCGAAGAATCCGTTCACCCAGCGCGGCCGCGCCACGCGCGAAAGCCAGCCGCCGCTGCGTGCCATGCCGGCGATGATCGCGAAAAGTACGCCCATCGCCAGGAATCCCATGACGAATCCCGCCACCGGCGAACTGATCATCGGCACGATCACCTTCCAGAGCAGGCCGCCGCCCTTCCACCAGGGATCGGCGGGAATCGACCAGAGGATGGAGTGCCAATTGGTTTGCGAGGCGCCCAGCGCCGCGCCGCACAGGCCGCCGATGAGGGCATGCGAGCTGGACGAGGGTAGTCCGAAGTACCAGGTGATGAGGTTCCACACGATCGCGCCCGACAGCGTGCAGATCAGCACCTGCGAGGTGACCTCGACCACCTGCGCGTCGATCAGGCCCGAGGCGATGGTCTTGGCCACCGCGGTACCGGCGAGCGCGCCGATGAGGTTCATGCCCGCGGCCATGGCAATGGCCTGGGAGGGCGACAGCACCTTGGTGGCAACCACCGTGGCGATCGAGTTCGCCGTATCGTGGAAGCCGTTGATGTACTCGAACACCAGCGCCAGCAGCACCACCAGAAGGACCAGGGTCAGCACGGCGGCGGCCTCAGGAGTGCTTGAGCACGATCTGGTAACACACCACTCCGGCTTCGCGGCAGCGGTCGATGGCCTTCTCCAGCAGCTCGAAGAAGTCCTTGATCAGCAGGATCTCCAGACCATCGTGCATGCCCGAGTAGATCTCGCGATAGGTTTCCAGCATCAGCCGGTCGGCCTCCGCCTCGACGTTGCGCAGGCGATCGTGCAGGCGTTTCATCTGTTCCAGCCGCATCTTGGGCAGTACGCGGACCATTTCCAGCACCAGCTCGGCCGCCTCCTTGAGCATGGCCGCGCGCGGCCCGAACTCGATCCGGTGCAGCTTTTCGCCGGCCAGCGCGTAGCGGTCGGCGAACTTCTCGATGGTCTTGGGAATGCGATAGATCGCGTTCCCCAGCGCCTCGATGTCCTCGCGTTCCAGCGGCGTGATGAAGGTATCCACCAGGGCCTGGCTGATCTTCTCGGAGACATCCTTCTCGCGTTCGCGCGCCAGCTTGAAGTCGGTCAGCGTGGCCTCGACCCCGTGGTCCTTGACCAGACGCTGCAGCGCGTCGGCGCTCTGCACGGCCGCTTCCGCGGCGGCCTCCAGAAGCCCATAAAAAAGATCGCCCTTGCCGAAGATGGTTTGCAGCGAAAACATATCGGTAGCCGCCTGGATGAAGGAGAGGGGCGAGGCGCAGTTCCGACCAGTCCAGCCGCGCGCACTCGGCACGGCGCATTTTACCCTGCCCTTGCGCTGCAGTGCACAAGAACGTCTCCGCACCCTTCCGGCAGCGCCGGCCGCAGGGCAGGCACGCCCTGGAACAGATATCGCCATCGCGCGCGCCCGGCTGTAGCATAGTGGCACCCGGCCCACCCGCGCCCTGCGGCACGCGGCCACCCCGTCATGACACCTCGTACCGGTGCGCAACCGGTCCTCCATGATCCCCGAATTATTCGCTCTCCTCCTGTTGATTCCCACTCGCGGCGCCCTGCTTCTCGCCGACAGATCCCTGGCCTGGACGCGCCGCGCCACGCTGCGCCAGATGGCCTCCCGAAACCGCGGCGCGCGGCTGGCCCTGCGCCTGCTCGGACAACCGGAACGCACCGCGCCGCTGCTGCGCAGCGGCCTGCTCCTGGTCGACGCCCTGATCGGCGCAACCGGCGGCGTGCTGCTCGGACCGCGGATTGCCGTCGCACTGCAGGCCTGGGGCATCCAGCCGCTTGCCGCCCAGTGCCTCGGCGTGGCGCTCGGCGCCCTGCTCGCGGCGCTTGCGACACTCATCCTCGGCGATCTCATTCCGCGCCGGGCGGCACGCCGGACGCCCGAAACCTTCGCGCGATGGGCGGCCTATCCGCTGGCGGCGCTGCTGCAGCTGCGCGACGCCATGCCTTGGCCGGTCGCGCGAACCGGCGCACAGGCACAGGGAGCGCCCGATGTATCCGCCTCTGCGCCGGCAGCGCGCGCAGCGGCGGAGGCTGCCCGGAACAACGCGACCGACACGCAGGATCGCGCGCTGCTCGACCGCGTGCTGCGTCTGGGTGACCGCACCGCCGAAAACCTGATGACGCCGCGCCCGCGGATCGCCTGGCTGGACCTGCACGGCACGCGCGAGGAAAACCTGCAGGTGCTGCGCGAAAACCCCTATTCGCGCTATCCGGTCTATCGCGGCTCGGACAACGACGTCGTGGGCATCCTGGAAACGCGTTCCCTGGCCCGCCTGCTTTCCGCCGGGGCGCATCCCGATCTCTTCGGCGAATTGCTGGCGCCCACCTTCGTCAGTGAATCCACCCGCGCCACCACCTTGCTGGAGACCTTCCGGGACGAAGGCACCCACATGGCCCTGGTCGTCGACGAATACGGCGACCTGCAAGGTCTGGTCACGCTGGACGACCTGCTCGGCGCGGTGATCGGGCAAATCTATCAGCAGGAGGACGACGCCGACGCCGACGCACTGGTGGTGGCGCGCGACGACGGCAGCTGGCTGGTCGACGGCGGTCTGGGCTCGGAAGACCTTCGCGAGCTTCTCGGACTGGCGACGCTGCCGGGCGAGGACGAGCACGACTTCAACACCGCGGCCGGAATGGTGGTGTCCCGGTTCGGACGCATCCCGGCGGCGGGCGAATCCTTCACCCACGCCACCTGGCGCATCGAGGTGGTTGACCTGGACGGCGCGCGCGTGGACAAACTGCTGATCCAGCGACTGGCGCCGCTACCGGAAGGCAGCACCACGGAGTGAGCCAGGTGCCGCCTCCCGCGCCCACCGGCGACGCGATCCGCACCAGCAGCCTGCTGTTCGAACTGGTCCGCCGCACCTCGGGCGAGGCCATCCCGCTCGGCGAAATCGTCGAAACCTTCCGCGACCGCGCCTACGGCGTCCTGCTGATGCTGGTGCTCCTGCCGGCCTTCATCCCGCTTCCGATCGGCGCAGGCTCGATCTCCGGCCCGCTGGTGAGCATCCTGGGGCTGGAAATGCTCCTGGCGCTGCGTACGCCCTGGCTGCCGCAGCGCGCGAAGCGCCGCACGATCCGGCGCGCAACCCTGGCGCGCTTCGCCACCCGGATGCGGCCGGTATTCGCGCGCCTGGAGCGCCTCTGCCGTCCGCGACTGAGCGCCCTGACCCGAAACGTCGTGGCGCACGCATTCACCGGACTCCAGCTGGTGGGGCTCGGCATCCTGCTGGCCCTGCCCATCCCGCTGACCAACTATCCCTTCGCGCTGCTGATCCTCGCCTACGCCATCGCGATCATCGAGCGCGACGGCGCGCTCCTGCTGATCGCATGGGTGCTGGGCTGGGCGATGATCGCCACCTGGATCGCGCTGTCGGGAGGCGCCTTCGAGCTGATCTCCGGCTGGCTCGAAGGCTGAGCGCACGCGGCAGCTGCGGCACGCGCCGTCAAGCCTTGTCGCCTGCCGGAGGCAGGCACTAGGCTGGCCCATTCACCCGCACCGATCCAGGCCCGATGCAGCCCCGTTTCGTCCATCTGCACCTGCACAGCGAATACTCGCTGGTCGATTCGACGATCCGCATCGACGCGCTGGTGCGACGCTGCGTCGAACTGGGCATGGCGGCGGTGGCGATCACCGACCAGAGCAACCTGTTCGCCCTGGTGAAGTTCTATCGCGCGGCGGAGAAGGCCGGCATCAAGCCCATCGTCGGCGCGGATGTCTGGATGGAAGACCCGGACCTCAAGCAGCCGGCGCGGCTCACCCTTCTTTGCCAGGAGCAGGCCGGCTATCGCAGCCTCTCGCGCCTGCTTTCGCGCGGCTACCAGGACGGCCACCGCGGCGATCACGTGGTGATCACGCGCGACTGGCTCTGCGACGATCCGCACGGCCTCATCGTGCTTGCCGGCCCGGGCAGCGACGTGGGCCAATGCCTGGTGGAAGGCCGCGAGGAAGAGGCCGAGCGGCGCCTGGCGCAATGGCAGCACACCTTCGGCGACCGCTTCTACCTCGAACTCACGCGCACCGGACGGGAGGCCGAGCGCCTGTTCGAACCTGCCGCCCTGCGGCTCGCCGCGCGACTCGACTGCCCCGTGGTGGCGAGCAACGACACGCGCTTCCTCGACGCCAGCGATTTCGACGCCCACGAGGCGCGCGTGTGCATCGCGACCGGGCGGGTGCTGGGCGACTCGCGCCGCCCGCGCGACTACAGCGCCGAACAGTTCCTGCGCTCGCCCGAGGAGATGGTGGCGCTGTTCGCCGACCTTCCCGGCGCGCTCGAAAACACCGTGGAAATCGCCCGCCGCTGCACCCTCACCCTGACGCTCGGCAAGTACGTCCTGCCCGAGTTTCCGGTGCCCGGCGGGCACGACGCCGATTCGTGGATCGCCGAGGAAAGCCGCCGCGGCCTGGCGCAGCGCCTCGCAAGCCAGCCCCTGTCCCGCGGCCTGACCCGCGAGGCCTACGAGACGCGGCTGGAAACCGAGCTGGACGTGATCTGCCGCATGGGCTTTCCCGGTTACTTCCTGATCGTGGCCGACTTCATCAACTGGGCCAAGCGCAACGGCATTCCGGTCGGTCCGGGACGCGGCTCGGGCGCCGGCTCGCTGGTGGCCTGGTCGCTGCGCATCACCGACATCGACCCTCTGGCCTACGGCCTGCTGTTCGAACGCTTCCTCAACCCCGAACGCGTCTCGATGCCCGACTTCGACGTCGACTTCTGCACCGACGGACGCGACCGGGTGATCGACTACGTGGCGGAAAAGTACGGCCGCGACCACGTCAGCCAGATCATCACCTACGGCACGATGGCGGCCAAGGGCGTGATCCGCGACTGCGGCCGCATCATGGGCCTGGGATACGGCTTCGTCGACACCATCGCCAAGCTCATCCCGAACGTGCTCGGGATCGGCCTGGCGGACGCCCTGGGAACGAGCAGGAAAGCCGCGGAAAACGCCGAGCTGGCCTCCCCCGAGCTGATCGAGCTCTATCAGACCAAGGACGACGTCCGTGACCTGATCGACCTGGCGCTCAAGCTCGAAGACCTTGCCCGCAACGCCGGCAAGCACGCCGGCGGCGTGGTGATCGCGCCGGGGCCACTGACGGACTACAGCCCACTCTTCGCCGAGCCCCCGGGCAAGGCCGAGGCGCACCGCAGCGTGGTGACCCAGTTCGACAAGGACGACGTCGAGGCGGTGGGACTGGTGAAGTTCGACTTCCTCGGCCTGCGCAACCTCACCGTGATCGACTGGACAGTCAAGGCGATCAACGCCGAGCGCGCGCGCCGGGGCGAAGACGGCGAAGCGCTCGACATCACCGCCATCACGCTGCACGACAAGGCCACCTACGAGCTGTTCGCGCAGGCGCGTACCGTGGCGGTGTTCCAGTTCGAGTCGCCCGGCATGCAGCGCCTGCTCAAGGATGCGCGTCCGGACCGCTTCGAAGACCTCATCGCGCTGGTGTCGCTCTACCGCCCCGGCCCGATGGACCTGATTCCCAGCTTCGTCGCGCGCAAGCACGGGCGCGAGGACATCACCTATCCCGACCCGCGCGTGGAATCCATCCTGAAAGAGACCTACGGCATCATGGTCTATCAGGAACAGGTGATGCAGATGGCGCAGATCGTGGGCGGCTACTCGCTCGGCGGCGCCGACCTGCTGCGCCGCGCCATGGGCAAGAAGAAGCCCGAGGAAATGGCGAAGGAGCGCATCCGCTTCCGCGAGGGCGCTTCAGGCAACGGCCTCGACGCCGCGCGCGCCGACGAAATCTTCGACCTGATGGAGAAGTTCGCCGGCTACGGCTTCAACAAATCGCATGCCGCCGCCTATGCCCTGGTCAGCTACCAGACCGCCTGGCTCAAGGCGCACCATCCCGCACAGTTCATGGCCGCGGTGCTGTCCTCGGACATGGACAGCACCGACAAGGTCATCACGTTCCTGCGCGAAAGCCGCGCGCTCGGGCTCACCGTGCTGCCGCCGGACGTGAACGCCTCGGGTTACCTGTTCCACGCGGTGGACGAACGCACCCTGCGCTACGGCCTGGGCGCGATCCGCGGTGCGGGCGAGAACGCCTGCCGCGAGATCGAGCGCATCCGCGGCGAAGGCGGGCCGTTCCGCGACCTGCTCGACTTCTGCCAGCGGCTCGGCCCGCGGGTCAACCGCAAGGTCCACGAAACCCTCATCGACGCCGGCGCGGCCGATGCCCTGGGCGCCAATCGCGCGACGCTGCGCGCACAGCTGCCCGACGTCCTGCGCGCCACCGAACAGCTGGCACGCGACCACGAGGCCGGCCAGGTCGACCTGTTCGGCGGCGCGAGCGCGGAACCGACGCCGATCATCCCGCCGTTCGATCCGCTGCCCGAGTGGTCGCTGGAAGAACGACTCGCCCGCGAGCGCGACGTCCTGGGCTTCTACCTGAGCGGCCACCCGGTCGATCCGGTGCGCGAGCTCGTGGCCAAGGCCGTCACCTGCACCCTCGATGGCCTGGACGCCGCGCTGGAGCAGCGCCGCTTCAAGCGCGGCAGCGACGCCCAGGCGCTCCTCATCGGCCAGATCGTGGCGATCAACCAGCGCAACGCGGATCGCACCTTTCTCTCCATCGAGGACGGCGGCGGGCGAATCGAGGCCACGGTATATGCCGACGTGCTGCAGGAGTGCGCAGAGCTGCTCGTGCGCGACGCCATCGTGCTGCTGGAGGGGCAATTGCACGAGGATCGCTTCCGCGGCGGCACGGGCATGCGGGTCAGGCAGGTCTGGGATGTCAGCAGCTGGGTTCGGCAGCACGCACAGCGCGTGCGGCTGACGCTGGACGCCACCGTCCAGGACGCCTCCAGCGCGTTCCAGGAGGCCGTGTCGCGCTGGAAGGGCGGCCGCACGCCGATGTCGATCGAAATCCTGACCGAGGGAGCGCGCGGCATCATCGACACCGATGAGGGCATTCGACTGCGCGCGGAACCCGAGCTCCTGACCGCGCTGCGCGCCGTTCCCGGCGCCTCGAAGGTGCGCATCGATTGAATCGCCCGGCACCCGGCAGGCCAACGCGGGCTAAAAGCCACGCCGGCCTCCGGGCCATCCTGCGCCGCCACTGGGCGCAGTGGCGTGCGGGATTCAGCTGCGGAATGCCGCCAGGCACAGCTCCAGCAGCGGGTTCCAGAAGATGCCCAGCACCAGCATCGCCAACGCATTGGCCGAGAACACCCAGCGCAGCTGCGGATCGGACTGCGGCTCGATCCGGACCTGATCCGAAGGCGCATCGAAGAAGATGATCTTGACCACGCGCAGGTAGTAGAACGCGCCGATCACGGCAAACACCACGGCCGAAATCGCCAGCCAGAGAAGGTCCGCGTCGATCGCCGCGCGGATCACCGCGAGCTTGGCCCAGAAACCGAACAGCGGCGGCACGCCGGCCAGCGAGAACATCAGCAGCAGGATCATCAGCGCGATCCAGGGATGGGTGCGGAACAGGCCGCGGTAATCGGACAGCTCCTCCGCCTCGAAACCGCGACGCGCCAGCAGGATGATCGCCGCGAACGAACCGGCCGCCATCAGGGTGTAGCAGATCGCGTAGAGCGTCGCGGCGGCATAGCCCTCGGGCGTGCCGTTGGCCAGGCCGAGGAACAGGAAGCCGACGTGCGACACGCCCGAGTAGGCGAGCATGCGCTTGAAATTGGTCTGCACGATGGCGATGAGGTTGCCGATCGCCAGCGACAGGAAGGCCAGCCAGGCCAGCGCAACCTGCCAGTGTGCATCGATGCTTCCGGCGGCGTTGTCGAACAGGCGGTAGGCCATGCCCACCGCTGCGAGCTTGGGCGCGGCGCTGATGAACAGCGTGATCGCCGTGGGTGCGCCCTGGTAGACATCGGGCAGCCACATGTGGAACGGCGCGGCGCCGAACTTGAACGCGACGCCCACGACGATGAAGACCACCCCGAACAGGAACAGCGTGCGCTGGTCGCCCTGCACCACCGCGGCCGCCTCAGAGATGCGCGCCAGATCGAGCGTGCCGGTGACGCCGTAGAGCATGCTCATGCCGTACAGCAGCATGCCCGAGGCCATCGCACCGAGCACGAAGTACTTGATCGCCGCCTCCGAAGCCAGGCGGTTGTCGCGATCGAACGCCACCAGAGCGTAGGACGACAGCGCCAGCAGCTCCAGGCCCAGGTAAACCACCGTCAGGTTGCCGGCCGAAACCAGCAGCATCATGCCCAGTACCGCGAACAGGCAGAGCATGTAGAACTCGCCCTTGAACAGGTCGCGGTCCTTCAGGTAAGGCTTGGCGTACACGAAGGCCAGCGCGGTCATCAGGTAGATGAAGAGCTTGAGCAGGTCGCCGGCGGCGTCGCGCTGGAACGTGTCGGAAAACACCCGCACCGGCAGCGGCACGCCCGGTACACCGCGCAGGGTAAGCACGGCGGCCACGGCGAGGATGCCGAGCGCGAGGAAGTGGATGAAGCCCCGGCGTTCCTGGCTCAGGAACAGGTCGGTGAGCAGCAGGCCGCAGGTGGCCGCGAGCAGGAAAAGCTCGGGCAGCATGGGCAGAAAGTCGGCGGAAGTGATCATCGTCGTTTCCCTGCCTTACAGCTTGGTCGTGGCGATCTGCATCGCCAGTTGCGCAATCGAGGACTGCATCAGATCGGTCAGCACCTTCGGGTAAAGGCCCAGCGCCAGCACGCCGGCGGCGAACAGCCCCAGCACCAGCGTCTCGCGCGAGTCCACGTCCTTCATTTCCGCCACCGCCGGATTGGTGATCGGCCCGAACATGACGCGCTTGACCAGCCACAGCGAGTAGCCGGCCGCGATGATCAGCGTCGTGGCCGCGGCCACGGCGATCCACGCATTGGCCTGGAACAGGGTCAGGATGACCATGAACTCGCCGACGAAGCCGGACGTTCCCGGCAGGCCGGAATTGGCCATCGAGAAGAAGATCACGAAGAAGCCGAACCACGGCATAACCTGCATCACGCCGCCGTAGTCCTTGATCATGCGCGTATGCATGCGGTCGTAGAGCACACCCACCCAGGAGAACATGGCACCGGAGATGAAGCCGTGGCTGATCATCTGCACCATCGCGCCCTGCAGGCCCAGCTGCGCGGCATCGGGATTGTTCGCATCGCGCACCAGCGTCAGCGCCACGAAGATGCCGAGCGTGACAAAGCCCATGTGCGCCACCGACGAGTAGGCCACGAGCTTCTTCATGTCGGCCTGCACCAGCGCCACCAGACCCACGATGACCACCGCGATCAGCGACAGGCCGATCATCACCCCGGCCCACTCGGCGCTGGCGTCGGGGAGGATCGGCAGCGAGAAGCGCAGGAAGCCGTAGCCGCCGATCTTCAGCATGATCGCGGCCAGGATCACCGAACCGCCGGTGGGCGCCTCGACGTGCGCATCTGGCAGCCAGGTATGCACCGGGAACATCGGGATCTTGATCGCGAAGGCGCCGAAGAAGGCCAGGAACAGCCAGCCCTGCTCGGTCATGGTCAGCGGCTGCGCGTAGAGGTCGGCGAACTGGAAGCTGCCGCCCTTCACGTACAGGTAGATCAGGCCGATCAGCAGGAACACCGAACCCAGGAAGGTGTACAGGAAGAACTTCAGCGTGGCGTAGACGCGCCGCGGCCCGCCCCAGACGCCGATGATGATGAACATCGGGATCAGCATGCCTTCGAAGAAGGCGTAGAAGAGGATGGTATCGAGCGCGCAGAACACGCCGATCATCAGCCCTTCCAGGATCAGGAAGGCGGCCATGTACTGCGCCACCCATTTGTCCACCGAGCGCCAGGCGCCGATGATCACGGGGATCGTGGTGAACGTGGTCAGAAGGACCAGGGCCACCGAAATGCCGTCCACGCCCAGGTGATAGCGGATGCCGAAGGCCGAGATCCACTCGATGTCCTTTACGAACTGCATCGCCGGGCTGGCCAGATCGAAGTCGGCATAGAGCTGGAAGCTCAGCACGAAGGTGACCATGGCCACCGCAAGCGCGAACCAGCGCGCCGCCTCGGGCCGCTTGGAGTACAGCAGCGTCGCCGCGCCACCGAGCATCGGCAGCCAGATCAGCGCGCTGAGAAGTGAGTCGTGGGGCAGCATGGGGCGTGGATCCTCGGAATGCGGTCAGCCAAGCGCCACGATCAGCCCGCCCAGAAGGGCGATCAGGCCGACGATCATGACGAACGCGTAGTGGTACAGGCGCCCGGTCTGGGCCACCCGGATGATTCCCGCGACCCGGTCCACCAGGGCCACCGAGCCGTTCACGATCACACCGTCGATCAGGCCGGCGTCAAGGCGCTTCCAGAGCGTCTGACCCAGACGCACGCTGCCGCCCGCCAGGCCCTTGATCCACAGATCGTCGAAGCCGTACTTGTTCTCCAGGGCGCGCACCGGCAGCGCCGCCGCATTGCGGATGCGATCGGCCAGCGACGGATTGAACAGGTAGATGTAGGTGCTCAGCGCGAAACCGGCAAAGGCGAGCCAGAACACCGGCGAGCTGATGAAGTGCAGCCCGAAGCCGACCGCGGCCGACACCCAGCCGTGCTCGGCGTGCCACACCGCCTGCGCCACCGCGCCCAGGGTGTCGTGTCCGGGAAGCACCCGGATCGCGCCTTCGAAGAAGTCGCCGAACAGCATCGGCCCGACGGTGAAGAAGCCGATGCCGACCGAGGCGATCGCCAGCAGGATCAGCGGCAGGGTCACCACCAGCGGCGACTCGTGCGGCTCGTGCGCGTGGGCGTCATGTCCTTCGTGCACGTCGTGACCGGCGTGGCTTTCGTGAACCTCGCGGAATCGCTCGGTGCCGAAGAAGGTCAGGTACAGCAGGCGGAAGCTGTAGACGCTGGTGACGAACACGCCCAGCAGCACCGCCCAGTAGGCGTAGGCCTGCACCCAGCCGCCCTGCCCGGCCGCGGCCTGCGCCGCCAGGATGATCGAGTCCTTGGAGAAATAGCCCGAGAAGAACGGCGTGCCCACCAGCGCAAGCGTGCCGATCCACATGGTGATGTGGGTGATGGGCATGTACTTGCGCAACCCGCCCATGCGGCGCATGTCCTGCTGGTGGTGCATGCCGATGATGACCGAGCCGGCGCCGAGGAACAGCAGGGCCTTGAAGAAGGCGTGGGTCATCAGGTGGAACACCGCCGCCGAGTACGCCGAAACGCCGAGCGCCACCGTCATGTAACCGAGCTGGCTCAGCGTGGAATAGGCCACCACGCGCTTGATGTCGTTCTGCACGATGCCGATCAGGCCGGTGAAGAAGGCCGTCGTGGCACCAACGAGCAGCACGAAGGCGAGCGCGGTTTCGGACAGCTCGTAGATCGGCGACATGCGCGCCACCATGAAGATGCCGGCGGTCACCATCGTGGCAGCGTGGATCAGCGCCGAGATCGGGGTCGGGCCTTCCATCGAATCGGGCAGCCAGACGTGCAGCGGCACCTGCGCGCTCTTGCCCATGGCGCCGATGAACAGCCAGATGCCGATGAAGCTCGGGATCGACCAGCTCGCGCCGGGCCACGGCTCGAAGCTCTTGCCCTCGATCAGGTGGGTGTTGGCGAACACCTCGGCGTAATCCAGGCTGCCGCACCAGTAGAACACCGCGGCGATGCCGATCAGGAAGCCGAAGTCGCCCACGCGGTTGACCAGGAAGGCCTTGAGGTTGGCGAACGCCGCCGACGGGCGCGGGAACCAGAAGCCGATCAGCAGGTACGAGGCCAGGCCCACCGCTTCCCAGCCGAAGAACAGCTGCATGAAGTTGTTGCTCATCACCAGCATCAGCATCGAGAAGGTGAAGAACGAGATATAGGCGAAAAAGCGCGTATAGCCCGGATCGTCGCGCATGTAGCCGATGGTGTAGACGTGCACCAGCAGCGAGACGAAGGTGACCACCACCATCATCATCGCGGTGAGCGAGTCGATCATGAAGCCGACGTGCGCCGAGAAGCTGCCCACCTCGAAGAAGGTGTAGACGTTGGCGTTGTAGGGCATCGCGCCGCCCGCGACCAGCGCGTACAGCACCTGGATCGACAGCGCGCAGGACAGCGCCACGCCCAGGATCGTGATCCAGTGCGAGGCCGCACGTCCGAGGCGTCCGCCGAAGAAGCCGGCGATCACGGCGCCGGCCAGGGGAGCCAGCGCAATGGTCAGTAGGGTGTTTTGGGTTATCACGGAATGCGTTCCATCACTGGTCGTCGTGGGCGGCGCGAAGGGCGGGCGCCGTCACCCCTTCATCGAGTCGATCTGATCCACGTTGATCGTGCCGCGGTTGCGGAACAGGACCACCAGGATCGCCAGGCCGATAGCGGTTTCAGCCGCCGCCACCGTCAGCACGAAAAATACGAAGACCTGCCCTGCCGCATCGCCGAGGAAGCGCGAGAAGGCCACGAAATTGACGTTGACCGCCAGCAGCATCAGCTCCACGCAGAGCAGCAGCACGATGACGTTCTTGCGGTTGATGAAGATGCCCGCGACGCTTATGGAAAACAGCAGCGCGCCGAGCGTGAGATAGTGGCCGAGCGAGATCATGGCTTGGGCTCCTTGACGACGGCATCCATCTTGACCATGCGCAGCCGGTCGGCCTTGCGCACCTGCACCTGCAGCGCGGGATCCTGGTGCTTGGTGCCGGGGCGCCGGCGCAGGGTCAGCACGATGGCGGCGATGATCGCCACCGTCAGCACCACGGCCGCGATTTCGAACGGCAGCACGTAATCGCGAAACAGCGCGTGCCCCAGCCACTCCAGATTGTGCTGCCCGGCTGCCAGCGCCGGATCGGGGGAATCGACCACCTGCCCGAAGCGCCGGACGCCGATCAGCGCGACCATTTCCGCGGCCATGACGATTGCCACAAGCAGCGCCACCGGCAGGTTGCGCGCGAAGCCCTCGCGCAGCGGATCGACGTTGACGTCCAGCATCATCACCACGAACAGGAACAGCACCATCACCGCGCCCACGTAGACCAGCACCAGCGCGATCGCGAGGAATTCGGCCTCCAGCAGCAGCCACAGGCAGGCGGTGGAAAAGAAGGTCAGCACCAGGCACAGCACGGCGTGGACCGGGTTGCGCACCAGGATGACGGCCAGCGCGGCAGCCGAGGTCACCAGCGCGAAGGCGTAGAAGATGGCCAGTTGCACGGTCATGCGGTGGTCCTCAGCGGTAAGGGGCGTCGAGCGCGCGACGCTCGGCGATTTCCGGCTCCAGCCGGTCGCCGATGGCCAGGAGCTGCGGCTTGGTGACCACGTTCTCGCCGCGCTCTTCGAAGTGGTACTCATGGATGTGGGTCAGCACGATCGAATCGACCGGACAGCTCTCTTCGCAGAAGCCGCAGAAGATGCACTTGAACAGGTCGATCTCGTAGCCGGTAGTGCGCCGCGTGCCGTCCTCGCGCGGCGCCGAGTCGATGGTGATGGCCAGCGCCGGACACACCGCCTCGCACAGCTTGCAGGCGATGCAACGCTCCTCGCCGTTCGGATAACGGCGCAGCGCGTGCAGGCCGCGGAAGCGCGGCGACTGGGGGATCTTCTCTTCCGGATAGTGCACCGTGTACTTGGGCCGGAAGAAGTATTTCGTCGTGAGCCACAGCCCCTGCAGCAGCTCGATGAGCATCAGGCTCTTGACGTAGGACACCATGCGATTCATGCCATCACCTTCCTTCAGACACCAGCCTTGACCCAGCCCAGATGCACCATCCAGGCGGCCACCAGGATCCAGACGATCGTGATGGGGATGAAGACCTTCCAGCCCAGGCGCATGATCTGGTCGTAGCGGTAGCGCGGGAAGGTGGCACGGAACCAGACGAAACAGAACGCGAAGAACAGCGCCTTGGCGAACAGCCACCAGATGCCGGGCATGCCCAGCACGCCCCACGACGCCGGGAACGGCGACAGCCAGCCCCCCATGAACAGGATCGCGCTCAGGAAGCTGATCAGGATCATGTTGGCGTATTCGGCCAGGAAGAAGATCGCGAATGTCGATCCGGAATACTCGACATGGAAGCCGGCCACGATCTCCGACTCGCCCTCGGCCACGTCGAACGGCAGGCGGTTGGTCTCGGCCACGCCGGAGATGAAGTACACGACGAACAGCGGCAGCAGCGGCAGCCAGAACCAGTCGAACAGCCCCGCGCTTCCGGCCTGCGCCTGCACGATCTGCGAGAGGTTCATGCTGCCGGCGGCCACCATCACGCCGACCAGGGCGAAGCCCATGGCGATTTCATAGCTCACCACCTGCGCCGCCGAGCGCATCGCGCCGAGCATCGCGTACTTGGAGTTGGACGCCCAGCCGGCGAGGATCACGCCGTAGACACCCAGCGAAGTCATCGAGAGCAGGTACAGCAGGCCGGCGTTGGCGTTGGAGAGCACCACCGCGTCCTCGAACGGCACCACCGCCCATGCCGCGAACGCCGGCGCCATGGTCAGGATGGGCGCGAGGCGGTACAGGAAGACGTTCGCATTGGTGGGCGAGATGACTTCCTTGAACAGCAGCTTGAAGACGTCGGCAAACGGCTGGATCAGGCCGATGCCGAAGACCTTGCCGATGTAGACCGGCCCCTGGCGCACGTGCATCCAGCCGATGATCTTGCGCTCGAACAGGGTGAAGAACGCGACCGCGAGGATCAGCGGCACGGTGACCACGAGGATCTTGACCACCGTCCAGAGCAGCAGGCCGAAGACGCCGAAGTTCAGGAAGAACTCGCGCGCAAGGCCGATAGGTTGGCTCAGAAGTTCGAACACGCTCAGGCCCTCGTCACCGTCAGCGATGCGCACATGCCCGCGATCGGGGCCGTGGCGGCATACCCTTTCTCGATCCACGCCGTGCCGCGCACCGCGCGGGTCGTGGTTTCCACCGGCAGCGCGGCCTTGCCGCGGCCGTCGTCGATGCGCGCCATGGCGCCCGTCTCCAGGCCCAGCGCAGCGGCATCCTCTGGATTCAGCATCACTCTTGCGCCGCGGGTCAGCGGATGCGCCTGCAGCGGCTCGGCGCGGCGCAGCACCGCGTCCATTGCGTAGATGGCGCGCGTGGCGACGCACTCCAGGCCCGGCACGGCGGCGGCACGCGGCGCAAGTGCACGACCCGATGCGGCGGGCGCGCTCGTCATGCGCTCGCGCCACTGCGCAAGTTCAGTGAAGTCGAAACCGGAGAGCGCCATGCGCTCGCCCAGCGCGCGCAGTACGCGCCAGCCGGCGCGCGCCTCACCCGGCAGCTTCGCGGCGGCCGCGGTGGTCTGCACGAGGCCATCGACGTTGGTGAAGCTGGCCTCGATCTCCGGCGCGAGCCCGATCGGCAGCATGACCTGGGCCATCCTGCGCGTGGTCTCGTCGGCGAATGCGGTGAACGCCACCACGCTGCCCTGCGACAGCGCGCGCAGCGCGGCCGGCGTATCGGCGAAGTCGTGCTCGGGCTCGATGCCATACAGCACCCACGCCTTGCGCGGCTGGGCCAGCATCCCGGCCGCATCGCGCGCTGCGGGCAGCGCGCCGGCGCGCGCCAGGCCGATGGCATTGGCGCCTACCGGCAGCTGATTGAGCTTCGCTCCGCTGGCCTCGGCCAGCGCCCGGGCGGCGGCACGCAGCCAGGACGCCTGCGGATGGGTGGCCGCCGATTCGCCCAGAAGGATGACCGCGTGCTGCGCGCCGCGCAGCAGGTCGGCGATGGTCTGGGCCTGGTCCGCGGCGATCGCCTCGGAGCCGATCTGGCCCGGCAGCGTCGCACCGGCCGCACTGGCGACGCCCAGCAGCGCATCGACCAGCGCCGACGGCCGCACGATGTGGCGATGCGCCAGCTCGAAGTTGAGGTCGAAATCGACCGGATTGATCGCCACCACGCGGGCGCCGGCGCTGCGGCACGCCTTGCGCACGCGGTGCCCCAGCAGCGGCGCCTCGTGGCGCGGATTGCAGCCGACCAGCACGATCACGTCGGCCTTCTCGATCTCGGCCAGCGGCATCTGGAAGGGCTCGGCCACCGGAGCATCGGCGAGATCAGCGAGCGCGATGCGATGATCGACGTTGCCGCAGCCGACGCCCGCGGCCAGGGCGGCGAGCAGCGAGCCTTCCTCGCTGGAGGTGGCCGGGTGCATCAGCACGCCGAGCTCGTCGCCCGGCTGCGCCTGGATGATCTCGGCGGCGCGCGCCAGCGCCTCGTCCCAGCCCGCCTCGCGCCAGGTCTCGCCTTCACGGATCATCGGCGCGGTGAGGCGATCAGGCGCGGCCAGGCCGGCGTGGCTGTAGCGGTCGCGGTCGGCGAGCCAGTTCTCGTTGATCGCCTCGTTGTCGCGCGGCACCGCGCGCAGCACCTCGCCACGCCTCATGTGCAGCCAGAGATTGGAGCCGAGCGCATCGTGGTAGCCCAGCGACGGGCGCGCGGTCAGCTCCCAGGCGCGGGCGCGGAAACGGAACGGCTTGTTGGTGAGCGCGCCCACCGGGCAGACGTCGATCACGTTGCCGGAAAGCTCGGTTTCCAGCGCACGGCCGACGTAGGTGCCGATCACCGAACGGTCGCCGCGGCTCATCACGCCCAGCTCGAAGCTCCCGGCGATTTCCGAGGTGACGCGCACGCAGCGGGTGCAGTGGATGCAGCGGGTCATGTCGCTGGCCACCAGCGGCCCGAGATCCTCGTCGGGCACGGTGCGCTTGCGCTCGATGAAGCGGCCGACCGAGCGGCCGTATCCCATCGCCAGATCCTGCAGCTCGCACTCGCCGCCCTGATCGCAGACCGGGCAGTCGAGCGGGTGGTTGATCAGCAGGAACTCCATGGTGTTGCGCTGCGAATCCAGCGCACGCCTGGACTGCGTATAGACCTTCATCCCCTCCATCACCGGGGTCGCGCAGGCGGGCGCCGGCTTGGGGGATTTTTCCACGTCCACCAGGCACATGCGGCAGCTCGCCGCGATCGAGAGCTTCTCGTGGTAGCAGAAGCGCGGGATCGGAATGCCGGCCTTGTCGGCGGCCTGGATGATCATCGAGCCCTTGGGCGCGAGCAGCGCCACGCCGTCGATCTCGATGTTGACGAAGCCTTCCGGCGCGGGTGCGGCGGACGGGCTGGGCTGAGTGCTCATGCGGTGGCTCCCGCCTTGTCGTCCAGCATGGAACGACCGTGGGTGGCGAAGTGTTCGAATTCGTGCCAGTAGTGGCGCAGGAAGCCCTGCACCGGCCAGGCCGCGGCCTCGCCGAAGGCGCAGATGGTGTGGCCCTCGATCTGGCCCGCGACCGAGCGCAGCAGGTTCACGTCATCGAGCGTGGCGCGGCCTTCGACGATGCGGGTGAGCGAGCGGTACATCCAGCCGGTGCCTTCGCGGCATGGGGTGCACTGGCCGCAGGATTCCTGGTGATAGAAGCGGCTGATGCGGTGGCAGGCACGCACCATGCAGGTGGTCTCGTCCATCACGATGACCGCACCCGAACCCAAACCGGAACCGGCCTTCTGGATCGAGTCGTAGTCCATCGTGCACTCCATCATCTTCTCGCCCGGCAGCACCGGCATCGAAGAGCCGCCGGGAATGACACCCTTGAGACGATGGCCGTTGCGCACTCCGCCCGCCATTTCCAGCAGTTCGGAGAACGGCGTACCCAGGCGGATCTCGTAGTTGCCGGGGCGGTTCACGTGGCCGGAGACGGAGAACACCTTGGCACCGCCGTTGTTGGGCTTGCCCAGTTCGAGGAACCATTCCGGGCCGTTGCGGATGATCGCCGGCACCGAGGCATAGGTTTCGGTGTTGTTGATCGTGGTGGGCTTGCCGTAGAGGCCGAAGTTGGCCGGGAACGGCGGCTTGAAGCGCGGCCAGCCCTTCTTGCCTTCGAGCGACTCCATCAGCGCGGTTTCCTCGCCGCAGATGTAGGCACCGGCACCGAGCGCGTTGTGGATGTCGATGTCGACACCCGAGCCGAGGATGTCGCGGCCCAGCCAACCGTGCCTGTAGGCTTCCGCCAGCGCCTCCTCGATGTGCTCGTAGGGTTCGTGGTGGAACTCGCCGCGCATGTAGTTGTAGGCCACGCGGGTGTTGGTGGCATAGCAGGCGATGGCGAGGCCCTCCAGCACCGCGTGCGGGTTGTAGCGCAGGATGTCGCGGTCCTTGCAGGTGCCCGGCTCGGATTCGTCCGAGTTGCACAGGATGTACTTCTCGCCGTCGTGCTTGGGCATGAAGCTCCACTTCAGCCCGGTCGGAAAGCCTGCGCCGCCGCGGCCGCGCAGGCCCGAGCGCTTGACCATCTCGATGACGTCGGCCGGCGGAATCTTCTCGGTCAGCAGCTTGCGCAGCGCCTGGTAGCCGCCGGTCTTGAGATAGTTTTCATACGACCACGGCCTGTCGAAATGCAGGGTGGTGTAGACGATGTTGTGTTCCTGAGGCACGGGTCCAACTGCCATGACCGTTCCGATCCATCCTTGCCGCGGCACTGCCGGGGCGATTCATCCATGCCGTGCGGCGGGGCCGCGCGGCGCTTATTTCAGGGCGTCGAGTATCTCGTCCATCTTCTGCGGCGTGAGCTTCTCGTGGTAATGCCCGTTGACCGTCGCCGCCGGCGCGCCGCAGCAGGCCGCGATGCACTCTTCTTCCTTCTTGAGGTAGATGCGCCCGTCCGCGGTGCTCTCGCCCAACTTGATCCCGAGCTTGTTCTCGCAGTAGCGCGCGATGTCCTCGGCGCCGTTGAGCCAGCAGGAAATATTGGTGCACAGCGCGACGTTGTTGCGCCCCACCGGCCGGATTTCCAGCATGGTGTAGAAGGTCGCCACCTCGTAGGCCTGGATCGGCGGAATGCCGATGTACCTGGCCACCGCCGCGATCAGCGCATCGGTCAGGAAGCCGTTGTTCTGCTGCTGCGCCGCGAACAGCCCCTGGATCGTCGCCGAGCGACGCCGGTCGGCCGGAAACTTCGCCAGCCACTGGTCGATCGTGGCGCGGGTGTCGTCCGTCAGTGCCTTGAGCGGGTCGATATCCTTGACCGCTTCGAAATTGCCGGTTGCTTTCATGCCTTGACTCCAGGAACCCGGAACCCGGCCATCAGTGCCCGGAAAAGCCCTGAAGCCGCGCCCGCACGTCCACTGCGCGAAACGAAATGCCATCCTGCGCCCCTGCCGGATGCGACAGCGCAGCCGGACAGCGCGTACCGGGTTGCGATTCCCGCGCTCATCGATCGATCTCCCCGAACACCACGTCGTAGGTACCAATCATGGCGACCACGTCGGAGAGCATGTGGCCCCGGACCACCTCGTCCATGGACGAGAGGTGCGCGAAACCAGGCGCACGCAGCTTGACCCGGAACGGCTTGTTGGCACCGTCGGAAATCAGGTAGCAGCCGAACTCGCCCTTGGGCGCTTCCACCGCGGCATAGGTCTCGCCCTCGGGCACGACGTAGCCCTCGGTGAACAGCTTGAAGTGGTGGATCAGCGCTTCCATGTCGGCCTTCATTTCCTCGCGGCTGGGCGGACCGACCTTGAAATCGCGGATCATCACCGGGCCTTCGAGGGTTCGCAGCCTGGCCACGCACTGCTTGATGATGCGGGCCGACTCGCGCATTTCGGCCACGCGCACCACGTAGCGGTCATAGCAGTCACCGCCCACGCCCACGGGAATGTCGAAGTCGACCTCGGCGTACTTGGCGTAGGGCTGCTTCTTGCGCAGATCCCAGGCGACGCCTGAGGCGCGCAGCATCGGACCGGTCATGCCCCAGGCCAGGGCCTTTTCCGGCGGCACCACGCCGATGCCGACGGTGCGCTGCTTCCAGATGCGGTTGTCGGTCAGCAGGGTTTCGTACTCATCCACCCGGCGCGGGAAGTCGTCGGCGAAGGCGTCGAGGAAATCCAGCATCGATCCCTCGCGCCAGGCGTTCAGGCGCTTGAGGTCGGCGCCCTTGTGCCAGGGCGTTTCACGGTACCGCGGCATCTGCCCGGGCAGATCGCGATACACGCCGCCGGGGCGGTAATAGGCCGCGTGCATGCGCGCGCCGCTGACCGCCTCGTAGACGTCCATCAGCTCTTCGCGCTCGCGGAAGGCATAGAGCATCACCGCCATGGCGCCGAGGTCCAGGCCGTTGGAGCCGATCCACATCAGGTGATTGAGGATGCGCGTGATCTCGTCGAACATCGTACGGATCCACTGCGCGCGCTCCGGCACCTCGATGCCCAGCAGGTTCTCGATGGCGCGCACGTAGGCATGCTCGTTGCACATCATCGAGACGTAGTCGAGGCGGTCCATGTAGCCGATCGAGTGGTTGAACGGCTTGGATTCGGCCAGCTTCTCGGTGCCGCGGTGCAGGAGACCGACGTGCGGATCGGCGCGCAGCACCGTTTCGCCGTCCATCTCCAGCACCAGGCGCAGCACGCCGTGCGCGGCCGGATGCTGCGGACCGAAATTGAGGGAATAGCTGCGGATATCCTGCATGGTTTACTTTCCTGCCGCCTGCTCTGCCGATTCGTTGCGGGCCTGCTCGCGGCGCGAATCGTGGCGCACCACGCGCGGCACCGTGACGCGCGGCTCGATCGTGACCGGCTGGTAGATGACCCGGCCCTGCTCGGCGTCGTAGCGCACCTCGACGTTGCCGATCAGCGGGAAGTCCTTGCGGAACGGATGGCCCACGAAGCCGTAGTCGGTCAGGATGCGCCGCAGGTCCGGATGGCCCTCGTAGACGATGCCGAAGAGGTCGAAGGCCTCGCGCTCGAACCAGTTCGCCACCGGCCACAGCTCGATCACCGAGGGCACCGCCGGCAGACCGTCGTCGGGCGCGAAGCAGCGCAGGCGCAGGCGGCGGTTGTGGTGCACCGACTGCAGGTGCAGCACGGAGGCGAAGCGGCGCGGGACGTGGCCGGGGCGCGGGCGATGCGACCAGTCGAAACGGCCGGCGCCTTCGCCCTCGACGCCGCGCGAGAAGCCTTCGCCGCTGACGTCTTCGGTGTCCCATTCGACCTGGCCGTAGCTCAGATAATCGACGCCGCAGACATCGATCAGCTGCTCGAAGCGGAACGGCGCCTCGTCGCGCAGCGCGCGCGCCACGTCGAGCAGGTGCTCGGGCGCCACCACCAGGGTGACTTCCGCGGTCGCGACCTCGTAGTCATGCACGATGCACTCGGCGATCTTGTCGCCGAAGCGGGCGCGCAGCTGTTCGGCTAGGGTGTTTTCTGGCTCGGCCATGGACCGCGTGCCTTCCTTGCGAGAATGTCGGGTGCGCTCAGCGCGCGATGGTGTTGGTACGGCGAATCTTCTTCTGCAGCTGCAGGATGCCGTGGGTGAGCGCCTCGGCGGTGGGCGGGCAGCCCGGCACGTAGACATCCACGGGCACCACGCGATCGCAGCCGCGAACCACCGCATAGGAATAGTGGTAATAGCCGCCGCCGTTGGCGCACGAGCCCATGGAGATCACCCACTTGGGCTCGGTCATCTGCTCGTAGACCTTACGCAGCGCCGGGGCCATCTTGTTGACCAGGGTTCCGGCCACGATCATCACGTCGGACTGGCGCGGGCTCGGGCGATAGATGACGCCCATGCGGTCCACGTCGATGCGCGAGGTGCTGGCGTGCATCATCTCCACCGCGCAGCAGGCCAGGCCGAAGGTCACCGGCCACATCGAACCGGTGCGCGCCCAGTTGACCAGCGCATCGACCGAGGTGACCGCGAAGCCGCGCTCGATCAGCGGATTCCCGCCATCGGGACGCAGGATGTCGTCGACGCGACCCAGCGGCTCGGGGTTGTTGAAGAACTGCGCGATGCTCATGGCCTCACTCCCACTCCAGCGCGCCCTTCTTCCACTCGTAGATGAAGCCCACGACGAGGATGGCGAGGAAAACGGTCATCGCAATGATGGCGGGCGTGCCGATGCTCTTGAACACCACCGCCCAGGGAAACAGGAAGGCGATTTCAAGATCGAACACGATGAACAGGATCGCGATCAGGTAGTAGCGCACATCGAAGCGCCCGCGGGCGTCCTCGAAGGCCTCGAAACCGCACTCGTAGGGCGAGAGCTTCTCCGCGCCGGGGCGCTTGGGCCCGAGCAGGTTTCCGATGACCAGCAGGGCGATGCCGATGCCCGTGGATACGATCAGGAACAGCAGGATTGGTAGATACTCGCCCAGCACGTCAGCCTCGACTCGATCAGCGTTGCGGGCTGTCCCGCAACCGATGCACCGCGCATGCGCGGCGGCGTTTCACGCGACCGGTCGGCGTACCAGCCCGAGGCGCGTCCCGTGAGCGGAGCGGCAGATCGTGCTGGCTTCTCGCGGTGGAAAGCGCACTGCGCCCCGCCACGTCCGGCTCGCGGCCCGTAGGCAGCATTGCTGCAATGCAGAAATGCGCCGTCCGAGCCTTGAGATTGTCGCATGCCCTGTCCGAAAGCGGCAACACGCGGCGACACGACACAGCCCGGCAGGTACGCCCATTGCCGGCGCCATGGCCGGCAATGGGAATCATTTGCCGCAATACGCCTTGCGGATTTCCAGCGCCTGCGGCATCAGGCGCTCCAGGTGCGCGATGCGGGTGGTGCCGCTGGGATGGGTCGACATGAACTCCGGCGGCGCCTGGCCACCGCTCGCCTGCCCCATGCGCTGCCACAGCCCGATCGCCTCGCGCGGGTCGTAGCAGGCTGCCGCCGCGAGCATCAAACCCACCTCGTCGGCCTCGCTCTCGTGATCGCGCGAGAACGGCAGCAGCACGCCGTACTGGGCGCCTGCGCCCATCACCGCCATCACCGCCTTCTGCTGCTGCGGATCCATGTCGCTCACCGCCATGCCGGTCGCCATCGAGCCCAGCTGCACCAGCTTGTTCTGCGCCATGCGCTCGGCGCTGTGGCGCAGCAGCGCATGCGCGATCTCGTGCCCCATGATGGCTGCCAGCGCGCTGTCGTTCTGCGCGATCGGCAGGATGCCGGTATAGACCGCGATCTTGCCGCCAGGCAGGCAGAAGGCGTTGGCCTGATCGGACTGGATCAGGCTCACCTGCCAGTCGAACGCGTCCCACTGGATCGAGGGCTTGGTGTTGCGCGCCGCCGCGAGGTCGGCTTCGACCCTGGGGCCGACGGCCACGAGACGATCGGCGATCTGCTTCACCTGCGCCGGGGCTTCGCCCTGCGTCAGCACGCGCGATTGCGAGAGGATTTCGCGGTAGGCCTGCAATCCGAGCGCGGCCTCTTCCTGCACGCTGGAATCGATGAGCTGGGTGCGGCCGGTGAAAGCGGCCTCATGCTGATTGGAAAACCAGTACCAGGCCGCGTACAGGCCGAACAGCAGCACGACCCACCAGCGAAACCCGCCGCCGCGGCGGCGCGGGGAGGAAGAACGGGTGTTGAGCGTATTCATTGCCTGTCCCGGGGGTGAAAGCGGCATGGTGCCAGATTCCCGCCGCCTCGCGCAGCGCCCGGCGGGGTTCTATCGGGGAGGATCGAAAAGCTCGCGCGCCACGCGAAAACCAACCCGCGCACTCGTAGTGGCCGCGGGCGCACGCAGCCGGAAGGCGGAGCGCGCCTGATCCGGCGAGCTGGCCCAGGACGCGCCGCGGATCACGCGCTCCTTGCAGCCGGGATTGACCCACGCCGAACCATCGCGCGGGGCGCGCGCGTAGCTTTCGTGCCAGCAGTCGGCGACCCATTCGGACAGGTTGCCGTTCATGTCGCTCAGGCCGAAGGCGTTCACCGCAAAACTCGCGACCGGCGCGGGGCCCCAGAAGCCATCGCCATAGTCGGCAAACGCATTGCTCCAGCGCCGCCTCGTCGCCGAGCTGTCGCGCGCGCCGGTGAGGTTTTCCACGCCGGGCGGCGGCGCATCCTCGCCCCAGGGATAGCGCGTCGCGCTGCCCGCACGCAGCGCGTATTCGAACTCCGCCTCGCTCGGCAGGCGATAGATATGCCCGGTCTGCGCGGTCAGCCACGCGGCGTAGGCGGCCGCATCGCTCCAGGACACGTGGACCACCGGCAGATCGTCCTGCGCCGGATGGCCGGCGTAGTCATCGCGCCAGGTCACTCCGCGCTTTTCGACCAGGGCGCCACTGCGCTCGTCATACACGGTGGAGCGCTTCCGCTTCTCCGCCGTGGTGACGTATCCGGTGGCCTCCACGAAGGCGCGGAACTGCGCCACCGTGGTTTCGGTACGCGCCAGCGCCACGCCGCGCGCGAATCGCACCGCATGGCGCGGCGCCTCGGCGGCCTGCCGGTTGGATTCGCTGCGCGCGCTTCCCATCTGGAAGCGGCCTGCCGGAATCACCACCATGCCGGGGCCCGATCCGCCATCGGCCAGGGGATCGGCAAGCAGCCGTCCCGGCTCGTGCACTCCGTAAAGCCGGACGCGCTCGATGCCCTCACGCGCCCACGCCGCATCGCCCTCGTCCTGCGAAACCGCGTCCAGGCCGGGCAGCAGCTCCTCCGCCGCCGTCGCATCGCCGGCGGCCAGCGCTCCGGAAATCCGCACACGCCAGCGCGCGATGCTGCGCTCGCGCATCTCGGTGATGCGCGCGGCCGAATCCTGCACCGCGGCTGCGCCGGGCATCACCTGGAAGGCGTCGGCAATGCGTCCCTCGGCGCTCGTGAAGTCCTCGCGCGCCGCCGCGTCCATCGCTTCGTCCAGCAGGTCGCCCTGCAGCGCGTTGAGGCGCTGAAGAAGGCCCGGATGGGCGGGATCGAGCCGCTGGGCTTCCTGCAGCCTGGCCAGCGCGCTGTCTCCCGGCGGAAGCCGCCGACCCTGCTGGTGCAGGGCCTTCGCCTGCGCCAGCAGCGCATCGATGCGACGCGCCCGCTCCAGACGCGCAGTGAGCGCGACGACCTCCGGATCGGCCTCGTCCCAGCGCCTCAGCGCCGGCAGCACCTCCTGCGCCGGCCCGATGCTTCCGTGCGAAAGCCCCAGGGTGGCCCACTCGATCAGCTGCGCCCTGGCGCGGGCTGCCAGCTCGGGCGCATCTTCGGATTCGCTGCCGCGCTCGCGCAGGTTCGCCAGCAGGCGCATGGCGCGGACGGCCTGCTGCGGAGAGCCGGAATCCAGCCAGCGTCCGACGCGCTCATCGACCGGCTCGGCCGAATCCAGATCGGCCACGGCGTGCGGATCCACCGCCTCCTGCGCATCGGCCTGCGCCACTGCCTCTTCGGGCGCGGATGCCCCGGCACCGTCCTGCGATGCGGCATCGGCCGGACCCTCGACCGGCATCGTGGCCGATCCGGGCGCGGCCTGCGGCACTACGGGCAGCGTTTCGCCGGGCGCGGGCGCGGGCTCGCCGCCACCGCACGCCATCAGCAGTGCGAGGCACACGCCTGTCGCCCATCGCGGTCCTGCCGCCATCGAACCCCTCGCCTGTCGCCTGCACGGATGCCGAAACCCACGCGGAAACGGCGGCGTGACGGTAGTGGAGCGCGCGATTGCCGGCAAGTCACCCGCGGCATCGGCTATCGTTTCCTCCTTCTCCCGCGTCCGCAGCCATCCAATGAGCCACTGGGTTTCCGATTCAAGCCAGCTTGAAGGCCTCGCCCACTCCATCGACACCGCGCCGGTCGCGCTGGATACCGAGTTCATCCGCGAACGCACCTTCTATCCGAAGCTCGCCCTGGTGCAGGTGTGCCCGGCGCGCGGCGAGGAAACCCTCATCGATCCCGTGGCCGTCACCGAGGCCGGCGCCCTGCGCGCGGTGCTGGAAGGCCCGGCGCTCAAGCTCATGCACAGCCCGAGCGAAGACCTGCAGGCCCTGCTGCGCGGCTGGGGTGTCCTCACCGCCCCGCTGTTCGACACCCAGCTCGCCGCCGCCCTCACCGGGCTGGGCGCGGGCAAAAGCTACCAGGCGCTGGTGGAAGAACTGCTCGGCGTGCATCTGGAAAAAGGCGAAACCCGCTCCGACTGGCTGCAGCGCCCGCTGACTGCCTCCCAGCAGCACTATGCCGCCGAGGACGTGCGCTACCTCCACGCCATGCACGACATCCTCGACCGGCGCCTGACCGAACTGGGCCGCGGCGACTGGCTCAGGCAGGACTGCGAGCGCATGGCGCAGACCGCCCGCGAAGACGGACGCGACCCGCAGCCGCACCTCTCCTCGCGCAGCGCCCAGCGCATGGATCCCGACGCCCAGATGCGCCTGCGCCGCCTGCTGCTCTGGCGCGATCAGGTGGCCCGCAGCCGCGACCTTCCGCGCAGCTGGGTGCTGGACAACGAGCTGGTCGTGCACCTGGCCGCGCGTCCGCTTTCACGCAGCCAGTTCGACACCCTGCTCGATCAGCACCCCCGCGCGCCGCGCCGCAGCCGCGACGCGCTGTGGGACGAACTGTCGCGGGCGCCTTCCGCCGACGAGCACGACATTCCCCTCGCCGCAGCGCCGGATCCCGCGCATCGCGCACCGCTGAAGGCCATGCAGGCCATCGTCGCCCGCCACGCCGCCGAACTCGACATCCCCGAAGGGCTGCTCTGCGCCAAGCGCCATCTGGAGAGCCTGCTCACGCACCGCACCTGGCCTGATGCCCTGAACGGCTGGCGCGCCGCCATCCTCAGGAACGACCTCACCGCGCGCCTGCCCTGACCTGCCGCGCAGCGCAGGCGCCGGCACGGGCGGAGATCCGCGCGCCGATCTGCCTCGCCCTCAAAGAAACCGGCGTTCGTCTTGCCGCACGGCGATGAATCCAGCCCATCCGCGCCGGGTATCATCGGATGCGACAGCGCCATGGCACGTTGGCGCTACCGGAATCACATGCGGGGGACACACCAATGCCTTGGCTGCAATGGCACAAACGCGACGACGACCTGAAGGCCGCAGCGAAAACGCCGTACCGCCTGCTGCAACCGAACCAGTCCCTGTCCCACGGCGACGAAGATTCGCCGAACATGCTGATCCAGGGCGACAACCTGGAAGCGTTGAAGGCGCTGCTGCCGTACTACGCCGGACAGGTGAAATGTATTTTCATTGACCCGCCGTACAACACGAAAAGCGCGTTCGAGCATTACGACGACAATCTGGAACACGCGCAGTGGCTGTCGATGATGTATCCGCGCATGGTGCTGCTGCGGGAGCTGCTGAGCGAAGACGGCTCGATCTGGATCACGCTGGACGACAACGAGGCGCATTACTTCAAGGTGATGTGTGATGAGATTTTTGGGCGCTCGAATTTCATTGCGTCGAACGTATGGCAGAAGCGGTATTCGCGCGAGAACCGTGAGGCGATTGGCGACGTTCACGATTACATTTTTGTGTACTCGAAAAATCCTGCGGCATTCAAGGCAAATCGCAACCTTGTTCCTATGACTGAGGCGCAAGCAAAGGTTTATCGAAATCCGAACAACGATCCTCGCGGAAGATGGCGCCCCGTTCCGATGACAGCGCAAGCTGGTCACGCCACGGCAGAACAGTTTTATGAAGTCGTTACGCCTGCTGGTGCTGTTCACCGACCGCCGGATGGCCGTTGCTGGGGCATTGCAAAGGCAACCTATGAAAGGCTATTGGAAGAGGGGCGCATCTACTTTGGTAAAGACGGGAAGGCACAGCCAAACATCATTCGATACCTGAGCGAGGTTCCAGGCGTTGCACCATGGTCGTGGTGGCCCAGTGATGAAGTTGGCCACACGGATGAATCGAAGAAAGAATCGATGGCGCTGTTTGGTGCGGACAGTTTTGGCACACCCAAGCCCGAGCGTCTGATCCAGCGCATCCTGCACATCGCCAGCAACGAAGGCGATCTCATCCTCGACAGCTTCCTCGGCTCCGGCACTACCGCAGCCGTCGCCCACAAGATGGGCCGCCGCTGGATCGGCATCGAAACGGGCGAGCACGCGCGCACCCACTGCCAACCGCGCCTCGTGAAAGTCATCGAAGGCGAACAAGGCGGCATTTCCAAGGCCGTCGGCTGGCAGGGCGGTGGCGGCTTCCGCTTCTACCAGCTCGGCCCCAAGGTGTTCGACGACCAGGGCCGGATCAATCCCGACATCAGGTTCGAGCACCTGGCCGCGCATGTCTGGTTCGCCGAGACCGGCAGCGCGCGCAGCACGCGCGCCATGAAGTCGCCGCTGCTGGGTGTCCACAACGGCACCGCCTACTACCTGCTCTACAACGGCATCCTGGGCGACAAGGCGCTGGCGGGCGGCAACATGCTGACCCTGAAGGTGCTGATCAACCTGCCCGGACACGACGGCCCGAAAGTGATCTACGGCGAGGGCACCAACATGAGCGACGACCGCCTGCGCTTGCTGGGGATCACGTTCAGGAAGACCCCGAACGACATCCGCGCGAGGTGATGGCATGGACCTGAAGGACTACCAGGAGAAATGCCTCGCGCGGCTGGGCGACTTCCTGCGCGCTGCGCGCACGGACGGCATTGCCGCAGCGTTCGCCGCACACGCGCACCCGGACGCCAAGACCATGCGGGTGCCCGAGTACCGCACCCTGCGCGACAAGGACGGCCAGGACCTGCCCAGCCTGCGCGGCGTGCCGTATGTGGCCATCCGCATTCCCACCGGCGGCGGCAAGACGCTGATGGGCGCGCACTTCATCCGCTGTGCGGCGGACCACTGGCTGGAACGCGACCGCCCGCTGGTGGTGTGGCTGGTGCCCAGCCGCACGATCAAGCAGCAGACCCTGGACGCGTTCAAGAACCGCCGGCATCCCTACCGTCTCGAACTCGATGCCGCATTCGGCGGGCAAGTGTCGGTGCTGGACAGCGACGACATCGAGCAGCTGACGCCGCAGGAGCTGGCGACGCGCACCTGCGTAGTGATTGCGACGATGGCGGCGGCGCGCGTGCAGAACATCGACATCCGCGACTTCTACGCGCACAAGGAGACGCTGGAACCGCACTTCATCGCCTTGCCGAAGGACGCCCCGCTGCCGGACCTGGAACAGACCGACGACGGCAAGGGGCCGCGCTTCTCGTTCGCCAACCTGCTGCGGCTCCATCGCCCGCTGGTGATTACCGACGAGGCGCACAACGCCACCAGTGAACTCTCTGGCGTGGTGTACGAACGCCTGGCGCCCAGCGCCATCATCGAACTGACCGCTACGCCGGACATGGCCACCAGCAACGTGCTGGTGCGCGTGTCGGCCTCGCAGTTGTTCGCCGAGCAGATGATCAAGCTGCCGGTGCTGCTGGAAGAGCACCTGGACGGCTGGGACGTGGCCCTACGCCATGCGCTGCTGCGCCGGCAGGAGCTGGAAGAAATCGCCAGGAAGGAACCGGACTACATTCGCCCCATCCTGCTGATCCAGGCCGAGCACAAGGGCGGCGAGGCGACCGTCGAAACCATCTACGCGCACCTGACCGGCGAAGACGGCGAACGGATCGACAAGGACTGGGTGCGCATCGCCACCGGCGACCAGCGCGAACTGGACGGCATCGACCTGTTCGCGGAAGACTGCCCCGTGCGCGTCATCATCACGATGGAAGCGCTGAAAGAAGGCTGGGACTGTTCATTTGCCTATGTGCTGTGCTCGGTATCCGGCACGAAATCCGCGACCGCGATCGAACAACTATTGGGCCGCGTGCTGCGCATGCCCTATGCACGCAGGCGCACGCAGGCGGCGTTGAACAAGGCGTACGCGCACGTCGTCTCGCCGTACTTCGGCGCGAAGGCCGTCGAATTCACCGACCATCTGGAAAGCATGGGTTTCTCGCGCCTGGAAGCCGCACAAGGCATTCCCGTCCAGCCCTCGCTGATCCCCGGCGGCGGCGAGCACCCGGCGCTGAACGTCGAAATGCTGCGGTTCACGGCAACCAGAAAGCCGGACCTGGCGAACGTGCCAGCGGGCGACCTGCGCAACATCACGATCAGGCCTGCCGAGGACGCAGGCAAGTTCGAGGTGGAGGTCAAGGGCGCGATCCAGCCCGAGAGCGTCGAGGCCATCGCCAGGGTGTTCACCGGCAAGGCGAAGGAGCAGGTGCGCACTTCGCTGGAACAGCACAACACGCGCGCCAGGTTGCGCGAGACGCCGGCACAGAAAGGCGTGACGTTCGAGGTGCCGCAGCTGTCGATCAGGTTCGACGACCGCGTGATGCCGGCCGAGAACGACCTGCTGGTGGATGACGGCTTCTGGAATCCGGCGGATACCGCCGGCACGCTGGACACGCTGACCTTCGACACGCGCACCCAGACCTGGGAAATCGACCTCGGCAAGCCTGGCGAGAAGCCGGTGAAGATGAACATGGTGCAGGAGCCGCAGGCCGAATACCTGTCCGGCCTGGCCGGCGACTGGGAGGAAGCCGACCTGCTGGTGTGGCTGGAAAGCAGGATCGTCCAGAACGACGTGCGCCACGAAACCATGATCGCGTGGATCGCACAGGCCATCGCGCCGCTGAAGCACAAGGGATACAGCCTGGGGCAGCTGGTGCGCGGACGGTTCATCATCGCGCGCCGCCTGCTTACCCTGCTGGACGAGGCCAAGGCCAAGCGCGGCAACCAGGCGCACCAGCGCCTGTTCGCGCTGGAAGAAGTGGTGGTCGATCCCGCCGTGGTGTTCAGGTTCTCGGACCTGGCCTATCCCATGCGCTCGCCGTGCCCGGCGCCGATGCAGTGGCAGAAGCACTACTACGAGGTGCCGGGCGACCTGCCGTATCGCCGCAAGGACGGCGAACTGGCCGAGGAATACCGCTGCGCGCTGGCCATCGAACGCAATGCGGATGTCGAGGTATGGGTGCGCAACCTGGCCCACCCGACGCAGTTCCGCTTCCCGACCGCGACCGGCTCCACCTATCCCGACTTCATCGCGAAGCTGAAGGACGGGCGCATTTTCGTGATCGAGTACAAGGGCGAGGACCGCTACGACCACCCGAAGAACGTCGCCAAGCGCGCCGTGGGCGAGCTATGGGCGCGCAAGTCCCCGAACGGCCTTTACCTCATGCCGCGCGAGAAGGACGAGGAAGGCCGCGACATCGATCAACAGCTTGCGGCGGCGATCGCCGCTGGGCGCACATGAGGGCCAGGTAGCGGTATCAGTGGCAGGGCATCGCGGCATCTCGTGTAGAATCGCGCCGCCGGGCGCACCGTCCACGCATCGCACCACAACGGCCCCGTAGCTCAGCTGGATAGAGCGTCCCCCTCCTAAGGGGAAGGTCACACGTTCGAATCGTGTCGGGGTCGCCATCAAAATCAATGCGTTGCAAAAATCTTCCGATGGCCTTGTTGCGCCATTGGGGCAGCGGCTCCCGAAATCCTGCCGCCCAGACCGAGGCCGCCATCCGTGCGGGCCGATGCTTCGAGGTCGCGGCAGCCAGGCGCATCACGCCGTGCACGCGCCGTATCGCGAACCCTTCCGCCCGACGCCGCGGCCCGCATCTTCTGGCTGAAGAACCGATGACGCGAGGAAGGGCGCGACAGGATCGACCACCAGCCCATCGGAGTGGATGACGAGGCGATCAGCAACAGCACGATGCGCCCATCGGCCAATTGGTTGTAGTAGATCACGCGCGCCAGATCGGGTACGTGGTGCTGCCGTGGAACGCAGAGACGGTACCTGACCGCTGCCGCACGCGCGAGTGCATCGGCAACCGTCTGGGTAACTCCCAGCAGGTTGTGCATACTGTTGATGGTCGCCCAGCCCCTTTCCTTTGTGCCGCCACAGTTCTCGAAATACTCGACGAATCCAGCGTTCATCACATCAAGCACTTCCTCAAGCTGGTTGATGTAGGGCCACAGTACGGTAATGGTCTGGGCTTGGGCCATGCCATTGAGAGCAGCGCGGCAGGTTCGTCAGTCGCAGCGGATCGTTCCACCTACCGCCAGACACTGACGGCCTGTTTTTTGGTCGATCACAAAATCTGACCCCGGTGGCCTCATGTAGCCATTCCCGTATTGATCCTGGACGCGCGACGGTTCGGTGTATCCGGGGCCGGTGCGAGTCATGTTGGTGTTCGCGTTCGGGGAACGGTGTCGCAGCGGCTCATACCCTCGGGAACTGCTGAACCCCACTCGCTGGGGATCGAACCTGCTGGGGTTCAACGCAGGTTGCGCGTTCACGGCAGCTGGCGGTGGTTGGTGCGCAACGGGTGCAGGCTCGTAGTACTCGACGACCGGGGCAGATGCGCGCATGGCTTGTTCGTACCTGCGTTGCGCTTCCGCTGCGTTCTGTGCATGGAGCCTGGCTTGTGCTTCCGCAATCGTGGCCTGGCTCGGCTGCGCCTGAATCTTCACCCTCTCGCCATCCGCATCAGCACATTGCACCTGCTGGTACACGGTGACGCCATTCGGACCTTTGCACTTGTAGACCTTCTGCGCCGCCACCTGCGTGCTGGCAATGAGTAGAGCAATGGCAGTCGCAACCATCCTGCTCGTCTTGTTCACTGGACATCCCCTGTTTGATTGCCCCAACTGCCGGGGCCGCGCTCACCATGCCTCATTCAGAGGTTGCGCGCTATAGAGTGGGCCGACATCCAGCCCATTGGCGGGCCGACGGGGCGAGGGCACAGAATTGTGCAGACGCCAGTTCATCGCATGATGTGCTACTTGGTAGTATACTTCGCACCATGTACACCGTCACCGAAACACACCTGTTCACGCGCCTTTGGCCGGACTACTGGACGGAAGACGAGCGTACCGAATTCGCCGCATTCCTCGCTGCGAACCCGGAAGCGGGCGATGTGGTCCGCCAATCGGGTGGATGCCGCAAAAGTGCGGTGGGGGCTGGAAGGCAGCGGCAAAAGTGGTGGCGTGCGGGTGATCTACTACAACCAGTTGCCCGATGGGCGCATCGTGCTGTTGTTGATCTACGGCAAGAGTGCCCAGGACACCATCCCCGCCCATGTGCTGAAGAAAATCGCCAAGGAGTTGGAATCATGATGAGCGAAGAAGAATTGCAGGCCCGGGATGCCAAGCGCGACATCGGCGCGGAACTGCTGGCGTCGGTGCAGCAGATGAAGCGCGGCGAAGTGAACGTGGCGTATTCGCCAGCGGTTGAAGCTCGCGCCAAGGTGGGTGTGTCGCAGCGGGATTTCGCCCGGCTGCTGGGGGTTTCCGTGCGGACGCTGCAAAGCTGGGAACAAGGCCGCAAGAAGCCTTCCGGCGCGGCACGTACTCTGCTGGAAATAGCACAGCGCAGGCCCGATGCGATCCGCGAATTGCGGACCTGATTCCAGCCATCACCGCCACGATGGCGGTTGAACCGTCTCGCACGCGCAGGCGCGCGGAATGTTCAGGTCAGTGGCAATTCCCACCGACCTCCGCCGCTTCGTCCGAATTGCGGACGAAGAACCCAGCTCACTCCAACGGAGCCAACACGAACCGCTCGATCTGGATCGGCTTCCCATCCACACCGCCATGCTCGTGGTCGATCTTGTCGCGCCATTCCTCGCGGCGGCGGTTCTTCAACCAGAAGATGCAGGCCGTGGTGTCAGGCGGGACACGGTCTGCCCGACGGTGGCCTCACCACGCGCGCGGATCAGGCCGCCGCCGGGCAGCACGACCAGGACGACACCGGAGCCGACTTCGAGCACGGTGCCTGCCTGCAGCGGTGCGTCGGGCAGCAACTGGCGGAATTGCTGGTAGAGGTTATGCATGGCTCTGTACCCCGAGGGTCTGCCAGACTTCCGGTAATCCAGCCTCAACGCGCGTCGAACGCACGATGCCCAGTCGCGCCACGCCGCCGTCCTGATAGGCGACGAACGCGCCCGGTTCGATGATTCCCGTTTCCGGCAGCACCGGCAGGCGCAACGTGACCTCGATCTGGCGGCCCGTGTCGGAGAGCACCGCGATGCCGCGCTGGCGTGCCGCCGCCGCTTGGGTGATGAGCGCATCCACCACCATCGGCGCGAGCACGTCGCCTGCCGTGCCGGTGCGCGTGACCTGGCCGAGCACACCCGCCTCTTGCCCGGCGACGAACACGCGGTTGTAGGCGGGCTTATCGATCCAGCGCAGCGATTCGCGCGCCACCGTGTCCACTGGCAGCACGAAGTCCGGCGTCACGTCCTCCCACCAGTCCCAAGGCACCACCGGGTAGCGATGGCGCACGCGCAGAATCTTCTCGGACGGATGCGGCAGCAGGTACCGGTGTGATGAAGAGTGGATCAGACATTGCCCGGGCCGAAGGACTGCACCCCTCGGTGCCCAACGAGCTGATGCGCCTGACCCTGCTCGCGCCTGACATCCTCGAACTGCTGATGGCCGGGCGGCAGCCTCGCCGGATGAACCTGATCTGGTTCCAGCGCAACCCGCTGCCGGTGGATTGGGAGGCGCAACGCCAGATCGTGAAGCGCTTTGAGGAGGACGCATGAGCAAGAAGCACCGGGGCCGGTTCAAGGGTGATCCGGTCACCTATCAACTGCCGAACCCGGCAGGCGGCGTGCAACTGGAAACCTTCGTGCCCTGGACGCTGGTGAAGCGGGGGCTGAAGAAGCAGGTCATCACGCCCTTGGACGCGCCGCAGGAATTTCTCTCCGAGGCCACCCGGGAGCGGGAAGCCCGGTCGGCCGCGCAGGACACCGCGTTGATGCGGGCGCTCGGACTGGCACACCACTGGCAACGCCTGCTGGATGAGCAGCGGGCCGCGTCGGTGGCGGAGATCGCCGAGGCCGAAGGCATGGACGTGACACAAGTGCGCCGGGTCATGCGGCTGACGCTCCTGGCCCCGGAGGTCGTGGAACGGCTGGTGGGCTCGCCCGATGCCGTGCTGGAGAAAGTGATGCGCCGCCCCTGGCCCACCGGCTGGGGCGACCAGATGCGCGTGCTCGCGCCACCCGGGTGAGCGCGTCGCACCCAGCGCCAGCAACCGCCTGCGGGCGGTTTTTTTGTTTCACGATGACTCTAGCTCGGCATTTCGCTGGACTACGCCAAGGCTAGATACAGCAGGTTTATCAATCACTTAGGCGAGTTCAACATATGCCGGTGCTTTCCGAAACTTGACCCGGCTTCCCCTCGCGTGGCTCCCATGCGGCTCTTGGAAACCGGGCTTTCCGAGGAGTCATCATGGCGAAGATCAAGCTCACCAAGTCCGCAGTCGATGCGGCACAACCCCAAGACAAGGCCGTCGAACTACGGGATACCGTAGTGCCTGGCTTCCTGTGCAAGATCACCCCGGTGGGCCGCAAGGTGTTCATGCTCCAGTACCGCACGAATGCCGGCGAGCGCCGCAAGCCCGCCTTGGGCCAGTACGGAGAACTGACGGTCGATCAAGCGCGCACGATGGCGCAGGAGTGGCTGGCCGAGGTGCGCAAGGGTGGCGACCCCAGTGCAGCCAAGAATGCCGCCCGCAAGGCACCGACCATGAAGGAGTTTTGCCACACCTTCATGGAGGACTACTCAAAGCAGCGCAACAAGCCCAGCACGCAGCGCGGCTACCAAGGCGTCATTGACCGCTGCATCATCCCGATCATGGGCAGGATGAAGGTGCAGGACGTGAAGCGCCCCGACGTGGCGGCGCTGATGAAGAAGCTGGCCTACAAGCAGGCCGAGGCGAATCGCACCTTCGGCGTGCTGCGCAAGATGTTCAACCTGGCCGAAGTGTGGGGGCTGCGCCCAGACGGCACGAATCCGTGCCGTCACGTCCCGATGTACCCGCCCGGCAAGGAAACTCGGCTCATCGTGGATGACGAGCTGGTGCGAATCTTCCGTCACCTGGAGCATCTGGAAGCCGAGGGACTGGAGAACTACGTCATCCCGCTGGCGATTCGCCTGCAATTCGAGTTCGCCGCCCGCCGCTCTGAAATCTGCCCGCTCGAATGGGATTGGATTGATCTGGAAAACCGCCGCGTCGTCTGGCCTGACAGCAAGACCGGCGGCATTTCCAAGCCCATGAGCGAGGAAGCCTATCGGTTGCTGTCCACAGCACCGCGCCGGGACGGCTGCCCCTACGTCCTGCCGTCGCCCAACGATCCGACTCGGCACATGACCCACGGTGAACACTACGGCGGCTGGACGCGCGTGCTCAAGGCCGCTGGTGTGCCGCACGTTGGCACGCATGGCATCCGCCACCGGGCAACGACTGACATTGCCAACTCGGGCGTGCCGACCAAGGTGGGCATGAAGCTCACAGGTCACAAGACCGTGGCGATGTTTATGCACTATGTTCATACCGAGGACAAGCCGGTGCGGGATGCGGCCGAACTGGTGGCGAATAGGCGGCTGGCAATCACCGGGGCATCCCGCTCTATGGAGGCAACGGCATGAAAAGGAAGATGCCTACAGCGGCGGGGAAAAGCGCCGCCTTACCGGCTGGCTATGCCGGCATCCACGGCGGCATCGTGGAACTGCTGGATGCGGCGCGCCAGGCAGCGGCGCGCAGTGTCAATGCGCTGATGACGGCCAGCTATTGGGAGATTGGCCGCCGGATCGTCGAAGCCGAGCAAAAAGGCAGACGGCGGGCCGTTTACGGCGAGCAGTTGATGGCGAGGTTGTCCGCCGATCTGACGGCGCGATTCGGGCGCGGGTTCAGCCCGGACAACCTGGAGAACATGCGGCGCTTCTTCGCCGCTTACCCCCTTGAGGCAATTTCCGAGACACTGTCTCGGAAATCTGGTGAAGGGCTGCCCATCGAGAATTCCGAGACGGTGTCTCGGAAATTCGACCTCTCCGAACTGGCCCAGGTTTTCACCTTGCCCTGGTCGGCCTATGTCCGGCTGTTGTCGGTCAAGGATGGCCATGCCCGCCAGTTCTACGAGGCCGAGGCGCTGCGAGGCGGCTGGAGCGTGCGTCAGCTCGACCGACAGATTGGAAGCCAGTTCTACGAGCGCACGGCCTTGTCCAAAGACAAGGCGGCGATGCTGGTCAAGGGGTCGGTGGCCAAACCCGAGGATGCCGTCACGCCCAATGACGCCATTAAAGACCCGTATGTGCTGGAGTTCCTCGACCTCAAGGACGAATATTCGGAATCCGATCTGGAAGCGGCCTTGATCCAGCGTCTTGAGGACTTCCTGCTGGAACTGGGGGAAGGCTTTACCTTTGTCGGGCGGCAGCGGCGCTTGCGTATCGACCAGACCTGGTATCGGGTCGATCTGCTGTTCTTTCATCGGAAGCTGCGCTGCCTGGTCATCATCGACCTGAAGCTGGGCAGCCTGACGCATGCCGATGTGGGGCAGATGCATATGTACTGCAACTATGCCAAGGAGCATTGGGCCTACCCGGATGAGAACCCGCCGGTGGGTCTGATCCTGTGTGCCGACAAGGGCCATGCTTTGGCGCGGTATGCGCTGGATGGCTTGCCGACCAAGGTGATGGCGGCGAACTACCGGACGGTGTTGCCGGATGCCGAATTGCTGCAAAAAGAACTTGAGAACACGCGGCGTCTGCTCGAATCTCGCGGCGCGCTGTCCCCCAAGGACGACAAGCCATAGTCGTGTGTCCCGGCGTACCGCCGTCGGGCTCGCGGGCTGCGCCCTGTGCTTCGTGCCGAATCACAGCCATTCGGCGCTGATCCCTGACGCCTCCGGCCTGGATCGTTGATCCGAGCCTGCGCATGCTGCGCACTTGCCAACGGCGGGTGTGTGGCTGAGTGGGGTGTAGGCGGTCTTGCTGTTCCCTTCACCGTATCACGGCGTTCTCGCCGTCAATGACTGCGCGTGCTCGCACGCTTGCGGCCTATCGGCCGTCTTCGATCCCTGACTGCTTGCGCTGCGCCGTGCTGGCCACGGTTCCGGGCAATTCCGCCCGAGCAACCGGAGCACGGTCATGTCGCAACTGTCTTTTTCCTTGTTCGATGACGCTTTGCTGGTGCGTGACGCCCAGGGGCGCTACTCGCCGGCATCGGTGGATCAAATTCTTGAAGCGGCACGCCAGGCCATCGAGCAGAAGATGCAGCGTGGTGCTGAGTTCACTTCCCCGGCGCTGGTCAAGGAATACCTGCGCAACAAGCTGGCAGGCTTTGAGCATGAAGTCTTTGCGGTGCTGTTTCTGGATACGCGCCACCGGCTGATCGAGTACCGGGAGATGTTCCACGGCACCATCGACAGTGCATCGGTGTATCCGCGCGAGGTGGTCAAGGAGGCGCTGCGGCTCAATGCGGCAGCGGTCATCCTCTCGCACAATCACCCGAGCGGGAATCCCGAGCCGAGCAGTGCCGACAAGGTGCTCACGCAGCGACTCAAGGAGGCGCTGGGGCTGATGGAGGTGCGCACGCTGGATCATGTCATAGTCGCCGGAGTAAGCACGGTGTCGTTTGCTGAGGATGGCTTGTTATGACAAAAGGGGCGATTCAGTGATGAGTGCCCCTTGCATCATCGACTTCGTGGCGCTGCGGGATAGCTGGTAGGAAAGCGACTTGGATGCCTCCATAATCCGAGAAATGGAAGAAGCCTCGCCGCAGGGGATCAGCCTTTACACCAGCAAGAAGCGCGAGCAGATCGAATCGCTGGAACTGGACAGGTCGAGCATCCATATTGCCGAGTACCTAATCGCCTTGCCACCGAGGGGTGTATTGATGGCGCGGCTGCAACCGGCAATGCCGCGGGTGCAGTTGCAGATCGCACAGCGCAATCCAGGCACCGAAAATTCTATCTCCAGTTCCCGAAGTTATTGACCACGCATGGTGATGACAAAGGTAATGGTGTTGCGGCTGGACTCATTTTCTTGTCACTTTGCCAGGGCCGAGGTATTCAAGATCGAACTTCGCAGCGTTTGCAGTCGCTGTTGCAACAATCAAGCCCTTGCTACTGGGTGTCCATCTGAGCATACCAATCTCTTGGAAATCGGCTGTGAATACGCTGCACTCCCGCCCAGGCCCACCGCCAATACGCAAGGGGGTACCAGGCGGCATTGGAACGCCGTGCCACTTAATGTTGCTCCTGTACTCAGTCGCATCCCAGGTTTGCGTGGTCTCGACCCCATCGGGGCCGTTGAACGCAGCCCATAGTGCGTGCGATTCCGGTGTCGGCCAATCCAAAGCAGCAGAAAGATTTACTACATCCTCCGACGCAAGCCAAGCCATCAGACCGCGCATTGAATCAAAACTCGCCCCGGTGGACGTGATAGCTTGAATCGCACCAAGACGCGAGCCAAAGCCAGCTTTGATCAGCGTAGCAGCCGCAACTGATAGAGTACCCGTCTCAACTGCGGCAACTGCGTTCGCTCGCGGGTACTCCGATAATTTCACCTCGTCAGAGGATATATCCTCATGTGCCTCGGCCCGAACTCGGACCGCTTCCATTGCCCAGGGTAGGTTGTAGACGAACGCCTGTTCGATGAACTGGATGTCCTCGTCGTTGTCCTTGGACGAGGCATCAACCACTGACTGTCCAAGGAGCCATCGCCTGAGCAGGGACTGCCAGTTAGCGACCAATCTTTCTGGTTTGAAAGGTGCGATGTCGAATACGATTTTGGCGAAAGCCGTGATCGCCGTTATTGCCTCGTCTTCGTCGTTGAGATCGACGTTCACGTTGGCCGCGAGAAGCAGGTGCTCCAACTCCGATGCATGCTCATCAAGAGCTTGGCCTGCGGTGAATCCAACACCAGCCAGGAAGTAACCACGTCGCTGCGTAGTAGTGGTGTTGTTCCAGATGTACTTGGCCCGAGAATGAAGACCCGCAGGTAACAGCTTGCGAACGTCTTCACTGTAGCGGACAAGGCGCCGCTGGAAAAGTGAGGCTACTAGCATCTCATCAAGTTTGGCTCCCACCTCCATATAGGACACAACGGATTCGCCAAGCAAGCTAAAGATCGCGGTATCCAGGCTCGCCAAATGCCGATCCCATCGTTGTCGTTCTTCAGTCGCCTCTTCAGCCGTTTCCGACGCAATTGCTGAGAATTCCCACACGGCCTGTCCGGCGACGTATTCGAGAAGTTTTCCCATATCGCTCGTGCCTATTTGCTTCGCCATGCGGGAAAGTAAAGCCACTATCAGCCGGAGTAAGCCGCTTTCCATTTCTCGACCGCCCTGATTCGCGATCAAATCCTGCCAATCGGTTCGCCGTTGCCTGTGTCTATCGAACATCGGATATAGCACAAGTCCTTCGACGTCAATATAGGCTCGGCCAGCTCTGCCGACTACGTTACGGAACTCTGAAATGTCGAGGAGATCCCGGCCTCGCCTCACTCCGCGGAAGATGAGTGAAGTCGCAGCGAGGTTGAGCCCTTGGGCCAGCGTCGGTGACGATACTGTTACCCGTAGTACACCCTCACGTAGCAATCGCTCGATCTCTTTGCGGTACGGTGTGGGTAGCGCGCCATGATGTACCGCAACGCCAAGCCTCAGGCATGCAAGAAGGTCATGATCGTGGCCGAACCACTCCGCGCCGACCGCCAGTGCCGTAGTAAGCGCAGACACAGGTTGCTCAAGCACCGAATCAATGTGTCCACGTTTGTGCATCTCAATGATGGTCGCGGCCAACGGCAGCACTGATCGACGCATCGGACAGAACACGAGGACAGTCTGGCCTTCCTCCACTAGTCGCCATGCTGTCGCGATGCACAACTCCGCTTGGTCGGATGGGAACAGCTTTCTGGCACGACCGCGACTTGGCTTCTTCGCGACTATGAACTTCGGGATGAAGGGCTTCTCGTCACCCACACTCACGCTGAGCTGGGCATGCTGGCCCTTCCATTCAACCTCGCCGAAGCGTAGCCGTGTTGGGCGCCAGTCGTCCTTAATTAGTCCGTCAGCTTGGTCGCATGTCAACCAAGCCGCGAAGTCTTCCAACTGGTTCCCATCAGGTAGTATTGCCGATAGGCACACGATGCGTCGCTCGGCCGCGTCGGAACGTCGCAGCAAGCGCTGAATCTGAGCCTCATAGCGTACTTCCCGCTCGCCTAGACCAATCATGTGCCCTTCGTCGAGCACCACGAGGCCTACGTCGTCTAGCAGTGTTGAATCACTGCGCAGTGCGAAGTCAAGCTTCTCGGGTGTGGCGACTACGATGTCCGTTGAGCGCAACGCATCGACGTCGGCTCCACTGACGCCGATGCTGCCGTACAAGCTCGAAACGGTCTTGCCCAGTGGGGCGAACGTGCGCCGTAGCCCGGCCTCGGTCTGTGCCGATAGCGCCCGAAGTGGAGTGACGAAGACGATTCGCTTGCCGCGTGCGAGGCTAGCCAGTATGCACAGTTCAGCGATGCGCGTCTTGCCGGCACTGGTCGGCAGCGATAGCACTAGGTTCACGCCTGTATCGAGCACGCGCCGCGCTGCTTGAAGTTGCGATGGCCAGAGTTCTATCTCGGCTTTGCTTCTGCGATAGAGAGAAGCGATAAAGAGCTTGCGCAATCGTGCCCAATCGCCGACATCGCTACCAGGGAGTCCTCCCAGCGGTAATACCTTGTGGAAGCTGGTGTCCCAGAGGTCGCCCAGCAGGTGGATAGTCAGGCGATGAATCCACCACGCAGGTACGAGTTCGAGGTCAGCGGCAACCTCGATGCCGTTCTGTAGCCGCTCGCGTGCTCGTGACAGCAACGCTTCATCGCCGCGCTCCAGCGCTAGCGTCGCGGTCGCCAGTGCAGCCATGAAGTTGTCTTCGAGGGCAATGAGCACAACGTCGATTCTCCCGTCATGTGCTTCTTCCTCTATTGCACCCACGCCGTTGTCTTGCACGTTCGACTGGCTCAGCGCGGCGACAAGTGCCTCTTCACTTCCTCGACCAGCGGCGAACCATGCACCAATATCCTCAGCCAAGCCATCAAGGTCACGGAGCATGAGCTTGGCCAGCGCCTTCTCCATCGTTGAAAGATTTGTCTTGGCGAGTCCTTTGAATAGTAGCGAGTAGGCCCGAGCCGAGAATCGACCTAGGTGGTAGGCGGCTGCGGCGACAAGGCGGTGAAAGTCACGCTCGGCATAGGCCGCTCCCCGTTCGACCACAGCTTCAAGCGCCTCAGCAGACACCTCGAATGCCTTGCGCGCTGTCGCAGCATCACCTCCTAAGTCGGTGTAGCGGAGGCCATGCAGCAGCAGTGAGTAGCCGTAGGACAACAGGTCATCCGACAACTCTAGACCGAAGTTCGGCGCCTCCTCAGGCAGCACGCCCTCGCGCCAGATCATCCCGCGTGCCAGCCCCCGTGCAAGCAGACGGGCACGGAATCCTGGCACTGTGGCTGCATCGATGCTCGTCCTGAGTTCTTCAAGTGTCGCGGCCATTATTTGCTCACTGCCGCAAAGACCGCCTTGATGAAGTCCTGGTGCCCTTGGACATGAAGGCCCACATAGTGCTGCGGCACTGAACCCGAATAGGCTTGGAGATTCGTTTTCAGTAGCTTTACCGGGTTGTTGCCCGAGAACGTGAAGAGCATGTGAGACACCTGCGACGGTCGGATACCGTCCTCTAGTTGAGCCTTGTCCAGAGCATCGCCGAGGATTGTGTCGCCGGTCTGGTGCGAACGATCAGCGACGAAGGCGAGTGCATGCGGTGATGGAAGTTCGCTATTTGCGGAAAGAGCTACTCTGGCGTCACCGATAACGGCGGTGCTCATTGCGGCCCGGCTTTTCACTTCAGCCTTGAGGATTTTCAAGCGGTTGTTCTTCGGCCCCAGCTCAAAGGCAAGCACGTCTTCGCCGCGCATCGACATGTTGCGATGATCCTTCCAGCGCAGGCGCTTGATGCCGAGGCTGAAAGACGTAGCTTCGAGAACGTAAGCGTTGCAAAGAATTTCGCCGAGATCGCCAGAGCGAATGGAAATCTTCGTCGGGAGCTTCTGCTCGACATGGGCAGCAGCAGCCGGTTTACCTAGCTTCTTCAGCAAAGACGCAACGCGCTGCGGATCTGTGTAGTAGTCAGGTATAGCCTTCGCGATTGCGTTGACCGCTTGCGTCTGCGTCGCTGCGTTAACGGCCATTCGGCGTAACTTGTGCTTCGCAAATGTCTCCTCAGATTCAACGCACCACTTCGCAAGATTAATCATTCCCCCTCCGGTTTATTAACGGCTAAGCCGAATTGAAACTTCCTGGTTTCTTGCCAAATAAGTGGCCACCACTTGAGGTTTTCATCTATGCAATGTGGCAAATTTAGGCTATTGAATATTCTGCTTTCGCCAGTTATCGACAGCAATCACTAGCCGGTTATCTTTGACTGGATTCTGCCATTCATCCCAAAAATTCACTGTCCCGCTATTTGGCTTATTCTGTGGTTCGTCGATTCTGATGCGACTTGGCAACAAGCTGGCATCCC